>JAUWMI010000007.1 GCA_030613245.1 Candidatus Sumerlaeota bacterium
CAGAATGGATATACTGCGGCGAACTGAACGCTATCGGTGCGCCACCCGTTGTCCATCCATCCTGGCTGAGCTCGAACGTGTAATCCTGAACAACTGTCGGCAGGGAGAGCGAATCCAGAGCAAAGCGATCAAGAGTAACCGTATCCAGCGAAAGTTCTGCCACTGCCGCATCGAAGGGATTGAAGTTGAGAACATCGAATGCAAGCAAGGGGGCGGTATCATTCGCCGGTGGCACAAAGTAGAGGTTGTAATCCGTGCCTGACGCGGAGGGAGATGCACCACCATCCCCTGCACTGTCGATGGATAGCATATCATACTGTTGAAGGTTCGATGTGTTTGCACGAAGCCGTATCTGTGGAACAAGCGCTTGATCCGTTATATCCGTCGAGACGCTGAACCGTGCGCGATAGAGATGGTCCGCATCTACAGAAATTGCCTGCCACGGACTCTGCCAGTACCCGAAGGTATTCGTATTCGTTAAGGAAATGATCTTCAGGTAGTCAGATTCCCAGCTGAAATCAGGTAAACTAAAGACAACCGGCGCACCACCCGTAGTCCACTCTTCGCGATCCGAAACAAAGCCATAGACAGTTTGCCATTTAGATATTACAATCTCCGCAGCGCTGGAAGTGTAAATAAGGTGATAAGTCAGTTCGTCCGAGAGATTCGGTACGTTGACATTGCTAAATGAACCACTTCGCGAGCCATAGGTTAAAATCTCAAAACTGTCCCCTGCGGAAGGCGCGAATCCAATGGAAAAAGTCACATTAAGCGACCCTTCAAGAGTGGCATTACCAGAAACCGAGAGGCTGTCAAAGTCGATGCCCTTGTTAAGCCCGCCAATTTCTATGTTAAGGGCTGCGGCGTTTTGCTGAGTATAGTCGCCGTTAATTGTGATAATGCCTGCGGATACACCTGGTTCAACGCTTCCCCCATAGTTTGTAACATTTCCATCGACCGTGCCTGTACCTTGTAGTGTTCCGCCCTGCAAGGCAACCAAGCCGCTTGCGGTAAGCGAACCATTATCAAGAAGTGTATTGCCTGAGGATTGAGTATAATCATTGCTTGCTGTAAGCGAACTACCGGAACCGATCTCGACACTGCCTGTATTCTCAAAATATGCTGAATTGTTAACGGTAATTCCGCCGTCTCCCGTTGCCTTGAGAGTTCCCTCGTTTGTAAATCCAAGATTGTTCGGCCTTATGATTAGAGCAGTCGCTTGGTCGGCGATGATTGTGCCCTGGTTGATCATACCACCAGTGTTATTCAGTATGCGCCCTGCACCTCGAATGGTTCGACCTGATGGGATGGTCAAAACTGTATTGTCAGTCCGGATGTAATTATTTGCACTGTTACTCATATTGATCTCTCCGGTGCCTAATAAAGTTAATCCGCCATTAAAACGAAGATAGGTGGTATAATTCGACGAGTTCATATTCCACGTGCCATTATGTGTTATCCCGTTCTGTATCTCGACATTCGCGTAATTGGCTTGAGTAACTGTACCTGTTACGACCACGTCGTTTAGTGTCGAAGTCCCGCCGGTAAAATTGATTGCTCCTGAATCGGCAGAAATACCACCTCCGTTAATTGTTGAACTGTATATTGTCAGTGGAGCATCGCCATGCAATCCTATGGATAAGCCAGTATTGTTTAAGGTTGCACTGTAAACTGTGAGTTGAGAGCCGTCTAGCACTTCAATGTCAGAAGCTGTATTGCTGAACGTTCCATTCTGCAGTTTAATTCCACCGGTTCCCTCCGCACGTAAGGTACCCTGGTTAGTAAACTCTAGATTGTTCGGATCGATTGTCATGACAGTCGGTTGGTTAGCGATGATAGTGCCCTGGTTGATCATACCACCGGTGTTTTGGAGTATTTGCCCTGCACCTCGAATGGTCCGACTTGATGGAATGGTTAAAACGGTACTGTCAGTCCAGATGTAGTTATACGCACTGTTACTCATATTGATCTCTCCGGTGCCTAATAAAGTTAAGCCGCCATTAAAACGAAGATAGGTGGTAGAATTCAGTGCGTTCATATTCCACGTACCATCATGGGTTAGCCCGTTCTGTATCTCGACATCCGCACCATTGGCTTGATCCACTGTGCCAGATAATGGCACATTATTCAGGGTTGATGCCGCGCCGGTAAAATTAATTGCTCCCGAATCCGCAGAAATACTGCCCCCATTAATTGTTGAACTGTATATTGTGAGTGGAGCATCGCCTTGCAAGTCGATGGATAAGCCGGTATTGTTTAAGGTTGCACTTTGGACTGTGAGTTGAGAGCCGTTTAGCACCTCAATGTCAGAAGCTGTATTGCTGAACGTTCCATAATACAGGATAATTCCACCAGCCCCTTCTGCACGTAAGAGACCGTGATTTGTAAACTCGAGATTGTTCGGACGTATTGTGATAGCGGTCGGTTGGTTAGCGATGATAGTGCCCAGGTTAACCATACCGCCGGTGTTATAGAGTATTTGCCCTGCGCCTCGAATGGTTCTACTTGATGGTATGGTCAAAACGGTATTGTCAGTCCGTATGTAGTTACTCGCACTGTTACTCATATTTATCTCTCCGGAGCCTAATAAAGTTAAGCCGCCATTAAAACGAAGAGAGGAGCCGTTCATATTCCACGTGCCATTATGTGTTATCCCGGTCTGTATCTCGACAGTCGCGTTAACGGCTTGAGTAACTGTACCAGATATTGGCACATTATTTAGTGTCGAAGTACCGCCGGTAAAATTGATTGCTCCTGAATCGGCAGAAATATTGCCTCCGTTAATTGTTGAAGCGTATATTGTGAGTGGAGCATCGCCTTGCAAGTCGATGGATAAGCCAGTATTGTTTAAGGTTGAATTCTGAACTGTGAGTTGAGAGCCGTTTAGTACCTCGATGTCAGAGGCTGTATTGCTGAACGTTCCATAATACAGGATAATTCCACCAGTCCCCTCTGCTCGTAAGACACCCTGATTAGAGAAGCCGAGATTGTTCGGACGTATTGTGATGGCGGTCGGTTGGTTAGCGATGATAGTGCCCTGGTTGATCATACCGCCGGTGTTATAGAGTATTCGCCCTGCGCCTCGAATGGTCCTACTTGATGGTATGGTCAAAACGGTATTGTCAGTCCGGATGTAGTTACTTGCACTGTTACTCATATTTATCTCTCCGGTGCCTAATAAAGTTAAGCCGCCATTAAAACGAAGAGGGGAGCCGTTCATATTCCACGTGCCATTATGTGTTATCCCGTTCTGTATCTCGACAGTCGCGTTAGTGGCTTGAGTAACTGTACCTGTTACTACCATGTCGTTTAGTGTCGAAGTACCGCCGGTAAAACTGATTGCTCCTGAATTGGCAGAAATATCGCCGCCGTTAATTGTTGAATTGTATATTGTGAGTGGAGCATCACCCTGCAAGTCGATGGATAAGCCGGTATTGTTTAAGGTTGAATTCTGAACTGTGAGTTGAGAGCCATTTAGCACCTCAATGTCAGAAGCTGTATTGCTGAACATTCCATAATACAGGATAATTCCACCAGTCCCCTCTGCCCGTAAGACACCCTGATTGGTGAAGCCGAGATTGTTCGGACGTATTGTGATAGCGGTCGGTTGGTTAGCGATGATAGTGCCCTGGTTGATCATACCGCCGGTGTTATAGAGTAGTTGCCCTGCACCTCGAATGGTCCGCCTTGATGGTATGGTCAAAACTGTGTTGTCAGTCCGGATGTAGTTAGTTGCACTGTTACTCATATTTATCTCGCCGGTGCCTAATAAAGTTAAGCCGCCATTAAAACGAAGAGGGGAGCCGTTCATACTCCACATGCCATTATGTGTTATCCCGTTCTGTATCTCGACAGTCGCGTTAGTGGCTTGATTCACTGCACCTGTTACTGCCACGTCGTTTAGTGTCGAAGTCCCGCCGGTAAAACTGATTGTTCCTGAATCGGCAGAAATATTACCTCCGTTAATTGTTGAATTGTATATTGTGAGTGGAGCATCGCCCTGTAAGTCGATGGATAAGCCGGTATTGTCTAAGGTTGCAGTGTAAACTGTGAGTTGAGACCCGTTTAGTACATCAATGTCAGAAGCTGTATTGCTGAACGTTCCATTCTGCAGTCTAATTCCACCAGCCCCCTCCGCACGTAAGATACCCTGGTTTGCAAACTCGAGATTGTTCGGATCTATGGTCATAAGAGTCGGATGGTTAGCGATGATAGTGCCCTGGTTGATCATACCGCCGGTGTTTTGCAGTATTTGCCCGGCGCCTCGAATGGTATGCCCTGATGACTGTGTCAGCATGCTACTGTCAGTCCAGAGGTAGTTATAGGCACTGTTGCTCATATTTAGCTGCCCGGCGCCCGATAGACTTGATGCACCATAGAAACGAAGATACGTTTGAGAATTCAAGGCGTTCATATTCCACGTGCCATTGTTGGTAGTATATCCATCAGCCACGTTAACATCATACGAATTGAGCTGATTCAAAGTATCGCCATCATCAATAGTCATCCCATCAATGGTAACATTCATGTTCAGCGATACAGTTGAATCAGTCCCCGTCTTTCCCCCGTCAATATTAATAAGATAGGTATCCGTATTGTTGTTGGGGATTTCTGCAATGTCCCAATTGCTCGCACTGTTCCAGTTTCCAGAGCCGCCATTCCATACGGCGGTCTTCTCCACTCCTAGAGCCGGTGTAGTTAAAAACCAAGCCGCAGAGATAGAGAACAGAACCAAGAACTTCCAAGCATTCTCATGTGTTAGCCTTAGTTTCAGCATTTTTAATCCTCCTTTTATTAACCCTCCCTATTGAAGAACAACCCAAATATCACAATAATTTCATGTTGTCAAGAAAATTTTGCAGAAGTCGTCCTTGACAGCGATTGGTGTATTACAGTTTGTTTCAATCTTATTTTGCTATATGACGTAGCGAGTTATAGGGGGCTTTAAAAAGAAATTATGTGGGGATTTTCAAGAATGTATTTGGTGATGGAACCCAGACGTGTTTTATCTCCAGAAGAATGAACTCTAGGCAAAAGTCCTGGATAAGTGCAGAGTTGTCCATGCGTACGAAAACGCATAATAGTGCCGATCTCTGGAGCTATCAGCGAACCCGAATAGTAATCGATCCCCGGATGACTATCAAGCAATCGTGCATAAGGACTGTCGATAGCAAAACATTTTATGCTCTCTTCAGGATCAGGATATAGAAGAAAAGAGTATCACAAAAGGCCGTGATACTTGAGGATATGGTAAATAAAGTAGAGGCCTCCTGCCATAATAAGCCAGCCCCACTTTTTGCCGGCTTTTAGCGCAATCCCTGCGCCGATAATAATTACTGCAACTGCAAGGACAAGCTGATAATCCATTGTCATTGTGAGTTCCCCTTTCCTCTGAATGGTAACGGTCTCTTATGAGCCTTTCTCAAGTCGGTCAGCGCATGTATGTGCGCCAGCAACACTTCTCTGATCACAAAAGAAAACCCCTGGCATGAGTCGCATCATTCAATGCTTTGCGTATTCTCTTTTGAGCGCAGTTTCAATTTGCTGTGGAAGTTCTCGCGACATTGCGGACAGAGGTCAAACTTGTAGCATTCATATACCTGATCCGTCACTTCTTCAACATCCATGTCTTCCAGTGCTTCAATAATAGCTTCGATTTCCGCCATGTGATCTTCTTGGAGATCATCCTTGTCAATTTCTAAGTCTTCGGCCTTGGCATATAGCTCGATTTTGATCTCGTAGATCGTCTCGTTCTTCGGCACGGTTCTGCCGCAATTGTCACATTTGCGTTTTGCGCCCATACAAGTTTCTCGGGTCGAAAGGGGGCCAGCGGCGCAGAACCCTATAGATATCCGGTCGGCTTAAACGGTGTACGTCCGCTGCGTTTCAGAAACACCGATTGGATTTGCGCATGCAGCCTTGCCGGGTCAACTGGTTTGGTAATAAACCCATCTGCCTCTGTGCCCATGCGCCAGAAACCATCAGGCAGATTCTCATCCAGAACGACGTTGCTGACGAGAATCACCGCGGTATTTTTAAGAATTTTCGACTCTTTGATCCGTTTGGCAAGTTCAAGGCCGTCCAGACCAGGCAGCTCAATATTAAGAATCGCCAGGTCGGGCTTGCGCGACTCGATTATATTCCATGCTTCAGTTCCTTCTTTGCTCGCCAGAACCTCGTACTTCTCCTCAAGAGTTTCACGGCAGAGCGACAAGAAGTCCTCCGAAGCATCCGCGATGAGAATCTTGGCACATGGCATAGGTCGTTCTCCCAATATGTTGTATGCCTCTATGAGGCGCTTACGTAATATGCTCGATTTGTGCATGCTTTGTCAAGACGTCATGCTGTTGCCCGCTGTCCAGCTGAATTGAGATTATTAGTGCATCACCTTCTCCGCGAACAGCAACAACGGTTCCATCGCCGAGGGAAGGATGGCGCACTCGCTGCCCGAGGGTGATAGACAATGGGGCGGTGTGGCGTGATGGATCCAGGGCTTTGGTACAGCCGCCCGATGTTCCATGGGCTCTGCGGGCCTCACGCGCATTTTTCACCCACGTGAACTCCTCATCATCCAGCTCTTTCACCAACTCAGTCGGCAGCTCCCGCAGGAAGATGGACGGCACGTTCCATTGCACGCGGCCAAACGCCATGCGGGAGTCAGCGCGGCTCAGAAAAACGCGGTCCTTTGCCCGGGTCATCCCGACATAAAACAATCGTCGTTCCTCTTCAATGTCGCCAGTGTCTTCAATGGCGCGACGATTCGGGAAAATTGGCTCTTCCATTCCAACAATAAAGACGACGCGAAATTCCAGTCCCTTGGCGCAATGCAGCGTCATCAACGCCACACCTTCTTCTTGCTCGTCAAACTCGTCAATGTGCGTGGCGAGTGACACCATCTCAAGATAGTGTTCAAGGCTGGCCAGTGGGTGCTCTTGAAGATATTGCTGCATGGCATTCTGCAATTCCTGTACGTTATCCTTCTTGATTAATACTTCAAGAGAGTTTTCATTACCGAACGACTCAATGTATCCAGTATCTTCAAGAATAGCGTCGAGCAGCTGGCGTGGGTTGCGCTGTTTGGAGCGTTCCTGCCAGTGGACGAGCTGGTCGAGAAAGGCATTGATTTTTTTGATCGCAGCAGCTGGAAGTCGGGCGTCCTGGCAACACTGGTGCAGCGCGTGGTACAGTGTGAGGTTATGCGCGTGGGCAAAGTCGCTGACCTGCTGGAGCGTGCGCTCACCAATACCGCGGCGTGGTTTGTTCAGGACCCTCTGTAAACTCAACGAAGCGTTTGGATTCGCTACCACCTTCAGATAGGCAATCAAATCTTTGATCTCTGCACGATCGTAAAACCGGATACCGCCGATAACTTGATATGGAATGTTGCGAGCCCGGAGATGATCTTCAAAATTGCGGCTCAGCGAATTTTGCCGATAGAAGATTGCCATTTGCGAATAAGAAATCTGCTCCTGGCTATGTAAGCGCTCGATTGCCTCGACCACCAACATTGCCTCGTCGCGCTCCGTTGCTCCAATAATGAGCATTAGAGGATGGCCATTCTGACGCTCGGTCCATAGCCGTTTGCCAAAGCGTTGCATATTATTCTTAATGAGGTGTGCAGCCGCTGCGAGAATGTTCTGTGTGGAGCGATAATTCTGTTCGAGCCTGATCAGCCTGGCATCAGGAAATATCTTCTGAAAATCCATAAGGTTGGATAACTTCGCCCCTCGCCAGCTGTAAATACTTTGGTCTTCATCGCCCACCACGCAAATGTTACGGTGCGATGCGGCCAGGGCTTTGACTAATCGGTACTGCAGCAGATTCGTATCCTGATATTCGTCAACTAGGAGATAGCGGTAGCGATTCTGATACGTGGTCAGGGTCGCAGAGTCGGACTCAAAGAGGCGCACCACGTAAAGAATAAGATCTTCAAAATCCACGGCGTCATTTTCGCGGAGTTTGCGCTGATAGAGCTCATAGAGCTGTGCATAGAGATCAGACTGACGTGCTGGGGCAAAGCCGTCGAGCTCTGAGGGGCCAAGCATTTGAATCTTGGCCTGGTTAATTATCCACCGGATGTGCCGGGGATTAACGTCGTCTGGTGTGAGTTTGAGCAGTTTACAGCACTCTTTGATGAGGGTCAATTGGTCGGCTTCGTCGCAGATCAGAAAGCGATTGCTCAGATCTACTTTGTGGGCTTCGCTGCGCAGAATCGTGGCGCACAAAGAATGGAAAGTGGCGATAGCGAGCGGAGTTCTGGAGGGCAGCTTGATGAGGGCGAAAATACGATGCTTCATTTCCTCTGCCGCTTTATTGGTAAAAGTAACGGCAAAGATGCTCGATGCGGGCACGTTGCATTCCACAATCAGATACGCAACACGGTGGGTAATCACGCGTGTTTTCCCACTGCCTGCGCCAGCGATAATTAGCAAAGGGCCATTGACCGTGGTCACGGCCTCGCGCTGTTGCGGATTTAGAGATGAGACGAGAGTAGACGTCACTTGTCTTAACGGCCCCTTACAATCTGAAGCATCCCGCTGGTCCTCTGACCTGCACAACTCTTACTCCACCATACTACGGAAACTATCAAGACTCATGCAATGAATTTAAACCTCTGGAAAGAGCTCCAGGCCATTCGTACGGTAAAGCACGGCTTCGAAGGACTGAAGATGGTTCTCACTGAAAGGAATGGTAAAAAAGTATCGGCGCGGATCCTGATTTCGTTTTAGTCCAGCCCAAAAGCCCGCCGAGCACACTCCAAGATGTATCTCCATTCCGACTTCTATGATTAAATAGCAGGAGATTAATCTCTTTAAAGTGCTCACGTGGAGTCTCCACAGAATGGTAGACCCTGCCAAGAATTCGGATTTCCTTGCTGCCGTCCGCATCGCAGCGGCGCTCATAAATGCGCCAGAGCGGTTCCCAATTGCGTTCCATTCCAGACGAACTGACGTACCACAAGGGCCAGAGACTGCTTACCGTCCTCTTGCCTTCTTTCGTAGACCAGTAGTTGAAAAACGGCAGAATGATAAGACGCGAATCCTTGCGACCATCGCTCCACGTCTTAGTCTTATGGATCAAGAGTGGGAAGAGATAGCGGCGCTCAGAGCTATAGTGCCTTGTCTGGCTGAATTTGTAGTTGTACAGCAACCAGAGGAAGGACGTCTGCTTTTGCTCCGGTGTTGACATCGTGCTAAAGAGGGGAAAGAGCCGGAGGCTGCGCACGTCTTCTCCCCAGCGGTATTTGAACAGGAACCAGAACAGATTAATTTGCTTGTAGCGACGCTCGAGATCCTCGGTACTGGAAAAGATAGGCCACAAGTAGGCATGAGTACGCCGGCTTGGCGACGTTGCTCGTGCATAAAAAGGAAAGACAAAATCCAGGGTGCGATCTTCCTGGCGAAGCGTGCCGAAGAAAGGCAGGAAGAGATGGTACTTATCGGGTTTCTCGGATTCTCGCTTCATCCGTTTATAGTGTCCAAGGGGCCAGAGGTAGGAAATCCTCAGCGACTCTTCGCCACGTTTTCCATAAGCAAAAATTGGCCATGCACGCCATCCAATCGCCTGGGGACCTCGGCTCATACCGAGAAACGGCCAGCAGATGTTCACAGAGTCAAATTCTTTCCGTCGGGAAGTGGTGAGCAGAGGCCAGAGATAAAATCGCATACGCTCGCGTTGGAGAAAATTTTCAAAACGTCCGTAGAATGGAAATACTGCAAAAAACGACGAGCGCTCCTGAGTACCAAAGGGAATAGTGATCCTGGCCTGTTTTGCGTGCCAAAAGAAGGGGAACAATATGAAGTAGCCCTGGCCCGATCCCTGGCTACCAGTAAAAAGAAGTGGGAGCAGCGTCAAGGTTCTACTCTTAAACTCAGGGCTCTGGAAGCGTCGCCAGTTGAAGAGCGGGAGCACCGTTGCCTGCCGTGTCTCGCGACTTCGATCGCTATCTCGCAAATGCTGGTAATGGCAAAAGGGCCAGAGGAAATCGAATGTTTTTCTTTGCTGATTTCTATCAGCTTCATAGGAGAAGAGGGGATGGAGGCCGAAGTAGGTTCGCCGGGGCTGGCTCTGGTAGCTTATCAATGGCCAGCAGAGGTCTACCTCCAGCGTATCATTTGTTGGGTCTGCTTGCGCGTGGATAAGAGGGAAGAGCGGTAGCACGTGCTCGCGGGCTGGATCGTCGGACGCCCCGCAAGCGGTGCGGATCAGTCCCAGGAATGCCACAAGGCACAAGCAGACTGAGGGCACGTTTCGGCAGTTAAAGCGCAATTGTGCAGATCGCAAGCTAAGCACCAGCCATGAAGGTAGAACGGTCGTAGGAATAAAAAAGCTGAAGGCCAAAAGGCAAATACCTGGGACTATTCAGGCTGCGTATCTACTCTTTTGCCACCTTCGGGGTAAAAGGTAATTGTAAACGTCGTCCCCTCTTTTTCCGAAGATTCTACGGTAATCTTTCCACCCATATCGTCAATGAACTTCTTGGTCATTGCCAGCCCGATACCGGTTCCGCGCATTCCTTTTGTCGTGAAAAAGGGATAGAAGATCTTGTGAATTAGATCAGAAGGGATGCCCACGCCATTATCGCGAAAGTTGATCACCAGTGCCTTTTTGGGGGTTAGTTGTGTGCTGATAAAGATTTTGCCCTGCTGATGAGTAATTGCTTCGTAGGAATTCGTAAGGAGATTGAGGAGACACTTCTCAAGGCCTTTCGCATCTATGAGAAAGGTAGATAGGGAGTCATCGAGATCAAGCTGCATCTCAATGTGCTTTTCTATTAGCTCTTGCTCAAACGTTTTACAGGTATCGCGAATAAGCGCGTTTATATCGTACGGGGTCTTTTCAATATGGTTGGTACGCGAGTAATCGAGCATGTCCTGAACAAGGTTCGAAATACTGCCAATGGCCCGCCTGATGATTCCCCAGCTTTCCTTAACCGTGTCGAACGATCCATTTTCCAGACTGCGGTCCATCAAATGTGAGCCTCCTTTGGAGAGGAGCAAAATATTCTTTACATTGTGGGCAATGCCCGTGATGGTCTGGCCAATGGCGGCCATGCGCTCGTTGCGCATCATTTCTTGCTGCAGTTTCAGGTAGTTCAGCCACACTGCAAGTTCATTGGCAAGGCTCGATAGAAACGTTAAATCATCTTCGGTGAAGGCATGGACCGATTCCTTTGTATCAATGTGCAGAACGCCCAGCACCTGATCCTTTGCCACCAGGGGGACACACATCGTTGAGCGGATGTCGTGAACCTGGATGCTATCGGAGGCTGAAAAGCGTGGATCACGTTTTGCATCGCGGCTGAGCACAGCAACCTGCTCATTGTGGCATTTCTCAATTAATGTTCTACTGATGGGAATGCTCTTATCTTCACTTGGAGGGGAGCGGTGTTTCACAACCACCGGCTCAAAGTCCCTGTTTGAAATGTCACTTGGCACAAGCATTACGCCTCGGTCTGCTGGCAGCACTTCGAAAACGAGATCCATTACACGTTCCAGCATGATTTTCTCATTCGGCACTGTACGCAGCAGGTCACTGAGCTTGTAAAGCGTACCCAATCGCATGCTCGCCTTAAGAAAAGAGGCGCGATCCTGAGCCTTGGTTGTGGCTTCAAGGAGGTCAACGGTCTGGCTGCTCTCCTTGGTGGTCAGTATCGTGCTGACGCGGTCGTGCTCAGAGGATATCATTTGGATAGTAGTGTCGCGTTTCTTCTTACGCTCCTCACTGGACTCGTGCGTGTAATGGAACTCAATATTGCCAAAGGAGATGACGTCACCTTCCTCCAATGGTCTGCTCTGAATGCGCATGTTGTTGACCAAGGTACCATTACTACTATTGAGATCCGTCAGGATCACCGCGTCTTCATGGTGTTCAATGCGGGCATGTTGGCGCGACATAACCATGAAGGATAAGGTAATATCGTTCGCCGCGTGACGCCCGATTGTGACGGTCTTTTTGGTGAGAGGATACACCTGCTCGATATTGGAGTATTCCTTTAAGGGATAGAGATAAGCGTACGGCTGTGTGTGCTCAGCTGCCATAGTAGCTTCCTTGTTCAAGTCAAGCCGACTGGGGTAATTATCCCTGCGCCCGTCTTTGCATTATGCGTGTGATCACCATGAGGCATTGCCGTAAGCTGTAGAGAAATTTCCCGTGCCTCCTGCATTTATTAAATCAGCAAAAGAAGCAGACAGGCCAGTGGGCATTGACATGAGTCTGTGCCAGATTCGAAGATTATGTCTTTCTATCAATCCTCATACATCTAAATAAGGACATACTATTCGCTTTCTAAGATTGTCAACGAAATTGGCACCTTGCCTTTTGGCTGTCCTATACATGGAAATAGAAGGCTCAGTGCTTTATCACCCTGGCTCTATTCTCCATGGAATCAGAGCACGTGATGGACACACTCTGCTGGCTACTTGGATTCCTGAAACAGTTGATTCATACGCGCAATGTCTTGCGGAGTGCCGAGGTCAGCCCAGTAGCCTGTAACAGGATAGGCCCGAATATCCGCACGCGCAGAAAGCATAGAGGTGATCGCATCAGCGAGTTCATACTCGCGGCGCGCGGATTTCTTGAGGCGCCGGATGTGCTGAAACACAATTGGTGTAAGAATCATACAGCCCGCGCTGTTCCAATGCGTGGTTGATGAACCTTTGCGAGGCTTTTCGACAATCCGCACAATTCGATTCTGAGCCTTGCAATAGACCGCCCCACCTTGATACGGGTCGTCCATCCAGTTTACTGCAAGAAGGGCATCACACGGAGAGCGCCGGAACTGTGCACACATGCGCGTGTAGTTTTGTGGTTCACATAAAATGTCGCCGTATGACAAGAAAAATGGTTCGTCATCTATCAATGGCTCGCATAATGCAAGTGCCTTAGCGGTCCCGTTAGCCCTTTTTTGATGAGCGTACTCTATGGACACGCCAAAAGCCTCACCTAAACCTAGATAGCGCTGAATTTGCAATCCAGGATGGCCTATGACAACAATGATCTGTCTGATCCTGGCATTGCGCAAACAGCGAATGATGCGCTCGATAATTGGCTGCCCTCCAACTGGAATGAGCGGTTTGGGGCACTGCGCGTGGAGTGACTTAAGCCTTGTGCCTTTTCCTGCTGCGAGGATTATTCCCTTCATAGAGCACCTTTAGTCAGACTGATGTACGCGCCACACATTGCAATTCGAAGCCCTGGCCTATTCAACGTGGTCAACGCGCACCCCAGAATCGAGGCGAATCATGTAGGCTACGCCACCAGCCGCCTCGATGGCCTTGGCCACCGTCTCTTCCTTGCCTGGGGCGTAGGCGAACATCGTGCCGCCCCCACCTGAACCGTTGATTTTTCCCCCGAACGCACCGGCATGACGGGCCGCTTCTAGCATCCGGTCAATCTTCGGCGTCGACACGCCAAGGCCCTCGCTGAGCATCTGATGGTGGCGATTTAACAATGTGCCAAGCAGTTCAGGCCGATCTACGCCAGATTCAAGCAGACAGAGCGCTTCACGGGTTATGTCTCGATTGACAAGATTCGCCCGCAGTTTGGTGGCAAGCCGGGGGGATATCTTGCTCAGGATAGCTTCTGCCTCTTCAAGTGGCGTCTGGTGCAGGTCAAACGATGTCATACGTCTTTTCACGAGTTGAATGGTTTCGCACACGTCGCCACGCGACCTGCTCAGCACTGAATGCGTGTCCTTTTTCTCCAGCGAGTCGCCCAGAACAAATCCTGATAGGGTGACAGGAATTGGCATTACAGAAAAAGGAGGCTTAGTTTTCAGAAAAACCAGGTGGCCGTAGCTCGCGGTGTACTGATCCATCATGCCGCCAGGAGCTTTGAATTCCGTTACCTCTGCATGGTAAGCAGCCATGGCCAGCTCTTGCGGGTCATCTTTAAGAGAAGAACGGGCCAGCTCAAGCAGAATCTTTACCCAGGCAACGAGAAGCGCGGACGAGCTGGACACCCCTGCTTGAATGGGAATCTGGCTGTGTATTGTGAATGTATAGCCCTTCTCAAAGCGAATGCCTTTGCGTTTAAGAACATTCACACCCGCGCGAAAATAATCATCATTGGATTGGTAGGGAAGCGTATCACTCTGAAGACTGAACGACTGCCGGTCATTAAGGTCGGGCATCTGGATGACGAATTGCTGATCCTGACGTGGGGCAGCCGTAATGGAAATGCGGAGGTTAATTGCAGCCGATATGACAGGGAGCCCCAGGAAATCCTGATGTTCTCCAAAGAGGCATATACGCCCCGGGGCTGAAACGCACAAGAGGTTCATGAGTGGCCGGAAAAAGCTGGTGATCGCGTGTTGTTAAGATTGTCTACCTAGTCCATGCGGTCCAGGTCCTGTTTGAGTTTATGTTTAGTCTCCTTCAGCGTACGCTCCATAGAACGAATGATCTTGGTCTGTTCGCTTTGCTCTTCGGCCTTCTGCTGCTGGAGAATGATCTCGTTCAGCGCTTGTTGTTTCTTTTTAATCCCGTGGGATAACGCCGGGGCTCGACGCCGCGACTTCAATCGATAGAACTCAAAGATCACAGCTGCGAGCATAAAGATTCCGTATCCAACAATGAAGATCAGCGCTGACTTGATCTCCTGGAATATCACAAACACAATAACACTGTAGAGCAAAAGGAGCAGAAGGAATGGAATGAGAGGAAAGCGAATCTGGCATTTCTCAAGCTCCTTTTTAAGATCGTCAATTAAAGCGTTTCCTTTGGCGATCTTGTCCTTGAAAGGACGCAAAAGCACCTCTTTTTCGTGCTGAGCTTGGTTAATCTGGGACTGAAGGTTTTCAATGGTTCCCTCAGTTTCCTCTGCAAGTTTGCGCTTCATTACATTGCGCTTGCAAACCGGACAAACGATGACGCCGAAGTTTATGGTATTGTGGCACCATGGACATCGGCCTGATAGTTTCGCCCCACACGTGCCACAGAATGTTTCATTTTTAAAATTTACGCTTCCGCACTTGGGGCATGCATACCCAATGATGCGCAGCTGCTTATGCGTGCTCGAATATTCCAAAATCGCATGGCAGTAACGGCACTTCAGCGAGCGCAGCTCGAGAGAAATTTTGCATGACTGGCAATATCTTGCTTCGTTTATCATAGAGGCACGTAGAGAAGTAAAAAGAGAAAGATCGTTACATCAACCTGACTGCCAGACGTCGAATTGTCCATGTCTCCCTGGGCAGTCGATCCAATGGTACTCTATCGCATAGCAGCCAATTGTCAATAAAGAACAACGTCGGGCTGATAGATACCCTAATCCGTCAACCTCTCAAAAAGCTGGTAAATTTAAATAAAGACATTGGTTGTTTCTGCGGTCAAGCGTGTTGTGAGAATCCGGCGTCTATCTAATGGTTCGACATGCAAAAAGCCAAAATCCCTTGGCGGCCTGGGGGGAGAATATCCTAAAACCCTGTCTCGCGCGGAGACGGGGAGCCGCCGGGATCAAATCCCTCGCCGCATCCTATTGAAATATCATTGACACCCCGCCCATAACTTTATTAATAATTAAATTCGGGAATTTAAGGGACAGACTACGAAACCAGTAAGCTCAAGTTAGCTCATATTCCTTATTGTTACATCCTTGATGACGTTTTTATGTTAGGAATTTCCTAGTCTGTCCCCAGAACTACATAACAAAGGTTTGCCCATTATTTCAGAAAGAGATTAACAGGCGTGTTATGCTGACAGATTTGCATGATTTGGGTTCTTATACGGATCCATATAATCAGTAGTTGGGCGGAGGTAATACTCGAATATGAGTCACCAGTTAAATAAACGCCATCTTCGGAAAGAAGCAGAAAAGGCGGCTAGAGATATTAAGCACGAAATGGATGAGGTTCACGGACCGTATTGGAAAAGCCGCGCTGACCTCGCCCAATTGCTGATATCGCTTAGTTCTGTAATCTTGGTGGGTACTATTACGTTTTCAGAATCTCTTCTAGGTTCTGCAACGGGTCAGACAAAGTGCGTTTGGGTTTTGATCGGAAGTTGGGCATTCTTGCTTCTTTGTCTGGTCTTTGGTATCCTTTGTATTTGGTTCAACGCTATGCTCTTTAGCTTTCATCCGAGATTTATAAACTTAGGGCCGGAGCTGGAAAAACGGCTCGATTCCCTAGACCCGAAGTCGGAATCCATGGTGCAGGATATGCTCGGTATCGTTGGGGAGATATCTACTCAAGCGCTGGAGCCTGTTGGCCGAGCTGATAGGTGGTCGTTTCGAGCCTTGGTTGGAGCTTTGCTTACATTCGTGCTAGGTATACTGGCCTTTATAGTGTTTGGCTCATTTCAGTTGCTTAAGTAGCGCCTAACACGGTGCTAAATCTGCACGTGTAAAAACTGCACGCCGGTTAGCTTGGTAGTTACGATGCTGAAGGAATACCAATCGTGAGCAAGACCTTTGACCAGGGCAAAGAGGAAATCTCGAAGCTGTGCCGGTATTTCGAGACCAACAGCCAGGCGTTTCTCACCCCAGGCATCAAGGAAGCCCACGTGCGCCAATCCCTGATCGACCCGTTCTTTGAAGCCCTGGGCTGGGACGTACGCAACACCGAGATGGTCGCGCCACAATACCGGGAAGTTATTCCCGAGGATAGCCTTGACGTGGAAGGCCACCAGAAGTCCCCGGATTACACCTTCCGCATCGGCGAGACGCCGAAGTTTTACGCCGAAGCCAAGAGGTGCGGCATCAATATCAATGCCGACCCTGTCCCGGCCTACCAGCTTCGACGGTACGGATGGAGCGCCAAGGTAGCGTTCTCCATTCTGACCGACTTCCAGGAATTGGGCGTTTACGACTGCACCATGCGCCCGCGCCAAAGCGACAAGGCGAGTCGAGCACGAATTCAGTACTTCCGGTTTGAGGAATACCCGGACCGCTGGCGCGAGTTGTGGGACGTCTTCTCGCGCGAAGCTGTCTGGTCCGGCGCTTTCGACCAGAAGGCCGCGTCCAAGCGAAAGCACGGTACGTCCGAAGTGGACGTGGAGTTTCTGAAGGAAATCGAAGGCTGGCGCGACGCCCTGGCCCAAAACATCGCCATTCGAAACAAGGACCTTTCATCGGACGACCTGAACGCCGCCGTTCAACGCACGATTGACCGCGTCATATTCCTGCGGATGGCTGAAGACCGGGGGATCGAGTCTTACGAGCAGCTTCTGAAACTGTGCGACCGGCCCGACATCTACGCGCGGTTCATGCGCGGCCTGTGCCGCAAGGCTGACGAGAAGTACAACTCCGGCCTGTTCCATTTCCAGAAGGAAAGCGGCGTATCCGAAGCGCCCGACCGAATCACGCCGAAGCTGACAGTTGATGACAAGGTGTTCAAGCCCATCCTGCAAAGCATCTACTTCGCCCACGGTTCGCCCTATCACTTCGGCGTCATGCCCGTTGAAATCCTTGGAACCGTTTACGAGCGGTTTCTGGGCAAAGTCATCAGGCTGACGGCAGGCCACCAGGCGAAGATCGAGGAAAAGCCCGAAGTGCGCAAGGCCGGAGGCGTTTACTACACGCCCGCCTATATTGTGAATTACATCGTCAAAAACACGGTGGGGAAGCAGATCGAGGGTCGCAGCCCCACGAAACTGGCGGGCGCGAAGGGCAAGCAGCCATTCCGCGTCCTCGACATGGCATGCGGGAGCGGGTCTTTCCTCCTGGGCGCGTACCAGTGCCTGCTGGATCACTGCCTGAAGTGGTATATCGAACACAGGCCCGCAACCCACAAGAGGGCGGTGTATGCGGTCAAAAAAAGTGGCACGTGCTTCCAGCCCGTGATGAATCATGGGCGAGACGCCCATGCCACGGAGTGGCGGCTGACGATCGAGGAAAAGAAACGCATCCTCACGACGCACATCTTCGGCGTGGACATAGATCCCCAGGCCGTGGAAGTTACCAAGCTGTCGCTGCTGCTGAAGGTGCTGGAAGGCGAAACACAGGAAACCATTCAGCTTGATTGGCTGTCATTCAAGGACCGCGCCCTGCCCAACCTGGCCGACAACATCAAGTGCGGCAATTCCCTGATTGGCCCCGACTACTTCACTGACAGCCTGATCCCCGACCTCGAGGAAATCAAGCGGATCAATCCGTTCGACTGGAAGCAAGGCTTCCCCGACGCGATGAAAGCCGGGGGCTTCGACTGCATCATCGGCAACCCGCCCTATGTCCGCCAGGAAACTCTCGGCGGGGCATTTAAAGATTATGCGCAATCTCATTTCTCTGTTTTCGGCAGCACGGCTGATCTTTATGTGTATTTCATCGAGCAGGCGCACCGGTTGCTCCGACGCGCCGGGTGGTTCGGCATGATTTGCTCCAATAAGTTCATGCGCGCCAATTACGGAAAGGCTTTGCGCAATTTTCTGGCTCAGAAAACAACGCTGCTTCAGATTGTCGATTTCGGCGAACTCCCTGTCTTCCAGAAGGCCGCCACCTTCCCGGCCATTTTCCTCACTAAAAATTCACTGGCGGCCAATCAGCAATTCATTTATGCCCCCGTGAAGCGACTGAATTTTTCGTCTCTTGAAGAGGAAGTCCAGGCTATCGGAGCGCAACTGGATGATCGTTCGCTTGCGGGCGACAACTGGACGCTCGCTCGCAGCGAGGAGGTGGCGATCTTTGAGAAGATGAAGCGGATCGGCGTGCCGCTGGGCGAATATGTAGGAGGCAAGATCTACCGTGGCGTCCTTACGGGTCTGAACGAGGCATTCATCATCGACCGCGCCACGCGCGACCGCCTGATCCGCAAGCACAAGAAAAGCGCGGAACTCATCAAACCCTTCGTTGTGGGTGACGACATCCGGAAGTATCAGATCAATTTCCGGGAAAAGTACTTGATCCTTATTCCCAGAGGCTGGACGCGCGCAAAAATGACAGGAAAACGTGATGCCTGGAAGTGGTTTCAGCAGAACTACCCCGCTCTGGCTAAACGCTTGGCCCCTTATGCTCAAGCTGCTGAAAACCGTTGTGATAAAGGCGACTATTGGTGGGAACTCCGGGCATGTGATTATTACGACGAATTTGAAAAGCCGAAGATTGTTTGGCCCGAGATTGCGATGAGTAACAGGTTTTGTTTAGATCAAGAGAAATATTCTCTCAACAAAACCTGCTTCTTCAGTCCAACAAGCGAATTATTCGTATTGGGATTGCTCAATTCTCAACTCATTTGGTTCTTTATGAAAAATCTATGTTCTGTATTGGGTGATGCCAATAAGCGAGGGCGATTGTTGCAGCAAAAGATATATATTGAACAACTCCCGATCCGCCCGATCAACTTCTCCGACAAGTCGGATAAGGTAAGGCACGACCGCATGGTTTCGCTGGTCGATTCCATGCTGGCCTTGTATAAGCAGCTCGGCGCCGTGAAGTCGGAGGCGCAGAAGGACGTTATCCAGCGCCAGATTGACGCGACGGACGCGGAGATTGATCGGCTGGTGTATGAGCTTTACCAGCTGACGGACGAGGAGATCGCCATCGTGGAAGGGGAAAAACATTAACCACAAAGACACGAAGACACCAAGAGACCAAGATTTCTTTGTGTCTTTGTGCCTTAGTGGTGAAAAAAAGTAAAAACGGGAGGAATTCTAACCACCAAGACACGAAGACACAAAAATAGAAGGACATGAGGAATTTTTTCTGTGTGCCTTTGTGGTGAGAAAAAAAACCATGGAAGGCGAAAAACACTAACTACGAAGACACCAAGACATGGAAGGATAGGGGATTAGTCTGACGGGCAGACTTTAAAATACTCCTTCAATACAGCGGACCGTGTCGCGGGCGATGACGAGTTCCTCATTTGTGGGGATTACATAAACTTTGACCGGGGAGCTATCCCGGGAGATAAGTCCTTCCTTACCATTGATGCTGCGGTTGCGCTCCGCGTCTAATTCTATACCCATAAACTCGAGTCCTGCGCACGATTTTTCGCGAACCAGCGCACAGTTTTCTCCGATGCCTGCGGTAAAGCCAATCGCATCCACACCGCTCAAAGCCCCCGCATACGCGCAAATATACTTCTTCACCCGGTAGCAAAAAACGTCAATGGCCAGCGCGGCTCTTTCGTTTCCTTTATCCCTCTCCTTCATTAACTCACGCATATCGTTTGACAGGCCCGAAATGCCCATCAGTCCGCTATGCTTGTTGAGCATTGTATTGGCCTCGTGCAATCCCAGCTCTTCCTTCGCCATTACATGCAGAATAATTGCCGGGTCAATATCGCCACTCCGCGTCCCCATGACCAGGCCTTCCAGCGGTGTGAAACCCATCGTTGTATCAATGGATTGCCCGTAACGGACGGCTGCGATACTGCATCCATTGCCTAAATGGCACGTAATGATTTTTAGCTTCTCTCGCGGTGTTTTCAGAATGTGTTCGAACCGATAAATCAGGTAGCGGTGTGAGGTGCCATGAAAGCCGTACCGTCGGATAGCGTGGCGCTGATAGAGCACGTAGGGAAGCCCATAAATATAAGCGTAATTGGGCATTGATTGGTGAAACGAGGTATCGAAAACGGCTGCGTGTGGGATGTTAGGCAGGAGCGCCTTGGATATTTGATATCCTTTTATGTTATGCGGATTGTGAAGTGGCGCAAGCTCGATACATGCATCGATTTGCTCATAAACTTCCGAGGTGATGATTTTTGATGAGGCAAATTTCTCGCCGCCATGCACAACACGGTGGCCAACCGCACAAATCTCCTTCTCGTCTTTGATAGCGCCATGTTCAGGGTCAGTGAGCATTTTGATGACCTTCGAAATCGCAACCTTGTGCTCCAGGATAGTAGGGGTTTCTTTCAGCGGAGGCTTTCCCTCGGCTTCGAAGCGCACGACAGAGGTGGTCATCCCGATCTTTTCAATTTGGCCTTTTGCAAGAATCTGATCTGTTGCGTTTTCAATAGCTTCAAGGCTTGTTTCAATTAGTTGAAACTTCACCGATGAGCTTCCGCAGTTCAAAACGAGCACTTTCATTTTATTTCTCCAGTTCAGGAGCTCATGCGACGCAAACCCATCTCGACCGCATAGTTGGGCTCGCGCAGCGTACTTCCAAGAGCGTCATCCGGCTAAACCATAGCTTCATCGCTTTAGCTCATCCGTTGGCCATTTTTATTGTATGTATAAAAGCCCTTGCCGGTTTTTTGTCCAAGATCACCTGCACGTACGAGCTTACGCAGCAATGGGCATGGACGATACTTCACGTCTCCAAGTTCACGGAATAGCTGGTCCATCCAGAGCGTCACTTCATCCAGACCCATCTGGTCTGCCAGCTCCAGAGGTCCAAGGGGAAAGTTATAGCCCAGCCTCATTGCCGTGTCCACATCCTGGACGCTGGCAACACCTTCCATCACCACGTACATTGCCTCATTGAGAAGAGGCAGAATAACGCGGGTTGTAACATACCCGGGATACTCAAAGACCTCAATAGCTACCTTCCCAATGACTTCAGCAAAAGCCTTGATAGTTTTAAATGTCTGATCCGATGTGTGCAGACCACGCACAATTTCAACCACACGGCGCTTGGGAACCGGGTGCAGAAAATGCATCGCCACAACCTTGTCCGCACGCTGAGTTCGGCTGGCGAGCTCAGTAATACTCAACGCCGCGGTGTTGGAAACAAAAATCAGATCTTTGGAGAAAATCCCATCCATTTCTTCGAAGAGTTTGGCCTTACTATCAAAATCATCCTTAATGGCCTCAATGACGAGATAAATGCCCTGGATCTCTTCGTAACTATCCGTTCCCTTGATACGCGAAAGCATAGCCATTTTTTCGCTCTTGGTAATACCCCAGCGCTCAATTTCTCTATCCAGGGATTGCTCGATATCGGCAAGGGCCTCGTTCACGAGATCCTTACTGAGCTCCTTGAATACCACGTCAATGCCGGCTTGGGCTAACGTGCGGACAATTCCCTGACCCATAACGCCGGCGCCTATGACTGCCACTTTATCAAACATCATTCACTCTCCAGTATAAACGGTAGAGAAAAGCACATGAAGTGCAACAACTTTTAAATAAAAATAATTAAAGCCATGCTTCAAGCACAATTATATAGAGGACATTTATATGGATTTTATTTAACCATGTCAATAGATTTCTGCCGTTTTTTGTTAATTTCTTAGGTGTTTCTGCCCCAGCGCCCGTATGCGGCAGGATTGAATTCAAGCCGTCATCTCCCAGTCTTTACGCCCTCATTGGCCTACTTGGCAAGTAAGAAGCTTTTGTATTCTTTTTGCAAAAGGTGGCCGAATTATACCCTTTTCTGTAATGATTGCTGTGACAAATTTATGCGGCGTGATGTCAAATGCTGGGTTATAAACGCTGATACCACGCGGTGCGATGCGAATTGATTGAATGTGTGTAACTTCATGACTCTGGCGTTGCTCAATCGGGACTGAATGGCCTGAAGGCCGTGTCCCGTCAAAGGAAGATAGGGGAGCAGCAACGTAGAAAGGGATGTGGTGGTGATAAGCCAAGAGGGCGAGGTTATACGTTCCGATCTTGTTCGCAATGTCTCCATTTGCTGCTACGCGGTCGGCTCCGACCAGAATGGCATGTACGCGTCGCTGGGCAAGTAGCCAAGCTGCCATATTGTCGCAAATCAGGGTTACCGGGATGTTGTTTTGTCTGAGTTCCCATGTTGTCAGACGTGCCCCTTGGAGTAGAGGACGGGTTTCGTCCACAAACACGTGGATGCGCCTACCCTGTTCCACGGCCCTGTAGATAATCGCCAGTGCTGTCCCGTATCCTGCAGTGGCGAGACCGCCGGCATTGCAATGGGTAAGTACAGCGTAGTTGTCTTTAAGAAGGGAGGCTCCGAAGTCGCCCAGGGCCTTGCAGACCTTGTGGTCTTCCTCGATCATGGCGATAGCTTCGCGCAGTAAGTGCTTTTTGATCGTGCCAACTGGTTTGTTGGCGTATTTCATTGCCACGCTGTTCATTCGATCCAGTGCCCAGAAGAGATTCACAGCTGTAGGTCGGGCTGTAGCGAGGTAGGCCGTTGCCTTTTTAAGCTGGCGGTGGAACGTCTTAAAAGACTTGGCGCGCGAGTGGCGCACACCGAGATACATGCCAAATGCAGCAGCAATGCCGATGGCCGGAGCGCCTCGCACCTGGAGAGTACGGATTGCGCACCAGAGGTCTTTAATGTGGCGAATTGAGAGGTAACGCAATCGAGCGGGCAGCTGCGTCTGATCAATTAGTTTAAGGCAATTCTTGCTCCACGCTATGGTCCTTACAGGCATTGGTAGCGCTTCCTTTTCTGGAAGGCGTCGAGCTCAGCTTTCTTCTGTAGCGCTTGCGGAGAGTCCTGGCCCAGCAAAGCGTTTGTAGCCCGCTTGCCTTCTTCAACACCCGGCTGATCGTTGGCATTGACGTTGTACAATCCACCTGCAAAGGCGGTCTGGACTTCTAAAAGAAAGAGCAATCCGCCGAGGTTTTCAGGCGTAATAGCGTCAAAGATAAATTTGACGTTTGGACGCTTGTTTTTGGTCAGGGCAAACTCCGTGGCTAGCAGTTCGCTATTAAGCAGTTCCCCTAGCTCGACTCCCATTAGATGGTGGAGCGAAGGCGATAGGCCGGACAGATGAGGAATCCGCGCTTGCTTGCGGAACTTGTCTACTTGAAGAAAAGTGATGATCTTATTATTTGGCCCTTCGTTGTAGAGCTGAATTTGCGAGTGCTGATCTGTAGCACCAATGGCTTTAATGGGCGTTTGGCCAACTTCCACACGTCGTCCGTCCAGACTCAAGCGCTTACCCAGGCTCTCGGCCCAAAGCTGACAATACCAATCTGCCACAACGGTAAGTGCATAGCTATAGGGCATCATCACCGACATGGTTTTGCCCTTCTTGGTATCTGCAAGGTAGTGAATTGCAGCGTTGAGATACGCGGGGTTTCGCCAGAGCCGGGTAGAGCGACAGCGCTTATCCATGGCTTGGGCCCCTTGCAGGAGTGCACGAATGTTAATCCCCACGACCGCGGCGGGAAGAAGCCCAACAGCGCTGAACACAGAAAATCGACCGCCAACATTATCAGGAATTGGAAGGGTACGCAGGCGGTGTGCACGAGCAATCCTATGGAGTTCTCCCTTGTGCGGATCAGTGGTGATTATAATATGTTTGTCAATTTGCGCGGCTCCAACAGCACGTTTCAGGCGGTTGTAAAACAAGAAGAACGTGGCCATGGTCTCTACTGTTGTCCCGGATTTCGTGACGACGTTGAACACCGTTTGCTTGAGATTCATGGTATTGAGGAGGCCAGAGACCTGTTCGGGGTCTACATTATCCAGGAAGAAGATGCGCGGAGTGTTCTTTCGCATCTTTCTTGGCAGAAGGTTGTGATAGGGATGTGTAAGAGCACGGCAGAGGCATTGTGCACCAAGGGCAGAGCCGCCGATACCCAAGACCACGAAATTCTCGCATGTTTTTCGCACAGTTGCAGCAAGCGCCCGCACAGCCCGAACCAGACAATCATCATACGGCAGATGGTAGAACCCAAGTGTACCTGATTTGCGTTGGGTCTGAATGGTCTGATGGATAGCTTGAGCGCGGGATTCCAGTGCTTCAATTGCACGCGGATTGATGCCGTGTGCCTCGCCAATAGCTGAGTTCATGGCATTCGTGAAGTCGAATTTGATTGCCATACTAATCAGGCTCCTGTGACGCATTAAGTGCCTATACTATGAAAAGTATCTTCCCCCTTTGTCCAGACATTTTTAGGTAAAGAACCGAACCCTCAGGCTTAGTAGCATATCGAATGGGAAGTAGTTGGCTCAAGAGTTTCAATTTGGATGAAGCGGACGTATTTATCCGCCTGAGGTGCATTTGGGTTTCCGGCTTGTCGTACAAGTCCGAATAAACAAGGTCGTGCCTCAATTCCTCGCAGACGGAAATTGCACGGTTGTACATCTTTTAACTTGACCTTCACGGCCTAATAATTCTAATTGTAGCCAGAAAATCGGGTTCGCTAAAAATGCAAATTTTAAAGTACAACTCCCAGTTCCATCGGCAGAGCTTTAATTCATAATCGGAGATCATCTAGTCAGCTGTTAATGGCACTCAGCATGAGCAACGCTGCAATGATTGCATCGGTTGACGTGCCTTATCCCAAGAGAGGATGAAAAAGCCATGGACCTATTACGCCGCATGTCGGGCAAATACGTTTCGTGTCTTACGTTTTGCCTGGTCGTGACCAGCATGTCGCTCAGTGCTCAGGCTCAGATCAACGAGCCAGTGGAATACGATGCAGTCTACGGCATGTGGGTGGAAGCGCGAGGGAGAAATTTCACCATATCCGAAGAAAGCTCGGCATTAATACAGACCCTTCGCCAGTATAATTTCAACACGTTATTTCCGCAGGTGTATGCGGACGGTGCGGCATTTTATCGCTCGCGTATCGTCTCAAGGGCAGAGCGGATTGACATGGGTTACCTCGATCCGCTCAGCGACCTCGTTGCGCAGGCGCACACTGCCTCGGCTACTGAAAAACACCTGATGATTCATCCTGTATTCTCTGTATTCAGGGTGTACGAGAGCTGGGCCGAACCAATGCCTCCCGCAGGTAACATTATTCACACCCATCCAGACTGGATCACTGAGAACTACCAGGGCAAGAAGATGACCAAGGACAAGACGTACTATCTGGATCCGGGATTGCCTGAGGTGCAGGACTATATTGTCAGGTTGGTTATGGAGGTTGTAGAAAATTACGACATTGATGGCGTTTGTCTGGATGAAATTGGCTATCCCGAGAGTGGACGAGAGTGGGGATACAATCCGCAGGCGGTTGAGCGATTCAACAGACAATTCCAGCGTGAGGGAAAGCCTTTGCCCGAAGACCCGCAATGGTGTCAATGGCGGCAGGAGCAGGTGACGCAGCTTGTACAACGGCTTTATTCAACGTTGCGTAGCGTGAAGCCAGGCGTGGATTTGACGGTGGCCGTAAATGCCTCAGGCGATGCTCCTGAGTCCGCAGAGGAATTCTTGAGCTCCGGGGCTTTTTATCGAGGGCTACAAAACTGGGTAGAGTGGGCCGAGGCAGGGATTGTGGATAATATTTGCTTGAAGAATTTCTGGCGCGGGCAGCCACGCGGGACAGTATTCGTCAGCTGGACGGACTTTGCGCTGCAGAATAAGGGTAAGGCAAAAATACTGATGGGGATTGCTGGTTTCCTGAATTTTACCGATGCAATTTTGCCTCAAATGCGAATAGCCTCCGTGCATGGGGCTGATGGGCTAGTGCTTTTTAACTACCGCAACCCAACAAAGGAGAACTCTACAGTATTTTTTCAAACCGTGAAAGCAACTGCTTTTTCAGATTCATATGCTGGTATCCCCACGTCGGGAATTCCTCCCTATGAGCCGCCAACGATTTCGCTTGAACAATACACCACTCCGACATTGGTCGAGTTGCTCAGTGTGTCTGTGGAAACCTCGCCGACCGTGCTCGCACCAACTCCTGCTCCGTCTGTTTCACCATTGCCCTTTGAGGTGGTTCCTGAAGCCGCTGAAACTCCTCTTATACCTTTGACCGAGGTGCTGCCAACAACACCAACCATGGTGGCAACACCGGTGGCTCCAGCAATGGTGACTGGCCCTACACCTGAGCCTGAAATCACCCCGTCGCCGACACCAACCCCCACGCCTGTCGTCACCTATGAGCTACCTCCACCTCCAGCTTGGGATACAATCTATCTAAAAAATGGCAATTCGTTTAAGGGACGTGTGATTGAGGAGATTGACGGGGAAACCATTATTGACACCTCATCAGGATTACGGTTGAAAATCCAGTCGTCGTTGGTTGATAAGGTGGTTAAAGGCACCAAATAGCTGCCACACCGATGCTGGCCGCACAGCTAGGCAGCTTTTCCCCTTCTGTTCAGAAAAGTTAGCAATCGTCCGCACTTTTTGCCAAAATAACAATGCCAATGTCTTATATCCGGCGGCACGACGACTCTCTGTTGAAGAGCATCTGAGACAAGACTTGACCCAACTGGGATTGGCTATCTATAGTGAGGCTGTGAGCCAGGTCGATTCATAATGCCATAGAAGAAAGGGTGATTGAACATGAGCCGAACAGTTTGGAAAGTATTTCTCTTGGGAATGGTGGCAGCGTGTATGATTTCCTTAGGATTTGCGGTGTTGGAAAATGCCCCCAAAATCGAGGAATTTTACAAAGAGGGAATTGATGCCTACCAGGATGCTGAGCGGCTGGAAAAGATTTTTCCCGAGGGCGCGAAAGTAGAATACGAATTAGCCATCCAGCTATTCGAAAAGAGCAGCGGCGCCTTTGAGAATCCGATTACCGACGATGCAATCTATAAGATGGCGCAGAGCTATGACAATCTGCTGCAATTTGCTAAGGCCGAGGATGAAAAGATTAAACTTATGAAAAAGGCGGAAAAGCAGTACCTGCGCATTATCGAGGATTTTCCCGTTAGCCCTTTTGGCGGCAAAGCGGGCAACAGAGTCGGCGCCATTAGAAAAGCAATTCTTGAAATGCAAAAGCAGTAGATCCCTTGCCTCAAATCTGCGAAGGAGACATACCTAATCGGACACACAAGCGGTGGAGCTCCTATTCAGACCGGTTATATACATTTATGACTCAGGATCGCGACGAGCGCTACATGGGATATGCGCTGGATAAGGCCCGACAGGCTTTCGAGCGCGATGAAGTGCCTGTAGGGGCCGTAGTTGTGCGTGGCGAGGAGATTCTCGCAGCGGCTCATGATGAAAAAGAAGCAAGCGCGGATCCAACGGCCCATGCCGAGCTGCTGGCGCTGCGCCAGGCGGCGCGTGTGGTCGGCAATTGGCGCTTGGAGGGCTGCGAGCTGTACGTAACGTTGGAGCCGTGTCCCATGTGCGCTGGGGCTATGCTACAGGCCCGGATAGCACGGCTAGTTTATGGGGCGCGGAATTCCAGGTGGGGTGCAATTGAAAGCGTATGTTCGCTGCACAATTTGCCGGAGTTTAATCATACGATTCAGGTAAGCGGCGGCGTGATGAAAAAAACGTGTGCACAGCTGCTTCAGCGGTATTTCCGCGAAAAGCGGCGGCCTGAGGAGAAGAGCCCAGAAGAGCAGTGAAATAGGGTCAACGACAGCACGTATGGCTGAGATAGAGTGAGGCTGCATTTTTTGCGCAAGAAAATGGATTTTTAACTCGCGTTGGGCAAAGCAACGGCAAAGTGAGGTAAATTCTTATAGGATCAACGCTACGGGAAAAAAGCGACCAAAGATTCCCTCGTAGGTACATAGTTTCCCGGTAGGCCAGCAGTGTGGCGGAGAGATGGCCGAGTTGGTTGATGGCGCTCCGCTCGAAACGGAGTGTGTGGGCTAAAACTCGCACCGGGGGTTCGAATCCCTCTCTCTCCGCCAGTTAGTATATCGCGGGGGTGTCGGATAATAAATTGCCCGGCTTCTTCCGTCGAAGAAATCAGTTTGTGCTCCGTTGGTATTGTAAACTTCTATCTCAAATTGTGTGGTGTGCTTTATTTAAAGAACCTTAGGAAACCTTTCGTCTGTTCAAACCAACTGTTGTTTCTCCAAACAGAATCTCTGAGATTCCTCTGCAATTTCTTCAATAAGATCCTTTTTGTATTAGCTTCATTCTTCGAGAGATACAGGAAACTTTAAGGTCTAGGTTCCGAAGCCTTTTTATGGAAAAATAGCCGATCGGATTTGTATATGAAATGGTCATGCGTTATTTTGGTGTTTATTGCAATGGCTTAAAAGCCGTCTAAGGAGACCCTTTATGGCAAAAGATGGGAAGAGGCGAGAAGGTGGACAATGTATTTCTTGGATCGTTATTGCAGTTCTTCTCGTAGGGTGGACGCTTTTCAGCTACGGCGCCGTGTGGTCGTATAAACAGGCAGTTAAAAGTTCTTCCGCTATTACGATTTCCATCTCGCCATGGCAAGTCATACTCGCGCTTTTATCTCCTGTTCTGCTTGTGATGCTTTTTGCAATTCTCTGGTTCAAGCGCGATAAATGGTGGCCACTAGTCAGTAAGCACTTGGAGAACCACACCGATGCAATAGACGCAATCCCCGGTTTGCGTATAGGCCTCTGGATTGCCCTGGCTGCAGGTTTGGGTTTGTACATAGAATTGATGATAATTCGCCTGCACGCCTCCTACTTTCAATTATTTGCCTATTTTAAAAACGTCAGTCTTTTGTCGTGCTTTCTTGGTCTGGGCATTGGCTATGCAATGGGATCCAGGCGGCCGCTAACTACACCACTTGTTATACCTCTTCTGACGCTTCAAATTATGTTCATGGGGATCTTGCGATTTGGCGGGATAGCCCATGCCCTACAAAACCCAATTCCCGAGCAATTTGCATTTGGGTTAGGGCAACGTTACATGATCTGTCATATCATAACTGTTTATGGTTTTCTGATTATGATTTTCGCCTTTAATGCGCTGTGCTTTATTCCTCTCGGGCACTTAGCTTCGCGCTTAATGATGCGACGGGAAAAGCTGATTTCCTATAGCTGGAATTTGGTGGGGAGCCTCATGGGGATCCTTCTTTTCTCTCTTATCTCATTTACGTGGGCACCCCCTTCGATATGGATTCTCATAGCTGTTTTAGGTTTAATTGCGTTTCTTTACAAAAATGTTCCCAGTCTTCTCCCGTCGGTTGTGGCATCAGTTCTTTTGCTTGCCTTTCTCGGTATATCACTTTCCTTAAACCAAGGTGAGGTCTATTCACCATATCAAATTATCAATCTGATAGTTGGGAAAAAGTCCTATCTTGAATTGCGCATCAACAACATTTATTCCCAGAGAATTTTAGATACAAGCAGGGAAAGTATCGAGCATACAGAACTCCCAAAGGATTGGCACAGACATTTTGCATTGCCTTACTATTTTAAGCAAAAACCAGAGCACGTGTTGATAGTAGGCAGTGGTACGGGTAACGATGTAGCGGCTGCAATACGGCATGGCGTTGGTGAAGTCGATGCGGTAGAGATTGACCCTGCAATTCTTGAGTTCGGAAAACGGTTGCATCCTGAATCTCCTTATCAAGCCCCTAATGTAAATGCTATTGTAAACGATGCGCGAGCATATATTCGACATACCGACAAGCAATATGATCTTATTGTCTACGGTCTTCTGGATTCTACTGCGTTACTATCGGGAATGTCAGGTGTACGGCTGGATAGTTTTGTTTATACGGTTGAGGCATTCCGCGAGGCACGGACGAGGCTGAAAGAGGATGGCATCATATGCTTAACATTCTGCCTTGTGCGACCTGAGTTAGGTCGCAAGCTCTTCTTGATGCTCCAAGAGGCATTCGATGGCCAATCTCCAGTTGTCTATCAGACTGGCTATGATGTGGGGTATGCTTTTTTAAACGGCGAGGGAAGGGCCAGGGAGCTTTTGCGTCAACCGTCAGTGTCCGGGCTTAAAGAAGTGACAGCGAGGTTTGCTGATAGCAGTATACGCGCAGATATGTCTACAGATGATTGGCCTTTCTTCTATATGCCAGTGAGAAAATACCCTGTTTCCTATGTGACGATGATTGCCCTGTTGCTTGTTGTTTCGCTCGTGTATATTCGTGAGCTTGTGCCTGGATCAGGCAGTGGTTTTTCAGTTCCGTGCTTTTTTTTGGGAGCCGGATTTATGCTGATAGAAACTAAAGGGATAACGGAGCTTGCACTTGTTTATGGCAGCACATGGATTGTGGTGAGCGCAGTAATCGCAGCCATTCTCATTATGGCATTTTTAGCCAATTTACTGGTAATCAGAATAGGCAATCCTCATCCTTTGGTGACGTACCCACTCTTGTGTAGCTCTTTGATTGCTGGTTTGTATTTGGTTTCTGCTAATCTGAGCATCTTTACACCATGGATGAGTCGGGCAATTATGACTATAGTGCTTACACTTCCTCTCTTCTTTTCGGGATTTGCTTTTTCCGCAGAACTAAGAAAGTCTGCCTCTGTGGCAGTGGCTCTTTCTTCAAATCTGTTGGGCGCCATGCTAGGGGGATTTCTTGAGTACAATTCGATGTATTTTGGATTTCGTTCATTATACTTTATTGCCCTTATAATGTATGCAATTGCGTTTTTAGGGTCAATGCGGTCCAGGGCGTAAAGTATGCAGAACGCTTTCTAAGGGAAAAGTATGGACCCTCCACCAGTGCCTCGTACCAAATTAGCACTTCAGATTACTTGTATCGCCCAGCGGTGCGGTTAAATAATTTTGCAGAATACGTGAAATAATACGGCTGTAAATTAGCCAAACAGAAAAGGGAGAAAATAATGTTTAATAAAGCTAAAATAAATTTTGTCATCGATGTTCTGATGTTCCTATGCATGATGGCGATAGCTGGAATAGGGTTTTTCATGAAATATGTTCTAATACCTGGGAAAGAGAGATGGGTTAAATACGGGAGAAATGTAGAGATTTATTTATTTGGAATGGACCGGCATGAATGGGGAACTATTCACCTTATTCTTGGATTGACCTTACTGGGCCTGTTAGTGCTTCACATAGTCCTGCACTGGAAAATGATATTAAATTTGTACAGATGTTTAATAGGGAGTCATATAGCACGAAGAATAATTGCCTCTGTATTTATAATCACCTGTTTAATTCTGCTAATTTTCCCTTTGATTATTAAACCGGAAGTGCAAGAACTTGGTGGAGGAGAAGGACGAGGACGACATGGTTATGTGGAGGAGAGGCAAGAGAGTCGTGAACATCCCGGCTATCAGTGACATTTTTACCACAGGGAGCACCAGTGCGAGCTGCATGGTTCCAGAGCCGATTCTTATGGTGCCAGAAAAAAATATTATGCTCGCTGAGCCTCGATAAAAAGGCAGGGAAGCCTATGATTTTAGGCGGCGCAGCCAGCATGTGCAGCTTGCGGCAGCGATAAGTTTAGCAGCGTCGCCGCCGAGAAAAGGAAGGAAACCCAGCTGAAAGGCATGGCTTAAGTTATAGTTCAGGAACAGTGCCAGGTGTAGCGTGCCAAGAGTGAGGATGATCAGGTTGGCGATTATCATGGCTGCCAGAAGCCGCGCAATCGACGTGCCCCGCTCTTTGACCATCATGCCAACCACTCCTGCCGCAAGAGGAAAAGCCACTAGATAGCCAGCCGTTGCTGCCCTGAGCACATCCATTCCGCCAAGCGCGCCGGCAAAAAGCGGAACCCCGGCCAATCCTATCCCGAGATAGACAAATTGAGCGGCTCCCCCTCCTAGCCCGCCAAGCGCTGCGCCGGAAAGAAGAACGAAGAATGTCTGCAGCGTCATTGGTACGGGTGTCCAGGGGAGAGGAATACGAACGAATGCCCCCAGGGCCATGAGCATGGCAAAAAGTAAAATGCCAGCCAGATGTAGGATGGCTGTATTTACTGGACGCGCGACCCGTTGAATTTCAACCCCGGTAATTGCAGGAAAAGCCAATCTCATGTAAGTCCTCCTTTGAAAATGGTACACTATTTAGATTGAACACGCCAGCTGGATTATCCCACTCGCAAAACTACATGGTCAATTAGTGCGAAAAATTTCTATGAAAGTAGTCTGAGATTTTCGCCACACCCCTAAGATTCATCAGGCGCTTGACCTGGTTTCTGCGCAACCACAAGCAGCGACAGACCAAAGGGCAAAAAGCGCATGCGATCCAGTAGTTTCATGAAGGGCATTAAAAATTTGTGAATTGAAATATGTCGGTACGAAATTGCTTTGGAACGAAAAATATTCCCCGAAATGAACCAGCCGATTGCTCCAAGGCGATTCAGATACTGCACGTGCTCAAGGCGAAACCCTTTTTGTTGAAGCCTGGCACACAGTGTCTTTGCAGAGTATCGGCGGTGATGGTTGAGATATTTGTCAATTGGATTAAACAAGAAAGGGTGTGCAGGCACGAGCAAAATGAGCCGGCCTGAGGGGATGAGGATACGGGAAAAATTCTCGATTACCTCCTGATCCTTTTCGATGTGCTCCAGACTGTTCAGACAAACGATGGTGTCAATTTCCATTGCGGCGAAGACCGAGCCATCCTGGGTCATGTCGTAATACTGAACAGCAATATTGTGATGGTTGCCGTATCGCTTCTGCAGGATATCGAGGTAGTGTTCATTGATGTCAGAAAGAATCAAAAGGTCATGGTTGGTTAGGTATTTCGAGATATTGCCAATGCCGGAGCCGATTTCAAGAATACGTTTCCCAAGGTATGAGTGGAACTGTTTAAAGAGCCATTTATTATAGTGTTCAAATTCTGCGAGTACGTGGAGCGTGGCCCTGCCGATTTCGAGGTAGCGACCGCGCGAATATTTCAGAATACAATAGAGTGCATGCAGGCCATCTTTCCATCCAATTTTCTTTCCCTCTTCATAGCTGCGGCCATGATAAGTAATGCCAACTTCGTAGAACCGCACATTGCACTTGGCCAGTTTGCCTGTTATCTCAGGCTCAAAGCCGAAGCGATCCTGCTCGATCTTAACGCTTTTCAGAACATCACTGCGAAACATCTTATAGCACGTTTCCATATCAGTGAGATTCAAGTTGGTAAGCATGTTTGAGACGAGAGTGAGAAACCTGTTGCCAACGCTGTGCCAGAAGTAGAGTACACGACGTGCCTCGCCTGAGAGAAAGCGCGAGCCGTATACCACATCTGCATTGCCTTGCAGCAATGGCTCGAGTAGTTTGAGGTACTCTTGAGGATCGTACTCCAGGTCAGCGTCTTGAATCACGACGTAGTCGCCTGTGATGTGTTGGAGGCCGCTGCGGATGGCAGCGCCTTTACCTTGATTCTTCTCATGCAAGACGATGCGATCAACGAGAGGAGTAATCTCAGGAAAGAGATTTCGTGTCCCATCTGTTGATGCATCGTCTACGAGAATGATTTCCTTGGGAATATCAACAGCTCGAACGCGCTGGATAATTTCTTTGAGCGTGAGAAATTCATTGTAGACGGGAATGATGACGGATAATTTCATTTGCCTCAAAGGATGGATAGCAGAAATAAAATTTTGACTGTTGCTTTTTTTTTGCTGATTATTACAACTTCAGCTTAAAAGCAAGCAAAAAGTATCCGAATCGCGGACGCCCAGGCTTTTCAGGCAAGCTGGGAAAGGTATTTGTTCTAAAGGGATCAGGGTTACACATTGGGTAGAGGAGCGTTGCGATATTCCCATATAGATAGCTTGCTATCCAGGGATTGAATAGTAAACACGGCAGCCCTTATGGGAGTTTTTTGTTGAATTCTTGACAGCATTGAGATACCCGAACAGCATGATTCGGTCAATAGAGGCCCGCAAGGATGCGAAAGGAATGATTCAGAGCGCGTGGCTGAAGATATTGCGCCGATAAACGGCGAAAGATTTGCTGCAGTGGGGTCTAACATGCATCAGTCGCACAAAGTCGTTGTGTTTCATTTAGCCATTGTACTGAGTCTGGCCTTGGCCTTGTTCTTTTTCGGTCTGGGACGAAGGGCTCTTGTAGATCCAGATGAGGCACGCTACGCTGAGGGCGCGCGGGAAATGCTGGAGATAGGCGACTGGATCACGCCCAAGTTTAACTATGAGGATCGGCTGGACAAGCCGATCCTTTTCTATTGGTTTCTGATGACAGCCTATAAGCTTATTGGGGTGACGGAATTCGCTGCACGGCTATTCCCGGCGCTCTTTGCCGTGATTGGTGTGGTACTGACCTACCTTCTCGGGGCACTTATGTTCAGTTCGCGGGCAGGCCTCTTTTCAGCGATAATTCTGGCCACCAGTCCGCTCTATTTTGCTGTGGGCCGGTTAACTGTGACTGATATGGTTCTTTCAGTTTTTATCCTGCTCGCGCTTTGCTGCTTCAGCCTGGTGTATTTCTATAAGCAGCGCGTCTTTGCGCTTCCATTTTTCATTGCGCTGGGCCTTGCGATGCTGACGAAAGGACCGGTTGGTATCGTCCTTGTGTTTCTCATAATTCTTGTCTTCCTGGGATTACGCAGGGAGCTGGGGCAGCTCAGGAATTTGCGCATCGGGTGGGGCATTTGTGTATTCTTGATAGTAACGCTGCCCTGGTTTCTTCTCCTGATGGCCAGGCATGAAGGACTCTTGCGGTACTATTTTTACGAGCAGACTCTAAGCCGTTTTTTTACGGAAAAGTATGAACGCAGCAAGTTCTTGTTTTATTACTTCTTTTTAGTAATCCCGGCCTTCTTTCCCTGGATTGTGCTTTTTGTGTCTGCAAGCTGGAGGTATTGGAAGAAAGGATGGAAAGATGCGATTTCGAAGCGGCCGCAAGAGCTAATATTCTGGCTCTGGGGCGTCCTGCCAGTGCTCTTCTTTACAATGTCCCAATCCAAGCTGGCAACGTACATCCTTCCTGCTTTTCCTGGCCTGGCGCTATTCGTGGGACAATGGATGGACCGCGAGATTGGGAACTGGAGCCAGATGAAACGGACAAGATCCCTGCAGGTAGCTTGTGCGCTTTTCTGTTGCGCTATGGTTGTGGTTTTAATTGCGTCTACGCATTATTACGGGAGCGAGCATCAGATTAACATGGCTGGTCTGCTGGCTGCAGGTGCACTAGGATTTATATTCGGTCTTGTTGGATTATTGTTAAGCCGTCATGGTAAATGGTTAACGACGTTTTGGCTTCTGGTTGCTGGGATGATTGTTCTCGAGCTCGGCACGATGCCAGCCGTTGATTCTTATCTCAGTGACAGGCGTTCGTTAAAAACCCTGTGCGAAGAGGTACGTCCTAAGATCGATCCAAATGCACTAATTATTCGCTACGAGGGAGATGTACCGCCGAGTTTTGTGTTCTACCTTCGCCATCGTGTGATTAAAGTTACAAATGATAAAGTCTTGGTCCACTATAATAGATTGCCGGGAGTCGTCTATGTGCTAACCCAGCATAATGACTACGATAAGGTCTTTCGCGATTCCTTTTCACGACATGTTCTTATCGCTGGAAATGCAGAGTTTTTCCTTGTGGCGAACCGGCACCCATCTCTCCAATAGGTATTAGCTCATGTATTTTAACGCTGATGTAGCGCTGGGCGTTTGCTTGGAGCTCCAGAGGACAGGCTGATGCAGACGAAGGAAGCAAAGGGTGATTTCGCTTGTTCAGGTCCAGGCCAAAGAAGGGGAACTCCTTTATTTTCGGCGGTCATGGAAGCTTGCGGTGATGCTTTGGCGAGCCAGTCGTGGCACTGCTATAAGAAGGGAATTAATTTTAAAAAACTTCTTTACAATTGGAATATGCTCCGTTATGGAGTGTTGCAATATTAAAGGATTAAAGGAATGTGCGACTGTGAAGTATGTGATTGCCGTTGACGGAGGAGGGACGAAGACGGTTGGTGTTCTGGCTGACGAAGCGGGTGCAGAGCTGGCCAACGCTGAAGTAGGAGCCTCTAATGCTCACGCGATGCCCCTGAACGTCGTCAAGAAGAACCTCTCGTCTCTGATATCGCAATTAACCTCCGCTACGGGAATCAAGCAGCATCAGGTTGCTGGTATCTGTCTGGGATTGGCGGGGATTGATCGGCAGGCGGATAAGGTGCTAATTTCTAACATCGTTGCCGAGTTTCTTCCTTCAGCAAAGATACTAGCCATTAATGATTCGGTCATCGCCCTGATGGGCGGATGTTTAAAACCTTACGGGATTATCGTCATTGCCGGGACCGGGTCAATTGCTTACGGTATCAATAAGCAGGGGGACGACGCGCGAGCGGGTGGTTGGGGCCATATTCTTGGCGATGAAGGAAGCGGATATGCTATTGGATTAATGGCCTTGAGGGCTATTTGCCGGGCGCACGACGGACGTGGTGTTAAAACTGATCTGAAAGAGCTTATGCTAAAAGCGCTCACGCTGAATGCGCCGGAAGATTTGATCGGATGGGTAAAGGAAATTGACGGCGACAAGGCTACCATTGGGGGACTTGCACCTCTGGTGTTTCAAGCATTTGAGCAGGGAGATAAGGTAGCCAAGGAGATTCTCGATGAGGAAAGTTACGAGCTTGCGCTCACTGCTGATGCCGTCAGACGCAAACTTTTTTCCCCGGATGATCGTAGTTTTGACATTGTAGTAGGTGGAAGTAGTTTGCGTAAGAGTCAGTCGTATCTTGATCTCTTTCGGAGCCAGATTGGGAAACTCGTCCCTGGTGTTAACGTTCTTCTGCCCAAGGAAGAGCCAGTTGTCGGCGCAAAGATTCACATTTTAAATAACCTGCAGGACGAGCATTCTGTGAGGCCTGGAAGATAGGCGTGATCAGAAATGCGGGAAAAGGTACCGGGGAAGGGATAGAGTTTCTGCAAGAAAGTGTTATGGTTTCAGGAGTCATAAAGGGAGGCTAGTTGGGGAATCCCCCCTTTTTGTATAGACTGGAGGAGAACGGCAATGAATCGAAGAACGATCAGAAGGTGGACATACATGTTGCTTGGTGCAGTAGCTATGGGGAGTTTGCTGCTCGCAGGCACATCTATGGCCACCGAGGTCTCAACTGGGGCTACAGGCCAGGAGGTCTTGAGCGCAGACGTGACCATAGAGGGCGACATGGTCTTGATTCCGGCAGGCTCATTCGAAATGGGCCTGCAAGACAACGGGCCATACGAAACAGAGAATAGGATTGTTGAGCTACCTGGTTTTTTCATAGACCTCTATGAGGTCACCAATGCACAGTATAAGGAATTTGTAGACGCAGCAGGGACAACGCCGCCTCTGCACTGGATCAACGGGCAGATTCCACATGGTCTTGAAAAGCACCCCGTGGTGCGTGTTTCGTGGTTTGATGCTGAAGCCTATGGCAAATGGGCAGGGAAGCGATTGCCAACATCTGAAGAATGGGAAAAGGCGGCGCGAGGTACAGATGCACGCAAGTATCCCTGGGGTGACAAATTTGAAGAAATGAATTGTAATTGGAATGGAACCGGCATCCGGTCAACCACTCCTGTCGGGACATTTTCTGCAGGCAGGAGCTTTTATGGGGTCCATGACATGGCAGGCAGTGTGTGGGAGTGGTGCCAGGATAGCTACAAAGGAGCTGGCAATCGCATAGTCCGTGGTGGAAGCTGGCAGACAACCGAGAAAGACTCTAAGGTTCTGGAAAGCTATCATTTCTCATGGAACCCGGCGAAGGGAAAGGACAAGACGCTTGGCTTTCGCTGCGCACGGTCTAAGTAGGGACGTATTATAATCTGTCCCTGCAAAAGCTGTTGCCAGCAAATAGTGAGCTCACGCACTGTGTATCTTTCCCAAAAATGGTTGAAATAACAGACACATTGCAGATGCTTTAGAATACTTTACCGTATCAGGGAGGAGAAATCCGTCAATGAACATGGACGAAGTAGCCCGGCAAGTACATCACATTGCCCTTGTGGATTGGATAATTATCGGGGGCTTCATTGCACTCTCCGTCAGTATTGGTATTTACTTTTCCAAACGTGCGCGAAAGAGCACGCGTGATTACTTCACCTCCGGCGGAGGTGTGCCCTGGTGGCTCCTGGGCACATCTATGGTAGCAACAACCTTTGCAGCTGACACGCCGCTGGCGATCAGTGGGTGGGTTGCGACAGTCGGCATTTCTCAGAACTGGTTCTGGTGGTGCCAGGCCTCCATTACCATGGTCGGTGTGTTCTTCTTTGCACGGCTGTGGCGTCGTGCTGCGCTGATCACTGATATGGAGTACGTTTACTTACGCTACTCAGGGAATTCAGCGAATTTTCTGCGCGGTTTCAAGGCTGTGTACTTTGCCCTGCCTTACGGCTGCATTGTTATGGGTTGGGTAAACCGTGCTATGGTTAAGATTATTGGTCTCGCCATTCCCAAGCTTCCTTCTTTCGGGCCGATTGATTCAGTTATACGCTGGATATTAATGAATACCTCCGGAAGCGCAAGTGCAATGCAGATGGAGGAATATAAGATTCTTTTTATCTTGTTCTGCATTTGTATTGGTTATACAGCAATCTCCGGACTCTGGGGTGTTATGGTTACCGACTTCTTCCAGTTCATAATTGCCATGGGGGGAAGTATCGTGCTGGCTATTCTTGCGGTGAAGCGTGTTGGAGGTCTGAGTGAGGTCTTTGAGAAGTTGAATACGATTTATACACCCGAGCGAGCCGATGCCATGGTGTCGCTCATACCGAAACCTGGAATCCCAGTTGCAGGCTTTATGCCATTTTACTATTTTCTCCTGTTTATAGGGATGTACTGGTGGTCTGTTGGCTTTACTGATGGTGGCAGTTATCTGGCACAACGAATGCTAGCTGCAAAGAACGAGCGGCACGCAGCCCTCGGTTACCTCTGGTACGGGGTAGCACATTACTGTTTGCGCATGTGGCCATGGATCATTGTGGGATTCGTAGCAGCAGTGCTGTTTCCATGGAAACCGGGTATGGACGCTGAGCTGGGTTATATCAAGGTAATGCTGGCAGTGCTACCTGCGGGATTGCTTGGTGTACTCCTCGCCTCGTTTCTCGCTGCGTATATGTCCACGATTAGCACACAGGTGAATCTCGCAGCTTCCTACCTGGTAAATGATGTGTATCGGCCTTTTATTGCCAAAAGGGGAAGCGAACGCCATTACGTCTGGGTATCCACGGTGGCCACGGTGTTTGTCGCCTTTGTGGGTATCATTTTCACATTGTTTTCAGAGAGCATTTCCGAAATGTGGTTCTTCCTGGCGGCCTTGAATAGTGGAATTGGCGTGATCTACCTGCTGCGTTGGTACTGGTGGCGCATCAATGCGTGGACAGAGGTTTCCTGTATATCTGCGCTTATGTTCTTAGCTTTATCGCTGAAAATTTTTAAGTTGGAATATGGCTTTGATATGCCGCTACCCATAAATTTACTCATATCTGTGCCGTTTTCGCTAACCGTGGCTATGATTGTGACGCTTCTTACCAAGCCGACAGATGAAGAGACGCTTAAGAAATTCTATCGCAAGGTCAAGCCCGGCGGGCCCGGGTGGAAAGAGATTGCAGACAAGCTCCCTGATGTCAAAGCTGACTGTTTGATCAATAAGCGCAACGTAGTGCTCTGTATCGTAGCCATTATTTCTATTTACAGTGCGCTAATGGGCATCGGTGACCTGGTGCTTGGTTCGCCGATACGAGGGATAGTTTTACTGCTTGTGACGCTCATCGGCGGAATCATCATTGCCAGAAGCTTTTCAGCCAAACAGTGGGTGGAAGAACCGATACCCGGTGCACCTGTAAAGAAATAGACACGTGAGCATTACATTCGTGGGCGCATCGTATGCGTAAGACCCATGTTTTCCAATCGCGATATAGTGTGCTTTTCCACCGCCGACTGGAATACTCCGCTCCCAACTAATAAACAGCACTTGATGAAGCGCCTGGCGGTGGCAAACCGCGTTCTCTATGTTGAGACGCTGGGTACGCGCCTTCCAACTGCCCATCCTGCGGACGTGCGACGCCTGATCCATCGCCTGGCTGACGGCCTGAGGGGTGTAAGAAGGGCCGCCACGCGAATATGGGTGCTCTCACCACTCGTCATCCCTTGGTTCTCCAGTCATATAGCAATTAAGGTAAGCCAATGGGTTTTTGCGGGCAAGCTACTCAGATGCATGAGAAAGCTAGGGTTCGACAATCCAATTCTCTGGGTTTACAACCCCTATGCGATTCACTTCATTGAGCAGATCCCCAGGTCTCTCTTAATTTATCATTGTGTAGATGATTTGAGTATCGTCCCGGGAGCCCAGACAGTTGCGCTCCGAGAGGCGGAAAGGCTTCTCCTCGAAAAGGCCGACCTCGTGTTCGCTACCTCCCCAGCTCTTTTTGAGCATTGTAAAACAAGCAATCCATCTACATACTACCAGCCGAATGTAGCGGACTACTCACATTTCCACCAGGCGGCAGAGGAGTCGTGCCAGGTTGCACCCAGGATGCTGCAATTTACTAAACCTCGGATTGTTTTCGCCGGCAATCTCGCGCCGCACAAAGTTGATTTCGATCTGATTGGCTTTATCTGCCGCACTCGGCCAGATTGGAGCGTGGTGCTGATAGGCCCCAAGTGGGAAGGCATGCCTACTGAGACACTCCGCCTTTTCCGCACGCTTTCAAACCTCCATTTCGTAGGGCACGTTCGCTATGAGGCTCTGCCTTCGTATCTGAAAGCGGCTGATGTGCTTATTTTGCCGTATCTTGTAGACGGAGGAATGGAAACCGTTTTTCCCTTAAAATTTTTTGAATTTCTTGCAACGGGCAAGCCGGTGATATCAACTTCTCTCAAGGCCCTACAGACCTTTGCAGAAATCATTCCTATGGCCTCATCGCCTGAGGCATTTCTCCAAGCCATAGCTGAGAGTCTTAGGGGAGAGAGCAGCGACACACCACGAGAGAAGCGTTTGGCCCTAGCGCGTGCGAACACCTGGAAGCAGCGGCTGGAAGAGATGTCGCGCCATATCGAGCCGAAGCTCAGCAGGACGTCTGCATTGTGATGGCAAATATCGGGGCGCAGCACACGAAACTACGAGAAGTGCGGGATATCGGGGCGCATGCGACGAAGCGTACTGCACATCTATAAGGACTACTATCCGCCGGTTTATGGGGGTATCGAGAAGACTGTGTCATTGCTAGCCAGGGGTGTGTGCGACGAATACGACGTCCGTGTGCTGGTCACCAATCGAAGACTGAAAACGGAGATTGAACACCCCGGGGGTATTGAGGTAATAAAAGTAGGTAGCCTGGGGCGTTTTGCCTCGGCGCCTCTTTCTCCACGCTTCCCATTCATGTTGCGCCGCTACGGTGCCGATATTCTGCATTTTCACTGTCCAAATCCTACAGGCGACGTCGCCTATTTTCTCGCGGCACCCAGGGGAAAGGTCGTGGTTACCTACCATAGCGATGTAGTGCGCCAGTGGTGGGCCATGCACTTCTATGGACCGATATTGAGAAGATTTCTGCAGCGGGCTGATGCAATCCTGCCAACTTCTCCGAATTACATTCGTAGCTCGCCGTATCTATCTGCAGTTGCAGAGAAATGCCACGTAGTGCCTCTTGGGATTCCTATCGAGTTTTATGCAAAAACACCTGAGCGCGAGGCTGCAGCCCGTGGAATCAACGAGCGCTATCAAAGGGCAATTGTGATTTTTATTGGCAAGTTGCGTTACTACAAAGGCCTGCATTTTTTGCTGGAAGCAATGAAAGAAATTGATGCGCATCTGCTTCTCATCGGAACAGGGCCGGAGCAGGAATCATTACAGGGAATGTGCAAGCGATTTGGGATCGAAGATAAGGTGACGTTTCTGGGTGAACTTAGCGACGAAGAAGTCGTGCGACACCTGTACGCCGCAGACGTCTTTTGTCTTCCCTCGCATCTGCGGAGCGAAGCGTATGGCATTTGTCAGATTGAGGCTATGGCCTGCGGGCTCCCTGTGGTCAGCACAAGCCTGGATACTGGCGTGCCCTTTGTGAATCAGCACGAGGTGACTGGCCTTGTGGTGCCCCCAGCATCGCCACGTCATATTGGTGAGGCTATCCGGCTTTTACTTAAAGATGACGCATTGCGACAGAAGATGGGGAAGCGAGCACGGCAGCGAGCAACTGAGGAGTTTAACAGCCGGCTTATGGTGCAGCGGGTCAAGGCGGTCTATGAAAAGCTCCTGTGCGACCACTAGTTAATTTCATGCTGCAATAGCGCTGCCCGGCATTAGGCCGGGCACGCTTGTATAGTACCTTCGCGGCCACGCGGCCGTGAATATTCCAAGGCAAAAATTAGTAGCGCAATTAGACACTCTCTACAACCTCGTCAATTATCATGACACAGCGGTTTCTTCTTATTAATCCATGGATTTATGATTTTGCTGCATTTGACCTGTGGGCAAGGCCGCTAGGGCTGCTCTATATTGCCAGCCTGCTGCGAACTGCCGGGTACGAGGTTGATTGGATTGACTGTACTGATCGCTTTGATCGCGAGATCAGAGAAAAACAGGGCAGGGCGGACTCATTTGGATGCGGAAGATATTATAGCGAGGAGGTTGAAAAGCCGCCGATCCTGCGCTGGATGAATCGGAGATACAAACGCTACGGGATGCCGGTTGAGGTTTTTGTCTCGCGCTTGCGCCGGATGGAACCGCCAACAGCCATATTTATCACATCCCGCATGACCTACTGGTACCCGGGCGTACAGGAAGCAATCCGCCATTGCCGCGCTTTGTTTGGCAGTGTGCCGATCGTTTTAGGTGGTATTTACCCCACGCTGTGTCCGGATCACGCACACGCGCACTGCGATGCGGACTTTATAATTACCCGGGAAGGCGAATGGCAGCTGCGGTCGCTGCTAAGCAAACTGAGCCGGCCGCCGAAATCATTGCCTGCGCTTGATGCTGAAAATCTCGACTGCCTGCCATGGCCGGCGTTTGACCTACTTGGCAGCCAGGCTGCTCTTCCCATCCAGACTTCGCGCGGGTGTCCTTCTCGCTGTACCTACTGCGCTTCGTCGTTGCTCAGCCCGCAGTTTCGCCGACGAGATCCTGAACGTGTAGGCGAGGAGATTCGGCTTCACATCCAGCAATACGGCACAACAGACTTTGCTTTTTATGACGATGCGTTGTTGCTGGATTCACCCAAGCATTTTGAACGCCTGCTCGATTATCTGATTCAGCACAATGTGTGCGCCAGATTTCATACTCCAAACGGATTGGCTTGCCAGATGATTACCATTTCTGTAGCAAGGAAGATGCTGCAGGTGGGCTTCAAAACCGTGCGCCTCAGTCTGGAAACTGCAAATCCAGAGCGCCTGGTTCTGCTCAACAGACGCAATTCGTTTGAGGCATTTGGCAATGCAGTTCGTGTCTTGCGTGCGGCTGGATTCCGGGGCAGCGATATCGGGGTGTATTTAATGATTGGCCTGCCGGGTCAAAGCGAAGAGGAGGTCGTAGAAGGGATGCGCCTTGTTCTGGATACAGGCGCCACACCTAAGATTGCCGAATATTCACCTATTCCTGGCACAGAGGAGTGGCAGCATGCGGTTGAGAGTGCCTCCATGGAAATTACAGACGAGCCGCTGCTTCACAATAACAGCGTTTACTACCGGTTGGCAATGTCTGATACGGCTGGGATGATTGAGCGACTGCGCTCTGTCATGCGGGGACAATGAAGGAAGATAGCGTCGTTTGGTTGGCAAATAGTGTGCACCGCCGAGTCGAAAAAAGCCATAAGCAAGACCGATCCGTTCGGCTCATATAAGGCCCTACTCTGAAAGCTGAACAGCTAAACAATGTTGTATAGAGAAAAAAAGAACGAGTGAGAACCTCTGGTTCTCACCCGTAGTGTAGATATACCAATAGCCGTACTTATGCATAAATTCAAAAAGCTTCCAATTTCCTTCTCAACTTTAGCATACGTCGGCGTGCTTTTCTCTTCGCAGCTTCTATTTTTCGTTTCCGCTTAACGCTAGGTTTTTCATAATGCTCACGGCGACGCAACTCCATTGGAATTCCAGATTTCTGACACTCTTTTTTGAATCGCCTTAGTACTTTATCTATGGGTTCATTCTCGTCTACAATAATAGCGGCCATTCAGTAATCACCCCACTTCCTGGTGGTATTAGGGGTAGATAGTTCTGGTGGTCACAAGAAAGTGCGAAAAGCAAAAAAAACATAATAAAAACACGAATAACAGTTATCCGTGCTAATCTTAAAGAAAGTTGACTTATTATTACGTAAACCATCTATTTGTCAATTAAAAATTTTGGTGTGATAGGAATTCGCCATGCGTTTTCCTGTGTAATTGCGTTTATATTTCAGGACATCTATGATACATTTTAGTTAATAGGGGGGCTTATTGCGCATATGCTGCCTTATGGCTCAGTCCGTTGTTTCTATAATGGCCATTTCGGCAGAGGATGCACTCTTTTGCCAGAGGGCGAGCCCTTAGCGTTTACATAAGGTCATTTATGTGCAAGAATGCTTCGGATAGTTGGATAGAATGCCTTGGCCCTGGCAAGACGCATTTAGCTTGGTAAAACCCGCAGAATGGGCATTAATACAGGATAGGGCTTTATGAGAGGCGGAAGAACATTTTTCACGATTCTTAACGACCAAGCTCACCCATATGCTTGAGGAGCGTGTTAATATCCGGGTGGTCCTGGGATTGATGGGGCACGCTAATGTTGTTGAGCATGTAGGGGCGTTTAATTAAACGCCTCTACAACTACTCAAGCATAGGACTTTGAAGCGCCTGTCAGTTATACGTTTACGTCCCTTGGGGCTGTAGACATTGCGCTGAACAGAATTATCTTGATATTCCTTTGGGCGAACTGCTACTTTCTATGCGTTGTTTTTTAAACCATAGATGAGGCGGGGTGCTTATGAAGACGAGCAAAAGCGTTATTCTTGCGCGTGTGTTTTTTATTCTGATCGCCACGCTTATCGGATGCTGGATTGGGCTTTCGAGAGAGCGAACGATTGAATATTCCCTGATAGCTTTCATTTCATCTCTGATTTTTGTGGTGTTCGAATACAGTACAAATATCGTATCGTCGAAAAAGATTCTCATGGCGGCGATAGGGCTCTTTTGCGGACTTGCGGTGTCGTTCCTGATCTATCCGACTATTCCTGAAGGAATTATGAGTCAGATGCACGCGCGCATCGTTTGCAACCTTCTGTTTGGGTATTTCGGAGTTGTTCTTGCCCTTAAGCATGAGGAGCGCTTCACGCTGTCGCGCCTGAGATTTATTATCACGAATCCCACCGGAGCTGCTTCCATTATTGATACGAATGTCATAATTGATGGACGCGTTATTGATATCTATCAGACCAATTTTCTGCGCGGCCCTTTGATAGTGCCAAATTTTGTCCTGGACGAGCTGCAGCTTATCGCCGACTCGCACGACCCGCAAAAGCGTGCTCGAGGGCGGCGCGGACTGGAAAATCTGGAACGCCTCAAGAAGGCCAATGCGCAGTTGCAGATATACGAAAAGGACTTTGATAATATAAAGGATGTTGATCACAAGCTTATTCAGCTCGCGAAAGAGATTAACGGCAGTATCCTGACCAATGATTACAACTTGAACAAAGTCGCCTCGTTACACCAGGTACAGGTTCTGAACATCAACGACCTTGCGCAGGCTATTCGTCCTGCCGTGCTTATTGGTGATGCGATTAAGATTCGGATCCTCCGGGAAGGAAAGGAAGAGAATCAGGGGGTCGGGTATCTGGAAGACGGCACGATGGTCGTTGTGGATGAGGGACGAGTGCATATAGGCAATAGTATTAATGTTGTGGTGACGAGCGTTTTACAGACCTCAGCAGGGCGTATGGTATTTGCAAAAATTAGGAGCAGTGAGACGGTTATTGCGTAGCGTTGCGAAGTGCAGAGCGGGTATGTGCGAGGGATAGCAGGGTGTCGGTAGCAGCAGTAATTGTGGCTGGGGGGGTGGGAACGCGATTTAAGTCGGATGCGCCGAAGCAATTTTTGCCCTTGGGCGGAAAGCCAATTATCTGGCACGCAATCACGGCGCTTGATGCCGTCGAATGTATTGAGAGCACTATCGTGGTATGCGAGCCGAGGTTTTGCAAGACGCTCAAGTCTCAGATAGCGGATCATACATTAAGAAATCCTATTCGCATTGTGCCTGGGGGTGCGCGACGGCAGGACTCAGTTTATGCTGGACTACAGGCTGTGGGGACGGGTATAGAAATTGTGGTAATCCACGATGCGGTGCGGCCATTTCCTCCGGGCGATGCCGTGATTGAGGCAATTGAAGCAGCCAGGGAATATGGAGCAGCGATTCTGGCGATTCCTGTTGTTGACACACTTAAGGAATGTGACGAGGAAGAATTTGTTATCTGCACGCTTGACCGGCAGGCAGTCTGGCGGGCGCAAACGCCCCAGGTGTTTCAATACGCGCTGATTATGGACGCCTATCAGCGCATCATGGCCGAGGATAAGACAATTACTGACGATGCGGCGGCATTTGAAGCCACCGCACGCCCCGTCAAGATCATCCGTGGGTCTTGTAACAACATGAAGATCACCGAGCCGCAGGATATGCTGCGAGCCGAAGAGATTCTGCGGCGTTGCCATGAGGAGTCCAGTGCAGGATATCCGGATCGGACAAGGGATTGATGTCCACCGTCTAGTACCGGGCCGCAAGCTGGTGTTGGGCGGTGTTGAAATTCCGTTTGACAAAGGGCTACTTGGACATTCAGATGCCGACGTTCTGCTGCATGCAATCAGCGATGCGATTCTGGGAGCGTTGGGTCTGGGCGATATTGGGCAGCATTTTCCAGACACGGATGAGCGGTTCAGGGCTATCTCGAGTCTTCTTCTGTTGGAGCAGGTATGCGGCATGATGCAGGAACGCGGCTATCGAGTGCAGAACATTGACGCTACGATTGTGGCGGAGCAACCCAGGCTGAGTGAGCATATTCCAGCTATGGAGCGCACGATTCGCGACTGTGTTCGGCCTCTGGGTGGAGTAAACGTGAAGGCCACCACGACAGAGGGTATGGGATTTTCAGGCCGGCAGGAGGGAATTGCTGCCTTTGCCGTGACAAGTTTAATCAAGGCGTAATGTACGTACTGCTAGAAGTTAAGGTTGTGTAACATTCCCAGACAAAGGCGGGTCAGGACGGAATGTTGGAGAATCTTGAGGCACTTGAGGCACTTGAAGAGAAGATTGCACGTCTCATCAGTAAATTTAAGGAAGCGCAACGCCAGATTGTTAAGCTAAAGAGTGAAAACGAAAAGTTGCGCGCACAGTTGCAAGCTCACGAGGAGAAGGAAAAAGAGAACAAGGCTTTGAAGGACCAGCTGAAGCATCTGGAGAAGGACGCGAAGTCGTGGACCACCAAGGAGAATGAGATCAGAGATCGGCTGACTGAGATAATTTCCCGGATTTCTTCTATAGAGCAGGAAATTTCTTCTTTCGAAGTGGATGACAAAAAATGAGCAAACCTGATCGCGTCACAGTGACTATTCACGGTCAAGAATTTCATTTGCAGGCAGACTCGAAGGAAAAGGCCATCTTACTTCGGGTGGCTGATCTGGTTTCGAAAAAAATGGGCCAATTGTCGCAAAGCAGCAGTGTTGCGATTCATCGAGTAGCCATCATGGCCGCGTTTCACTTTGCCTATGAATTATCTTTTCTCCAGCAGAAGCACCCCGGGCGCTCTAAGCAGGCAGGCAAAGCAATTGAAAATAAACTGGAAGAACTGATCGAGGATATCGAGAAAGCTCTCCAGGAGTAACTGGGAGGCATTTTCTTGATATCCAAGGGTTCTGGAAAGCCGCTCTGTGCAAGAAGAAGACGGGTATGGAGAGGCCAACGAATTGCGATACTCTATTAATCCCGAAAGATTGTGCAAAAGGAGGGATTCAATTGGCAAAAGATACAAGTGATAACAAGACGAAAGCGCTGGATCTTGCCCTGACCCAGATAGAGCGGAATTTCGGCAAAGGGGCGATCATGAAATTTAGCGAAGAGTCAATCATGGAAGGGATTGCAGTTATTTCTACGGGGGCGCTATCACTGGATTATGCCCTTGGTGTCTGGGGTGTTCCACGTGGCCGAGTCGTAGAGATTTTCGGGCCAGATGCCTCAGGAAAAACCACACTGGCCCTTCACATTGTTGCAGAGGCACAGAAGAAGGGTGGTATTGCAGCATACATAGATGCCGAGCACGCGATGGATCCAGCGTACACCAAGAAACTCGGTGTCAATCTTGACGAGTTGCTGATTTCACAGCCTGATACGGGTGAACAGGCGCTCGAAATCACGGAAACACTTGTGCGCAGCAATGCCGTGGATGTTATAGTAATTGACTCCGTGGCAGCCCTGGTGCCGCGAGCGGAGATCGAAGGGGAAATGGGAGACAGTTTTATTGGTCTCCAGGCGCGGCTGATGTCCCAGGCGCTGCGCAAACTCGCTGCTGCCATCAGCAAGTCAAAAACTTGTGTCGTGTTTATCAATCAGATTCGTGACAAGATCGGTGTGATGTTTGGCAGTAGCGAAACGACGCCAGGGGGGCGTGCGTTGAAATTTTACGCCTCCGTGCGCATTGACATCCGCCGCATCGGTTCAATTAAAGAGCGCGGGGAGAACATAGGTAACCGCATACGGGTGCGGGTAGTGAAGAACAAAGTTGCGCCACCCTTTCGCGAAGCCGAGTTTGATATTATTTACGGCAAAGGCATCTGTCGCGTGGGAGATTTAATTGACCTGGGAGTTGTAAAAAAGATTGTTGACAAGAGTGGCGCGTGGTTCTCGCTCGATGGTGAACGGCTTGGCCAGGGACGTGAGAACAGCCGGCAGTTCTTGCAAGATAATCCAGAAATGCTGAAAAAGCTGGAGGCAAAGGTAAAGGAGGCTTTACAGGTACCTGTTAGCAAGAAGTAAATAAAGACAGTTTGTAAGAAAAAGTAATTGTCAGGCTGCAAGCGGCAGTAATTGATTTTTGGCTTTTAGATGGTCAACGCTTGCGGACAATGTCCATGGGCGCCCTTCCAGACAGAGGGCGCTTTCTCATTGGTAATGCTTATCCAGTCGGGGCTGTGCGGTGTGGCGCGCTATTTGGCGCCTCCTCGCCAATGATATCTTGCAGTTCTTGCCAGTGAAAGAGGAAATTGTTGTAGAAAGAGCTCTTTAAACTAAGACCCTTGTATTTTCTGTTATAATCGTGCTTCAAGTTGATGGCGCATTGACTCAGGTGGTAGTAAGCGTGAAAGAAGGGATAGAGCTCTCGGAGCTCGACGATTTCTTGTTCTTTAAGAGAGGCGAAATAATAGTGCTCAAACTTCTGAATAAGAGAGGGATCATCGCTAAGGATTTCAGCATACAGCTGGGCCAGATCCTTGGCCTTGTAACCGTATTGCAGAGTAGCGAAATCGAGAAGAAATACGTTTTGTCTATCAGCCGAGAAAATCAGGTTTCCCTGATTCGGCTTGTCGTGAATAAGATCGTACAGTGGGAGGTAGGCAAACGCTGATTGCCAGTGCAAAAACCATTTTCGCACGGATCTAAGATATCGTCTATCGAGATTCGCCAATGAGTGTCTGCGAATACCACGTAAGCGATGAGCCACTTTGCGCATCAGGGCCTGGGCAAAGCGGCCGCGACCGGGCTTCTCGATGTCGCCCCATGTGGGTGATTTGATTCGATGGAGTGCTGAAATGAGCTGAGCAATCTGCTGAATCACATCGTTCGTAAGCGATATCTGGTGGACGTGGTCTCCTGCGATATACTCCTCAGCAATGATGGCAAGATGCGCGCGGGAGAATGAGGCTTCGTAATCAATTATGCGTGGAGCGGCAATGTTGTGCTTCTCCAGTAGGTCATCCGCGAGGTAGAGCTTGTGAGCCAGGGAGCGCTGGCGTCGGGGAAACAGGCGCAGCACAATTCCCCTACCATCAGGAAATTCAACAAGTCGAATGAACGACTTTACTCCAAAAAGCGGTATGCATACCTTGCACTGAGCAAAGTCCATCTCCTCACGCGGAAGAAGTACGTTCAGAAGGTAATCTTTGATATATTGGTCAATCAGAAAAATGTTCATGCGAGATTTACTCCTCAAGGCCATTGCGAGGTTGCCAGTTGCTTGACAGTCTCTTGTGGTCAACGCAGAGTCTCATACAAGCATCTATGAGACAAGGCCACATGCCGACAGAGCCCACGGGTTAGTCAGGAGTTGAAACCAATTCATCTCGTTCAAACAGATCAAGATGGATTTTGAACGGCCTAACGTCGCGGCTCACAATTAGTTTCTTTATACGCCGAATTTGCGCGTCTTCCTCAATATATCCTATGCTGATCTTCTGTGTGTAGTACTTTTGCAAAAACGCCAGCATGGATGCAACTTTTTTATTCGGCGAAACATCATGCGTCGCGTAGAGGAACAGAACGCGCGGAAACGGGTTAAAAAGCTGCCTTAGCTCTTTGGCCGAAAGATTCTGCTCTTTCAATCCCTGCACTATGCCGGACGGGCTGTAGTATTCGAAAGCACGGTTAAAATTGTGGTTGTCCACAATCGTCAGAGTACCTGGAGTATGAAGGCGATCAATCATTTCCAATATATCGTGCACGGGGGTGTTATATGCCCAGTTTGTCGTCTCCCTATTAGTATAGTAGTTAAACAGTGAGAAGCTATTCACGAGGAGGAGGGCAGCGAGAAGTGCTGTACGCTGTGTTTTGCTTGCCCGAGAAAATCCTTCTGCTGCGAGTAAAAGAAAAAAGGGACTGAGAAAGGCGAGACGCATTGGCACATAAATCAAGTTTATTTGCTGAAATGCTATGAAGAGCAGCAGAATTGCCGCCCCAAGCGGAAGAACAAAAAAGAGGAGTCCAGGGCACCACCTCAGAAGACGCCAGCGTTTGTATCCCCACATGCCAAGACTGCAAGCCGTGATCCATGGAAGCAGAAATAGTAGCGTTCGTAGTACATTCCATGGCGCAATTGAATCACCCAAGGCAAAACAATACAACACATAGATAGTATTCAGAAGACCCTTCTTTATTCCTTGAAGGAATGAGAACTGGTAACCATCTGAAGCAATTACAGCCTGATATTGTTGAAGCAGAACAACCAGCCAGGGTATGTAACAGACACCGGCGAGCAGAAATGCCATGGCAAGCGCGCGCTTTGCTGATTTTGACAGATTTGCTTCTGTGAAAAAGATATAGACGATGTGCGCCAGAATCATGACCACGGCCAGGTAGCTCGTATAGATGAGCGCAAGAAGAGCAAGAAAATACAAGATGCACCATACACGTTTTTGATCGCGCATGTAGGCTAACAGACAGTATGTCGAAGCAACTGCCAACAGCAGCGTCATGGAGTAATAGCGAGCCATCCGGCTTACAAAAATGATGAACGGGGAGCTGGCAAAGAGGATGAGATATGGAAAGTGACTGGAACGATGTGGAAGAAGCATTGTAGCAAGACGCCACAGCACGAGGAAGGCAAGAAAAGCGTACAGTGCTGACAGCGCGCGCAGCCACTCAGGAGGGAACAGATGAGCGAAGACATGGGCAGTCACAAAATAAAGTGGGGGATGGACGTCATGCGTAACTGCCTGAATTGTATGCGAGAAGGATCCTTTCGCAACGTAGAGTGTGGAAATTTCGTCCGAGAAGAGCACGCGACTGTTGATGCGAATGCTTAAGGCAATGGCAAAGAATGCAGCCAAAAGCCAGAAGGCCCAGCCAGCCTTCTTTGCAAAGGGAGTAGTTGCGGCGCTCCCTGTTTGGCAAGGCAGAAAATTCTCAGAATCCGGAGAGCATTTGCCAGGAGGCATGCCAACGTTCCTTTCCGACGTTGGACCAGGTACGTTATGAAGGGTAGCGTTCGCCTTACAGTGCTTCAGTATATCAGCCATTACGGTGTCACTTGAATCAATGAGCGAAGGTTACGGATGAACTTCCTGCGATCTTCAACGGTCATCCGCTTCGGGCCGCGCGTACGGATCCCGCGCTTACGTTGTTCTCGTGAGATGTGGCGTTTGTGCAAAAGGTACTCAATATTATGCTCGCTGAAGATGCTTCCTCTCGGCGAGATAGCGTTCGCTCTTTTGCCCAGTGCAAGAGCTGCCAGTCCGTAATCCTGTGTGACCACAATATCACCGCTCACCGTAAGATTAGCCACAGCAAGGTCTACCGCATCGGCTTCTTTATCTACGGTCACAACACTAGCGACATCCTCATACTTTTCCATGTCATGGCAGTAATTAGAAACGAGCGTTACCGGGATGGTAAATTCGCGTGCGACATCAATAATTTCGGGGATTACCGGGCAGGCATCAGCATCAACAAGAATTTTCATGCGCACTGCCACCTGATCGTTGGCTGGGCCAAAGATGCCCGCCATTGGGTTAGAATAGGAGTAATCCAAACAGACCAGAAGAGATAATCGCGATAATGGGGTTCAGTTTGTAGCGTAAAGCAATGCAAATGGTGGCTGTGAGAAATAGGCCGAGCACGAGGGTGCGCTTATCCGGATAGTCGTAGGGAATTACCTTGAAGATCGAATAAGCAATAAAGCCAGCAGCGCCATACTTGATGCCGAGGATAATCTTCTTAACCACCAGTACTTCCTGGTATTTCAAGAAAATTGCATATGCCAGAAACAGGAGAATAAGACCTGGAAGAATGATTCCAATCATACTGGCCAGGAGGCCCGGAATGCCTGAGATGCGATAGCCGATGTAGCCGGCGAGCTTGACCGCGAAAACCCCGGGAACGGAACTCGCCAGCGCGATCAATTCGGCAAATTGATCACGCGTCATCCAGGCATTCTTGGTCATGCATTCATATTCAATCAGAGGAATTAGTGCGGTACCGCCCGCCCAGCCAAACAACCCAACCTTAAAAAACGCTATGAACAGCTTCAGCGAGTTCAGTATCATTGTGGGGCCCTTTCTTGAATGAACTTCTCCAGTCGTAGTTGTTTTTCCTTCTCCAGGTTGACAAATTTAACTGCAATTCCGTAGACGGGCCGCTCTTGTTCGTTCGTAGTATAGATCCGCGACACATCTATGGTGCAGCTGAACTGCCCCTGGTTTTTGGGCAGACTAAACGAGCAGGGGAGTGAATAGAAAAAGTCCAATTTGGGAATTGGCCCTTGCATACTGAGTTCGAACCGTGCTCCGCTGAGCGATAGATTTCTCAGCAGCGCGCGCTCCGTTTTATATTTCTCGCCAATCTGTAACGACACCGGAGCATTCAGCTCGACCCGTAGGTCTTTTCGTCCATGATTTAGTTTAGGTCTCTGGAATAACTTTCGTAAAAAAGACATTGTTGATTCCTTTCGCGAAAAAGATGGCCTGACTGATGTATTGTGCAGCTGTTAAAGCTAACGATTGAGATGACTACCGGGCCCGGCACGTAAATATTTTACAAACCACTGAGCAGTTTTCTCAAAGAGATTATGATCATTTGTAAGCGACGTGAAGTTATGACCTGCGTCGGGCAGATAGAGTTTTTCAATCTCGCGCTTGTGCTGAGCAAGCGCTGTATATAAGCGTTCTGTGGATTCAGGCAATACCATCTCATCTGCAGTGCCATGACAAAGGAGCACAGGAATATTAGTTGCCGCGAGCTTATCCACGGGCCTGAGCCTGTTGAGTCCTTTGAGAAAACGAATTCCAACTGGGATGCCATTGTGTTCCAGATAAGCCTCATCACTATACTGAGCAAGATCAGGAAAGTGATCCACACTGCGCCGAAATGTCTCCAGGGGCTCTGCTACTGGAGACCAGAGCGCGAGGGCTTTAATGCCTGTGTGCTCTGCGCTGAGATATGCTGCTACACAGCCGCCTAAGCTGAAGCCGAGAATTCCGATTCTTTGCGCATTGATACGCGCATCATGGGTCAACGCGCGAAGGGCCTCATGCCCATCGCTGATGTGGTCATATACTGTAACATGCTGAAACTCGCCATCGCTTTCTCCGCATCCTCTGTAGTCAAATCGCAGGCTAGCGATACCGTGGTCGGCAAGGCAACGTGAGAAGCGAACAAAGAGGCGCCGTGTTTCAATCCGATGGCCGCTGAACCCGTGGCAGAACAATACTGCAGGAAATGGGGATTGAGAAGAGTCGGGGAGGTGGAGTGTGCCCGCAATAAGCTGATTCTGGCTATTCAGATAAACTGGCTGCTGCATTTTGATATACGTCCTGGGATGTCTGTTTCGGTTCTTTGCGAGCCTCCGTTTTATCGCAAGCCTTCGACCTCCTCTTGCAAGTGCAGAAAAAATGCCTGCATGAAGTTATGGCGGTCTTCTGCAAGTTCCTTGCCGGTTCTGGTCTGCATAGCCGCTTTCAGACGGCTCAATTTAACGGCAAACTCTACTACTGGAGAATAATCGGCATGGTCAATACTTCTTGTCAAGAGCAATGCTTGGGGCAGCGACGAGTAAAGTTGCTGCCCGTTCTCACCAGCAAAAGCATAGGCCCTACAGACTCCAATCGCTCCAAGGGCATCGAGCTTATCGGCATCAAAGAGCACCTGCGCTTCAAGTGTCCGAGTCGGTGCATTAGATCTAAAACGATGTGTTTCAATACAGTGAATCACAGCATCAATCTTTGCAGGCGGGAATCCGCAGCGGTGAAGCAGGGGCTTTGCCTTCTGCGCGCTAAGTGCCGCGTGGCAGACGCCGCGTTTGTCGGCTTCGTCACGCGAAATGTCATGCAATAGGGCGGCGGCAAACAGCACTTCGAGGTCAGCGCCCTCCTTGTCGCCTATAAGCTGGCACAGCCTTGCCACGCGCCATGTGTGTGACCAGTCGTGCGTGGGGCGTGCCCCGCTGTGACAGTGCTTGCTTTCGGAAATGAGCTCCTCGCTATAGGAATACGTCTGGTTCATGTCAGGGATATAGCGTATAAAGAACAAATGATGCTTGTGGATAGCTGCATGCCGTCCATTTCTCAGCGTTTCTTTTGACCTTTTTTTAAGAATGATGGTAGCTTCTCGTGCTTGCTGATCTCGCGCAGCTGCTCACGGTCACGAATCACATAGTGCCGGGAATTACGAACCATAACCTCTGCGCAACGCGAACGAAAATTATAGTTTGAAGCCATCACGTAGCCATACGCCCCGGCATCACAAACTGCCAAGTATTCGCCAGGCTCAACGGCTGGGAAACGACGTGAGAGCCCCAGGAAGTCTGCTGATTCGCATACCGGGCCAACAATATCAACATTCTTCTCTATCTGCCGCTGATGATCTTTGACCGGGATAATTCGGTGATGTGCGGCGTATAGACTTGGACGAATTAGATCGTTCATCCCTGCGTCCACAATCACAAATGTCTTATTCGCCCGCCTCTTTACGTACAGCACTTTGGTTATCAGTACACCAGCCGGCCCAACCAGAAATCGTCCAGGTTCGAGGATCAACTGGCATCCCAGAGACTGAACGGTGGCAACAATTTTGCGCGCCAGTTGCGCAATGTCAAATGCCTTCTGATCCTCCTCATAAGCAATGCCAAAGCCTCCACCAAGATTAAGCGTTCGAATGCGGATGCCCGACTGATCCAATTTTCTAATCATTACTTGTAATCGCTTCAGTGTCTTAATGTAAGAATCTGGATTTAGGAGCTGGCTTCCAATATGTGAGTGTAGACCCATGAACTCAATATGTGGCAAGGCACAGATTTCGCGGATAGCATCAAAAGCTGCGGCAAAATTCACGCCAAATTTATCCTCCTTGGTGCCTGTGGTAATATACTTATGCGTATCGGGATCAATATCAGGATTCACCCGGATTGCAGCGCGCGTCTTTTTGCCCAGAATTTTCGCAACTTCTTCAATAACGTACGCCTCGGGCAAGGACTCGATATTAAACATGAGGATGTCTGCTTTAATGGCGTGTTCGATCTCTTCGGGTAATTTTCCCACACCAGCGAACAAGATCTTCTCTGGCCGAACACCAGTGCGCAGTGCCTGTCGCAGTTCACCTCCGGATACAATGTCAAAGCCGCATCCGAGGCCGGCCAAGCTCTGGCAAATGGCCCAGCTGAAATTTGCCTTCATGGAATAAGCAATAAGGGGATCTACGGGCGCGAAAGCTGTGCTGATCGTCTTATAGCTTGAGGCGAGAGAATTGTAACTGTAGAGATAAAACGGGGTCGGAACGGCCCGGGTAAGCCGCTCGATGTTGACCTTCTCACAGTAAAGGGTGGATTGGCGATAGTGAAAGTATGTCATAAATATTTATCGGTGCTGCAACGATTTATGGTTTTAGAGAGAAGCACCACATCGAAGTGATGAGACCGTGCAGTGCGCCTGAGTTTCTGCTAGGGTGTAAAGAGCCTGATCCTAAGGGAACTGAATAGCCGCTTAATAGATTTAAATTCAATTGCTAAGCACACCTCATGACTGTTTGCAACTGGAATTTTACACGGGTGGGACTGAGCCTTCTGTTTCCAGAAGGCTTTGCCATTAGACTTGGGGTGCTGCGTCTGGCAAAGGCTTCAGATCTCGCTGAAGCCACTGGCGCAAACCGGAGAAGCGCATCTGAATTTTATTGTTTCTAATAGCAATGGCCAGGGCCTGTTTTGTTCCTACCAAGCAGACAAGTTTTTTGGCGCGTGTGATTGCTGTATAGAGCAAATTCCGCTGAAGCAGGATGTAATGTTGCGGATGAATAGGAATGACCACGGCCTTATATTCGCTTCCCTGGGATTTATGAATAGAAATAGCGTAAGCAAGACAAATCTCGTCCAGCTCATCATAAGTGTATTCGAGGGTGCGCCCTTCATAGAGAACCTTGACGGTGTGGAATTCGCGATCAATGGCCGTGATGACACCAATGTCGCCATTATATACATCCTTCTGGTAGTTGTTCTTAAGTTGCATTACCTTATCGCCCACTTTAAGTTCCATAGCCCCACGATGCAGGACATTCGGATCGGGATTAAGCAGTGCCTGGAGTTCGTGGTTCAGATTGTTTGCCCCGAGCAGGCCTTTATACATCGGCGTAATGACCTGGATCTCATTAACAGGATGAAAGCCAAAGCGCTGGGGAATTCGTTCTAGCACAAGTGACTTGATGGTTTCCAGGGCTTCTTCTGGGCGGGGCTTTGGGATAAAGAAGAAATCTGCCAGTGGCAATTTCCTGGCTGAAGGTAGAATGGGAAACTCGCCTTTGTTGATGCGGTGAGCGTTTGCAATAATCAAACTTCGCCTGGCCTGTCGAAAGACTTTGTCAAGAGTAACAACGGGAAGAATGCCTGACACAATGAAATCAGCCAGGACATTCCCCGGGCCTACAGAGGGAAGCTGGTCAACGTCGCCCACCAAAATTACAGATGCAGTGGGAGGGATAGCTCTAAGGAGGTAGAATGTCAACGGAACATCCATCATTGAGGATTCATCCACAATGATGAGATCGGCTTTCAAGGGATTGGTTTCGTTAAAAAGGAATTGGCCTTCCCGGGGCTTATAGTGCAGCAGGCGATGGATGGTCGCGGCGGGCATGCCGGTTACTTCCGAAAGGCGCTTTGCAGCGCGGCCTGTTGGCGCACAAAGTTGAATGTGCACGCCATGCTTGCCGAGTATCTTAATTATAGCACGCACAATCGTAGTCTTGCCTGTGCCTGGTCCACCAGTGATAACCATCACTCCACCTGCAAGCGCACAGCGAACAGCATCGCGTTGTGCATCAGCAAGCGTAAATTTATGCTCGTGCTGAAACTTCTCAATTTCTGCATTGATATTATTTAGCGAGTACGGCTTGGCTGTTTCAACCAGCTGGGCCAGGAAGCCCACGATGCCTTTTTCGCATACGTAAAGGGCTTTTGGTAAAACCGCTCTTGTCTGGTCGGGCAATTGCTCGACGACAATCCGCTCCGCGCGACGCAATACATCTATGGCATCCATGGCCAGTTGCTCGTCAATGCTCAGCATCTTTTCGGCCTTTTCAACCAGCAGCTCAAGGGGGCAAAAGGTATGGCCGCCTTCAACAAATTCATTCATGATATGCAGAATGCCTGCCTGTGCCCGAAGTGGAGAGTCTTCTGCAATGCCCAGCCGCTGAGCGATGGAATCAGCGGTTTTAAATCCGATGCCTTGAATGTCAAGGGCCAGCTGGTAGGGATTGCTTTGTAGCACTCGGATTGCCTGCTGACCATACCGTTTGAAGATTTTCATAGCGTAGCCAAGCGAGACGCAGTGCTCCTGCAAAAAGAGCATAACATTATGGATGCTCTTCTGCTTTTGCCAGGCGTCAACGATGCATGCGATACGCTTACGACCGATGCCCTCGACCTCGACAAGGCGTTCGGGCTCAGTATCAATGATTCTAAGCGATTCTTCTCTGAAGCGCTTGACAATGCGACTGGCAAAAACTTCACCGATGCCCTTGATTAGCCCGCATCCAAGATACTTTTCGATACCGGCAACAGAAACTGGGAATTTAGGCGTATAGGAATCAACCAGAAATTGTCGGCCATATTTGCGATCCTGAGTCCATTGGCCTGTTATACGAAGCGATTCGCCCGGATTCACACCCACGAGATTGCCGACGATGGTCATTATCTCAGGCTTGGCTTCTTCGCGAAACTGCGCCACTGTGTAGTGAGTGACCTCATTAGAATAAACAATTCGCTCAAGCGTTCCTTCGAGCGTAATGATCTGCTTACTTGAGGACATTGCGGCGAGTCCGTGTTGGGGCGTTCTATCTACTGCGTACACCGCAGACAAGGCGCGACATACGCATATCTCTACATATCTCTATTTTGGCATTTCTGCTTTTGGAAACAAAAAATGGATCCAGAATAAATCGTGTTTGCCCTGGCGAAGCATTATGGCATAGGCGCTCCACTGTGAGTTCTGTGGAACGTAGATGGAATCGTTGAGTGGAGCAATCAGGGCCCAGAGCGGAATCTGTTGTGGTGATTGACTTTCATTGCTGCGGGCAAGAAGTAAGTAATTCTGATCAAGCGCTATACTATCGTCGGGAGAATATAGCGCATAGCAATTGGGTGGTTCTTGAGGTGTGCGATAAAACTCAATGTAATAGTCTATAAAATTCTGGCTCGCGCCGTAAATCTGCACTGCAATGCCTAACAGTAGGAGCACTGAATAAGCAATGCGCACCGCAGCGCTACGTGGAGTGGTCAGAAGCGCAACAATAGGCACCCCTACAAATGCATGAACCAGAAAGATGTGCCGAGGTCCCCAGCACCATCCGCCAGTCCAGTTTTGCCAGGATGCATGGACAAGAAGGAAGACAAGGATAATAGTAAGCAGTGCGATTGCGGCATTGCGAAACTCGTGCGTGAATTTCTTAATGGCAAAGAAGAACAGCACAAGGGTAGGGGAGAAGAAAAAGATCCCTTTGCCAATGCTAAAGAGATACCCATAGAGCCCGGCCAGGAGTGGAGTCGAAAAGCGCAAACCTTCGGCTTGATCTTCATAGCCAGTAGCCAGGAAATATCCGAACCGCATTTTATTCAGCATAACAATCAGCAGTAGAATAACAACAATAGGCAGAAAGAAGCTATAGGCGCGTAAAGAATCTCCGGTAGCGTATTGCGCCCGGATAAACTGAAGAGGTCTGGCTGTCTGTGCTCCGATACGCTTTCTAAAAGTGGTCCAATTCTCAAGGAGAATAAGCAGCAAGAATCCAGGAATCGTAAGAAGAGTATCCAATCGAGTCAGCACACCGTATCCGGCTAGTGTTCCTGCGAGTAGCAGCAACACTGGCCGGTTCTCACGTAATCCTTTATACAGCAAGAAGAAGGCAGATAAGGTGCAGAGTGCGGCCAGGGGCTCGCTAAAGTAGGTTTTCGAATGTACCCAAGCCATGGTGCCGCAGCCAAACAGAATGGCGGTCAGGAGAGACGCTATTCTGTCGCGCGTTAGGTAACAACAGAATGCGTACACCACTACGACCAAGAGTGCCATGATGAGCTGGTTAAACAAAGAAACGCCGAAACGCAGTAGTACTGCATCTGGCGAGCGGTCGTGATACTGCATTGTGTCCCACTGAAAGCGCTGGACGCCTGGTGAAGGTACGATTTTCGTGAGCAACGTGCCAAAATAGTATAAAGGAATGCTAAGTACTGGTTGGCCAATTCCGTATTGGGCGTATTGCCGGCCGTCAATGCCACGCTTTGTGGCGAACCCTGCCAGTGGCTCAACGGCCAGACTACCGCGAAGCGCCAGTGACTGTGTGGTGCGGAACATCAGTTCTTCGTCTGGTGAGTAGAGGTGACCTCCCATTGTCAGTAGGTAAAGGCCGAGAAACGCAAAGAAAAGCACGATGCTAGCCTTCACAGACAATGGATACCTCCGGAGCGCAGTCTCAGGCATTGGAAATTTTCTCTGTTTATTTGATCCGGTGCAAAGCTATCTGGAGCGTTTGAAAAACGGAAACAGAAGGGACATTGGCGCGTAAGCTAAAAGACATAACAAGACGACGGTGTCTTATGGTTTACGTTCATACGGTATTGCGGTATCAAAAACCTGTTCCTCTTTGCCCAGGAGCAGCGTTTTAATCGCTTTCAGAGTATCGCGTAGGTCATAAAAGGGTGTAGGATCATTGATCAGCAGGCTGACTGTGCCTTGGCCGCGGTCTATCTTTTCAAGGATGGTGTTCAGCTGGGCTGTGCCTGTATTTAGGTTTTCGCCTAGTTGTGCAAGATGATTCTTGTTTTCACTGATAATCATGTGCAGATCATCTGTTGTTACGTTAACCTTGGCAAGAATATCCTTAATCCTGGTAGTAATGGTTTCACTCTGGGTCTGAATATCCGCCAGTGTTGTCTTTATAAGAGAGCGGCTTTCCTGGAAGTCGGCACTGGTATCAATGATCATGCTATCTATACGTCTGACGATCTCGTTCAGGCTTTCCGTAGCTTCTCTAAGGTTTTGTGCAGTTTCGCTGATATCGTCCGACGTTGCCCCTAGCATGCGGTCCAGACGGCTCGTAATGGAATTAAGTGAGACGAGCGTCCCAGAAAAGGCCTCTCGGTTTTCCTCATCGGTTATAAAGGTTTTTACGGCCCGAATTGTTGCAGCCACGTCCTCGATTATGGTTGGTGCAAGACTCAGAACCTGATACATGTCTACCGTCTCAGCTCCAAAAACGATGTCGCCGTCGTCCAGAAGCCGGTTATCAGAAGTGCCAGCATCAATGTCAATACGGGTTTCACCAATCAAGCCCGCAATGGATACACGGATCACCGCATTGCTGAAAATCTTCACTCCCTTTCTGATCCTCAAGACGACCTTGACTGGATACTCACCCTTAACATAGCCAATCTTTGCCACCTGGCCGGTTGCCGCACCGTAAACATGTACTGGAGCACCAACTTCAAGGCCTCTAATTTGCTTGAAGTATACTTGCAGTTCATACTTTGGCGTAAAGATGTTGAACTGCTGGATGTTTACAGTAAAGATAATGAGTATAAGGAATGCAATAACGCTGAATAAACCAATGACAATCTCGGTTTTTTTTCTCACGGCTTTTTCCTTTTCAGCGAAACGCTGGGTATGAGTTTCTTGAGCATGTCTCTCAGCCGCAATTACTCAGCATCGCTGGGACCTTGTCCTCGAGGTGACTGTGCGAACAGCCGTTTGAGAAATGTTACAAGGCCCGTGGGCCGGTTACGTTCTTTCAGCCGGGTCATAGTTTCCCCGCTCAGCCAGCGACCATGGCACACCGTACAGGCTTCTGTGGCAATACTGCCGCCAGCCAGTGATTTGATGCTAATCAGCCCGACTGATCCCTGGCAAATGGGACATATGAGCCGGGATGCAAGTTCTGTCTTGGGCATCTGCCCCTGCGCCGGGGCAGGAAGATGCGACAGAGGATATTTCTTAATGATCGCCTCTTCAAGGTCACTCACGTTAAACCAGGCGCCCCCACATTCCGCGCACGTCCAGACGTACACGTTCTTCAAGGGAATCCTTTGAAGATCAACTGCACAATGCGGGCATTTCATAAAAATCGCTCCTACACTATTGCTTCAGCCTGTCCGCTAATGAACTGACGAACATAAGGGATTGAAGACCGCTGGATTTCTTGCGGAGTTCCCGTCGCAATGATTTTCCCACCATGAAGCATCGAAATCCGATCTGCTACCTTACATGCACTCTGAATATCATGAGTGACCACCAGCGATGTAACGGAGAGTTTACGCTGCAAGTCAAGTATAAGATTATTAATAGCATCTGCGTTGATCGGGTCAAGGCCCGTTGTAGGTTCGTCGTACAACATGATTTCCGGATTCGCGGCAAGGGCACGTGCAAGACTGACCCGCTTTTTCATACCCCCACTTAGTTCTGCAGGCGTCATTGCTACAACCTCTTCGAGATTAACAAGAGCCAGTTTCTCTCGCACAATGCTGTCAATTTGAGAAGGAGTGAGCAACGAGTTTTCGTCAAGAGCGAAGCCCACGTTCCCGCGTACGCTCATTGAATCGAAAAGCGCAGAACTCTGGAACAACATGCCAACGAACTTGCGCACCTCCATTAGCGAGTGGCGATTGCGGTAATCCGCATGAATGCCTCGAAGAATAATAGTGCCCTCGTCAGGCTCCATGAGCCCGATAATCATTTTGAGCAGAATGGATTTCCCTTCGCCGCTGCCGCCGATGATGACACGCGTCTCGCCTTTCTCAACGTGCAGATCAATTCCATCCAGTACAGCATGCTGGTCAAAAGTCTTTTTGAGGCCTTGAATCTGAATCATCGGATTTTGCTCATTTGTTCTTGATGGAAAAACGCTAAATTCGCCGAGTTTGCTATCTATGTAGGTCTGCTTCTTTATAAGATGAAAATATTTGACAAGTCAAATAGAACTTTTTGTGCAGTGCCTTATGCCTATGCGATGCCAGTTGGAAAGTAAACTTTGGCTCGCCAACGGCATCGCCTGTCTCACATAACGCAAAGTAGGCTATCGTAAGGCGATCCAGTTAATCTGAATGCCAAGTTCGCGCCAATCTTCTGAGTCGAGTGTCTCTGCAGGCACCCAGATAGGGCTCCGTATGGACACTCTGTTTGGCCCGGCATGGAAGACTGGCGGCACTGGAATTGCGCGCTCAACCCATCCATTTTCAATCAGCACTGGCGGCAGCGGGGTTCCGTTGATGCTGATCTCCAGCATGGGGGACGGGATAGAATCGGGAAATCCGCTGATAAAATTCAAGACTAGCGTCTTGACCTGCGCTGCTTCCTCTAACAGAGGGAGGGTTATCACAGCAGTATGCCAGGTCCAGCGGAACGTCGTCTCATCATAGATTTCTGCAGAATACCATCCTTCATTGACTAAAGTCTTGTCCGCAGGAGAGCCAATGTCGTAAAAGGCAAGGTATCCTGTTCTACGAAACGGCTTCAAGTCAGCGTGGGCATAGCTGAGCCAATGAAAGTGAAAACCGAGGGGTCGCTCATCGTCGCTCCGATGGAACGCTTTTGGAATCCATGTCGACGAATGCCAGGAGACCGTAAGGGAATTCTGGGGCTGTTGAAATAGCACGTAGAAGTAAAAGGGGGTGTACGCATCAACCGCCTTGCGCCGCTCGTAGAAACAATCGTTCACTTCAATCTCTAAGTTGTAGTCGGTTATCTCGTCAGGATGGGAAAAGCGTGCCTTGAGCCCAAGGAGGTAAAGTCCTGGCTCGAGGGTCAATGGAAAATGGAACACACTATCTTCTCCAACAGTCCAGCGGTATGGTGACTGTTCTGCATCAATTTGTAGGGCGCCGAACCCCGGGTTACCATTAAGTGATTCTGATTCAGCACCCAGGAATACCAAGAACTCCTGCGCGATAAGCTCATCGCGGCTCGCATCTTCACGGAGCGAATACCATCGTCGCAGCTTTTCAAAATCTGCTCCTCGATGTATGGAGAACGTATACCAGTCGTCCTTAAACAGAACTGTACTGGTCGAACAGTGATCAAGCACGGGAAGCAAGAGGCGGGGAAACACGGCATCTTCTGGTTCGGTCCTATTGAACTGAAGCAGAAAAAAGCGCTGTGGCTTTTCCTCGGGCTGCTCCATAAAAGATCTAAATTCAATGATTGGATGGTCATATGTGGAGTAGTAGAAATAGCCGTTCCTCCATAAGCTGCGTATGGCAAGCAGCGGATCCTCAGGGCGAACCTCCAGGTCAATAATCCGCGTCAGCTTACGCCAGTGAGGTTTGTGATCCTGGAGATTTTGAATCCACGCGAATGCAATACCGTTGATGGCGATTGTCACAAGCAACGTGGTCTTAATCCATTGTGTTCTCAATCGTAACCTAACAAGAAATGCGGAGAGCAGAAGGACGAATGGGATGAGCGAGACGATAATATAGCGGGAAACCAGGAAGAATTTGATCGAGGAATATGAGAGTACAAACATGACAACGACGGGGAAAATAGCAGTGGAAAGGAGAAAAATCAGGGCCGAGCGCGTGGTTTTATCACGCCAGATGCCCCAATTCCCCCATACCAGAATCAAGAACAACAGGCTGTAGATCGCCCACATCCACCACGCTTCCTGTGTTGCACAAAAGTAATACGAGAATGCGACAAAGAAGCTCCGCGGCAAATCGCTCAGCAAGGGTGTGGGGATCCACGCGATCTTGCCGAGATTATTAGTGGCCTGTATCAGCACGAGTGGAAGCAACGGGAGCACGGCCACTCCGGTGACGAGCAGGCACCTGAGGAAACCTTTTCGGAGAACAGTGTTGCCTCTGTTTTTCATAACGTAACAGACAAACAGGTACTCACCAAAAATAAAGAAGATTGCATGATAGTGTGTGTAAAGCGCCAGGGCGTTTAAGAGCGCAGATAAAAGCCAACCGCGCCTCATTTGTCCAGACATAGCCTTTATGAGAAAATATGCCGCGAACACGAGCATAGCCGTATAGGCAGTATACATGCGCAACTCTTGTGAATAGTAGATGTGAAATGGATTCACAGCTACTAAAAGAGCCGAATACAGGCCAATGCTTCGGGAAAATAATTGCGAGCCGAGCAGATACACACCCCAAATCCCAAGCAGTGCCCAAACGATAGATAGGCTCCTCAGGTTCAGTACATTCCCTAAGATGCCTGACCAGCCTTTGAGCATAAGAAAGTAAAGTGGGGGAGAGGTATCCCTTGAGAGCGCAGAGATCAACTCGGGGAAAGAGAGCTGCGAGACGTCGTAGGTAAAGACTTCATCGTACCACAGGTCGCGCGTGTCAACCGTGTGAAAGCGGAGAAATCCTGCGGCAAACAGAATAAGAAGCAGGGCAAAAGCATGGCGAATTCTCGATGAATTGATCATACCTAACTCCAGTGGTGCTTAATCGGGCAAGACGCTAGCAAAGCACCATGCCGAATGTAAAGTAAACTTTTGTGGCGCACATGAACATCTGTCCCAGTGCTCTGCTCGTCCAGTATTGAGGAAAAAGCTATTGACTACCACCGCGAAGTGCAATAGCTACCTTATTTTTGAACCTGGTGAAAGAGAATTAATACGCCTCCTAATTTCTCGAAAAAGGGATTTGCATATTTTGTCTTAAGGAGAATGGCACAATGGCTAAGCGAACCGTTACCCAATTGCAGCTCAAAGGGAAACGGGTATTTATTCGGGTGGATTTCAATGTTCCCCTCGATGAGCATGGACGTATAACTGATGATAGCCGTATTCAGGCATCATTGCCAACCATCCGCTATATTCTCGACCAAGGCGGCAGAGCCATTCTGGCATCACACCTGGGTCGGCCAAAAGGCAAAATTAAGGAGTCGCTAAGGCTGCGTCCTGTGGCAAAGCGTCTGTCTGAGCTTCTGGGACAAGAGGTCAAGATGGCGCCAGATTGTATAGGGTCTGAGGTTGAAAAGATGGTGGCTGCACTCCGAGACGGGGTAGCAATACTTTTGGAGAACCTCCGATTTCATGAGGGGGAGACGAAGAACGACCAGGGATTCTCAAAGCAGCTTGCTGCATTGGCAGATTTGTACGTTAACGACGCGTTTGGCACGGCGCACCGCGCCCACGCTTCGACTGTAGGAATCACGCGTTTCGTGTCACAGAGTGCCGCAGGCTTTTTGATTGAAAGAGAGCTCAAATACCTGGGTGAGGCGCTAGAGTCACCAGCCCGGCCTCTTGTGGCGATTCTCGGCGGAGCAAAAATATCAACCAAGATTGGTGTTATTGAGAATCTTCTGAAAAAAGTTGATGCGCTACTCATCGGCGGCGGAATGACATATACTTTTCTTAAAGCAAAGGGACTGGAGATTGGCAAGTCTCTACTGGAAGAAGAAACTTTGGAGGCTGCGAAAGAAATTCTACAGAACCTTGAAAAAACACCCGGGGTTTTTCAGATGGCCACTGATTGCCTGGTGGCTGATAAATTCGACGCTACAGCCAACACCCGTGTGGTGCCAGTCACGGAGATCCCAAGAGAGTGGCAGGGTGTGGATATCGGACCTCAAACTTATGAGAAATTCGCCGGGGAAATCAAGAAGGCGAAAACGGTTGTCTGGAATGGACCGGTTGGGGTGTTTGAAATTGATAAATTTGCTGAAGGTACGAAAAAAATTGCTCAGCTATTGGCCAGCCTGGATGCAACGACGATTATTGGCGGGGGTGACACCGCTGCGGCGGTCAATCAATATGGACTGGCTGATAAGATGACACACGTCTCGACTGGCGGTGGAGCCTCGCTGGAGTTTCTTGAGGGAAAGGAGCTGCCGGGAATTGCTGCGCTTTCAGAGGCGTAGCTGCGATACAACTCGAGGCCTGTGTCGAAAATTCGCCCGGGAGACAGCCGTCTGGTACTAGGCTGCGCAGAGACATAAGACATAACTTCCCACACTTCCTGCTAGCAGGGATTTCGTAAATGAAACCTAACTGGACAAAATCGGGTCAACTCTTTCAGGAAGCAGAAGCCTATATCCCGGGTGGGGTGAATAGCCCTGTCCGGGCGTTTCGTGCTGTTGGAGGCACGCCGCTATTTATTCGCTCGGGGAAGGGCTCGAAAATCGTTGATGCCGATGGAAATGAGTACATTGACTATGTCTGCTCGTGGGGGCCTCTGATTCTAGGACATGCCCATCCGCAAGTGGTTTGTGCTATAGCCGAAGCCGCAAAACAAGGAACCTCCTTTGGTGCTCCGACCGAGCGTGAAACAGAGTTGGCGCGCCTGATCTGCGAAGCTGTGGAGTCAGTTGATCAGGTGCGCCTGGTGAACTCTGGCACGGAAGCCACGATGTCGGCCATCCGATTGGCACGAGGTGTAACCGGACGCGATAGGATCATAAAGTTCAACGGCTGTTATCACGGGCATGTGGACAGTCTGCTGGTAAAAGCTGGGTCAGGCGCTACTACGTTAGGAATTCCTGATAGCCCGGGAGTCACACGTGGAACTTCCAGCGATACCGTTGGTCTGGAATATAATAACCTGGATGCTGTGGAGCAGGTATTTCGCCGGGAAGGCGACCGGATTGCTGCGGTAATTGTCGAGCCAGTGGCGGGGAACATGGGCGTGGTTCCTCCTGGTCCGGGATTTCTGGAAAGGCTGCGCGAGCTCACAAGAGAATCCGGCGCATTATTGATCTTCGATGAAGTTATCACGGGTTTTCGGCTAGCGTATGGTGGTGCGCAGGCGCGTTACGGAATCCAACCTGATATCACTACCCTGGGAAAGATCATCGGGGGCGGCCTGCCTGTAGGCGCGTATGGCGGGGGGCGACACATTATGCAGGCAATTGCGCCAACAGGTCAAGTTTATCAGGCAGGGACGCTTTCCGGGAATCCCCTGGCAGTAAGCGCTGGGTTGGCCACCTTGCGTACGCTGAAGGAGAATGGGGTGTATGAAAGGCTTGAGCAGATGGGGGCGGTTCTTGAGGAGGGATTGCGTGCCGCAGCCAGAGAAGCGGGGGTTCCTACTTATCACTCACGAGTGGGCTCAATGCTATGCACGTTTTTCACAGATCAGCGCGTGATGGATTACCATACTGCCCTCACAGCCAGTGTGAAGAAGTACCGCCAGTTTTTTCATGGAATGCTTCAGCGCGGCGTGTATCTTCCGCCCTCGCAGTTCGAAACCTTTTTTATTTCCCTCGCGCATACGGACGAAGATATTGCTCAGACGCTGTCCGCTGCTCGCGAGACTTTAAAGACACTAGCCGGTTAACGGCAAAAGAAAGAATTTTTTGCTATTGGTTCAGAATCCGGGCGCATTAAATGAGATTTTTGCAGAAAACAAGCGAGATGTTTGAGCGCATTCACAAGCGACTTCTCATAGGGCTGGCTGCGAGTATTCTGCTCGTGCAGGCAACTGCAGTCCAAGCCGGTGAATTTGCATCCAACGATTCTCCTGCCTCGCAGTCACAGCTGGTTGGCAATGTACTGCTCGAGCGCCCTTTTGACGAACAGGGGCGCGATATTTCAGGTTACGGACAAACGGGCCTCGTGAACTCCCGCCTGAATGAATATTTAACAATCCGGACAGTTGATCCACAGGGCGCTCCAGTTGAAGGAATACACGTTTTGTATAAAATCCTCAGCCAGCCTTCACAGGTAGAAGAAGGCCTTTCCTTACACCCGCTGGGAAAAGGGATCACTGATAGTGAAGGGCTCTATCGCGCTGCGTGTGTGCTGGGCGATCAACATGGAGAGTATGAAATTTTGTTTTACGTACCGTCGGACTCCGGTGAAGTTTCGTTTCTCCGTTATACTGTCATGGCTCACAAGGCAAGTTGGGCAAACTGGCTTGTGCTGGGACTGATCGGAGGATTAGCAATCTTTCTGTTTGGCATGAAGGTGGGCGCCGAGGGATTACAGGCAGCCGGTGGTGTAAGGCTGCGCTCAATAATTGGCGACATGACCAAGAATCGGGTGAAAGGTGTGGGGTTTGGAGCCGTGACCACATTCTTTACGCAGAGCAGCAGCGCCACAACGACCATGCTTGTTTCCCTCGTCAATACCAAACTCATGACGGTTCGCCAGACGCTTGGGATTATTTTCGGAGCCGCAATCGGGACAACGATCACGGTCCAGCTGATATCCTTTAACGTGGCCGAGTATTCGCTGCTGCTAATTGCAGTTGGGTTCTTGGTTACCATGGTGATGAAGCAACGGAAGTATATCGCTCTTGGCAACATTCTCCTGGGATTTGGGTTTATCTTCTTTGGAATGAAGGTCATGTCGGATGTAACAGTACCTTTAAAGGACTTTCCGGCATTTCAGAACGCGATCCTCGTGTTGACATACTATCCGCTGTGGGCAATTGTCTTTGCGGCACTCTTTACGGCTTTGTTCCAGAGCAGTGCGGCAACGCTCGGCATTGTGCTTTCCATTTCCCGCCATGGCGTATTTACTCTGCCAGCCACAATCCCATTAATTTTTGGCGCGAACATAGGCACCTGTGCCACAGCCTTGCTCGCTAGCCTGAGAGCATCGCGTGATGCAAAACGAGTTGCCTGGGCGCACTTTTTCTTTAAGGTGATCGGCGTGCTCATCTTCCTGCCCTTAATGGCTTATCTGGCAATGGCCGGAGAAGGCGCCACGCATTTTCTGGCGTCCCTCCCTATCCCACTCGGCAGCGATTCTATGGCCAGGCAGATTGCCAATACGCATCTCATATTCAACGTGCTGATTACGCTGATATTTCTGCCCCTCATGGGACTATTAGAACGAATGGTGTATGGTTTTCTTCCACGACGTCCAGATGAAACTTTAGAGGTGCGATCGAAATACCTGGATCTACAGATTCTTGATACCCCATCCATAGCGATCGGTTCGTGTATTCGAGAGATTTCACGCATGGCTCGGTTTGTGGAAGAAATGATGCGTACCATTGGACAGGCGATTTTCAATCGAGACGACCGGGAATGGGACTTCATTCACGGTCGGGATGATAAAGTTGATAAACTTCAGACGTCCATTACTCAGTACCTGACCAATCTCACTCAAAAGAAGCTGAGCGAGGAGGAATTGACAAAGAGCATCGGCTTGCTTTATATTGTAAGCGACCTTGAGAATATCGGCGATATAATTGACAAGAATCTTCTCGTCCTCGCACAGAAAATGTACAACAACAATCTGGAGTTTTCCGAGGCTGGCAAACAGGAACTGCAAGAGCTGCACCATAAAGTCTCGGAGGATCTATCAGCAACCATCGTTGCCCTGACGTCGTCATCACCCGAGATTGCTGAACGAGTCATTAGTCATAAGCCGATGCTAACTGATTACGGGCAAAAGTTGCATTTGCAGCATCTTAAGCGTATGAAGGAAGGGCTGCGGGAAACTATCGAAACCAGCTCCGTGCATCTGGACGTGATTAACTACCTCCTGCGGATTGAGTTCTATGCCTACCGCATTGCGTGTATTGTTGCAGGTAAGGGAATGAAGTACATGCAGCTATAATTCCGGTAGTACGCTGCTTGCCAGGCGAAGCTGCGTCAAAGGATGGCACTCCGTGCACATTGTTAGGTTCTTGTATGACTGGATGTTGTCATGGGCCGGAACTCCGTATGGGAGCCCGGCACTCTTTGTGTTTGCTTTTGCAGAATCATCATTTTTTCCGATTCCACCGGATGTATTGCTGATTGCCTTATGTATGGGGGCGCCGTCGCATTTTTTCGTCTTTTCCCTCATTTGCTCGCTGGGATCACTGTTTGGGGGGATGTTTGGCTATCTGATTGGCTACAAATTTTACGATTTGTTTGGCAAGCGCGTATTTCGGTTCATCGCGAGACTCTGTCATAGTTCTCCGGATAGATTGTACAATGGCGCCAAGGGGTACTATGACAAATATGGGGTCTGGGCTGTGGGGATAGCAGGGTTTACACCAATTCCTTACAAGGTTTTTACCATTACAGCGGGTTTATTCCGGATGAATTTTCTGAAATTCTGCATTGCTTCAGCATTGAGTCGCTCGGCTCGATTCTTTATCGTCGGCGGAGCGGTCGGATTGCTGTTTAAACACTATGGCCGTGGGATAGAGCTATTCATTGACAAATACTTTAATATACTGACACTGGTTTTCATCATTCTCCTTGTGGGTGGGTTCTTGGTGGTTCGCTGGATTTTGCCAAAACGCCGTGGAGGTAACTTTCAGGCGTGATCATAGCGGTGATTTTTTGCTTTACTTTTCCTAAGGCTTTCGCATAGATAAACAGCACAGCTGTAAGGGAAAGGCTTGTTCTATACACCTTATTTATTCGGTAGGATGAATGCCAATGATCTCAATTAAGCGCTATCGTCAGAAGGGTAATTACATGGAAGTCTTTCTCGACTGCGACTGTGGAGACGCAAATATAATTGAGAAGTCTGAAGCAGGAGAAAAGCTGTTTGCGTGCGTGACCTGCAGCCAACAGACAACGTTAGGAAAATTGCGCAACGAAGCAACACCATTTACGCGCAGCAGCGAATGGGTGATTAATATTGACAAACGTGGCGCAAAGCGGATGTCAATTAACATTCCCGTCAGAGTTGATTGCATTGCAGCAGCCGAAAATGTGCCAACTTTTATCTTTCATGGCATTGGCCAGAATATCAGTGAAAAAGGGTTGCGGGTTATCATCACAAATTTTGACGAGAGATTTAAGGAAGTTGTTGAGGAATACCGGCCGGAGGTAACTGTAAGTTTCGGTATTCGCTACCAGCATTTTCTGCCTCGTAGCTTGAAAGCCGAGGTTTCATATATTGACTATCGCGAGATTGAGCTTCCTTCCTGCCGGCTTGGCCTGAGGTTTCTTGCAATGAGCAGCGAAGAAGAAGAGAAGCTAAAAAAGTATATCACCTTGCTTATACAGGAGAATGACCGCGACTGAGCTGGGTGATCGGTTTAAGACATGTTGCCTGAGGCTGCCGGTTCTTCGGGCAGCTTCGGACGACCCCATCGGACTTCGCTTTTTCTCCTTACCTTAATCCGTCCTCTTATGTCAGCGTGAGTGACTGAAGCGCTGAAAATCCGTGACGTATCACCGAATTGCAAACGCAACGTCTCTTGCCTGAAGTAAATCACTGTGGTCTCCAAGTGTGATCAGCAAATATTGAAGCAGGGCAAAGATAGGATCCAGGGATGCGTAAGAAGTATTCGCCAAGCGGGATAGCTGCTTGGTCAGCTACTTACCAGAGGTAGACAACCAGCGAAGAATTGGATTACGTGCGGCGCTGTATTCGTCCAGACGCGTGACAGGTGTTGTAATCGGTGCCTTGAGAATAGCCTGCGGGTTTTTATCAGCCATCTCAACAATTCGTTCAAGCGCTTGGACAAATTGATCAAGGGTCTCTTTGCTTTCCGTCTCAGTGGGCTCAATCATGAGTGCCTCTGGCACGATTAAAGGAAAATAGATCGTCGGCGGATGGAAGCCATAATCGAGGAGTTTCTTGGCAATATCCAGTGCACGAATTCCTTTCTGTTTCTGGTTTTGTGCCGAGACGACAAATTCGTGCATACAATGATCGTTATAGGGAACGTCGAAAATCCCTCGAAGCCGTGCTAGTAAATAATTGGCATTCAGCACAGCATGCTCGCTGATGGACTTCAGTCCTTCGGCGCCCAGCATCCGAATATAGCAGTAGGCCTTGATTACCACGGCCATGTTGCCAAGGAAACTTTTGACCCTGCCAATGGAATGCGCGTGATCATATCGGAGAACGATCTGTCCTTGCTGTTTCTCGAGAACCGGAACAGGAAGAAACGGAGAGAGAAAATCACGAACCACAATTGGGCCAGCGCCTGGCCCACCGCCTCCGTGCGGCGTAGAAAAAGTCTTATGGAGGTTGATATGCATTAGGTCAGCGCCAAAATCCGCCGGCTTTACAATCCCGAGAATGGCATTAAAATTAGCACCGTCGAGGTAAACAAGACCGCCGTTTTCGTGGACCGCGTCGCAAATCTCACCGATTTGCTCTTCAAATAGACCGAGCGTATTGGGATTGGTCACCATCAGTGCAGCAACTTCGCCATTTAACGCGAGCTTCAAGGCAGCCAGGTCAATTCGGCCTCGTTTATCTGACGCAATTTGCTGTACCTGAAACCCACAGCGACTGGATGACGCAGGATTTGTCCCATGCGCAGTATCGGGAATGAGAATCTTGGTTCGCCTTTCGCCCTTCTGTTGAAAGTATGCCTTAATTATCATCAAGCTGGTTAGTTCCCCGTGTGCTCCAGCCGAGGGCTGCAGGGAGATGCCATGGAGTCCGGTAAGCTCCTTGAGCATCTCGCCCAGTTCATAGGCAATTGTAAGGATACCTTGCAGCATATCTGGTGGCTGGTAGGGATGGGTATGGGTAAACGCCTCCAGAGCGGCAAGCGTTTCGTTAATTTTGGGATTATATTTCATTGTACATGAGCCAAGGGGATAGAAGTGCGTATCCACGCTAAAGTTTTTCCTCGAAAGATTGGTATAGTGTCGCACCAAAATTCCCTCGCTTACTTCAGGCAGGGGCGGAGGAGAAGTGCTCAGCAAGTCGCAAGGTACGAGCGACGCAATGTCGCACTCCGGGAGATCGTCAGGAGGAAGCGATACCCCACAGCGCCCGGCAACGCTCCGCTCGAATATTAATGTTTCATCCATGACTCATCGTTTTCAGCAGAGCGACAAAGCGGTCGAGCTCTGCACGCGTTTTTGTTTCAGTCACACAGACCAAAAGGCACTTTTCAAGCTCAGGGTAGTATTGCCCGAGAGGGATCCCCGGCAGCAGACCTTTTTCGCGCAATGAGTCAACGATCCTGTCTGCTGGCTCAGGGGTTTGAATGACAAAGTCCTTAAAATGCGGCTGAGAGAATGGGTATGAGAACCCGGGTAGCAGGGCGATCTGGCGGCGCAAATAGGCGGCCTTCTTGGCGCAGAGTGTGGCGATGTGGCGAAGGCCATGTGGCCCAATAGTGCCGAGATATATGGCCGCTTTTAGCGCATTCAACGCGTGATTTGTACAGATATTCGACGTTGCCTTCTCTCGCCGAATGTGCTGTTCGCGCGTCTGAAGCGTCAGGACAAAACTACGGCGACCTTGTCGGTCTTTTGTCATTCCCACCAGTCGACCCGGCACTTTGCGGAGGAACTCTCGCTTGCAGGCGAAAATGCCCAGGGTTTCGCCGCCGCACATCTGTCCAAGCCCAAGACTCTGGCCTTCACCAACTACAATATCGGCTTCATAAGTACCCGGCACCCTAAGTATGCCAAGGGAGATTGGATCAACTATAACAATTAGGAACGCTCCGGCGTCGTGCACACTGCGGGCAATCTCGTTCATTCGCTCGAGGCAACCGAAGAAATTTGGCTGCTGCACTACCACACACGACGTATTGTCATTCAGCGCTTTTTCAAGTTCCTCAACATTCGTAATGCCATCCGTGAAGTCGAGTTCCTTCATATCGGTATCGAGATTTTTCAAATACGTTGCAACTACATGCCGATATTCTGGATGCACGCTTTTGGCAATCAAGACGCCCGACCGGCCGCCGTGGGCACTGAGCGCCATGATCACGGCCTCGGCCAATGCCGTCGCACCATCGTAAAGTGATGCATTGGCCATCTCCATACCAGTTAGCTGGCAAATCATGGTCTGGTATTCAAAGAACGCCTGAAGCAGGCCCTGGCTGGCCTCCGGTTGATAAGGAGTATAGGCAGTGTAAAACTCTGCCCGGTGGGCCAAATGGGTAACAGTGCTCGGTATAAAATGGTCATAGATGCCCCCGCCCAGGAATGAGAGTATCTGACTGGTTGTAGTGTTCTTGGCACCAAGGGTTTTTAATGCGGTCGTTAGCTCCATCTCGGACAACGGATGAGGAAGAGAAGGAAGAGCCTTTAAACTGAGATGCTGAGGAATATGTGCAAAGAGGTCCGCAGCCGTGCGGGCCCCGATGAGCTGAAGCATCTCAGCCTGTTGCGCCTGGGTGTTGCACAGATAGGGGATCAATGCTATTCCTCACTCTTAATCAATTCCCTATAATCATCAGGAGCCAACAGGGATTTTAGATCTTCAGCGCTCTGCATTCTGATCTTGATCATCCATCCTTCTTGAAACGGGGAGCTCGCCACAATTGCCGGATCATCCAAAACTTGCTGGTTCACTTCTACGACCTCACCTGGCACTGGGGTATAAAGGTCAAATGCTGCCTTGACCGAGTCAACCACGCCAAAGCCGGCGTTTTGCGTCAGCTGCGTTCCCACCGTTGGCAGATCTACGTTTACAATTTCCTTGTTCATCTGGTCAGTCGCGTAAGCCGTGATGCCTACCGTCACTTCATCATTGTGCACGCGCGCCCATTCGTGAGTTCTTGTATAGAAAATATCTTCGGGAATATCGAGGTTCATTCTGTGTGCCTCCGCTTATAAAATGGCCGCTTTATGATTTCTGCCGGATGAGGTTTCCCTTGGATCATGATAAGAATCGAGCTGCCCACTTTTGAATGCAGATTGTGAACGTAACCCATGCCGATACCTTTTTGGAGTGTGGGAGAGAAGGTGCCGCTGGTAACGTTGCCAATGGTGTTGTCTTGGTGCCGGATTTCATAGCCTTGACGCGGAATTGAGCGATCGAGCATCTGAAACGCAGCCAGACGCTTGGAGAGTTCGCTATTACTACTGCTGACCAGTGCCTCTTTGCCAATGAATGCCTTCTTATCGAGTTTGATGAATTTGCTCAGGCCAGCTTCCAACGGCGTAGTAGAACTTGTGAGATCATTGCCGAACAGCGGCATGCACGCCTCGAGACGGAGCGTGTCGCGGGCTCCCAATCCAACAGGAACTAGCCCGTCCGATGTCCCAATGTGTAATAGCTTTTCCCAGAGTGTCGTCGTATAAAGGGCACCAAAATAGAGTTCAAACCCGTCTTCCCCCGTATAACCAGTGCGCGAGACAATGGCTTCGGCATGAGAAACCTGGGTTATGACAAAATCGTAGTAGTTCAGATCATTGAGAGGCGCTTGAGTTACCCGCTGCAGAATGCTCTGGGCCTTTGGTCCCTGGATGGAGAGCATGCCTAGCCCAAACCCTGCGTCTTCAATATCAACCGCATGTTTCCCCTGATGCTGGTGGAACCACGAGAGTACTGTGTCGCGATTTACCGCGTTGGTAACCACAAGACAGTAGTCCTCTGCCTTATAGACCGTGACGTCATCTATTATGCCCCCCTGCGGATTACAAATAAAGGCGTAATGGACTTTTCCGATGCCTAGTCCTTCTATATCGTTGGTCGTCATGTAATTGAGGAATTTGATTCTGTCTTTACCTTTCACGCGGATGCGTCCCATATAGCATAGGTCGAACAAGCCTGCCTGATTGCGAACTGCCTGGTGCTCAGCAGTAATTGAAGTATAATAGAGCGGCATTTCCCATCCGCTGAATGCCGTTATCTTTGCACGATGTTCCACGTGCCACGTATAGAGGGAGGTGTGTCTTATTGCTACCATTTGCGCCTTGAGATTTCTTAGGGAAAGATGTGCACCAGTGATACAGCCCTTTTTGTGGTGCAGTTATTCTATAATGGCCTCTGAAAACACCTGCAAGAAAAAATTGCTGCTCCTCTTCACATATTAACGCGACACATGAACTTGCAGGGAATTGCAAAGTACTTCACTGCGGCAGCGGTTACCAGCTGACAAGAGTCAATCCAGAAGCGTACAAACTTAATTTTTTGTGCTTGGCTGTGAAAAAATCGAAATTCTGGTTATCACCTTTGCTATTTGACACAGGGCCCTGGCTGTTTAAATACTGCTCCGGTGCTCGCGGATGTAACCATGGAGGCATAGCGAGCAAGGTAGCCATGAGTGATCTTTGGTTTAGGCGGTCTCCATTTACTGAGCCGACTGCGAATCTCCCGTTGCGATAATTTGACGTTTAGCCTATGGTTGGGAATGTCAATTTCAATCAGATCTCCGTCTTTGAGGATAGCAATTGGTCCTCCCTCCATGGCTTCTGGTGAGATATGACCAATTGCCGCGCCTCGCGTACCGCCGGAAAAGCGGCCATCTGTGATAAGTGCAACTGTCTTGTCCAATCCCATACCAGCCACGGCAGCCGTACACGTCAGCATCTCTTGCATACCTGGTCCGCCCTTGGGTCCTTCATAGCGAATCACAATCACGTCGCCTGGCCTAATCTTTCCAGCGAAAATTGCCTTTGCAGCTTTCGGTTCGCTTTCAAACACGCGTGCTGGCCCACGATGACGCAGCATTTCCTGGGGCACTGCTGACTGCTTCACGACAGCACCGTCGGGAGCCAGATTTCCCCATAGAATCGCTATGCCGCCGGTGGGGTGGTAGGGTTTGTCAATCGGCCGGATGACCTTGAAGTTGCGTATGCGCGCCGTTTTAATATTCTCGCCAATCGTTTTGCCTGTCACGGTGAGCATCGAAGTCTCAATCACTTTGAGCTTGGTCAATTCTTTCACAATTGCCGACACGCCCCCCGCATCATGAAAATCTTCCATGTAGTGTTTGCCAGCCGGGCTGATTTGGCATAAATTCCGCACTTTTTGACTTATCTCATTAATGGCCCGCAAACCAAGCGTAATGCCAACTTCATGGGCGATAGCAGTAAGATGCAAGATCGTGTTAGTTGAACAGCCCAGGGCCATGTCGGCAGCCAGTGAGTTTGTGAAGGCAGCCTTTTTCAGAATTTGCTTCGGCCGAATATCTTTTTTCAACAAATCCATAACAGCCATGCCAGAAGTTTTGGCCAGCCTTATGCGTGCAGCATGGGGTGCCGGAATTGTGCCATTTTCCGGGAGCGCCATTCCCAGAACTTCGCTCAAGCAGTTCATCGAGTTTGCGGTAAACAGCCCTGCGCATGAGCCGCACCCTACGCACGCCACGTCCTCCAGTTCAGCCAGCTCCCGTTTGGTCATTTTATTTGCCTTAAGTTTGCCAATCCCTTCAAATACCGTAATGAGGTCGACCTTTTTCCCGCGAAGCGTACCCGCCAGCATCGGCCCGCCACTTACGACAATTGAGGGAAGATTCAAGCGCGCCGCAGCCATGAGCATCCCGGGAATTATCTTGTCGCAGTTGGGAATGAACACCAACGCGTCAAACGGATGCGCCTGCGCCATCACTTCAATAGAGTCGGCGATCAGCTCGCGGCTCGCGAGTGAATATTTCATTCCGATATGATTCATTGCGATGCCATCACACACGCCGATGACGCTGAATTCGATAGGTGTCCCGCCACCCATGCGCACGCCGGCTTTTGCAGCCGCGCAGATTTTATCCAGATGAATGTGGCCGGGAATAATCTCGTTAAACGAATTCACAATGCCCACAAGGGGCTGGTGAATCTCTTTATCGGTAAGCCCAAGCGCTTTGAGCAGTGCCCGGTGTGGTGTTCGCTCGACACCCTGTTTCATCATGTCACTTCGCATGGCCGTGTTCTCTCCTTTTTCAGGCATATAAAGATGAACGCCCTTTTAAAGGGCATAGCCGTGTAATTGCAAAGTAAAAACACCCTCAGGAAAGATATAAATCCTGGCTGCACCTTTCTCTTGTCTCATGCCTGCATGGCTTGGTAGATCTGTGGAAGAACCGTCCCTGCCTTGTCACGGAAGATAAAATCTGCAAAAGTTGAGATCGGCGAGGGATCAAGGTTGATCTCCACTACGCGCGCCCCTTGCTCTTTTGCTTCCCAAGCCCAGCCGGAAATGTATGCGAATAAGGCGGACGTTCCTATAGCGAATGCGATGTCAATTCCACCGGCCAGAATAAACTCCGTGATGTGCGTAATGGGCTCCACGGGAAGCGCCTCGCCAAACCAGACGACGTTTGGCCGCAAAAGCGCACCGCACTTGCACTTTGGCGGCACCTCAGTTTCTGTGTCTACTGCGTCACGGAGAAACAGCGTACCCTCGCGCGTACAGCATGTTTGCCAGATCGAGCCATGAATTTCTACCACCTGTTTGCTGCCCGCAGTTTGATGTAGACCATCCACGTTCTGGGTTGCCAGAAGTGTGTTTGGGATTGCTGCCTGGAGCTGCGCAATAGCGAGATGGCCGGCGTTTGGCTGGGCACGGCGGATAATAGCTTTTCGCTCATTGTACCATTCCCAGACAAGGGCTGGATCCTGCGCAAAGCCCTCAGGTGAGGCCAGCTCCATAGGATTGTGTTGTCTCCAGTAGCCGTCTTTGCCACGAAATGTTGGAATGCCACTTTCCGCTGAAATCCCGGCACCAGTAATGAAGAGCAACTTATGTGCCGTCCTGAGAGATTCAGCCACTTCAGATATTTCGCTGCCCTTCTCCATACGGTAACTCCTGCATCGATAGTGTTGACCTGAGCTGTGCTCTTCGTGACTTCAGCTGACCCAAAGCGTATCAATTTAGATTATAGGCCAACGCTGCCACGGCTTAGCACTATTGGCAAGAAATTTTATATATATCTCGAAAACCATGTTCATCAGTGCTCGGTGCAAATAAGACATCGAGAATTTTGGTTCCTCGGAATCTGTAGCAGGCTAGCTGCTGGCAAAATTTTGGGTCTTTGAGGCTGAGCGACCTTATTTATAGCGATTAACCCATTATAGGAGAAACCCGAATTATCGTACAGCCACATGTATTTATTCGAGCAGGTAAGGGCGTTTAATTAAACGCCCCTACAATTACCATAATTGAGCACCACTAATGGCTACTACAACTACTTTAGTATGAAATCCCAAGAACCAAAATTTCTGCTTGACAGAACTGAAACACTTTGAGACTTTCACATATCGTTAAGGAAGAAGAGACTAGTATGAATGGGAGGTGATTACGAAACAAGAAGATCAATTTTTTACATTCGACACGAAGGAGGGACAGAAGAATGAGAAAAGCGATATTGATATTTTTTCTTGTGATGGCTGGATTGATGCTCACGAATAGCTTGTTAGCAGATTGGGGGCCAACCCCTGATCTCACAGACGATTTTTCGGTTGATTCCACTGCTGGAGCTAATCTGGGCTACATAAAGGATCCGGATCTTGTGGCTGCATTTAGTGACGCACAAATTGCTGCGCCAATATTTTATAGCTCCTATCCGGGTGGGTGGACTTCTGCAGATGGTGGTCTCGACTACGACCCAGATCCGATTGCAGGCAATCCTTCCAGTGATAGTACTGTCATGGGGATTGGCAATCTAGTAGCAAACCTGGTAGCAACAGCTGGGCTTTGCTATATTGATATTGCAGCGGCTAGCCCTGGTGGCCCAGACATATTTCTCGCCCATGAAGATTACAAAATGCGCGCCTATGTCTACTGCCTGGGAACCAATGACACCGCAAAAAGATATCAGGGAGGTCTGTACTTGCGGGCAGGTAGTGGCCAGCCCAACCTGTTCCGGTTTGGAATCTATCATAATTCAGCGAGCCTGGGAGGAGGTCCGGGATTTGGTTTTAGAGGAACTGCGGAAGCAGACCAGACACTAAACTTCACTTCTCCACTTGCCGATGGCCGCTGGGTCTTGATGGAAATGGAAGCCGTAGGATTACTTGGAGCAGTTGGAGCGGATGTTGACGGAAACGATGTAATTAATAAGGCTGACTCAGGAGAATACCTGAGCGGTCTCGATTTGGACGTAACAGATGTTAAGCTTAATGGGTACCCGGCATTCTGGACCGTTGGAGAGTACTCAGACGCATCACCAATGCTTATTGATGATGTGGAACTCTGGTATCTGCCATACGTTCCCCCAACGCCAACCCTACCGCCAGGGTTTACACCCGTTGAGATGAACTGGGCAGTTTACTACTAAACCGTCGATATTTTCGCAATGGTGCTTCGCATACACAAGGGGATCCAGAAAAGGGATCCCCTTTCTTTTTATCATTCGCCAGGAGCGCTTCTGATGCGTGCTGTTCCTTTTCTTTGCATTGCTGCAATATTCTGTTTGCTTTCATGCCAGGTTTCTGAGCAACGCTTCATTGCATCGTTCGATGGACGTAAGGTGAGCGTTGAGGAACTGCGCTCGTTTATGAACCCGCTTATTTACGTACTTCAGGATCGACCTTTTTATGATAAATATCACGACCCCGAAGCGCGTCGCCAGGCCCTCGAATATTATGTAGTGGAAAGTATGCTTGCTGATCGGGCACGGAATCAGGGCCTGCAGCAAGGCGAAACTTTTCTCCGCCTCTTTGCGCAGCAGAAGAAAGGTCTTGCACGCCAGTATTTGTATCGAACGGAAATCCTCGAAAAGAGCGAAGTTAGAGACCATGAGGCAGCGCAATACTACAGAGATCATAAAGAGGAGTTTTCTAGTCCCGACACCGTTGTGTATGGGCGAATCTTTTTCCACATCCTTCCAGATGCAACCCAGGCGGAACGAAAAAGAATACTCGCAACAGCACAGTCTGTTCTTGATCAACTCGAAGAGGGCAAGGAGTTTCAGAAGCTCGTGGAGGAGTATTCCACGGATCCTCCAAGATATCAAACATCTCGGTATTTAGTTCGCGGAGATGACTCCATTTCAACGCCCGTAGCAAAAGTGCTATTCGATCTGTCAGCCAATGACTATAGCGATCTCATTGAAACGCCATTGGGATACGGTATTTATCATGTAAAAGCACGATATGCTGAGCAGGAGATTCCTTTTCAAGCTATTCGATCAAGAATCTTGAATACGCTGCAACCAGGTGTCCGGCAAAATGCTCTCCAGGCTTTTGTGCAAATGGCAGAAAGAAACTTTGGTGCCGTGGCACAATTTCGCACGTTTTCCAGTTGGCCCGAAGAATCAGAAACTTTATTTCAGATCGGGTCGGAGCACGTATTACTTGCAGATGTTGAAAAGGAGATTGCCGGGCGATTTCCAAACCAGGAACCAAACTGGTCACAGGTGAAAACTTTCCTTGAGGCGCTCTATTTATCCAGACTGCTTGACCATGCAGCCCAGGATTTTAATCTGCGCAGCGTGCGAGAACTTGAAATGAACGCTCTGTTTTACGAAAACTATCTCCTCAGCCAACTCTGGTTGAACGATCAGGTCACTTCTCATCATATCAGCCGTGAGGATCAACTTCGCTACTATGAGGCGCATCCCGAGTACTATCGCACCAAGGCAAAACGTGAGTGCAGGATGATTACGTGCTACGGGCGTGTTTCAGCGGCGGTAAAACCGGATGAAAGAATTTATGCCCTGAAGCTGGCGGAACATAAAATTCTACGTGCCTATGAAGAACTAATAAAAGGCGTAGAATTCCCTGAAGTTGCCAGGAGATATTCTGAAGATGAGTTCGCACAGAATGGCGGGTATATGGGCTACGTTACGGAGCCCTCTTTTGCTCGTTTCGACATTAACGTAAAGAAGCTTGCCGAAGGAGAATTCAGCAATCCCATTGCCTTATCCAATGGCTATATGATCATCAAGCTGGAATCCATGATTCCGCGGCAGGTAAGACCCTTCGATGATGTGCAGGAGGCATTATTGGAGAGAATGCAAATTGAGTATCGTCATTCTCTTTATAAGTCAGTCCGGAAAGAGATTCTCGACGCGTCTAACCTGACGCTTCTGACCGCGGAAGACTAAAGCGGGCAAAAAAACCAGGTTTCTATCCTTGCGATGCACGGCTATTTTCTGTGGACCCTAAGACCCAGCCACCCAGCTTACCAGGTTTTTCCAGAATACAGAATAATATTTCCAGTCGGTCCAGCCTCCTGACCAGTGTGGGTGCGCATCAGTCATGAAGGCCGCAGTTCTGCCCTTTCCATATTGGCCAACAACCAGAATCGGATCGCCCTCGTACTTCATGAGAACCTCGCCCGTCGCTTTCGCTTTTACCCGATTATACCCAATTGCCACGGGCACAATCGCCCAATCAATTCCCTGCATGATCGGATGATCGCGCGTTGTTGGGTGTGTGATAAATCCCCGGATAAGGTTGACGGTATCGGATTTCTCACTGATGTGCACTGGCAGAATCTCCTCAACCTCCGTCCCATGATAGTTAGCCATGAGCTCGTGTCCGGCAAACGAGGCGTAGCCTCCGATCATCAGGAAGCCTCCGCCAGACTGTACAAATGTGCCCAGCGCCTTGAGCTGAGACGTGGTGAAATTTTTCTTGCCCACGTCGCTGAAGATAACGGCGTCATACGAGCTAAGTGCCTGCGCAGTCTCTGGGAATTTGTCTGGGATTTGATTTTCCTTAAATCCGCGCCACTCGCCATGGATACAGTGCATGTCAAAAGCAGGGCGCAGTGCCCTAAGCAGATATTCGCACTCAATTTCAAACAGCGGAGCTACGAAAAGTACTTTCTTTTTCATTGGTTCTAACCTCCTCTAGCATAAGATGTCAGTATGTATCTTCTGAGCATTTCACCAGCTCAAATCGCGCTGGTACCTGAATCGCGGCGCGCCCCCGAGGCCCTGATGGCCATGCTTTCACCGTGAACCGATAGAGGCGCAGATGCAGATCATAAGGATTGAGTGGTTCACCTACCGGCGCAATTGCCACCGTGAGAACGTAGCGTCCCTCAGCAAGGAGCAGCGGGTCGAATCGAGCAACAATGACCGCACGTCCTGAGATGGGTGGAAACCGTACGCCTTGGTTCCAGGAGTTAATGAGTGTAATTAGAAGTCCGTCTTCCCGCGCCAGGCCGATAAAGCAATCAACGTTGGGTAGCACGGTGTTGGTCTTGATGTGCGCCTCCACGACTAGCGTCTCGTCGGTTGAAATGTGGCGTACTTCCTGGCCCGTACCGTTTTTAATTTTGACCATTTCGATCAAGGCTTCGCCAGAGCCCATCCGACTGTGAGGAATGATGTGGCTAAGCTGCACATCAAATTTCCGCGGATGCGTGGCAAGATAGTCCTGGTAGTATTGCTGACTATGCTGAGCAATTACCTCGCTTGTTGGGCCACAGGAGTTGATGCGTCCTTTATCAAGCCAGAGAATTTCGTCGCAGATCATCTCGGCCTGCTCGAAATTATGGGTCACAAAGATAATGGTTTTACCCTGAGATTTAAACTGCTTGATCTTCTCGAATGATTTAACCTGAAAGTGGAAATCGCCAACCGCAAGGACTTCGTCAATAAGCAAGACATCAGGATCGGTGTGCACGGCAACGGAAAATCCAAGGCGCACATGCATTCCCGAGGAATAATGCTTCACAGGTGCATAGATGAACTCTTCAATTCCCGCAAATTGTATGATATTATCCAGCTGCGCATCAATCTCTGCTTTCGACATGCCGAGAAACGATCCGCTAAGATAGATATTCTCCATGCCTGATAGCTCGAGGTGAAACCCGGCTCCAAGCTCCAGAAGCGATGCCACCTTACCCTGAACCTCGATTGTTCCGCTTGTAGGTTCCGTGATTGCGGCAAGGCATCTTAGCAGCGTACTCTTGCCCGACCCATTGGGCCCGATGATACCCAGGGCAACACCTTTTTTTACCGTAAAGGATACGTCGCGCAGTGCGCAGACTTCCATTTTTGGTACCGGCTTTAGAAGACGTTTCAAAACGAGTTCTTTGATAGTGCTCGTTTTAATTTGTCGGATATAATAATGCTTTGAGAGCTGATTGACCGTAATGGCGTTCATGACGTAGGCCTTTTCAGACGATGACGTAGATTGCGCAGGCGCCGTTTCAGTTCCCGACATGCAACGTAGCCGTACCAGAGAGGATAGTTGAGACGCGTAGCCAGCACAAATGGATTAATAAAGAGACGTAAAACCCATGGAGGCAGTTGCGACAGGCAGTAGAACATGAAAAGGCGATTGACATAGCTATTGCGCAGCTCCTTATAGCTCTTTGCATAGATATCGCACACCGTGTCGTCAATCAATTTTTCGCACTTTGCACGCTCGTAGAGTTGAGTACCTGGAAAAAAGGTTAGCGAGTAGGTATTGATCGCGTATGGGCGCGGCAATCGTAGCATGAGCTTGAGGGTGCGAAGATTTTCCTCAGTGGTTTCCCAAGGGTTGTCGAGCACAAAGTCATATCGAACAGGCCCCATTTGGTCTTTATAGCGGCGAATAATCTCGATGGCATTTTCTGTTTCCTTGTGTGCGATAGGGCGATTGTAGATGTCTCGATTCACACGATCGCTGGCCGTTTGAATCCCCATGCGGAGCCAGGCCAGTCCCGCGTCAATCAGGCAGCGCAGCTTCGTATCGGTCAGCGTGAGAGGTGTTATCCCTGTAATGACAAGTGGGAGACCGATCTTCTCTTTATATGCTTCGCAAAATTGCGCAATATCCTCTTCACTACGCTGTAGAAAAGCATCGTCATCATAATAAATCTCCGTGAAATACGGATGTTCACGCTTTACCCATTCCAGCTCGGCAATAAGGTTTGGAACGCTGCGCCTTCGAAACCACCGATCTCCCTGGTAAAGACCTTTGAGAAAACTATTGCAGCAGAATGTGCAATTATACACACATCCGCGCGAGGACATTGTAATGTACTGACCCTCGAGCCGCCTGGCAAGAATAGGTGTGGTGAGGGGTACCAGCTGTTCATCAGACAAAATCAAGTGGTTGCGGCAATCGTAATCAGGGTAGGGAAGTGCATCCAGATCAGTAATCAGGGGGCCGATGGAGTTAATGAGTTTCTCGCCTTCATGTGCAAACCCAAATCCGTGTGTGGTGTGGTAGTCTTTCTTATTCTCGATCCTGGCAACGAGTTCGACGATCGTGGCCTCCGCCTCACCGATGCACACAATATCCGTATGATCAAGGCATTCCTCCGGCTCAATGGTCGGGTGGATGCCCCCCCAGATAATCAGCTGCCCATTGTGCTGTTTCAGTGCCCGGGTGAGTATGATGGCCTGTTGCATGTAGTTAGTCGACAGAGAAATCCCAACGAGGTGAGCCTTGCTTACTGCTTTGCAGATGGCATTAAGCGTAGCGAGAGAATACGACTGTCTGAAATGGAGTGGCAGAAACACCAGTTGTGTCTCGTGGCCGGCTTGCTTGAGCACTGAGGAGAGCATACGAATTCCATAAGAGGCGATACTTTCGTATGGTGATATGAGTGCAATACGCATTGTGCTGTATGCGACCTTTGCAGGACTTATGTCTCTGCTCTAAGGGGAGGCACCCTTCGTAGGGCCCTGCTGTAAGGCATTTAAGGATTGTCTCAAGCCATCAAATACGTTTGCTTTTATGCGAATCACCCGGCCCCTTGGCGCATCAATCACGTACAGATTGTCCTTGTGATCAAAAGTCAGGCGCTGTGGACGAACGATAGGGCGCTGATTATCATCTTGCCACAACAGGTTGCCGAAATAGGCGCCAGTCGGCGCGAAACACTGAAGCCGGGCATTGCCAGAGTCGGCCACCACCACAAGGCGCTTTGAGCTCACAGCGATATCAGTAGGGTACTGAAATTCCCCCTGCTGTGTGCCTTGCTTTCCCCATGCACGCACAAATTGGCCGTACTGATCAAACACTTGAATTCGATGATTGTAAGTGTCTGTAACATACACCAGTCCGGTATCGTCAAAGGCTAGACCACCAGGCTGATAGAACTCACCGGGCTGATCACCCAGATTACCCCACATACGCATAAATGTACCCTGCATGTCAAACACCTGGATGCGGTGAAACTGAATATCACTCACATAGACCTCACCCTGTGAGGAAATGGCGATGCACTGAGGATATCCGACCTCACCAGGTGATGCGCCCTTTTTGCTGAAGCTCGATTTTATTCGACCGAGCAGATCAAATATCTGGAATCGTCCGGTTGCAACATCCGCCACGTATACATCGTTGAATTGGTTGATCGCGATATCACTTGGACTTGAAAAAGTACCCATAGCGGTGCCTCGCTTTCCCCAGCTGTAGAGGTAACGACCTTCTGGATTGAAGACCAGAACCTGCATCCTTCCGGCATCAACGACAAAGAGCGTATTCTTGGAATCAAGGGCCAGACCGAGCGGCGCCAGAAAATTGTGCGGCTCCGATCCACGCTCGCTAATTGTCTGATATGGAATCTGAGGAAGTGGCGTGGTCTTAGGTGTCGGGGGTCTAAGGTCGCTTTCTATTTCAGCGCTCGATAAATTGAACAGCAAGCACGCCAATATCCCAAGCAGTAGAGCGGTTTTATCAAGCAGTGCAATTGAAAATGAAGTTCGGAGGATCATAGGCGATCAGTCCTTTCCTGGCGATTTGGCCAGCATATCGTCAATTACCAGTTGGACAATATCAGGATCAAAGCCATGACGAAGCAGATGCTGCGCCAGTCTGGCTTTTTGTTTCGGCTGTGCCACCTGCTCAAGGGTTTTACGTTTTTTTTCGAGCACTGTTTGGGCCAGTTTTCTCTGCTCGTCAACGGTAAGTTCTTCCCTAAGCACATCATCTATAATCGCAGGTGGGATACCCCTCTGCCGTAGTTCTTCGGCAAGCTTACGCGGTCCAGTAGGTTTGAGCTTCTTGCGATTTCTGACAAACAGTACGGCGAAGCTCCGGTTGTCAATATTCCCTAGCCCCACGGCACGATCAATCACGCACTGAATCGTCTCGCTGGAAAACTTCTTTCTCTGAAGATACCGCTGCACTTCAAGCGTACTTCTTGGACGCAGCGTTAGATAGCGCGCCACAAGATTCCTTGCGCGCACAAACTCATCCTCGCGACGAATCTGCTCAAGCAGCTCTTCTGTAACTGCCTGGCCTTTTTCCAGCTGTAATGAAACGATCACTTCCGCAGCAATGTCAGCGCATGGCTCGCCATTAATTGTAAGCTCGAACCTCTGCCTGCGCGGATCTTTTAATCGAAATGCGGTAATCCGTTTCATATGCCTCGACGCGTTGCCGGCCAGACGTACTTATGCAACTGAAGATTCAGGCGCACCGCGAGCTTATCGTCCAGAATCCACTGGGCCAGCGTCTCAGGTGCAAGTTGCTCGAATGCAGGGGAGAAGAGAACGGGCACCTTGCCGATAAGCTGGTATTTACGCACTACGTCAACGGCCCACTGGTAGTCATGACGGTTTGCCAGTACAAACTTGACTTCGTCGTGTGGCTTGAGCTGCGCGATGTTTTCCCACCGAATCCGCTCGATCATGTTACTTGCAGGACACTTGATATCGAGAATGACAATCGAGCTTCTAGGGAGAATGGATATATCCAGAGTTCCGTTGGTCTCAACAAGAACCGAGAAATTACGCTCCAAAACCGCCTGAACCAAAGCAGGCGTTTCAGGTTGCAAAAGAGGCTCGCCCCCTGTAATGCAGACAAGAGAGACGTTGAGCCGGACGATCCGGTCGAGAACTTCAGCCATACTAAGCAGCTCACCTTCATGCTCCTCCTTGGCATGTGGTGTGTCACAGTAGCTGCAATCCAAGTTGCATCCTGCCAAACGCACAATGACACACGGAAGTCCTGTATAGGTGGTCTCCCCCTGAATGGTTCTATAGAGCTCTGCAATCCGCATGCTACATTGCGCCCCATGTTCAATTTCGCGCGTTGCGCTGTATATGGCTACTTGATTTCCTGATTTTGTCGTGAAAGGCAAGCATTATTTCTGTGTCCAAGATAAATACGGGCAGAAGCACGCTGGTTTTTCTTTCTTAACCGCTATACAAGTGGTTGAAATCCAAACGTGCACTATAAATGATTACTGGGGCGTTGTAAGACAATGGATCGTGGTTGCAGGGAGTAGCATATTTCTCCTTGCGTTGAATTGTACTCTCGTAGTAACGAAGGGTTTGCCTTTGGGGATACGAATGATTTTTTTATGAAATTGTGGTAGTGTTATGGCTTTGCGGAGATATCAGAAGAATCTCATCCGTTTGGGCGTGGTAGTTATCCTCGCGCTACTTGTCGTTGTATGTGCAACGCTCTTTCGTCCAGTATCGTCACGATGGTTAGGTCAGAAAATTGCTCAGGAGATTGAACATCTCACCGGGCTGGACGTGACGTTCCGTGAAGCAGTGTTCTTTCTCGCGCAGCAACGCTGTGTGATTAAAGAACTTGTGCTGCACTCGCCTGATACGGATCGCCGCGAAGTCCTTACTGCCAGAAAAGTAGATGTTTTGTTCTCCCTTCCAAGTGCCCTGTTTCGACAGGAAATAATTTTGCAGAGCGTGGAAATCGAGCATCCATCTGCCTTTCCACTGGTTATTGCGGAAGGAAACATTCGTCTTGGAGATGATCTCGACTTTCTTTATCGGCTTCTTGAACCAGCTGATCGCGAGATGGGAAAGCCGCACTTTGTACTAAATCACTTCGGTGTCCGGAATGCAAGCATTCTGCTCAAGTCCTCTCTTCGTCCTTCACGGAAGCCACAGGTGCTCGCAGACAACATGACCATGCGATTTGTACTTATGCCGAGTGGTAGCCGTGTAATGACATTAAACGGTTCTATTCCGCTGCTCAATAAGGCAGAAGTGAGAGTGTCCTACACTATAGCGCCTCATGAGCCTCAAGCAAGTTTTGTATTAACACTTACGAAGGCAGCTGCTGCAATTCCCCTAAGGAATACCTCGCACCTGGCAATGGCGAGCGATCACCTCACAATCAATGGGATACTTAGCAAAGACAAGACACATGCAAAAATCTCCGCATTCGGGACGATTCGTAAGCCGCTCGTTGCATTGGGCGCAGAGAAACCGCTTTACTCTGATGAGCATTTAGATTTTTCCTTTCGAGCAGCATACGATGCATCCGCCGCCGAGCTGATGCTCGAAAAGTCTCATCTGTTAAGCAATGGCCTGGAAGTCTATACTTCCGGCTCTTTGACTTTAGCCAGCCCTTTTCCTTTTAGCATCTCTACACGAACAGAACGAGTTCCGACTTCCTTTTTGGAACATTTTAAAATATTGTTTCCGTATTTAGATTCAATGATTGATATTTCTGACGCGAGGTTAAGGCTTGGCGTTTCGCTTCAAGGGGGGCTCGCGGACGATACATTGCCTGCTTTCAGGGGCTGGGTAGACCTGCTGGGCGTGCATGCATGGTATCCAGGTATTGAAGAGCCACTTCGGCAACTGCAAGGAACATTGGAGTTTGAAAACAGCCGTCTCGCGTTCACACATATGCATGGTAAGCTCGGCCAGGGTGACATTGCGTTCAACGGCCAGCTAACAGGGAAAGAAATATTCTGGGAACCAGATATGCTGGAAATCGGCTGGCACGCATCGCTTCGGGCCGAGGATATCTTCGCAGCCCTTGCTGAGCAGCAGCTTGGCCCCATAACACAAGCTGAAGTTACGGGAGAAATTAGCGGGTGCGGAACGCTTCGGAAGATTTTTTATCCATCTCCCTTTCCACCATCCGCCAGTATCCTGGCATCCGGGGTTCTGGAGCTCACTGACGTGACAATCGCTCATCCATCGCTTCCTGCTCCCATCCAGGAGCTAAATGGCCGAATGAATATTGAGAATGATGGCATTCGATTTAGCAACCTTGAAGCGAAAGTAGGAGAATCTGCGGTTCTGGCGTCCGGTTCGATTTTAGGAAAGGAAGCGTTCTGGATCGATTCGCAGCTCGACGCTCACGTCGTGATGACGACCACAGCGAGCACATTGCTGACTATGATGAAGCAGTTCATTCCCGGCCAGCAAGTACAGGCCACAGTTAGCGGCAAAGCCATAGTGGATGCTCGCCTCAAGGCACCTCTATATACACTGAACCCGTTTTCCATCCATGCCAAAGCCGAATTCAAGGAGTGCTATGTGGAGTTGGACAAGCCGATTGTGCGTGCATGGCTCAAGACATTAGAAGGAGCCGTGGAAGTACGTGATGGCACTGCGATGCTCACGTATATCAGTGGTCAGGTTGGCGACGTTCCGTTCAACCTGAGCGGTTGGGTGAAGCCTGAAGCCGCACGATTGATCCTGAGCATCGAAACAGAACTGGGTAATGTCAAATCGCTCTTTCCAACAGTTTTTAACGAATTTCGCGTTGGTGGATCAGCAGTCATGAGTGCGGAAATTGATGTGTCTGCGAAGGCAAATCGACCCATAAATTATCGCCTGTCTGGAGAGATCCTGACCTATGATGTCACGTTTGCATACATTGACATGCCGGTTGACCTGACTCACATCAATGGAGCGTTCTCCTTTCACGAGAACGAATTGCGCATACTGAACGTGCGTTGCTGGAGTGGTCGCTCAAAAGACTGCGCGGTGAACGGAGTCATACGTTTTGCGCCGAAGCAGACCGTGATTGATTTCAACCTCAGAAGCCCTCTGATATACCTTGATGAGTGGATGCGGGATTGGCCGAAGCGTAAAGACATAATCTCGAGCGGAGCGCTTCAGATGGTGAGCGAGACCTCACCAACACTTGAAATTTTTGGCAGCATTGATGCCGAAAAAGCCTATTACGGCCCGGTGCAAGGCGACAAATTCCACGGGTCTTTCCACTATCAATTATTCCCTTTTGCTCCCAATACATTCTATTATGATAATATCCAGGTGTCAGTGTATCAGGGGAATTTGACCGGCTCGGGAAGTATTCTTTTTCCGGAAGGTGATAACATTTATGAGGCGAAAGTAGAGGCCGAACAAATTAACGTAAACGAACTTCTTAGGGCACTACGTGAAAAGAAGCAAACCGTTGTAGGGAGGCTATCAGGAAAAGTAAGCCTGGTTGGCGAGGGAGAAGACGTCAGCAGAATACTTGGCAGTGGGGAATTTACAGTGGAAGACAGCCGTTTCATTGATGCCGTAGTTTTTAAAGCATTGGGCGGGATACTTCGATCTCCAATGTTTAACGATATCTCGTTTACTCAGGTCATAGGAGATTTTGCTCTCAAAAACGGCGCCGTACACTTTGCAAAATTCGACTTACGCAATCCCATGCTTCAGATGCAAGCCACCGGCAAGATCGGATTCAATAAGCAGGTTGATCTCGATCTCCATCTGGCTTTTCTAAGTGCCTATCTCGGCTGGAATATCCCCATTGTAAGAAATATTATGGCCTTCATCGAAAAGTTCGGCAGCAAGCTTTTCAAATTCCGCATTGTTGGAACCTTAGACGAACCACGAGTTATCGCGGTTCCCCTCTCAATTGATGAAGTTAACAAGATTCTGTTTCCCGCGGCTACACGCTAGAATGCCATATTGCGTGCGCAGATTATATCTCCTCCAGAAAAATAATGGGCAAGGTGGGTAGGGCGAATGCATGCAATAGTCGCCATAGCACGGGTGGGCAAGGCTAAATCGAATCGAAGGCCTCGGGATATCTGCATTTAGAAATTGCGGTATCGTACGAGATCAAACCTTGCTGGTAGAGGTTCTTGAGCGATTTATCCATAGTAATCATTCCCTGTTCGTAGCCGGTTTGAATCTGTGAGACGAGCTGTTCGGTCTTCGCTGTACGGATAATCTTACGCACGGCCACCGTGGCAATTAGAATTTCGGTTGCTACCACACGGCCGCGATCGCCCGGGATGGGAAGCAGCTGCTGCGCCACAATTGCCTGGAGGGTGTTAGCCACTTGAATTCGAGTTTGCTGCTGCTGATGCGGAGGAAAGACATCAATAATTCGATCAACTGTCTGCACGGCATCAGGTGTGTGCAAGGTTGTCAGAACAAGATGGCCGGTCTCAGCAGCTGTTAAGGCAGTAGAAATGGTTTCCAGATCGCGCATCTCACCAACGCAGATGACGTTCGGATCCTGGCGCAGCACGTGACGTAGCGCATGAGAAAAAGTGTGGGTATCCGCCAACACCTCGCGCTGTTTCACAATACTCTTCTTGGTTCGGTGAATGTACTCAATCGGATCCTCGATAGTGATAATCATACAGCGCCGTTCTTCATTGATCTGATCAATCATGGCAGCAAGGGTAGTTGTCTTTCCCGAGCCTGTTGGCCCGGTGATCAGAACGAGGCCGCTATCTCGTCGGGCCATTTCTTCTACTACCGGAGGTAAGCCGAGCTGACGCAGGGATCGAATTTGATCATTAACGATTCTGAATGCAGCTTCGACGACTCCGCGCTGCTTGTGGACATTCACACGAAACCGTCCGGCGTCACGAATTTCAACGGAAAAGTCCAGCTCCCAGTTCTCCTCAAACCGTGCCTTTTGCTCGTCACTCAAAACACTGTAGATCATTTTTGTACAGTCCATTGGCGTGAGCGGTGGATACTCGAGGTTTTCCAGGGCTCCGTCAATGCGCAGCGTCGGGGGAACGTTAGAGGAAAGGTGAAGATCCGAAGCCCCGCGTTCAATCGCTTCGACCAAGAGAGTATGAATGTTCATTTCTGTTGCCTCACTTGTGCAAAATGCTTAAGATTTTGATACCAAACAAGGATATGGCGAAATAGCCACACCATCTTGGCTTATGCTGATTGATTCAAGGCCGGGTTAGCACGCAGCATCTCCTCAGCATGCTTCCGACTAATGGACGACTCTCCTTTGCCGTCAAGCAGACGGGCCAGCTCCTCCAGCCGTGTGTTATAGTCGAGCTTGCACACAATGGTAATGGTTCTTGCTTTGTCCAGTGTTTTGTTCACAGCATAGTGAGTGGTGGCCCTGGCAGCAATGTGCGGGAGATGAGTAATGCAGATGATCTGATGCGTCCGACCCAGTTGCGCCATTTTCTCTCCAAGCCGGTCAGCCGCTTTGCCGCTGATCCCTACGTCAATCTCGTCAAAAACCAAAGTAGGAATTTGATCCTTGCCCGCAGTGAGTGTTTTTAATGCCAGCATAATTCGCGAAAGTTCACCCCCAGAGGCGATCTTCTTCAGGGGCCGCAAATCTTCGCCGGGATTTGGAGAAATGAGAAACTCCATCTCGTCCACACCGCTCGCCATAAATGCGTAGGAACTGTGGTGAACCGGAAGGTCGTCTGCTGCTCGCTCTGCACGCCAGAACTTAACCGTAAAACGTGTGCGCGGCATGTGGAGCTCCTTGAGCTCGGCAACGAGCCGCCGTTCCAATCTACGCGCGTTCTCTTTGCGTCGCTGCGATAACTGCTCGCCTAACTGCTCGAGCCGACTTCCCAGCTCTGCCAGTTCCTTTTCCAGCGTGGCCAGCTCGTCGCTGCGGTGTACCAGCTGGCTAAGCTCCAGTTCAAACGCCTCGAGCTGACTCAGAATGTCCACGATCGCAGTGCCGTATTTACGCTTGAGTTTCCTGATAAGCTCTAACCGAGTTTCCACCTCGTCGAGGCGCTTTGGATCCTGATCAATACTATTGGCGTAGTCCCGTGCGGCAGCAGCAACGTCTTCAATCTTTGCCTTCACGTCGGCCAGAGTATCTGTAAGATGGCGCATCGTCGGTTCAATAGAGACCAATGTAGCAAGCTCCGCATCGGCCTGGGCCAGGAGTTGAACCACTGATGTGCCCTGTTTCTCACCTTCGTAGAGCAAGTCATGTATAGTCCTGGCGGTAAGAATGAGCTTCTCGGCGTTGAGAAGGCGAGTACGTTCAATTTCCAGCTCGCTATCTTCATTTTCTACAAGCCGGGCCTTGCGGATTTCGTCTATCTGAAACTGAAGAAAGCCCTTCCGGCGTTCCATGTCTTGCTCGCTACGCGACAGATCAAAGTAGGTCTTCTGTTTCTCGCGATACGCCTTATAGGTTGTCCGATAGGCATCGAGTAGATCCGAGTAATCGCCGAAGGCGTCAAGCACGTCCAATTGCGCGGTGCGCGACAACAGAGACTGATGCTGATGTTGGCCGTGCAAATCAACCAACAACTCGCCGAGCGCCTTCAGCTGATAAAGCGGCACAAGGACACCGTTAAGGAGACAGCGGCCTTTGCCCGAGCGCGAAATCTCCCGCCGCAGGATGACTTCTCCTTCGTTATGCGGCAAACTGTTATCCTCTAGAAATTCCTTAACGGCGCTGAGCTCTGAGCAATCGAATACAGCTTCTACACGAGCCTCTGTGCAGCCAGTACGAATATCCTCAGCACTGGCTCGTTCACCAAGGATTAGGTCCAGGGCACCTAGAATAATTGACTTGCCGGCCCCGGTCTCGCCCGTAAGGACATTCAGCCCCGGACTCAACTCCATTGCCAGCTCGTCAATAATCGCCAAATTATGAATGCGAAATTCCTTCAACATAATAAAGAGGAACCGCTCTTGATGCACTCTGCCTTTGAAGGACAATGTTAGGTATGATTCAACGAAACCATATTGTTTTTACTCAAAACCACAGGTTGAGTCAATCGTTTATTACGTACATGATTCCATTAAAGCGCTACAGGGAAAAGCATTGACACGCCAACCCCTGATAGTAGTATTGTATGCGGTTTGGGAAGATAGAGGCATGATGGCGGGTTTTTTAGGCGCGAAGAGATCATAGCAGGGAGGAAGGCACATGAAGCAGGAAGAACGATCCATGGCAGCTCTCGCACATCTGGTAGTCATTATTCCGTTGTGGGGCATTCTGTTCGCTGGGATCATCTGGCTCTATTTTAAGGAGAAGAGTAAGGCTGTTGTGTTCCATGCGCAGCAGGCGATTTTTTTTCAGGTGATGCTGTTGATTGTTCTCATTGTTGCACTCATTTTTCAACTTTTCTGCTCGATTATTGCAGTTATTAACAGCCCGTTAGCTGCAATTTTAAATGCTGGCAATTGGGTTTTAACAATTGTGTGTATGATTGTGTACGCAGCTGCCTGTTTATATGCGGCATGGTCAGTACTAGAAGGAAGAGATTTTGAATATCCTTTTATCGGAAAGCAGCTTCGCGAGAGCGCGGTGAATACCGGAGATAAATAATCCATGGAGAATTGCCGCGCTGCCGTTAATCGTATTCGGTGATCCATAAAAAATTCAATGCTGCAGAATTTGCGTGTCATACCTCAGAATAGAACGCAAAGGCATTGAGCCAGCGTGGAGGGGTAATTGTGTTCATCACAAACCACGCGTTAGAATAAGGAGGTTTTTCTGATGGAGCTCACCCTACAACAGCAGAAACGCGTTGACGCCATTAACGCAATTGTTAAAGACTACCTCGAGGTTCGGTTCACCCATGGCATCCGCGTCAATCCTCGCATTGCCCATATTTATGCCGATGTCATGTGGCAGCAGCTAGCCTCGCTTCGCCTGGTTCTCATAACGGGAAAAGCATTCGGCCCGGTCAAATACATGGTGGCTGACATTCTCTGCTCTGATGAGGAACAAAAGCGCAAGGCACTCTTCAATCCTGTAGATCAGAGCTCTATTATGAACGAAATTATTGACGTGGAAGAAGAGAGACGCGACCAAAAGGCTGGCACCCTGAAAATCAGAGATATGTGTACTATGTACAAGGCCCTCGATCCTTCCCTGGAGATGGTGGTGGAACTGATTCAAACCTGGATCTGGTGGGATCTGGCAGATGCCGCTGATTTGTTTAACTTCGACCAACAGTACCAGCGAATTATGACCCTTCATTCCTGTGAGCTCACTGATCAGATTATTGACTACTATCACAAGGCATTTAAGCGGCTGGCTAAGGAGGTCACCCGGCAGGAAATTCTCGACTACGAGTTTAAGAAGCTGACCACTATCCTTGATCGATTTGTGTTTGGACGCCAAATGGAAGGGGGTTACCAGATTATTATCAAGCGCGAGGAACTCCCTGATACTGCAACCGATGCCCTGTTGCTCGACCAATCAAAGCACATCATGGCCGTGCAAAAGCTTCAAAACCTTCCCGAGCTTGATGAGAATATGAAGAAGTATTATCAGAAGGCGCTAGGTGAATCGGCTGAAGAGATTGATATCAATAGGGCGATTGCCTTTGAAGAGAGACAGATCAAGGAAGGAAAGGTTGCACTGCTTCAGGCCCTAAGTGACGAAAAAGCCTTGGGTGAGCCTTATGACTATAAACAGGCCCAACTGGCTGGACTGCAAAAACGCTACAATGAGTTTAAGGATTTCCTTTATCCAGAAGAAGCCAAAGCGTCTGTACAATGACGCGACCACCATATAATGAATGGAACCGATATCCCGAAGACCTCCACGCAAGTACAGGTAATTTCTCCAGCCACGCCTCCACTATCTTCTTATATCATGATAAATGGTGTGGTGTGTTTTGCCACAAAGATATTTGTGTTACCAGCACGTACAAGGCGTATTTTCAACATCATATCTCCTATTTCCGGCCAGAGAAAGGCTCACGTTGTCTGGACGCACGGAGCTCTGAATCATGACTAAAATCGGCATCATCGGATTCCACAAGAGCGGAAAGACAACAGTGTTCAATGCGCTGACCGGTGGCCACGCCGAGGTGTCGGCCTTCGTATCAGGACGTATAGAACCGAATATCGCTGTCATCAAGGTTCCTGACCTGCGTGTGGATAAACTGGCCGCCCATTTCCAGCCCAAAAAGGTCGCCTACGCCACCATCGAGTATACTGATCTCGTTGGCATATCTAAAGAGCACCAAGCCGGAGGACATGGACTAGGGGAGACACAACTCATAGCGCTCGCTACGGCCGATGCCCTTTTGGTGGTGGTACGTGCCTTCGCCGATGATTCTGACATTCAGGTTGACGTCCCTGGTGACGTGGAGGCAATTGAACTGGAGCTGGTCCTGTCGGATCTGGAAAAAGTGGAGCACCGCCTCCCAAAGCTGGAAAAGACGATTGCGAAAGTCGGAACCGAAGAGCGTGAAAGACTCCGAATCGAAGAGGCAGCCCTGAGCAAAATTAAACAAGACCTGCAGCAAGGGCAATCTATCCGCGGACTAACCCTGACCGAGGAGGAGCAAAAATGCATCCGGGGCTTCCAATTCCTTTCGCAAAAGCCCCTGCTTTTCCTCATAAATATTGACGAAGAAGCTCTTACCGCCGGTCGAGACTTTTTGGAAGAACTGCGCACAGTTGCTGCGAAGTCGAAGACCGCCGTGGCACAAATGTGCGGCAAAGTTGAGATGGAGATCGCCCAGCTGGACGAGACAGATCGCAGTGTGTTTCTCCAGGATTACCACCTGGCTGAACCTGCTTCTCAATATATTGTACACGTCTGCTACGATCTGCTCGGCCTTGTCCCGTTCTTTACCGTAAATCCCAATGAATTGCACGTCTGGGCAGTGTCAAAGGGCCTGCCTGCATTGAAAGCAGGTGGGGTAGTGCACTCGGATTTTGAACGTGGTTTCATTCGCGCTGAGGTGATTCAATGGGACGCCTTGCTTGAGGCCGGCAGCTTCGCCCAGGCTAAGAAGTCAGGCACTCTCCGGATCGAGGGCAAAGAATATCCTGTACAAGATGGTGAGGTGATTAACTTCCTGTTCAGCGTATGAATGTCTGCGCTCATAATTGTAGGGACAGACTGTAATCTGTCCCTACTGTAATTAGAAAACGGACACACCTGGAGCATAATGCTTTTTGAAAAAGAATTCTTGCACTACTCAAGTTGCCTCAACCTTCTGATTCGCCTATCCATCAAGCAGAACATCTGCACTACGTAACATTTCCCACACGCCTCAGCGCATCGCTTCCACTATTGGTGTGAGTGCTTTCTCAAGAAGTCGCCGGATGTGATTAATCTTATGCGGATTGTCAATTTTATTGTTTTCAAGGTCTGTAACGTAGAAGACGTCAACCACCCGGTACGCCTCAGTGCTGATTAACGCCAGGTCAATGTTTACCCCTTCTTTGGCGAGAATGGACGTAATCGTATAGAGTAGCCAGAGACGATCAAGGGTCTTGACCTCAATAATCGTATAGTCTTTCGAGTCTTCGTTATTGAAGTCAATGGTTGTCGGGAAAAAAGCAAGGCGATCTGGGTCGAGTGGCTTTGGTGGCCGGCGTTTTTCGAGCAAATCGTCCATAGGCTTTTTTCCAAGGAGTACAAAATTCAGATGGTTGCGTACACGGTCGAGCCGAAAACCTTCTGGCAGTGGCTTCCCCTCAAGATCAGTGAGTTGAAATGTATCAATCGCAAACCCGTCTTTCGTTGAAAAGATCTGGGCGCTGAGGATGTTCAGCTCTTTTGACGACAGAGCGCCACAGATCTTGCTGAACAGACCGGGGACGTCAGCCGCGCACACAAGCAGTTCGGTGTATTGTGTCCCCTGCGGTTGATGTAATCTCCAGACAACCTTCGTTTCTTTATCCAGCTCATGAAGCATCTCAAACTGCTGTGCAATCTTCCACGGTGGTGTGAAAATTTGAAAGCGCTCAGGTGTATTTTTTAGAAACTGGTCAACTGCCCTCATTGATCTCGGTTTCTTGATTAAGCACTTTGCCACGTCCTGCAAAAGATGTGGGTTCACTTGAAATCGCATTGACTCACGCAGCGATAGACCCTGCAGCACCAAGACGGTTTTGTTGTAAAGCTCGTAGAGCAACTGGCCCTTCCAATCAGTCCAGATGTCCGGCCCAATCCCCTTCAGATCACAATAAGTAAGCACGTAGAGCATATGGAGAAGCCCCGGCCTAGTCACCTCACGCGCCAGCTCCTCGATAACTGCAGGATCCTCCAGATCTCGACGCTGTGAGATATGTGCCATTTTCAGGTGGTGGAGAATAAGAAAGCGAACCGTCTCCTGATCATCCGGTGTCATGCCCATACGTGAGGTAATTCGCTGGCTGATTTGTCCGCCCCGCAGTACATGGCCAGCACCTTCGCCTTTTCCAATGTCGTGAAGCAATAAAGCAAGATTGAGCAGATCCCAGCGCTTGATTTTACGTGAAACCTTCCGGATGTCACGTGGAACTGCGCGGTTTGTCTTGTACCGAATCGTTTCAGAGCTTTCCAGCGCCTTGAGTAGGTGCTCATCTACAGTATAGCGGTGGTAGAAATCAATATTAACCAGACAATGAATCCTGGTGAATTCTGGAATGTAAGCCTCAAGGAGCCCGGTTTCATGGAGATCCCGCACGGTGTGGGCAACGAGCCGGGGTGCACCCAGAATTGCCAAAAAGCGATCACGATTTCCGGGATCACTCCGAAATCTTTCGTCCACTACTGGCAGCTGAGCACGGAGGAACTCCTTTGTTGCATCGCTTACCCTTTTGCCTAATGCGGAGGCCTGGGCAAAAATGTCCAGTAGAATCTCCGGGTGTTTGCGCACCATTGCGGGGGAATGATTGCGCAAGAATATCACGTCGCCAGCAGTCCAGTACCATGGGCCAACCCGGCGTCTCAAATAGCGCCGCCCCCTACGCGGAACATCGATACGCGCTTTTCCTCGCAAAATTCCTACAGCCTTACGACATATGCGAAAGATGTCACGCGCACTTCGATAGTAATCCTGCATCAGCTTTTCTTCCACCAGCCGTTGCCCATCACTCCTATAGCCTAACACTCTGGCCACCTTCGGCTGCATGTCCAACGTCAGAATATCCGCTTTGCGGCCTTCTAAACGGTGCAGCTCGTTACGGATCAAATAGAGAAAAATCATTGCATCCGACAGCTGTTTACGTTCAGAGCGCGTCAGGATTTTTCTTCGCTCGAGCACTTGAAGGGTACGATTTCCCAGCACGGCGTAGCCCAGCCACTGGATTGTATGAATGTCGCGCAGACTACCCTCACCTTCTTTTACGTTCGGTTCAAGCAGGTAGATCGAAGCGCCAAACTTCTCATGCCGTGCACGCCATTCTTTCAGTTTGCTGCGAACAAACCAGCGTTTCTTATGCGTTTGCAAAGCTGATGCCAAACGTTGGCTTAACTGACGGTGCAAATCACGCGATCCGATCAGATATCGGTTTTCCAGTAAGGCGGTAGTCGAACTCAGATCGGTCCCGAGGCAGGCCAGGCATTCTGGAAGTGTTCGTATTGCATAGCCAACGTCGAGTTTGAGATCCCAGAGCCAGTACAATACATGGCGAATAAAGGCCTCTTGCTGTGGCTCAATTCGGCCCTTATGCAAGAAGAGCAGATCAACATCGGAATACAGGTTAAGATCCTGACGTCCATATCCACCAAGGGCAAGGAGCGCCAGCTTAGAAGCCTTCGATCGAGTAATACCATATTGCCGTGCCCCTTGCGAATAAATAGAACGAATAATTTGGTCCATGCCTCGCGAATAGCGCTGGGCAATCTTGAGCCCCTCTGTGCTGAGGCCCCTGGGCGCGTGCCCTTTGCTCTTACCCCCATGTGCAATCAGGCTGGCTCGCAATCGCGCCAGCTCAACTTGATATCCCTCCAGGACGTCGCGGTCCATCTGGTGCTCGAGAGCATGCGGCTGCTGCGTTACTCGCGGATTCGCCTGCTTGTGTATGTTTCCGGGCATAGATTCTGAGCTTCCGGCTCACAATGAGGACTAACCGTATTTCTCGCTCATTGCTGTGGCAATGTGCTAGTTGGCAAGCCGGAAACCTCCTTAAAATCTTTCACTCGTTTTTGTTGAGTACGTACTTTTCCCTAGCGATTGGATACGTCTGGAAGGAAAGTATATTGTTCTTCACCACGCATGCAAGACTAAAAAGGGCAGAGGTACGGTCTTGTCAAAACTTCACACGTCAACGTCTTCCGCACTATACTTAGCCTTGTTCTTGCCACGCGCTATCAGAATCAACCCACTGCTTATGCCTGATCTCGCAAACAGCAGAGCGGTCTCTCTCTCGCCATTTACAACATTATCTTCTTGAACTTTCCATCCTTATTGGTATAAAGAAATTGAGATTTTGACATGAAATGATAAAAGGCAGCAGGAATGCTTTTTTTGGCGCGCGTTTGTGATTATGGAGAGTGCATCAGCACCTGGAACGCCCAGCGCTATTCCTGAGCAAGCGGCTTTCTGCTGTTTGCGCAGCATTACTATTCCCATAAGGAGTCAAAACTCATGGCTATTCCACGGCCGGAACGCATAGACCGTTTGCACAAGAATATTGAGCGGGTCATCAAAGGCAAGTCGGAGATTATCAAAGACGCCATCGTTGGCATTCTGGCCTGTGGTCATATCCTGATCGAGGACGTACCGGGAGTGGGGAAAACCACACTGGCACATCTGCTAGCAAAATCAATCAGCTGCTCGTTCCAGCGCATCCAATTCACCAGCGATCTCCTGCCTTCCGATATTCTCGGTGTGACGATTTACAATCAGGAGACGCGCGAGTTCGAATTCAAGCAAGGGCCGATTTTTGCCAATATTGTTCTGGCTGACGAGATTAACCGTACAACCCCAAAAACACAATCCTGTCTGCTCGAAGCAATGAATACCGCGCAAGTATCAATTGACAAGGTGACCTATAACCTGCCTCAACCCTTCATGGTGATAGCGACGCAGAATCCTATTGAGTTCCATGGCACATTCCCATTGCCCAAGTCGCAGCTGGATCGCTTTCTCATGCGTCTGCACCTGGGCTATCCTGCCCCTGCGGATGAAATCGTGATTCTCAAAGAACAAAAAAAGGTTATAGGGAATATTGATTTCATCAATGCTGTGCTGACGGCTGAGGACATTTTTGAAATGCAAGACGCTGTGACCGAGGTCAAAATTGATGACGACCTGCTTGATTATATCGCACGCGTGGTGAACGCCACACGCAATTCAGCACTGATCGAGCTGGGGGTGAGCCCTCGGGGTGCCCTCGCATTGCGCCGAAGCGCACAGGCCAAGGCCTACTATGAAAATCGTAACTACTGCGTCCCTGACGATGTTAAGACCATGACCATGGCCTGCCTGGCCCACCGGATTCAGATTGCAAAGACCTTCGAAACCGGCGGCCTGGGCCACCACGAAGATGAGCAGGTCCTCATGCAGGTAGTCAATGAGGTCGAAGTGCCACTCTAGTGCATCATCATACAAGCTTTGATGGATATGCCCTTCGACAAGCTCAGAGTGAAGCAAGTAATTCTACCTGTTAGATTCAGTACAGTCAGCTACTACGTAGGGGCGTTTAATTAAACGCCCCAACAGCTTCTGAAATCTAGCGCTGCCGGTCATAAACCGAAGCGGAAGCGAAAATACGGCTGTACACCGACCCATTATCAGCAGAGAACTGTGCGCGGTTTGAACACCATGTTCTGTAGCTGAGCACTATCCTGAGCACCCCGCTCCTCAGCCATGAGCTCACTTTTAGCAAGCCCAAGCAACTCGCCTCTCTCACTCAATAGCCTTACAAAAAAGCCCTGGCCGATCTGCTGGCCTGGGGAACGCACATCCTGAAGGTGCAGGAGACGCCCATTTTTTACTTTCCCTGCTGCGTGACCGCATACCGTAATAGCAGGAAGGTGGGATAGTGCCTTATTAAGCGAGATAAGATTACTGCCTATGAGTTCTGGATGAGCCTTACATTTTGCCAGGGGCAGAGCATCCTTGATAAAAAAGTAACCAACCCTGGTTCTGCGCAGCGCCGTAAGATGTGCACCACATTCAAGTGCCTGGCCGATGTCGTGACATAGCGAGCGAATATACGTACCGCTGCCAACTGAAGCCACAAACCGAGCGTATGGATGTGCGTAGGATAAAAGATTGATAGAATTAATCTTAACCCTCCGACCTTTAGGCTTTACACGAAGACCCTGACGAGCATATTCGTAAAGCCGTTTTCCCTTTACTTTGACTGCAGAATAGGGAGGCGGGATCTGGAGAATATCACCAACAAAATTTTGTATAGCTGCCTCCACAGCATCGGGTTCCGGGACCCTTGCGCCTTCAACAACGTGCTTCTCACTTGTTGCATCGTACGTCGAAGTGACCACGCCGAACATTATCTCGGCTTCGTATTCCTTATCCAATCCAACCAGATACTGTGCAATTTTCGTCCCTCTGCCAATGCATAAGACTAAAACGCCAGTGGCCATAGGGTCCAGTGTTCCTGTATGGCCTACCTGCCGAGTGCCCGTCAATTTTCGCACTTCGTCCACAACGTCGTGAGAAGTCAGACCCTGCGGTTTATCAATGTTCAATATACCATTCAAGGCCATTGATAACCAATAAACCTCCGCCGTATCCTCCTGTCCTATGCGGATTGTCTGGTTTCGCAGCAGGGCAGGAAATTTCTTGGACACTCAAGTAGCAAATGCAAATTAGCCAGAAAGTCTGTCACAGCCCAGATAAGGGCCTTGTGGCCATGCCGTCATGTTTTACAATCACACGCCGGAGAAATTTCTTATTGCAATCTCGACGTTCGACAAATAGTTGTATCTTATAAACTATGTTTCTGAGCCAAATAAAACTTGTGAGAAAACGCCCCTCCAGCCTCTTTCTGTTTCGCGTCGCCTTCCTGGTTCTGTATGGGAATGTCGGTATTGTATACCCCTTTTTTGCTCTATATCTGAAGGACATTGGCCTCACGTATCACCAGATCAGTATTCTTCAGGCCATGTTCGGATTGGTAGTTATTCTATTCCAGCAATACTGGGGATACCTGGCCGACATGGTCTTTACCAAAAAGCAAATCCTTATAGTAACCACCTTTCTCGCTTGCGGGGTCTTTTACTCCATTAGCCTCACCACGTCATTCTGGATGATTCTTGTGCTGTATTTTTTCTATCGAACTATACGAACACCACGAGGTCAAGTACTCACCAGCCTACTTCTTATGGATCGCATGGGCGAGGCAAACTTTGCCCTGGTGCGAGCGTACGGATCACTAGGGTTCATTATAACGAACATCTTGACTGGCATGGCTGCGGAAAGTCTCGGTCTGCGCTGCATATTTCCGTTTTATATTGGCATATCCTTGCTCTTTGTACTTGCTATGTATCCAATAAAAGCACGAGAAGAGCGCCCTGCCAAGCGCCACAGCTTTTGGGACGTCCAGAAATTCTTTTTGAAAAATCCTGTCATTCGCCTTTTCCTGGTGCTCGTTTTTTTCTATCAAGCGTTCCATTCGCTCGCAACCCTTTTTATCTCATTCGTCATTAAGGATCTGGGTGGCAGTACAGTTACTGTGAGCATTTTGTATTCCTTTGCTGCACTCATTGAGATTTTCGTATTTTTTTATACCGACCGCCTGATTGCAAAGTTTGGGGAACTACCGTTAATTTTCGTGGCAATTCTCGCCCAGGTGGTACGATGGGTTTTGGTTTATAATGTACGTTTCTTAAGCACTTTTCTCTTCATTCAGGCGCTGCACCCAATTACATTTGGAATTTTTTATTGCTGTGCGGTGAGCTTCATGAACAAATACGCTGGCCGGCATTACAAAGCATCTGCACAGACGATGTTTGGATTTGTCTATTTCGGGCTGGCGGGGATGTTGGGGAACCTTGTTGGCGGACAGATCGTCGAGATACTAGGCTTGCGGACGCTATACCTTTTTGCCGCCTTGGGCGCGTGCATCGCCATGGCTATACTCTTCAAATTGAAGAAAGAAATGAGAAAAATACAAGCAGGGATGGACGGTGCGCCCAGGGCACAATTTTCTCCGGGCCATGACACGTCTTAAGGCCTGCTATTCGCCATCCGCACTGGGAAATATTATTTATATTGACGCGGCTCGGCCATCATGGATGGCGAAAGCCCTAGTTCAGGAATGCTTCCTATTTGGCTGCGTCTTGCAATTTAGCTGTTGACGAATTCCGCAGTCACATATTATTAAGTGAGCGACGTTTTTCGCAAACGTCTTCTTTCGTGAAGTTAATCTGACTTTCCCTGGAGACTAAAACCTCACATGCGCGTTCCATTTATGAATCTCCGACTGCAACACCAGAAGCTCTTACCGCAACTCTATAATGCATTTGATGAGATTTTTGCGAATTCACATTTCATTCTCAGCAAACGGGTTCAGGAATTCGAAACAGCATTTGCCGCGTATGTTAAGACACCTCATGCCATTGGTGTGGCCTCAGGAACTGACGCCTTGCTCTTATCTCTGACCGCAATTGGAGTAGGCCCGGGCGATGAGGTCATTGTTCCGGCGTTCACGTTTGTTGCCACTGCAGATGTTGTAGTTCGATGTGGGGCTCGGCCAGTGTTCGTTGATATCGAGCCGCCACGTTACTCCCTGGATCCAGAGAAGCTTGCAAGCGCCATCACGCCTCGCACAAAGGCAATTATCTACGTATATCTTTTCGGTCACGGCATGGGTATTGAAAAGGTTCTCCACATTGCCAGAGAGAGAAACATTCCAGTGATCGAGGATGTTGCCCAGGCAACCGGAGCAAGGTTGGGAGGAAAATTTCTCGGCACCTTTGGCCTGACCGGATGCTTCAGTTTCTATCCGACAAAGAACCTGGGCGGTGCAGGAGATGGAGGATTGATTACCACTGGTGATGACCGGCTGGCAGATGTGTTCAGAAAGTATCGCGACCACGGCCGCCTCACTGGCTACTATCACGACCAGATCGGGTTCAATAGTCGGCTTGATGCCCTACAAGCTGCACTGCTCAAGCTCAAGCTCCCTGCGCTTGAAGACATGAATGCCGAACGCATTCGCCTGGCGCGTCTTTACAACCGTCTCTTCGCCGAAGCTGATGTGACCGTCCCTCTAATTTCTGAAGACCATGGCGATGTGTTTAGTCTGTATGTGATTCAAGTGGAAAGGCGCGATGCTCTTCTTAAGTATCTGCTCAGCAAAGAGATTGGGGTGGGGGTGTACTATCCGGTTCCCTTGCACCTGCAACCTTGTCTGGCCTTTCTCGGGTATCAAACGGGTGATTTTCCTGTGAGTGAGCAGCTTTGCCAGAACGTCCTGGCTCTTCCTTTATATCCTGGATTGACAGATGATGCAGTAGAGTACGTAGCTCGGATGGTAATCGAGTTTCTGAATTCCAGGGCATAGTGATTCTCATTAGCTTTTCGCGTCGACTTATCCGCTTCGTACAATGGCAATGCAAGACCAGGAAGACAAGAAATACATGCAGCGGGCACTCGAGCTGGCTCAGCAGGCTTGGGGCCAGACAAGTCCGAATCCCACGGTGGGGGCAGTAGCAGTAAAGCGCGGCTCAATCGTTGGCGAGGGCTATCACGAAAAAGCAGGCAAGCCACACGCAGAAATCGTTGCGCTGGAACATGCCAAATCCTCAGCCGCAGAAGCTACATTATATGTCACCCTTGAGCCGTGCTGCCGCTTTGGTCGCACACCTCCTTGCACGGATGCAATCATTCGTGCTGGTGTCGCACGTGTCGTGATTGCCATGCGCGACCCAAATCCTCTGGTTGCTGGAAAGGGCATCAACAAGCTCCGTAGGGCTGGAGTGAAGGTGTCCTGCGGCATACTGCGCCGCGAGGCCATGCGTCTGAATGAAGCGTACGTACACTTTCATCGTACAGGTCTTCCTTTTGTAATCGTGAAGTGGGCAATGACGTTGGATGGGCGGACATCAACCGATAGGGGAGAATCCCGATGGATCAGCAATGAGCGATCGCGACGTTACGTCCACTACCTGCGCAGCGGCGTAGATGCCATCCTTGTTGGTGCAGGAACAGTGCTGCGCGACAACCCGCGTCTTTCAGTCCGGCTCAAGAAACGTTCCAGGCCACAGCCCCTACGCGTGATTCTCGACGATACGCTGCGAATCCCCCTAACAGCAAGATGCCTGAATACGCGGCAAGGTGCTCGTTCAGTGATATTCACTACCTTACGGGCGTCAAAGCGCAAAATACGAGCACTGGAAAAGCGCGGACACCGCTTGTTCATAATGAAAGCGCCCAGAGGCAGATTCTCCATTCATCCTGTACTGAAAACCCTGGCCCAGCTGGGCATTCAGTCGCTACTCGTCGAAGGAGGGCGCGAGGTCTGCGGTACATTCTTTCGCGGCCGAGCGGTACAGAAGGTCGTAGTCTTCATCACACCCAAAATCCTCGGTGGAAGAACAACCACAAGCCCCATCACAAAATGGGCGATTCCACAATTACGAAATGTCTTGCAATTGCGCGGCATTGAGATAAAAACTTTTCAGCAGGATGTGTGCGTGGAAGGATACGTATAGAGTCGGTTTTTTAGATAGAACGTATGCCAAATTTAGGGATGGCTTTTACCAAGGCGTGCGGATAGAGTGGTCACGCCAGGTTTGAAGAGCCCAGAAAAGGTGCTGAGGAACTGACACCGGCCATGAAACGCATGATCATCGGCATAGCTGGAGGCACTGGCTCAGGCAAAACCACGGTCGGGAATGCAATTATTGACCAGCTGAACCAGAAGGAAGTGGTCATCATCAGTCAGGATTGTTACTACCTCGACCGCAGTGACCTCCCGCCTGCTGAGCGCGAGAAGATCAACTACGACCATCCAGACGCTTTTGATAATTGCCTGCTCATATCTCATCTAAAGCAGCTGATGGCGGGCAAACCAATCGAACGACCTGTCTACAGCTACGTGACACATTCACGTCTTAAGGAAACAGTGCCCATCCAACCCGTCCGTGTTGTAATTCTCGAAGGGATCATGGTGCTCGTTGATTCCAATCTGCGGGAGCTGATGGACATCAAGATTTACGTTGATACGGACGCTGATGTGCGCTTTATTCGCCGGCTTACGCGCGATATTGAAGAGCGAGGACGCAGCGTCAACTCCGTAATCCAGCAATATGTAAACGTAGTCCGCCTCATGCACATGGAGTTCGTGGAACCGTCCAAGCGCTCTGCAAATATTATTGTTCCTGAGGGCGGATACAATGAGGTTGCTGTTGATATCATCGTGACAAAGATCAAGAGCATTTTGAAAGAGGAAACGTAGACAGGCCATGGCGACGATTGAACCCTTATTACAGAAAATCCCGTCAACGTTTAGTTCGCTACGCATCCTGGTGATTGGCGACCTTATTCTTGACAAATACGTCTGGGGAGAGGTGAGCCGCACTTCGCCTGAAGCCCCTGTTCCGATTGTCCTGGCACGGTCGGAACGATACGTGCCCGGAGGAGCGGCCAACGTCGTAAGCAATCTGCGTGCCATGGGCGCATCTGTTACGGTAATGGGAATTGTTGGAGACGACGACCATGGCAATCAGCTCATCCAGCTGCTCACAGAACTTGGCGCTCAAAAAGAGGAAATTCTGTGTGATGGCAGCCGCCCCACAACTCTCAAAACTCGCATTCTTGCGCAAGGCCAACAGCTCATTCGTATTGACCAGGAGAAATGCACGGCGATTGACGATGCCATGGTCAAGCGGCTGGCGAGCAGGTTTCGCAAAATTGTAAAGGAGTTTAACGGAGTAATTCTTTCGGATTACCAGAAAGGCCTTTTAACTCCTGATATCCTTCAGGCTCTGATTTCGGAAGCACGGCAGCGCAAGGTGCCTATTATTGCAGATCCCAAAGGGGTTGACTTTTCGAAGTACAAGGGTGTTAACGTCTTGACCCCGAATGTTAAGGAGGCAGCGGAAGCAAGCCGCATTCCCATTGAAAACATGGAAAGCCTGTGCCGCGCTGGTTTTGCTTTGCTGGAATGTGTGCAGAGTGAAGCGATTGCCATTACACGGGGGCGTGATGGCGTGTCGGTGTTTCAACCCCGCGATCGCGTGGACCACATTCCCGGGCATGCGCGGGAGGTGTTTGACATCACAGGCGCAGGCGATTCTTTTGTCGGCCATCTAGGTCTGGGTCTCTTCTCTGGTATGAGCTGCGTTGAGGCTGCGCAACTCGGCAACTATGCTGGTGCCATTGTGGTTGGCAAGCTCGGAGTTGCCTCGGTCAGCCCGCAAGAACTGACGGCTTTCATAAAGGGAGAGACATACAGTACCAAACGTAAAACTCTTCAAGAGCTAACAGTCCTGGTAAAGAATTTGAAGAGCCAGGGGAAACGGGTAGTGTTCACCAACGGCTGTTTTGATCTGCTCCACATTGGACACATCAAGTTCCTGCAGCAGGCCAGAGAATGCGGTGATTGTCTAATCGTGGCGCTGAATAGCGACTCCTCGGTTCGCGCATTGAAAGGTCCTCCGCGTCCTATTATCAGTGAAAATGAACGTGCAGATATTCTGGCTGCGCTCAATTCCGTTGATTACGTCACGATTTTCTACGATGAAACACCAGCCGCTTTGATCAGCGCTCTTCAGCCCGATGTCCTTGTCAAAGGCAAGAATATACCTCTCGCGGAGGTCGTTGGGCGTGAGATTGTCGAGTCCTACGGAGGTGAAGTGCGCCTCTTGCCAGTACTGCACGAAATCTCGACCTCAAAATTACTCGACCAAATTCTCAATAAATCGGGAGGCTGAGCAGCAATGCATAACAGCATCAAAAGTGAACTCATTGAAACCGCTCAGCTACTTCAGCGGGTCGTAGACGAGCACATTCCAGCCATTGCAGAAGCTGGAAAGATTCTTGTTCGTGCGTTGAAAAATGGGAACAAAATACTGATTTTTGGTAATGGAGGCAGTGCCGCTGATGCCCAGCATATGGTGTGCGAACTGGTAGGGCGGTTTCTGCGCGACCGTGCACCACTTCCTGCCGTGGCATTGACAACGAATAGCTCGTCGCTTACAGCCATCGCAAACGACTATGGCTTTGATCAGATATTTGCCCGGCAAGTTCAGGCGCTGGCCAGGCCGGGCGACGTCTGTCTCGCTATCTCAACAAGTGGAAAGTCGCCAAATATCCTCAGTGCCGTCCGTACGGCCCAATCTCTCGGACTAGAGGCCATCGGGCTCAGCGGAAAGGGAGGAGGGGAGCTAGCCACGCTCTGCTCGCCGTGCATCTGCGTCCCTTCCGATTGTACACCAAGAATCCAGGGAGCTCATATAGCCATCATACATGCACTCTGCAAGGTAATAGAACAGGAGCTCTTTGGAACGGCCTAGACTAATGCATCTTCTCTGCTTCAGGTTGGCCGCAGTGTTTCGATTGCTCAGCTGTCTGAAGCTGCCGCACAGAAAACGATACTACCTGTCCTGCATTTTCGGCCTGTCAGCTTTATTCTGCCTGCTTCTCACCGGTCTCGTATCTGCCAATGATACAAACACAACGCCGACGTACTTCATTCGGCTGAATGCGCCGGGCAATACCTTCTTTGTTGATCAGGCCATTCACGCCGAGATCTTCTTTCCTGGTTCGCATCTAGGTCGGCAACAGATTGTTTCAATTCTCAAAGATGCCCACAATCGTGCGCTTCGATATAAAACTCTGCTGCCAGAGCCTGCACATTCACGATATATAGTGGACGAAATTGGCTGCCTGCCGCCTGGCTACTACACATACATTGTCAAGCAAGAGGAAACTGGCAAGCCCGGGCAGCCTGCATTTACCAAGATTGCCGTAATCCGGCGCGCACCAGAGCTCCCACCAGATAATAACCCCTATGGGATAGATGCATTCTTAAGCTGGCGGTTGAAGCACTCGGAAGACGTGCAGCTAGCGGCCAGCCTGATTCGTAAAGCCGGGGTTGGGTGGGTCAGAGACCGAATGTCCTGGGCGCAAATGCAGGCCGCGCCGGATACTCTTGATGTAAGACACTATCGCGCATTTGACGCGCTGCAACACAACGCCGGACTCCGGATTCTTCAAGTGTTTCACGACTGTGCCATCTGGGCATCCTCCGCCGTGACAGGTAATGAAGAGTCTCGGATGCACTCTGCACCAGCAAATACCATGCATGCCTATAACTTCTTCAAGCGCGTGGCCAGAGAGTTTGCTGAAGTCTGTGATTACTGGGAAGTCTGGAATGAAATGGATGTTCCGGTATTCTTCCTTGGAACTGCCGATGAATACGCTGCGATTCT
>JAUWMI010000027.1 GCA_030613245.1 Candidatus Sumerlaeota bacterium
ATAGTTGAAAGAGGAACAAAAGTTGGGGAAATCGGGCGCTCGGGCAATGCCGCCGGCCTTCCCCAAGCAGAAACCCACCTGCATTTTGAAATCGGCCGCCTTAAGGACCCACAGATAGGCGTTCGGCCTGACGGTAGCGTAGAACCCAGTGTGCGCTACAATGGCAGGAACGTTGAAGGCATGGACCCAATCAAGTTCATTATTGACGGAAGACGAGAAATCATTCGACCGCTTAATAAAACGAAAGGGCTTTTTGAACAAATCGTTATTGACAGCACAGGAACTGAAACCATGACTATCCTGCAAGCCCGCGTGACCATACAGAATAATCAGCAAAAGATCGTTGTGGAAGAACAAGAGCCGAAGCTTGCAGAATAGGCCACGGGCAGCGTATAAATACCCACGCCGTGGTGACGGCAGACCCGGGTAGAGGATAAGAACAATGATCAAACACGTCCGACGCGTGCGATTGCTGCTTTATTTCAGTCTCCCCCTACTTCTGGCATGCTCAGTCCTTATAACCACACGTGCCAAAGAAGCCGCTGCGCCCCACTACGATCTGCTGATCACGGGAGGTACGGTGTATGACGGCACTGGCGGTGCTGCGCGGAAACTCGACATCGGAATTCAGGGAAAACTCATCACTGCGCTTGGCGATTTCTCAGCGGCACAGGCAAAAAGAAAAATTGATGCCTCGGGTATGGCTGTGGCGCCCGGGTTCATTGACTTTCACGCTCATGGCAATCTTAAGAGGCATCCGTATCTGGACAACGAGGTGGCGCAAGGGGTCACGCTCGTTATGCTCGGCAATGATGGTGGCTCACCGGGCCGCGACGACTTGGGAAGCTATCTGGATTATCTGGACGAACAGTATCTTGGTCCAAACGTAGGCTTCTTTGTTGGATTCGGAACGCTGCGCACTGCTGCCGGCGTGGGTACGAGTCCCAAACCGAGCGAAGAGCAACTGGTCATGATGAAAGCGCTGGCTGCAGAGGCGATGAAGCGTGGTGCATTCGGGCTGTCAACGGGTCTTGAATATCCGCCGGGCAAGTTTGCTACAACGGAAGAGATCATCGAGGTGGCACGTGTTGTCGCCCGTCACGGCGGCATTTACACAAGTCACCTGCGAAGCGAGGACGACGATAAAATTGCAGGCGCTATCAAAGAAATTATTCGCATTGGCCGCGAAGCACCTATTCCTGTAAATGTATCGCACATCAAGATCGTGTTTGAACAGCATGCCGAAGCAGCCCGAAAAATTGTCGAAATGATGAACGTTGCTCGCAGTGAAGGAATTCAAATTGCAGCGGATATCTATCCCTATCTTGCCTCGCATACTACCATCAACCTGATTATGCCCGACTGGGCGCAGCCGCCCAATGATTTTCAAGAAGTCTTGAAGACACGACGTCAAGAACTTGAGCAGGCCATTCAGGCCAATCTGGAGCGGCGAGGTGGCCCAAGCCACGTGCTTATCACCAGCGGAAAATTCGCCGCACAGGATCTCGATGAGATCGCACGCCAGCTGGACAAATCTCCTGCGGCAGTTGTAATAGATGACATCGGCCAGAGTGGGTCGAGCGCGGCATTCTTTTCGATGTTCGCACCGACCATGGAAACATTTCTGCTGGATTCTCACATCATGATCTGCAGCGATGGGAGCCCTACGATGCTCCACCCGCGCGGCTACGGCGCGTTCGCGCGCGTACTTGCTTATTATGTACGGGAACGTCAGGTGCTCAGTCTGGCTGAGGCTATCAGGAAAACGACGACACTTCCGGCAGCCACTCTTGGTTTGATTCGTAATGGCCGGGGAAAAATAGCAGAGGGATTTTTCGCGGACCTTGTCATTTTCAACCCACTGAGCGTGCGCGACGTGGCTACGTTTGCCTCACCACACAAATTCCCTAAGGGCATTCCATACGTAGTGATTAACGGCAAGCTTGCGAAGGACAAAGGGCAATTAACACACGTTGGCTCGGGCCGCATACTCCGCTCAACCGACAATGTACCGACACCGCTTCGCTGACTAGCCGAGGCAACTTAGGAGTCGGTCAGGAGTTGTAAGGGCGTTTAATTAAACGCCCCTACATGCTGTACCGTTATCTATACAAATCTCAATAGGGCGAGAATCCAGCAGCGTAAAAATCTCCTGGATGAGGAGCACCTATGATTCAGAAACTTACCGTTTCTCTTATGACTATGACGATTTTCTTAACTGGAGGACTCAGCAGCATGATCTTCGGGCAGGAATCGCAGGGCACGCCTTCGGATTATCAGGCGGTTCATCAGCGCGCTATTGTAGTTGATATGCATTCCGACACCGTGCTGCGCATAATGCGCAGTGGATTTGACTTTGGAAAACGCTCGTCCCGAGGCCACATGGATCTGCCGCGCCTTAAAGAGGGTGGCGTTGATGTACAGGTGTTTGCCTGCTACGTGGCGCCGCGATTCTTGCCAGACGGAGCTACCAGCCATGCGCTGGAAATGATTCGCACGTTCAAGCGGGAAATTGCCAAATATCCTGGGGAGGCTGCACTAGCGTACAACCCTGGTGAAATTGACAACATTGTCGCCTCGAAGCGCATCGCTGCTATTCTGGCGATTGAAGGGGGCCATGCTATTCAGGACAGCCTTGATACGCTCCGCAAGTTTCACCAGCTCGGGGTGCGTTACATGACACTGACATGGATGAACACCAACAACTGGGCAGATGCAGCTGGTGGTGAGCGGCGCTGGGCAGGACTTAATGATCTTGGTGTTCGTATTGTGAGCGAAATGAACCACCTCGGGATGATCGTTGACCTCTCTCATGCTTCGGACGAAACATTCTGGGATGTCCTGAGTATCACCACTGACCCAGTAATATTCTCACACTCCTGTTGCCGCGCCCTTTGCAATCACTTCCGAAACGTGAGTGACGAGATGCTGCGCGGCCTGGCGCGTAACGGAGGTGTGATCGGCATCAATTTCTACCCAGGCTACCTGAGCGGGGAGTTTGCCAAAGCCACCGAGGCAGCTAAAGATCAGCTTCACACAAAGGAAGAGGAGATTGAGACAAAATACAAGACTCAACCCAAAAAGCTGGAAGCCGAGAAACAGAAACTCTGGCAAAGGCACAGGAATCGTTCTCAACCCGTGCCTCTTGATGTCCTGATTAACCACATTGACCATGCAGTGAAAATTGCAGGGATTGACCATGTTGGGCTTGGGTCGGATTTTGACGGATTTCGGGTCACACTGGTTGGGATGGAAGATTGCTCGAAGCTTCCGAACATCACCAAGGCACTGCTCGCGCGCGGCTATTCGGAGCTCGACGTCAGAAAGATCCTGGGCGAAAATATGCTGCGCGTGTTTCGCCAGGTGATGTAAAAGCAAGAATAGAGATGTAACTGCTTTGGCAACGCCGTACAAGAATGATGCTTGAGAGAGTAGTGCATCCCGTGAGAACCAGTTGAACCCGGCACGCAGCGAGTGCTTGCCGTGATAGTTCAAACGGAATCTTTATGGGATGACGCTGTTAGTGGTTTATACGCCATTCCTAGGCGTTCCGGGGAATTACCACTTGACACAAAGGGCTTTTTCTTCCATTGAAAATGTGACTTGTTACCGCGGGCTGCAGACGACCAGATAATCTGTACGCCCGCGCAAATTATGTGGTTCTTTTTGCGCCACAACAACGAACATGTGGTGAAGGTTTCAGACTCCATGAGCAATACAAAAGCCGAGCAAGTTAATGCGAACCTGGCATCACAGGATGTGACTGCCAGATTGCGGGCACTCATTTTGGGGATTTTCATCATTTCCGGTGCCTGCGGCTTGATGTACCAGGTTGTCTGGGTCCGAATGCTCTCGCTTGTGTTCGGCACCACGGTATACGCAGTCAGCACAGTGCTCACCGTATTTATGGCTGGATTGGCGCTGGGAAGCTACGCCTTCGGTCGCATCATTGACAAGCACCGTTCACCACTCAAAGTCTATGCAGCGCTGGAAATCGGTATCGGTGTCTTCGCAGTGCTCATTCCGCTTATCTTCTTTTTGCTAGAGAATCTCTATACTGGTATCTATCGAAGTACCCATCCTTCCCGTTCCACCCTCACCGTGTTACGCTTTACCCTCTCATTTCTCATCTTGCTGATTCCCACAACTATGATGGGCGGCACCCTGCCGGTGATGAGTAAATATCTGGTTCGCCAAAAAGACCGCCTGGCCACGCGGGTCGGGCTTCTGTATTTTGCGAATACGCTGGGAGCGATGATTGGTTGTTTCGCTACTGGATATTTCCTGATTCAATTGCTTGGAGTGCGCGAAACAGCGTACTTTGCGGCGCTGGGAAATCTTGTAGTGGGATTTATTGCGCTTAAAATAAACAAAACGTGTCCGCCTCTGGAGGAATCATTGGTGCTTTCACCAGCGGCGGTAGCAGAAGCGAAACGCGAGCGCACCCCTGTTGTGTTTCGGCTTGTACTGTGGGCGTTTGCGCTGTCAGGCCTGTGCGCACTGGCGTACGAAGTGCTCTGGACACGTATTCTGTCGCTTTTTATGGGCTCAACAGTCTATGCCTTTTCAACAATGCTCAGCACGTTTCTGTGTGGGCTGGCACTCGGCAGTCTGCTGATCGCGCGCATGGCAGACAGACACAAAAACCTGATCTCCCTGTTCGGCTTTATAGAAATTGCCATTGGCATTTTGTGCCTACTGAGCATTCCACTGGTGAAAATTCTCGATCCTGCATCGCGAGCGATCTACGAGACCATTCCATTCCGAACATGGTGGCGATGGATGGGGTCCGGCTTCTTCGTTTCTGGAATCATGATGTTTATACCCACGCTGCTGTTTGGTGCAACGTTCCCCATAGTTGCGAAAATCTATACCCGCCACCTGGAGCGCCTTGGCCGAGGCATTGGTAATATTTACTCGGTAAACACAGTAGGCGCGATTATAGGTTCGTTTCTCGCAGGATTCATTCTTATCCCGCTTATCGGCATTCAGAAAAGCATCCTTGCAATGGCACTGGTGAACGGAGGCATTGGACTCCTGCTGGTTCTCAGTAGCCCTGCTGGGGGCCGTTGGAATAAATTGGCCATTGCTGTTTTAACCGTTCTGGCGTTTTTTCTCGTTGCCTCGCGCATTCCGTTGAATCAGCCACTTGTGATCTTCTCACAAAATATTTACAGACAGGGCGATAAGCTGCTGTTCTACAATGAAGACGTTGATGCTACGGTGGTGGTGCTGGAAGGGACAGACAATGTGCGGCGCCTTTACGCCAATCGAAACGAAGCCGCAGAGGATTCGCGCTGGGATGCTCCATCGCATAAGGTCATTGCACATATCCCTCTCCTCTTGCATCCGAATCCCAAACGCGCGCTGGTCATTGGATTCGGCATGGGCGTGACTTCGTATGCCATCACGTGCCACGATGTTGAAGTGGACGCCGTTGAAATCTCAAAAGGAGTGATTGATGCTAACTCCTATTTTGTTGATGCCAATCATCACATCCTCGATAGTCCGCTAGTCCATATAGAAGTAGACGACGGACGTAACTACACTCTGCTGACTGAGAAGAAATACGATTTGATCTCTGCCGGAATTATCCATCCCGGCGTGAGCCCTGGTAGCGCAAATTTCTACTCCAAAGATTTCTACGACCAATGCAAGCGTATTCTTACTCCTAAAGGCGTCATGTCCCAGTGGGTTCCATTGCACTACGTTACACCTGAGAATTATCGAATCATCACACGCACATTCAAGTCTGCCTTTCCCAATACAACGCTATGGTTTAAGTACACCAACAACTTTATGATACTGATTGGTATGAACGAACCCCTGCAGATTGACTTTCAGGATTTCGACCAACGGCTTCATCAGCCCAAGGTGCTGGCCGACCTTGCCTCGATTGATGTGGACGACCCTTACACGCTGCTCGACTCGTTCATGATGGATGCTGATACAATTGATCAGTACGTTGGGGAAGGGCCAATTCACACGGATAATCGTCCGTACATCGAATTTTCGGGAGGAAAGGATTTGCAGCGCGTGGTCTTTGTAAACCTGGGTGGTATGCTACCCTTTCGCCAAAAGGTCTGGCCCTTTCTGGTCAATACAGGCAAGAGCCCGGAGGAACGCGAGCAGGTCAAGGCCAGGCTTGATCGCTACTTCGAGGCCACCCAGTACACGATTCGAGGAGAGATGCTCTGCGTGGTGGAACAGTACGAAGACGTGATCGGGCTTTTTCGCACGGCGCTCAGGATCAATCCTTCTGATAAAAACACCAGGTATCTCCTTGAGAAAATCATTGAGACTTTCACAATCAAGTCGCTCAATCGTGCCGCAACTCTACGCTCACAGGGACGCCTGGATGAAGCTCTTGCGCTAATGCAGAAAATCGTTGCTCTGGACCCGAGCTTTGCAGCTGGGTATAATAATATTGGCTTCCTCTGCCAGGAAATGAACAACTATGATGCGGCTGTGAAGGCCTACAAGCAGGCCATGGCTGTTGATCCCAACCTGGTAGATGCGCGTTATAATCTGGCGATGCTTTACGCCAACGTTCTGGGAATGTATCCAGAAGCCAAGTCGGAATTAGAGAACATTCTCGAAATAGACCCGCAAATGACGCGTGCGCGCGAAGCCCTGGAGAAGATTAAACAATTAGGCTATTGAGCAGGCTGCTGCTGGTAAGGAATAACAGTTTCTCATCACTATTCCGACGTATTATGAGTTGTCTTTGTCAAGCCTCGAAAAAAATAATGTCATGTTGCCAGCACATTTTAGGATTGGCCGAACAAGAATACGGCATACGGTGTTCGCGTTGAGCGAGAGGGAAACTGAGGCATAATCGTGATGATGGTTTTTCAATCCTTTGCGTAGATCCATGCTCGGCTCAGTTTGCATGTATTATTCAAGGAGGGGAAAAAATATGGGGCGAAAACTCGTTTTACATTTCTGCGCTGCGATCCTGCTGCTTGTTCCGCCAGTGTTAGCGGTAGAGAATCCGATTCTGCGCGACAGAATCAAGCCCTGGGTTGACGATTTTAAAGGCACTATGGGCATTGCCCTGAAAAACCTCAGCACCAACGAGTCCGTATACATCAATGCTGACGAACGCTTCCCATCTGAAAGCGTGATTAAAGTTCCCGTTTTGGTTGAGGCGTTGTTTCAAGCGCACGAGCAGAGAGTGAATCTAAGCAAATCAATACGCTATCGTGCAGCTGAGCATGTGGGAGGATCGGGTATTCTCCGGCATCTCCACGATGGACTCGAGCTCACACTCCACGACGCCATTTTCCTGATGATTACGCTAAGCGATAATACAGCAACCAATCTCGTTCTGGACGAAATTGGCGTGCGCGCTGTTAACCGACGTATGGAAATGCTCGGTCTGCCGAATCTCAAGATTTTCCGCAAGGTCTTCGGGAAAGAGGCGCTGGTCTACCCTGAGTGGGAAAATGAGTTTGCCCTGGGCATGGTTACCCCACGCGAGATGTGCGAGTTGCTCGAAAAAATCACAAGGAAGGAAATCATTTCACCTGGGGCGTGCGATCAAATGATTGGCATCATGCGCAGACAATTTTACGATACAAGAATCCCGCGCTACATCTCGGGTGATGGCGTCTGGGTGGCCAACAAGGGTGGCTCTGGAACTCATAATCGTCACGACGCCGCTATTATTCATACCCCGAAGTGCGACTATGTGCTCTGCATTTTTACAAAAAATAACCAGGACACCAGCTGGCGCTACGATAATAAAGCGCACACTGCAATAGCGGATATTTCTAAACTGGTATTTGACTATTGTGTGACTCCCGAGTAGTTGAAAAAATAATTCCGATCGAAGAACGACTGGTGCAAGACTTAGAGAGTCGGTGCAATCCAGTACGAAATTCTGTGGCCGTGTTGTTCCCCTCGCTACTTGACATCCACGGCAAAGTGCCAGCCTAAACCAGAGGAAGGAGTACTCCAATGACGATCCGGACGCATCAATGGATACTATGCCTCTTTATCATCCTTGCGCTTCCATTCATCTGTGCCACTGAACTTCTGGCCGATGATCCCACGTATGACTTGGTCATTCAAAATGGGAGGATTATAGATGGTACAGGCAATCCCGCCTTCTTTGCGGACATCGGTATTCGCAATGGCCGAATAGCGGAAATTGAGTACAGAAGACAGCTCGCCGGCCGTGAAATCCTCGACGCTTCTGGTTTGATTGTCGCGCCGGGATTCATTGACGTACACACGCACGTTGACAGCCAGATTTTCAGACAGCCGCTTGCAGAGAACTTTATCCGGGACGGAGTGACTGCGGTGGTCACAGGGAACTGCGGCCGCTCGGTTAAAGACATCGCGGCGTATTTCGATCGTCTGACAAGTCAGGGCGCTGCAATTAACATTGCAACCCTGATTGGCCACAACACAGTACGCCGCAGCATAATGGAATTGTCCGCCCGTCAGCCAACCCCTGACGATATGCTTCAGATGAAAACACTCATCGCCAGAGCAATGGAAGCCGGCGCCATGGGGATGTCCACCGGCCTGATCTACATACCCGGCACGTACTCGTCAACAGAGGAATTGATCGAACTCATGAAGGCAGCAGCAGCGTATGGCGGGATCTATGCAAGCCACATGCGCAGTGAGGGGCCGGAAATTCTGGCTGCTATTGACGAAGCACTCCGCATCGGCCAGGAGGCGCACTGCCGGGTTGAAATCTCGCATTTCAAGATCGGAAACGACAACACCATCGGCGGTAGCCGGACAACTCTGAAGCGAGTGGACGATGCCCGTGCTCGCGGCCTTGATGTCACCATGGATCAATATCCCTACGCAGCATCCAGTACGGGGTTATCAGTTTTGCTTCCGGACTGGGTGCTGGAAGACGGCCGCGAGAAAGCCCGCGAACGCCTCCGTCAGCCCGATATGCGCCGGGAAATCGCCAAAGAGATGCTCACCTATTATACCGTGAAACGCCACCGGCCAGATTTTTCCTACGCTGTTTTTGCACGCTACAGTGGCGATACTTCGCTCGTCGGAAAGAATATTCTGGAAATCACCGCCATGCGTCGCAGTAAATCTCCCTTCCGTCTCATTTTCGATCGGAAACCTTCCATGCGCGAGCAAATCGAAACGATTATTGACCTTTATCTCGCAGGAAACGGTTCTATGGTTTACCACAGCATGGATGAAAGGGATGTGCGGAAGATCATGCGGCATCCCTGCGTGATGATCTGCTCTGATAGTGGTATTAGGAGCTACGGCAGAGGTATGCCACACCCACGCGGTTACGGCGCTAATGCCAGAGTCCTTGGCTACTACGTGCGCGGGCTGCACATGCTGAGTCTGGAGGAGGCGATCCGAAAAATGACCAGCCTCCCTGCCCAGAGCTTTTGGATCAAAGACCGCGGGCTAATTCGCGAGGGGAACTGGGCCGACCTGACGCTCTTTGACCCAGAAGAAGTTGACAGCCAGGCCACCTACGCCGATCCTCATCGTTATGCTGACGGTATACCCTACGTCCTGGTAAATGGTGTTCTGGTTGTCAAGGAAGGCAAGCCAACAGGGGCCTTACCTGGCCAGGCTATCTATGGCCCGGGTAAAGTCTCCACAGCAGTCACTTCAAAGTAAACTGTCCGGACCAGATCCGCAGAGATTGAATGACTGGATGAGCACTACCTTTTCAGACCCATATTCAGTTTTGCGACCTTTCCCGCCTCAATAGTTACCACATCCTCGACCGTCCCAAGGCCCGGCATCGAGGCACGTATTTGGTAACGCCCCGGTTCGAGGTCGAACACCGCATAGAACCCCGTACCATCAGTCATCACGCGCTGCGCACCGATCTCCACCGCAGCCCCATCAACAACACGCTCAGCACCAGCGCTCACTGTGCCCATCACGATGCCAACCTGCGGTTTCGTCAGCCATTTCGCTTTGGGAACCTTTGCTTTCCGCTTGAAAAGCTTCTTCTTAACAGTTCTGAAGAATGCCTCCGGGTCTGTTACACCCTGATTGGTGCCCGTATAACAATACGTCAGGACTCCATCTATGCCTCGAATCTTACGAGCGGCCTTTATCTGAGCGATAGAGCCCTCAATGGAATTCATAAATGCGCCGTGACCAATGATGGCATGACGGTCACTCTTCGTTTCGCCAGCCAGCCGAGCCCAGTCGAGATACTGTGCCTTTTGCTCCTCGTTGTGATCTCGCTTATAGTTCATCAGGCAGTTAAGATCCAACAGATGACCATCCATCCAGCCTACCCAGTCCTGCAGCGTATTGACGTACGAGGCAGAAGTTTTGAAATTATCTAGCCCGCCCCACGTAATTGTCGCGGCCGATAGCTTTACCCTAGGCTTGAGCGCTTTGATGTTTGCGTAGACCTTACGCAAAAGGTCAGCCAGCTGCTGGCGCCGAAACACTCCCCATTCAGCTGAATCGGGCTCCGGAATCCCTGTGCGATTATACAGCCGATTGAATCGCTGAATAGCTATAGGATGATACCCCCATGCGTTTGCCCTGTCCACCATCACCTCGGCATACCGAATGTAGTCGAACTGGATTCCATCCACCTCGTAGTATTTCACGATATCCATCACCACATCGGTGGTGTAATCAATCACTTCCGGAATTGCCTGATCCAGATACTGACGGCCATTGTACTCGTTCTTCCCTTCATAGTCTTTCGACAGCCATTCTGGATGGCGTAGCAGAATGTGTTTCGGCTCCCACTGGGGAATATCGTAGCCTTTGATCTTAGCTCGATACACGACCAACCATGCGTGGACTTCAATGTACTGCTTCCCACCTGAAGTATTGTGACAGAGATCGATCAAGTAGCCGAGAGGATCAAAGTTGCTCGGAGTGATGTCGGTGGCTTTCGGTTCGATGTGTGAGGTATAGTAGGCATCGCACATCTTGCGCACTTCCACAAACAGTGCGTTGTAGTTGTGGTCGCGGGCCGTCTGCACAAGCGCCTCGACCTCAGCCGGTGTATGGAAACCCGGGCCAAATGCGTCAACCCAGAGACCGCGATATTCCACAGACTTGAAGGGCCAGAATCCCAGGCTTATTGAAGTAAGCAGAAAACATACCACGACTGCCGCACCAACCTTCGTCTTCTTCATCATCACCTTCTCCTTTTCTCAAGGATGTTCTACGTCAACCAGCCGTATACTTCTTCCAGTTCAGTTCCAGAGCATGTGGCTTTTTCTCTTCCTGTCAACCGTTTTTCACACGAAGAAGCTCATTTCCCACGTCGCGATACCCAACGAGAGCGATCTTACGTTGCCGGATAATTGCCTTAACCGTCACGCTAGTCAGCGCCGCAGTAATCGCTCCTCGATGTGCCGCAACGTTCTCCAATCCCCCTGGATTTGCATCCACTAGCCCTTGCATTTCCAGGCTGTTCAGACCAGGATGGCAGACAAAGAGCCACAGGCCCGGGCCAATCTCGCGCAGTATTTTTGCAATCGCCCAGCGCTTTTTACGATACGGCACCGCATAAACACTCAGACTGTCGCCCTTACGATAGTCCCATGCCACAGGCAGCCCGTAGTCATTGGCGAGCCGTTGAATCAGCTGCCGTAATTCAGGTCTTGCGACCAGCGAATACATATGATGATCCAGGTGGCTTATGTTCACTCCTTTCTTGATAGCCAGGTCAATCTGTGCGCGCAGCTCTCGTTCGACTTCCTCAAGTCGTGGTTTTGCGCGCAAAAACCCCTGTGTACTGCCGAACAAATAGCCTTCCTCATCAACCAGTGAAGGAACCTCTGTGGCCGGCAACACCGGCTTCCAGCGGTAGAACTTCCATTCACCATTGACTGTCAGGTGAATACCCACGCTCAGCCGGACATGACGTTTGCAAATCTCAACTGCTTCGGGAAACCAGGGCGGAGGAACCATTACTGATGCTGAGGTGAGAATCCCGTCTCTAAAAGCCTTCTCAGTCGCAACATTTACCGAGTGACACATCCCAAAATCATCCCCACGGACAATCAGGCGAATTCGCTTTGAACTCATCTCCCTCTCCTTCTCTATTTGCAAGAGTATGCGTGGAAACGCTGGCACGAAGAGTCATCCTGCGGGCCGTGCGCCACCACATCACTGAAAAGCCAAAATCGCACATCCGGAGCGTGCAAGACAACTTAAATCATTACTACCGCGAAAAGATTGTTCCGTTGCCTGAGCATTTAATGTTGACAGCCCTTTCGTCGTAGAAGAACTATTAAGGAAGCATTGAGTTACATGACGTCTGCCAGATGCGCGGCGGGGTTCCAACTTGAATCTTACAAAGCGACGGACGAGCAGATTTCGTAGCTGACCGAGGCCGATACAGCATGATCTCACGCCGGGAACGTATAGTTGTTGTCATTCTGTCTATTGCACTGGCCGTGTTTGCCGTGGTGTTCTACTTTTGGGCACGCGAGACCTACGTTTTGAAGAAAAACTACAACACGGCCATGGAAACCTACCAGGAGATCAACCGCTCGTATCCTTTTACCCCTGAGGAAGATCAGAAGCTAAGTGGCGAACAAATTGACTCGTTTTTTCAAATCCAGCAGCGGCTCAGCGCCGACCCAGCGCTTCGCGCAACGTTTGCACCAGGTGCGCGCATCTACGGCGGTAAGGAGAAATGTCACCTATGGGTCAGCGTCGTGCCAACACATCAGCAGGCTCTTTTGGACATTCAAATGTCGTTTAACGAATATCAATGGATAACCCGCCGTATTTTCACAACACTCCTTGTCGCCGCTGATCAGGGGCACCAGGTGGCGCACAACGTGGTGGCTGGGTTCCACAGCTACATCCGCAAGCTCCGCTATTATCCGACCTACGTGCAGGAGATGGTGGAGTCAGCGGAAGAGAGGTTACGTGAGCGAACCAGCGCCATCACTGCTTCCGAAATCGAACTCACCCTTCAGCTTCTGCGAAAGCATCCTGTCCCGCCTGAGGTGATGCATTTTTATTTCTCTGTGCTGCGTCAGGATTTACACCTCATGCGGTAAGAAAGCCAAGGGATTCCAAACATCTCATGTGCCCTGCTCGACCAATGATGAGGAGTGACTGTTGCCCAAGCTAAAGCTCTTAGAATTATGTTTGTGATCATCCCATACGGCTCTTTTGTCAACTCAAATTTCCGGTTGCAAACAATCGGAAACAGTTGTAGAAATATCCGAAACTTCACAATAGACCAGGGAGGAGCAGAAAGAAATGACAAAACGACTGGCCATCGTTGTGGCCCTGATAGGACTCACAGGATGTGCAATCATCCACCAAGGCGAAGCGCCTGGTTCAGCTGAAAAACCAATCCGCCTGATTATTCGTGCAGACGATCTCGGTATGTGTCGCTCAGTGAATCTGGCGGTTGAAAAGGGCTTTAAAGAAGGAGTGCTGACATGCACGTCACTGATGGTGTCGTGCCCGTGGTTCAAAGACGCGGCCCAGATTTGCCGCAATAACCCAGATTTGCAGGTCGGCGTTCACCTCACGCTAAACAGTGAATGGGCAGAATATCGGTGGGGGCCTGTTTTGCCGATTAGCGAAGTCCCAAGTCTGGTTGATGAGGACGGCTATTTCTACCCCACAGTCAAGCAGTTTCATGATGCTAATCCCAGGCCAGAAGAAGTTGAGAAGGAGCTGCGGGCACAGGTGAAACGTGCCTACCAGTATGGGATTGACGTGACGTACGTTGACTATCACATGGGGACGGCTGTGTCGACGCCAGAGTTTCGAAAAATCGTTGAGAAAATCGCCCGGGAACACCAAATCCCCGTATCGCGATATTACGGCGAGGAGGACACGCCAAACATTTATCATACCCCACCGCCGCAGAAAACAAAACGAATGGTGGAAATTCTGGAGGAGCTCCAGCCCGGATTCTGGCTGTTTGTTTGCCATCCAGGACTCGATGGCATTGAAATGCAAGGGATGAGCGCAGTGAGCCCGGCGAGTTTACAGAATATTGCGGCAAACCGTGGCGCAGTGACACGTGCCCTTACTAGCCCCGCTGTCAAACGCGTAATCCAGCGTCGCCAGATTGAGCTTCTTGGCTATCGCGACATCCGCGACTCCATTGTACGTACATCTCCCTCAAAGCCTTATTGCTTTTCGCATAAATAAAGAAACAGCCAAAGCCGCTGAAGGCCTTATTTTTTGCGAATGCTTGGCCTTCAACTGTGCCATTCAACGTGGCACGGGCATCACGCCACAGGCGCATTTTCAACTTGCCCCTGTAGATTCATCCGCCTAGGCGGATGCCATGTATAGAATAAAAAGGTTCTTGGGATTTCATAGTGGGTAGTTGTAGGGGCGTTTAATTAAACGCCCCCACATGCTGTACCGTTATCTATACAAATCTCAATAAGACAACGCGTGTCCTCTTTCTCTCTTTCTCAAATTTTGATGAAGATTTTCTTACGGTAAAGAATCCACATCAAGCCGCACCAGAGCAAAACGTAGCTGGCGCCCCAGGCCGCTGATGAAATGTAATCGCCGAAAATATGGGGAATCCAGCTTTTGTATAAATTGTCGTAGAGGAAATATTTTAACATGACTGTTTCGCCTGCGGCATCCTCCCACCGAATCCAAACAGTTGTGTAGGCCATGACGCTCACCCCGAAGTAGGCGGTAATTGCATTCGTACCATACACCACGAAGGGCTTCGACCAGGCTCTGTAGCCTTTTATGTCAATGATCCAGTAGCACACGCCCAGACACAGCAGCGCCCAGCCAGTAGTGTGGAAGACATAGGAGGAGGTCCAGAGGTTCTTATTGAACGGCATGTCGTGTTTCCAGATGCTCGCCACGATAAGTAACAGCGTGCCGGCAACAGCCATGCCGGCAACCTTTTCATAGCCGCTTCGCTCCTTATTTCTCAGCCAATGGCCGCACAATACTCCCGCCAGCATAGAACTGATTGAAGGTATCGTGCTGAAAAGGCCTTCGGGGTCGTGGCCCATCCCGAGGGTCTTGTCAAAATCTACCAAATATATACCCAGAAGTTTTGTATCAACGTAATCGGCGAGATTGGCAAATTTCTCCAGCCCACATGCCCCATGGCCCGGCACAGGCACGAACTTCAACAATAAATAATAAAGTGCCAATAATCCCATTGCCCAGGCAACCTGCGCCCGCACCCCACCATACATAATGATCAGGGAGACGAAGAAGTAACAGAGCGCGATACGCTGTAGCACGCCAACGAATCTATAATGTTCCAGGTATGCACCCCAGGCAGTTACCATAATGATGCACCCTAAAATGTACAAAATAACAGTCCGCCTAACGACCTGGAGAAACAAATCTTTTTTGCTCTCGCCCCGCTCAAGCCGCTTGCTGAAACTAAAAACCATCGCCACACCTACAATGAAAAGAAAGAAAGGAAAAATCAGATCAGTAGCAGTGCAGCCGTGCCATCCGGCGTGCCGAAGCGGGCTAAAAACGTGACTCCAATCGCCCGCATTGTTGACTTGGAACATCGCAGCGATAGTTAGCCCCCGAAAAGCATCCAGCGATACTAAACGCCCCGGCTTGATCGGCTCAAGTGCGTCAGACATAGAGAACCTCCGCTTCGAAAGGCACCAGCTCTCCCCTTTTAGTAGGTTACAAACATTGCCGATCTTTTACGCAAGGTCAACGAAAATGAATACGCTGTCAGCATGTCCAATCAAGAGCGCCGGTGAGTACTGAGGATAAGCCAAAAATGAGACAAAAGATGAAATCGAATATTCAAAATACTATGTAACTGTTTAAGAACAAAGCGATTTGCCAAAAGAGATTTTGTAGAAGACCTTTCCTTTTTAGAGACCGCGAATCACAAAAATCATCCCCAACAATCCGCAACTAAACAGCTTGTTTCCCTTTACAATTGTGTTTCTTATCAGGTAATAAAGTAAGTGTAAGTAAATGCCTCAGCGTTTCTTTGTGGCTAAAGGTACAGTAGTCTTGTTGTATATGAAAATATTCTGGCTTCGTTCATAAAAAATACTCGGAACATCCTGTGGAATCTTGGGGCAATAATATTAAAATCTGGTGGAAGAGTCTGGTTCATCCAGAGACTGCGGACGAACTGGTGCTTGAAGTAGTGAAGCCAGCAGGGTTTAACCGATGCCTGGTGATTGGCATTGCTTTGCTTTATGCTGTCTATGGATTAAGCATGGGGCTTTTCCGGGGAGCTTATCCTGGGCTGATAGCAGCCGTCAAATTACCATTTCTCTTCCTGCTTACGCAGGTGATCTGTTTTCCTCTCTTTTATGTCTTGAACTGTCTCATGGGTCCGCGCCTGAAGATCAACCACTGCTTTCGGCTGCTTTTGCTGGCAACGAGCGCTAATGCTTGTGCACTCGCCAGTTATGCACCGATCAGCTATTTCTTTACGCTCACCACTTCCAAAATGGGCTATCATTTTCTGGTACTCATGCATGTGGCGGTTTTTGCTGTGGCCGGGTTGTTGAGTATCATTGTAATTGTACTGATCGTTCGCTCAACTGCCTCAAGGCTGAAATGCAGAATACGTCCTGCGTTCATTATAGCCTGGAGCATGCTATACGCCTTTATCGGGACGCAAATGGCCTGGGTACTGCGGCCATGGATTGGAACGTGGACAGTGCCCTATGCACCTTTTCGTCCATTAGAAGGGTCGTTTATCGAATCTGTAATAAAATTACTCTTTTGAAACTGCCAAGAAGGAGGAAATCAAATGTACGAAAATGATCTGCCACCCGAAGGTAAAGGTCTATCGCCGGATGAAACTCAGGCCCATAAGCCCGAACTAAGGAATGAAAAAGAAAAGAAAGTGAGCGAAGAACCTGAACCTTCCCCACCCGGACCTGCGTGTTTTCCACGAGGCTTCGGGAAGACCGTAGATTACCTGCTGCATCATCCTGAAGAAGTTCTCGAGTCCTTCAAGCGCGATAAAGACCTCGGGCGGTTGTCGCGCATCTTCTTTGTCATCTCCCTTATTATGGCTGCCATCTACGGCGCGGTCATGGGAGCCACCAATTTACTCCAGGGCTCATCAATGCCGCTTCAAGGGAAATTCCTGATGATCCTCATAAGTGGAATTAAGGTGCCAGTTCTCTTTTTGCTCACACTGATCATTGTCTTTCCGCCAATTTATGTGTCGAATGCGTTTGTTGGGGTGCGCCTGTCATTTCAGAAGATGCTGGCGCTGCTACTTGCTTCGATTGCAATTACTTCAACTGTTCTGGCAAGCACGGCAACGGTTGTCTTCTTTTTCTCCCTGACAACGAAAAGCTATAACTTCATCAAATTGCTTCACGTGTTTTTCTTCATCTGTGCAGGATATGCCGGTTTGAGCTATCTTTTTCGCTGTATCAAAGCGATTTCACCACCGGGGATGCGTCAAACACCAGGGAAGCTATTTGTGGTGTGGCTATTGCTGTATATTTTCGTAGGAACGCAACTGGCGTGGGTATTGCGCCCGTTCGTGGGTTCACCGAATGAAAAATTCCAGGTGTTCCGTCCACGCTCCGGTAATTTCTATGAGTCGGTTCTTTATTCTGCCAGAAAGGTATCTTCAGAGATCGACTGGCGTGATTAAAAGGACTATCTTTATCGAACCTTCTGCAACGTAGCCTTCATCAACACAACGGTGTACGGATTCCACGTGGACATTGTAAAATAAATGGTGGTAGTGGAATCGTCGCCGACCGCCAAATCCCCGAATTGATAAGGCCCGTATTCACCACCCCAGACATTTTCGCGTCCGGGGTCATGAACGCTATCGCATTTTTTGAATTCCCAGCTGGTGTGCATGAAATGGCAGTAACCGTTGTCTGACCAGGGGTGAAAGACAATCTGAGGCTCTGACCATGGTCCCCAGGGCTGGTCTGCAGTTCTCATGTTTATTCCGCGCCAATTGCCACCGCCATTGTATAGCATGATCCACTTGCGAATGAAGCGGTTGTACGAAACCGAAAGCTCACCCACGCAGGGTTGGTTAAAAAGCGGCTCTGCCTTTTCTTCTTGCGAACTCCAAATTGGCTGACCCGAACGATCAAGCCCGGCAAAGTAGCGAATGCTCGTGCGCGACTCGATGTGCTCCGCTGGTTGAAATGCGAGCCGTACGTTGCTCTTCCGGTAAGGGCCCGAGCCGAACATGACCAAACCGGTACCCTTGTTTTGCGGAAAGCCGTTCCAGGCTGAAAGATCAATTTCCACCACCGAGACATTGATGAAATGCTGTGTCGAGAGGTCGTATAGATACGTAAAGGCCATCCCATCATCATCGGAAACCGCGACGATGGAGCGCCCCATCGTGACCTCCTCGCTGTGGTCCGTGGTGTGATAAATGTACATTCGGCCACCCACGCTCGTCCCCTCCATTGGTACTTCAAAGGCGTCCTGACTGATGCCGGGGATTCGCACCGGTTTGTAGGTCCCAGTTTCATCGTGAATGAATATTAGCTTGATCCCATCCTCTGGCGAGGTATCGGTAGTATAAGCGATGGCGTCACCGCCGGGAGGCCCATGGGTATCGCCAAAGAGCAGGTACGTGCGGCCCTTATGTCGGAACGGGACGCCAAGATCCGTGCTGGACAATTTGTAGCGGCTCTGGGTAAAGTTGATCGTCGGTTTCTTGCGTTCGCAGTCGTACTCACCTACGAGTTGGGCAATCTTTGTAGCGCGGGCAAACACAATAACGTCTTGTGCTGGTAGCTGCTCTTCATCTGTACTGAGCTTGCCGAGATTGGAACAACCTCCCACCGTAACTATAGCAACTAGAAAAATTACAAATGATGGTTTCATCATACCTTATACCTTCGTCTCTTGATCCGTAATAAGTGCACAGCGAATTCCATTGGGATCGAAACAGCCGTTGCACGAAATGCAATCAGCCACCTGTTTGTTTTGATCCTGCATTTTTACCACCAGGTCGGGCTCACGAATGAACGGGCGCGACATGGATATAAAATCCGCGGTGCCGCCGCTAATCAGCGACTCCATCACGCTCCGCGACCGGATTCCACCTACCAGCACGACTGGCAGGCCGGTTGTGGCTTTGATCTTCGCTGCCGCCTTGCGAAAATACGCCTCCTTCTCAGGCGACAAGACATTCAGTCGTGCGGCCACAGCACCGGCCTCGCGAATTCCTCCACTTACCTCAATGGCATCGATCCCTGCCTCGGCGATCAATCGCGCAACCTTTACACTCTCGCGCGGCGTGAGCCCGCCGCGTTTTAATCCGTCCTCTGAGTTAAGCTTGATCAGCACGGGATAGTCACGGCCAAGCACGTGGCGAATCTCACGCACGATCTCAACAATCAAGCGCGTGCGGTTCTCGGTCGAGCCGCCCCATTTGTCAGTTCGGCGATTGGTGTGGGGAGAAATGAATTCACTCAGCAAATAGCCGTGTGCACAGTGGAGCTGCACAGCGTCAAAGCCGGCTCTGCGTACACGCTCAGCTGCACGGACGAAGGGTTCTTTGATTTCCAGGATTTCCTGCTCTGTCAGAGCCTGAGGAACCAGCCCTACCGCGGGATCTTCCACTGCCGATGGCGCGAGAGGCATGCCGCCGCACTGCTCAGGCTCGCACTGACGCCCACCGTGCACTATCTGCAGGGCCACCTTGCCTCCTTCGCGATGAATAACGTCCACCAGCTGTTCGTAACCGGGAATAAACCTGTCGTCGTATATCGCGGCCTGGCGCGGCGACGACTTCCCGCGCGGGTGTATGTATGCAAAACCAGGAATGATCAAGCCGATACGCCCGCGAGCCAATCGCTGGTAAAAGTGCAACATCTGATCGGTCACAAAACCATCTTCGCTCGCCATGTATTCATGCGTGGCAGATCGTATGAAGCGATTCTCGAGCGTAAGAGTCCCAATGCGATACGCGCTAAACAAGACACTCATCATCTGATCCTTTCCAATCTGAGATTCTCGATAGAAGCGACAGCTCCTGTCGCTGGCGTGCTCCTGTATATTCAGAAATCAGCTGGAAGTGTCAAGCCTGCAAAATCCTTGTACAAAGAAAACGCGGCCAACTGGTATCTTATCAGGGCTTTTTGTGCAGACCGGGTACTCAAAGCGCTGAAATGGGGACATCCTCCTGGGTCTTGTCAATCAAATCCTCTGCAACGGGGCGATGACCGCCATAGCTGCCCATATGCCTGATCTCTAAGAGCTTCGAACGGGGCACTGTCCGCTCCGCATGCTCCGAATAAAGAAATCCCTTTACTTTCCCAAGATGAAATGATATAAGAAAAATAGAATTTTAAGGCTGAAGAAGGAAAAAAGAAAAGGCATTTCTCGAAGAGCTGTAAGTATATAAGTGCGAATGAAAGGGGGCGTACAGGTTTCGACGGGGATCGCTGTGGAAGAGACGGCAAGCCGAGGTCGGTTCCACCACCCTCGTTAAACAGGCGGAACACTAAATTCAAGTGCAGATGCAAATCTAGCACTTGCTGCCTAACTAGGCGGCACGTCCGCTAGCTGCTGTGCCTGCGGCGGCTAGATGGGCGCCGACAAGCGGGCTGGCTGCAAGTTTTTGTCCGAGGGCTTGTGGCGAGACACCATCGGGCTAGCCAATCATGAAAGCCTGCCTTTTGGCGTTTCTGTGCGGCGAAGCGCTTCGGAAGATCGTCTTCCGGGCAGAATAAAAAGGCTAAGCTTGTAGAAATCTCTTCTGTAGGTTCTTCGGACGTGGGTTCGATTCCCACCGCCTCCACTTTTAAAATGATCACATTATACGTACTGAAGAGTGGGAGCGGAAAACGTTATATTGGGATAACGAACAATTTATCTCGAAGATTATACGAACACCAATGCAAACGAACTAAAGCCGGTGAACTTTTAAGTAATCTCCGAGTAATGCACACAGAAGAATATCCAGACTATACTTCTGCGCGCATCCGTGAAAAATTTTTGAAAAGCGGACAAGGCCGTAAGTGGCTTGATGAACTGGAATGTCGGACGCGGCCCGCCAGAGGCGGATAAAGCAAGCCGTGGGCTTGTGCGCCTTTGGCGCATTCGATTCCCACCGCCTCCACCAGCCTACGCTAAGGCTTCGGCTGGCAAGCACTATTCATTTTGGTAATGACTCAATAGCGGCCTAAGTCTTTGCAAAGGCTGTCCGCCGAAGCATTAGCGTAGGCGGATTTTTTTTTCGATTATCACCAATATGAGGCGGAACCATTGCACTACGCCGGGTGCGCGCAATCCTGTAGGGCTACTTTTTTAAGGCCGCAAGAGCAAGCTTTCGACCCAGCTGCTGGAGCTCGGCTGTCTTTTCCTTATCCGGCCGATTCGTCACTAGAACCGTCTTCGCAATGGGTCGAAGCTTAAATGTCTTACAGATGCTCTCCACGCTTTCCGATGCCCTTCCTCCTCCGCCGTGTGTTACGAAAATCGCACAGGGCTTATTGGTTACTTTCCCTTCGGTAGGATAGAAGGTTCGGTCGAAAAAATCCTTTACGCCACCCGCCATGTAGCTGAAGTAATCCGGCGTGCCAATGGCAATTCCATCACATGCCAGGAGGTCGTCCACTGTCGCCTTGAGCGCTTGCTTGACCACGACCTGTGTACCTTTGAGTGCGCGTGCGCCTTTTGCGACAGCCCGAGCCGCAGTCTTGGTATTCCCACTCAATGAATGATAGATGACCAGAATCTTTGCCATCCTTTTTCTCCTTTTTCTCTATGTCAAGTTTCCTGACAAGCCCCGAACAAACGTCTCATGATGCAGTGTGCAGCACATTTATGTCATGCGGATGAAATGAGACAAAGCCAGGTGCTGCTTCCCCTCCTCTCAGGGCTCTCACGCCGCCAGAAGAAATAAAAAAAGAGGCAGGTACAGCTCGCCACTGCTCCTACCTCTCTGGCAAAACAGCGCATTTACAGGCTCTTTTTCAGTGCCGGTGCAGGTTTGAACCCCACAGTCTTGCTCGCTTTTATTTTGATCTTCTCACCGGTACGCGGATTCACGCCTATCCGTGCCTTTCGAGATCTTACAGTAAATGTACCAAACCCGGCTACTGAAAACCTTTTCTCCTTTTTGATCGCCTTGGCGATTGCACCAAATGCACAATCAATAACACCTTCAATAGAAGCCTTACTCAAATCGTTGCAACACTTCGTGGCCTTTACAGCGTCTATCAGCTCACTTTTGGTCATTCGACCTCACCTCCCTTGTTGAGAAATTAGTGATTGCCGATTTCTGTATTTGCAGGTGTATAATACCCAATGGAAACCATTTGTCAAATTTTTTTATTGCAGACGCAAGAAAAAAATACCTCTTCACAATCAGTGCCCAGGCGGCATACAATCAAGGCGTCTATCTACTGAGGCGCTGAGCCGAGAAAATGCCTGCATCACTTTATAAGGTCGAGCTGGCCACGGCGCTTTCGGACGAGCAAGTCCAGTGCCGCGTATGTCAGCGCCGTTGCGTCATCCGAAAAGGAGAGCGCGGCTATTGCTTAACGCGCGAAAACGTTGATGGCACGCTCTACTCCCTGGTCTACGGCCTTGTGGCATCCCTGGCGATATCGCCTATCGAGAAGAAACCAATGTTTCACTTCTACCCAGGGAGTCGCTGGTTGTCAATAGGAACAATTGGATGCAATTTTCGCTGCCATCATTTCGGGTAGGGACAGATTATAATCCGTCCCTGTAATGTGAAAAGAATGCCTGAACAGCAGATCAGCAGATCGCCTGGCGAGCCGTTAGCGAGGCAGTTGGGGCTCTGGGATGCAACAGCCATCATCATGGGTATCATCATCGGTGCGGGCATATTCCGGGTGCCTGCTGCAGTGGCCGGATTCGTGCCTACAGGGGGTGCGATTATGCTTGCCTGGCTTATTGGAGGGCTGCTTGCGCTATGCGGTGCGCTCTGCTACGCCGAGCTCGCTGCCGCCATGCCAATCACAGGTGGGGATTATGTTTACCTGCGCGAAGGCTACGGCAGGTGGGTAGGCTTTCTGTTCGGATGGACCAAGCTCTGGGTGGTTCGCACCGGCTCTATCGCAAGTATTGCATTCGTATTTGCCGAGTATGTTAGATATCTCATTCCACTCTCTCCTACCGAAATGAAAATAGTTGCCATCCTGGCGGTTCTTCTCCTGACGGGTGCAAACACCATAGGGCTGCGCCATGGAAGTAATATCCAGAACATCTTCACGGCACTGAAGATTCTGGCAATCGTGGCTATTATAGTCCTTGGGCTGGCGTTGGAAGGCGGCAGCACGGCGCACTTTTCACCGTTATGGCCTGCTTCGGTCGGGAAGAATTTCTTAGGCGGATTTGGCCTGGCGCTCATCTTTATTCTCTGGACGTATGGCGGGTGGAACGAAGCGACGTATGTGGCTGGCGAGGTGAGACAGCCGGAAAAAACGCTTCCTCGCTCGCTAGTGTTCGGCATTTCTGGCATTATAGTTCTTTATCTCCTGATCAACTGCGTCTACCTCTACGTTCTCCCCATAGAAGAAATGCAAGGCTCTCCCACGGTAGCTGCTGATGTGCTGGAGCGGCTGGTAGGGCCTCGTGGGGGCCAGATTGTAGCAATCATGGTGATCATCTCAACGTTTGGGGCGCTGAATGGCCTGATTCTTACCGGCGCTCGCATCTCCTACGCAATGGGACGCGATCACACTCTGTTCCGTTGGCTCAGCCGCGTGCACCCACGATTTCAGACTCCCGCTACTGCAATCGGCTTTCAGGCAATCTGGGCGATAGTGTTGATCTTCTCGGGTACATTTGAGACGCTGGTTTTCTATACTGCATTTACTACCTGGCTCTTTTTTGGCTTAGTTGTCCTGGCGCTAATAATTTTGCGTAAAAGACGACCAGACATGCCACGGCCGTACCGCGTATGGGGCTACCCGGTTATTCCCGTCCTGTTTATTGCAATGACGCTGATCCTGCTCCTGAATGCGGTGTGGCATGCGCCGCGCGAGTCGTTGTTCGGGTTAGGTTTCATTCTGCTCGGTTTGCCAGTGTACTATTGGTCTGCCATCCGCGACAAAAACATGCCGCATTAGGGTGGTAAATTACGCGAGAGTAGACTTTTCTTCCAAGGAACATACACCCAAGGCTATCAAATAACCTTTTTGCAGTTTATATTTCCGGTACGAAATACGCTAGTGGGTACATTCTTTTTCCCGAGATGTGTGTAAATTCGTGTCATTCGTTTCTATTCGCGATCATTCGTGTTACTTGTATTTTGGAAGTATACGAATGCGCTCGAATGAACGCACGAATATCATGAGAAAGTGACCAGAGAGCAGTGCGGTATTAAATGGAATTGCCTAAGGTTACTGAACTTTGGAACTTTTCCCAAGTGCTCCAGGTACGGTAAAGCTTTAAGAGTGCTCTATGAAGGGCGTTGAAATACACAGACTATCCACGATGCCTTTATTTGAGCCCGCCTTGAGGCGGACTAAAACCAAAAAGGCCAGCTTCTCCTTAGAGCAATGTGGCGAAGGCGTCATAGCTGAAAAGCCAGGGCTCTGGCAATTTCGTTCAGTCTGCATTCAGGGCTTAAACTGAACGAAATCCATCGCCTTGATGACCTTGCCCAAGCCTGATAAGAGCGTTTTAGGAGCTGAAGCATTCGAAAAGTTCTAAAGTTCAGCAAGGTTACAAAAATGCAGCCGAAGATCCGCGAGGTTCAGTGTAAGTCAATCCTGAACAAATCAGGCATTCAAGGCGTGGACTTTGCCCTGAACCCTTATATCGGGTGCGAGCACGGCTGCCTCTATTGCTACGCTAAATTCATGAAGAAATATACCGGCCATGCAGAACCCTGGGGTCACTTTGTGGACATTAAGGTGAATGCACGCGAGGTGCTCGAAAAACAACTGCGCCGCATTGGGCGCAAAACAATTATGCTTGGCACCGTGACCGACGCGTATCAGCCCATTGAACAACGCACTATGCTGACCAGAAGTCTTCTAATGCAGCTCGCCACAAAGGATCTCCATCTGCATATTCAGACAAAATCCAGTTTGGTGCTGCGTGATCTCGAGCTGCTGACTCGGTTCAACGATGTTGAAGTCTGTTTCACCGTCATCACACCTGACGATGCAGACCGGGTCATTCTTGAGCCGAGGGCATCGTCCATCCGCGATCGCCTTCGCGCAGTGGAAACCCTGGCGAGTCAGCAAGTGGATGTGAGCGTCTTTATCGGTCCGCTGATTCCCTTCATGAGCATGGGTAAGATTCTGAGATTGCTTAAGGCGGTGTATAATTGCGGAGCTAAAGAAATCTTGTGGGATCAGCTCAATTACATCCGCAGCAATGCCGGGCGCCTCCAGAGTGCTCTGCGAGAGCGCTATCCGCGCTTTGCGAAGACGCTACCGTATGCTTCCTTCGATGCATATTATGATAAGGCAGATCAGGTAATTTCCGAATTCTGTGCTTCGCGAGGCATTGAGGGAATTGGAGTCAAATCCTAATGTGCCCCAGGAGCATCGAATTGCAAGTTCTCGTGCGCCCAGCAGAGATTTGGCCAAATAGATTTCAGCTCTAGGCGACCCCGACCTACCAGGATATGTTAAGACGTCCTGTTAAATGTCGTGACCGTACCAGGCGTCAACGAGGGGACCTACTTCATATTCCGTTATTCTTGAGTCATTGCTAAGCCAATTTTCAACGGCATGACGATGCTGTTCTGTTGTCGATCCCCGAGGTTCATCGAGTGTAACAAACACTTCCCACTCATTATCCGTGCTACCACCACCACATACAAGTCCGTTTTGCTCAATTGCCTTCCCAATAAAGTCATCGTTGAGTTTGTTGCTCTCTTCAATCGATAGATCTTTTGAAAATCGAAAGGTCACGCTGAAGCCCAATTCTTGAAATTCCCCCATGCGCTTCTTCTTGCGGAGACGCTTCCTCATCAACTTCTCACATAAATCCAAATTAAGTATCTGTCTTACACCTATTGTCTATTCAGTACAGTTGCCAGTCAACAATGCTGGAAGTGGAGTTTAGGTATTCCATAATGCCGTGCTTAAGCGCTTCGGCCATGGTCTGGCGGAATGAATCTGTAGATACCAGATTGTCTTCGACGGAATTCCCCATGTGCAGCATTTCTGGCAAAATAACCGGCACATCGGACCAATTAAAGCCGGTGATGTCTGAGCGCTCGGTCAACCCCAAGTCCGGTAAACCCGTATCCTGAGCATAAATTTGCTGGATTATCTGGGCGGCACTGAGACTTTCCTCATAAATATCATCTGTCCACCCATCATGATAGGCTGGATAAAGAGTAAAGCACCCGCCATTGCCCCCTGGGCCGCTGCCACTATTACAATGCAGGCGGACAAACAGGTCAGCATTACAATCGTTAGCAATTAATGCCCGTTCGCTATTGGAGATATCCACGTCATGGGTGGTTCGTGTCATAACCACGCTGGTGCCTGCGTCTTCCAATAAGTCCCTCAGCTTTAATCCGATATCTAACACCACGACATACTCCGGGCCGGCAATGGCGCCGGAAGTGCCCGAAGATACTTTTGCCTTCATTGTTGATGAGCCGGGGCCAATAGGCTCCAGGCCATAATTTGCATACTCCTGATGCCCGGGGTCAATGCAGACCAGGAAGGCAAAACTCGGGCTGACCATAGCAAAAGTAAGCATGATGATAAGAAAAGCGCTCGCCTTTATGCCTCTTGCCACGGCTAACCTCCACTCCCTGCTTGGCATTCTGACCCGCCGCGGCGGGAAAGAATCTCACTAAATGTAGATTCTGCAGCTTAACCCAATCTTGATATGATTAATTTCCTTCCGCGCAGCTGGTACTCATTTTCATTTCGGTTTTTTCTTAAAGAGAACACCGAAAAGAATGGACACCCCCAGGATAATTACAATAACAGGAACAATCTTTAGTTCTAATCCTAAAAAATTTATGAGACCGATAGCTAATGTGATAGTACCGATAATAATGGCTGGTTGGCTTTTTTTCAGTCCCTTCAGGTACTTCACGAGGCTTAGCCCAAGCAGAATAGCGCCAATCCCGAGAAAGAAAGCTCCTTTTGGAACCACATCTTTCGGAATGAGCCAAATAACCCCAATCAAAATTACAAATAATGCCCATCCAATTGTCACGAAGCGGTCGTGTATCTTTTGGGTATCCCCCTTTTGCACATGCGGAACTTGATTGTCTTCTTGAGGTGACATTCTATTCCTCCTTTCCTGGGTTCTGTATCAAGATGCACTGTGCTCCTGTTTTTTCTTCACGCAAAGGCGCTAAGCTGCAGAGACCCTGCTTAAAGATACTTGTCGAGGCCTTTGGTGCGGAGAAGGGCGACGATATCCTTTACATGCTGTGCTTCTTCCTTGGGACACACCAGAACCGCGTCCTTTGTTGCTACTATAACCAAATTGTTGGCCCCCAGAGAGACGATAAGGGGTGCGTCGGCATCGGGGGAGCTGTAGAGAATGGAGCCATGTGTGTCCACGGAAATACACTGGCCCACCACGATATTGCCCATTGCATCGGCTGCATGGATCTTTCCGAGCGCATCCCAGGCCCCAATGTCGTTCCAATCAAACTCGGCACGCACCACGAAAACATCGGATGCCTTCTCCATAATGCCATAGTCAACCGAAATGACCGGGAAGATCTCAAATACACGCTCAAGCACCGTGTGTGCTGTGGAAGTGTCCCATGCGTCAGCGAGCGCCTGAATACCAGCGGACATCGCCGGAAGAAAGGTATCAACCGCTTTTCGAAACACGGCGGTCTTCCAAAAAAACATCCCACTATTCCACAAGAAACTGCCGCTCTCCAGGAACTTCCTGGCAGTTTCAGGGTCAGGCTTTTCCCGAAAACGCTTGACCTGATAAATCGTTCCGTCAGGCGTTGATTGAATCTCCTTGCCCACCTCAATGTAGCCAAATCCGGTAGCCGGAGTGCGCGGCGGAATGCCAAACGTGACGAGAGCGTCCTTGTCTTCAGCGAATCGCAGTGCTGCCTCCACATTGCGCTGGAATGTAACAGAGTCGCGAATGACGTGATCCGCGGTTAACACAGCCATGGTTGGGTTGCCATAGCGTTTCGAGGCAACCGCTGCGGCAAAGGCAAGACACGGTGCCGTGCTTCGGCCCATCGGCTCGCAGAGAATATTATCGGGAAGTAAGTCAGGAACTTCCTGTAAAATCGTCTTTTTCAGCTTCGCATTGGTTGCGATATAGATATGTTCAAGACCAATCAAGGGTTGAATCCGCCTGACAGAGGCTTCCAGCATTGTAGCGTGTGCGTCAAATCGAAGGAGTTGCTTTGGCCGGTTCTGCCGACTGACGGGCCAGAATCGCTCGCCAGCACCGCCTGCCATAATTACCGCAATACGCATAATCCCTTGCCTCCCCGTGATTATGAGTCCTTAGGAGCCCGAGGCAAAAGCCCAAGCCGCAATTTTACCAGATCCACAAACATCTTAGTGGAATCAATGAGGGGATGGATCCTTGATTCGGGCGAATTTATCCATCGCACCGGCACCTCTTTGATCTTAAACCCTTTTTGCCGTGCGCGGAAAAGTATTTCTACGTCAAATGCAAACCCCTGCATGCTCTGAAGTGGAAACAGAGCTTGGGCTGCCTGGGCCGTAAACAGCTTGAATCCACACTGCGTATCTTTTATGCCACCAAGCACCAGCAGGCGCACCATGAGATTAAATATGCGGCCCATCATCTCGCGATACCATGCCTGGTGCAGCTCGATTCGCGACTCTTTGAGTCCTCGTGAGCCAATTGCAATATCATACCCCTCCTCCAGCGCCTGCAAGAGTCTGCTGAGTTCCTCAATAGGCGTAGACAGGTCCGCATCGCTAAACAGGCGCACCTGGCCTCGCGCAGCTACCATTCCGTGCTTTATTGCAGCGCCTTTGCCTTGATTGCGCTCGTGCAACACAGTGTGTAGAGCGCGACCAGCCATAGACTGGCGGGCCACCGCTACGGTCTTGTCCTGGCTCCCATCATCAACAAGCACGACCTCCCACGAGTAGGACTGGCGGGAGAGATAGTCGCAAATCCGCTCCAGGGTCGTGCCAATCCGCTGTTCCTCATTAAACGCAGGAACAACGACCGACAAGTACGGCTCTTGCGCTGTCGGACTTTGTAGATTCATACGTCGCGCCTTTGTTTATTTCGTAGGGACAGATTATAATCTCTCCCTACAGCTAGGGTACACGGCCGACCTCCAAAGAGCAACTTGTGCGCCTCAGATGTACTAGTTTTATTTGCATTTTAGCAGCCATTCATCTAGTAGTATTACCACGTATAAATAACGTGCTGTGTTTCACTTGTCAATCTTGAAGGATGTGCTGTAAGTATGAAACGTCAACGGAAACCAAAAAGGCGCCTGCCGCTCCCGCGAAAACCTCCAAAAGTCGAGCCGGACAAGAAGAAAACGGAGGACAGAACGCGTTGTCGCAAACGACTGCGCCCGGGTGATCTCGATCTCGACACGTGAAGCCCCCTGCAGCGGCCTTCTCTATGGCTCACAGGCCTGTGATTACGAAAGGCAAGAACTCTATAAGCAAAGATGACACGGATGCTGCACGATGTCCTCCGGCGTCATCCTATATAAGCACACCAGAGAGCTTTTTATGGCCCTGTCTGCCACGTAACAGCCAGGAGTGACCGTTCGGTGAAAGGTACAATCAGTGCCATCGCCCACGCACCTGATCTGGATAGAGTGTTTTTGCATCAAAAACAGAGGAGCTCCTGGACGGTCTTACAAGAGACAGGGAACGTCCTGCGCAGCAGAGATCTCGGTCATAAGCACCATTTGGCAACCTTTTTTCTTGACTCGTCATTGGCCCTGTACTATTAAAGTAGCACTCAAAATTGAGGTGCGCCGAAAAAATTAGCGTGTTCGTTTCATACTAGTGGTCTAACCAAGGAGGTAGTGGCGAGTGCCTATTAAGAAATCTGCAGCAAAGCAATTGCGGAAAAGCAAGAAAAACCAGGCTCGGAACAAAGCGGCAAAATCTGCAATGCGCACAGCCATCCATAAAGTGGAAAAATGCCTTGAGGCAAAGGATATTGAGGGTACAAAGGATGCGCTGGCACGTGCCATAAGCACGATCGATAAAACTGCTCAAAAGGGAATTATTCACAAAAACAAAGCCGCACGGCATCACGCTCGCCTTATGAAAAGAGTCAACCAGCTCCTTTCTTCGGTGAAATAACCTGCCCGGCGACTGCCTGCGAAGAGGGCTCTGCTTCCCGCACGTTGAATTGTTCTCACTCGCAGGTGATCGAACGTATACACACTTCTCAAAACATCTGTCCGTAACTCGACGCAAAAAAAACACAGGGATACTCATTATCCTTCCCGGCATCCCTGTGGTTTCTGTCATGAGTGGTGGGCGCAAATGCCCTCTATTTCTTCTTCTTTTTCTTCTTCTTCTCCTGCCGCATGTGGAGTTCAGACTGCAGCTTGCCCAGGCACTTGTTCATATCCAGAAACAATGTATGCCAGTCCACCTGCAGTTTTGAGAATTGCGCTTCGGATTGCATCTTCAAATGCGACAAACTCACCGCCTCGCAGAGCACCTCGAGAATACCCTCTGGATCCTTCAGTTTGTCGCCCATCAGTTCTGCAAATTTGAAATGATTCAGTGCAAGGAGACTGAGGATTTGCTGGAACGCAGCCTCATCATTCTCGTGAATCTTACGATGTACCAGATCGTCCGCGAACATTTTGAAAAAATCGGCCCAGAGCTTGGTATACTCACGGCATACCTGGGTGCGATTCTCAAGCGTAAGAAATGGACTTGCCATATTCACCACGTCCTGTATTCATTACGGGAGAAACTCAGGTATGGCAATGCGAGCTCCTCACCCATGCTGCCCCGTTACCTACCCTTTCTTGAAGAGATTCAGGGAGAAAAAAATGTAGAGAGCAAAGGCAATAATGGCGACAATGACGATAATTTCAATCTGGTTAACGTAGTTGATCGAGAACCCTTTGAGAAAGTCCAACATGCTTCTTACGATCCTGCGGAAAGGTTACACACTAGAGCGACGATACAGCTCGAAATCGCTTCTCCTGTGCGAAAAACGAAGCCCGCACCTTATTCTGCTTACTCCTTACATCGTCAATGAGGGTAAATGCTTTGGTAATGATCTCCTTAATCGCACCCTGGTCAAAGTCTTCCAGTATGAGGAGTTTCTCAAAGTACATTGCCGCGAGGCGTGCATTCTTAACCGTCTGGAGTACTTCTTTATGAAGCTCGCGTTTGGTCGGCGGTTGATTGAGTACGCCAAGCGCTTCGACTAATTCATCCATTTTGCTTCGGAACTCAATGGGTTCATCACCACCGGCAATGCTGATATATTGACTCTGGCCTTCCGGGCCGACCGCCAGACGCATCAGCACGTCCGGGCCCAATCGGAGTACCGTATTGAATCTCCGCATCGCCGTTGAGAGCGTATCCAGGATTTCTGCAACCTCGCGCCGATAGATTTCCTCTTCGCGTTGCACTACAATATCATTGATCAGGGCGATGCCCTTGCGGAGATAACGATACGACGACGAATACTTTTCCTTATCAAAATCTTCCATTGCAAAGGTTAAATATCGCTCAGCCTTCTCAACGACCTCAGGATCAAAATTCTCCATTTCTTTCGTCGCAATAATCTCGTGAAGATGGTTGCGTTTGGCTTCCACGAGGTCAGCGATCATCACGGGCGTATTTTCGATGAGATGGCTCAAGCGGGCCTCAATTTCTGAGAGCTCCCTGTCCACATAGTCATACTTCTCCACCGTAAACTGGGCTTCCACCTTGGCGATCCGTTTGAACAGCTCTTTGGCATCTTCAACGCGGAAGTAGTTGGCACCGGAATGCAAGGCAACATTCAAGGTATCTTTGACGAACTCCATGCGCGCATCATAATCCAGCTTCTTTGCATCCACAATGACCTGCTCGGCTTCACTCCGGGCTCTGTCGGCAAAGGCGTGCGAGGATATGTAGTCGCGTCTGTCAAGCGATTCACGCGCGATTTTCCCGTGCACAATTGCCTTAGCCAGCAATTCGTAATTATACTTCCATCCGTCGTATGTCTTGGCGTCATTAATTGCGGTTTCTGCATCTCTGACTTTCTTATAAAGAGCCTCGCTGGCTCTTTTAAATGCCTGAAGTGCAGTATTTTTTGCAGCGACAGAATCCGCACTGGCAAAGAGATTCTGTGCGGTCAGGTGGAGCTTACGCGCCTCTTCGAGTGGCGAAGCGGCGTATGTGGACGCGCCAGCCTCCTCTGCCTGGCTCATTCTCTCCTTTGCTCGCTGAATTTCATCCTGTGCCCAGAGGCGGCTCGCATCGAGCGAAGCTGCAGAGGCCACTTTTGCCGCCTGGAAAGCAGTTTCCAGAGCTGGCTTTAACTTTTCCACAGTAAGTGCCCGCTCAGCCTCGGCTAGAAGCTCCATGGCCTCGTTCAACTCAGTAGCCATATATTTGTCTGTCTGATACTCGGGCGCCTGTTGGATAATTCGCCGTGCCTCTTCAATATTCACCACAGCTTTCTTCGATAACTCCTGAACTGTCACTTCCAGCTGGGCGCGGGTTTCCGAGGCCTTGTGCGCAGCGTCCTTGTACCTATTATCGCTCAGCAGCACCTTTGTATCTTCGAGCAGAATTTTGGTTTTATCCAGTTCCTCAGGCGCGTACTCACGAGCACCGTCTCGCTCGTAGCGGGTAATCTGCGCTGCCAGCTCGGTAATCGCGTTATGGGCCACAACATGATAGGTTTCCGAGAGCACATACTCGGCACTCTTCTTCACGTCGCCAGCCATGAGAATCGCCTTCTTGTATTGCTTCTCTTCCTGACGAACCTTTGCAATTCCATATGACAAGCGGGCATTTCGCAAAATCTCGTTTAAATTTTCTTTCATCAGCTCCTTGCTATTCTCGAATTCCCTCTCCAGAGACGTCATGGCGTCGCGCAGGTTAATAATGAATATGGTCTCCATTTTATCAAAGACTCTCTTCGCAATATTCCAAGCATCACTTGCAGAGCGCAACGCATCCAGCGCCAGCTCGTCAAACGCCGTTTCAATCTTCTCGTTTTCGCGCAACGCCTCCTGACAAACTGTTTCCGTGTCTTCAAACAGCTCTCTATCAAATTTTGCACGAGCATCAGCAAGCATCTCCTCAACGACCTCAACCCGACCCGGGAGATACTCCTTTGCCCCGCCCTCTACCAGAGCAGAAATCGCCATCTCCACAGCTTCAATCTTCGCATTGGCCGACTTCTGCCGCGTGATATAGATGAGATCCTTCACCTTAGGCTTCAGGAATTCCGCAGTATCCAGGACAGTGTCGAATTTTCCTTCAAAATAATCCTGAATCATGGCTTCAAATGTATCGACACACGACTTCAACATGTCGGGCGCATAGATTTCCGCCCCCTTTATGATCGCAATGGACAGATCGGATTCGATCATCGAGATCTGTTCCTGCGATTTCTTCTCTTTAGCTTTGAGAATTCCCTCTTCAGCCTTGCTCACGGCACGATCCGACTGACTGATGGCGCCAAGATAATCGCGCCTGACACTAATCATGTTTTCAATGGTGGCTATGTAGTCTGTAACTTCGATGATGTATTCAGGGGCATACTTGTGAACTTCCTGCGTACGCATTTCGGAAAGGGCATTCTTAGCGTCTTGCATCTTGCGCTCCGCTGAATTGCTCAGTCGTCTCAAGAGGAGATCAACCTCACTGATCACCTCCTCGGACAGCTCAATAACTTTATCCCACTTGTCCTTGGCCAAGCGCTCTTTGGCCTTTGCGTAAAGTTCCTGGATCTTCTCATAGCGTTCAGGGTCTTCCTTACTCCCCTCATTCAGGTCAGCAACGTCAATCGCTGCCTTGGCATCGTTGATCTTCACATTCGCACGCTGGGTCTTTGATTGAGTTAGTGTCCGCTCCGCCAGGCTCACCGCGTCCTTTGCCCGCTCCAGAGCCACACTATAATTTCGCGCATTGAGCTGCTGATTAGCAGCGTTAACGTTTGTCCGCGACTGCTCTAAAAGAGTTGCCGCATACTTTTCTGCCTCGTGTTTCTGCGCCTCTTCGAGCCGATTCTTTGCCTTCTTGAGCAGCAGATTGGTCCGTTGTTTTGCGCACCCTGCAATCAACGACAACGAACAGACTAATGCCGCCATGTAGAGAATTACTCTGATTCGCATCAGCCGCCCCATGGACATGTCCTCCGCCTTGGTTTCCTGTTCATCCCCTCGCCTAACGCCACATAAAGCATCCCGTCTTGGGCTTCCCTTTTCCGCGCCCCCGCCAGCGGGCTCAGGATTCAATAAAGCCTATAGCTGTGACAACACAAACAAGATACCTGCCGCCACCACTATAACAGCAATAATAATGAGTACGATCCATAGCTTCTTGGAGCTAAGAAATTCAAAGGATTCTTGACCCCGTTTCCCTTTTTTGCCCAGCCCACGGCCTCCAGTGGCAGCCATGGCCTTGATCTTTGCTACCGAGACTACGCCGCCCCTTTTTTCTCGTAGCAGTGGTACAAATCCTTCGGCAAGAAAACGATACGCACCAACGGTGCGACTTAAGTAAACGAAGACACTATGCCAGTTTGTATAGAGCGTCCGTTTGTCGCCTATAGGCAACGCGCGCAAGTGCCCCACGGAAATTGATTGGCGTAGAATCTCGAGAATCTTATCGCCGCCGTAATAGAAGAGTTCATTTGAGCGCTGTGCGAGTGCCCGATGGCTCTTGGCAAGCGTGCTCTTGAGCTCGAGAAAATCCTGCTCTTCCTGGCGCGAGATTGGCTCACTCGTGAAGGAACGCTGAAAATACGTCCTAAACGAAACCCACAGCTGAAGCAGATTCTTGAACCCCTCCAGATTTCCAGAAATGACTTGAGTTTTCATCGTGATGTTCTATACAGCCCCTGTTTACCGAAAATAGCTACTAGTCGCGCCGCCGCCTCCGCCGCCCGCAGCAGCACCCGTAACCCCTCCTCCTCGAGCGCCGCTAAAGCGGTCAGTCGCGGCCTGCTGCTGTTGTCTCTCTTCCTCCAAACGCAGCTGTTCTGCCAGAATGGGATTAAATCCCGGCGGCATCGGAGCACCTGGCGTTTCAGGTGGTATCGGCACGTAAAGCGGATAGAATCCACTCGTTGGATCATCAGGATTCTTTCGAAACATGCGCAGGAACCGCTCATTCCATTCTTTGAGCTTAGCGTCACGTTCTTGTTCCTCGTAGCGGCTCTTGGTGATTTGGGAAATGGGCTCTGTGGTAGTGGCATAAAGACGGAAGAATTGCAGAGAATCCGCTTCTTCGCAGTAGCGCAACAGCGAAAGCAATCGTTCCTTAAGAGCGTTACATTCCGACCCTAAGAACTCGTCACTGCGCTCAGTGATATTCGTATATTCTCCATCGCCAGCTTCTATGTCGCCGTGGGTGCCATCATCATAGAACTGCGTTTTGGCAACTATCTCTGGCACTTGCGCCCTCCTCACATCTTCAAGTAATGTGCCACACACTGCACACCTTACACGCTGGCCACCAATAACCATTACCATTACTGGTGTTGGCGTTGGTGTTGGCCCTGTGCCAGGCGCCGGCGCAGCGACCCACTGGGTTGGGGCTTCTGATGGTGCTGCACCTGCACCAGGTGGTCCAGCGCCGCCAGCCCATCCATCTACAAAATTCGATGGTCCAGGCCTGGCAGCCGGTACCGGTGCAGCAACCGCCCGGGCTCCTCCTATATATGTGCTAGCGTCCAGACCGCCAGTTGGGCTTGCATCGAGAAGAGGCCGTTCCGCCCCGCCTGTATCAAAAGGATTTAGCTGAGCCAGTGTAACTGATGCAAAAGCCCAAGCAAGGATCGCAAACAGTCCTACAAAAAGCAGTGAAAATCGTCTCATCGGAATCCCTCCCTTTGCCCTAAGAAAATTGCGGCGAGAAATCTTCAATCCGCCAATTTCCCTATTGAACACATTTAATTTACTAATATATCGGCACACAATATGTCAAACAAAATAAGTTCCATTATCTCCCTATTTTATTTGACTTGGAAAACATCCTTCGCGTTGACATGGCAGCTGTATTCTGAGATTCCATCGCGCATTACTACTCATGGCTTGCTCCCGGGTCCAGGCAAGATCCTTCCTGTTCCTGCACCAAAAGCAGTCCTTCTCGGACTTTGCTACCTCACCACAATGCGATGCTTATTCGCTTCGTAACGAACCTGGCCAATTCCTTTAACCTTCATGATATCCTGTGAGGAACGAAATGGCCCGTGTTCCTGGCGATACTGAATTATTCGCCCCGCCAGTGCATCGCCAATTCCATCGAGGCGCTTCAACTCTTCAGACGAGGCTGTGTTGATATTTACTGTCGCAAGAGAAGCGTGCGGGGAAAATACACCCTGGAGCTCTTTTTGCACCCCTGCCACTGCCGGCACTGTCACAAGCAAGGGAGTAAACGGCGCTGGCAATTGGGCTGTACTGGGAGCCGGTTGACCTTCCTGTGGCTCATCCACGCATACGTATCCCTTCAACCCGGAATATGTTTTCTCTCCAATACCCGAAATATTCAATAACTCCTCTACGGCTCTGAAACCCTTGTTTGCCTCTCGATAGTCAATAATGAGTTGTGCTTTCTTGGGACCAATGCCAGGTAGCTGATCAAGCTGCTCAAGCGTTGCCCGATTAATATCAAGACGGCCGTTGACGTAGCTACGCTGTGTCGCCGGAAGAAGCATTGGCACCTGGCTTTGCTCTGCCTGATTTGCAGTGCCACCTGCTGACGTCGCCTTGCTAACTTTCCCAGATCCGGGTGCCCCTGACTCCACCCATACACCATGCCGGCCCGAGCGGCGGCCAACATAATGAATACCCATACCGACGGTAATGACTATGATCAACAGGAGCAGAACCTTCTGCTCCTGACGTGTCATTCCAGAAAGCATTGCTCCCCCTCTGGCTGGGAGAAATTGCGCGACGCCGTTGCACAGGCAACGATTGCCGCACAGTCGCTCACAGTACGATGTTGATTAATTTTCCTGGAACGTAGATCACACGCTCAACAGTTCGGCCTTCAAGATGCTTGAGCACCCGTTCATCCTGGAAGGCCGCTTGCTTGATCTGCTCTTCCGTTAAATCAGCTGCCACTGAAACTTTGCCGCGTAATTTTCCATTCACCTGAACTACGATCAGCATCTTTTCGGCTGCGATGGCCTGTTCGTCATAAGGCGGCCAGGGTTCGGTCGAAATGGAGTGAGGGTTACCAGTCGCGGCCCAGAGCTCTTCGCAGAGATGTGGGGCAAACGGTGAGAGCAGTATAAGGAGCCGCTGGATGCTGTACCATAGCAGCGCCTTAGAATCTGCATCATCGCGCAAGGCATACCGATAAAGCCCGTTGAGCAGTTCCATGATCGCCGCAATGGCCGTATTGAAATGAAACCTGTCTCCTATATCAAGTGTCACCCGCTTGACAGTTCTGTGGACTAGCCGGTATAGCTCTCGATCAGCAGGATTTGACCCTGGGATCGGCGAATGCTGCGAAGCCGCTACTCCTCCCTCCTGAATAACGTTCAGGTTTGACTGCACGAATCGCCACACCCGATTGAGAAACCGATAACAGCCCTCGACGCCCTGATCACTCCACTCCAGTTCCTTCTCTGGCGGTGAGGCGAACAGAATAAACAGCCGCGCTGTGTCGGCTCCATAGCTTTCAATAATATCATCGGGATCAACCACATTTCCAAACGACTTCGACATCTTTTTCCCGTCTTTTGTAACCATCCCTTGAGCCAGCAATTGCTCAAAAGGCTCGTCGAAATCTATTAAACCGAGATCGTGAAGGGCCTTACAGAAAAACCGCGAGTACAACAGGTGGAGAATTGCATGTTCCACTCCACCGATGTATTGATCAACCTCCATCCAATAATTCACGGATTTCCCGTCAAACGGAACAACCTTATTGTGCGGGTCACAATAGCGCAAGAAGTACCAGGAGGAATCGAAAAAGGTGTCCATCGTATCTGTTTCGCGTTGGGCCGGCCCGCCGCACTCAGGGCACTTCGTCTCGACAAAGTCGCGACTTTGGGCCAACGGGTTCCCACTCGCGCTGAACCGTATCTCCTCTGGCAAAGCAACTGGCAGGTCTTGCTCACGCACTGGAACAATATTACACCGCGAACAATAGACCATGGGAATTGGCGTGCCCCAGTAGCGCTGCCGGCTGATAAGCCAGTCGCGTAGCTTGTATTGCATCGTGCGCTTCCCCAGGCCGCGGGAAATCAGATCATCCGCAATGGCCTGCTGAGCACGCACGGAGTCCTTTCCGTTGTACTTACCTGAGTTAACCATCACTCCCGGCTCCACGTACGCCGATGCCATGTGGTCCGGGTCAAGCGTTTCTCCCTGCGGCTGAATGACTACCCGAATTGGGATATTCATGAGCCGTGCGAATTCAAAGTCGCGCTGATCATGTGCAGGCACTGCCATGATACATCCGGTGCCATACTCCATAAGAACAAAATTGGCAATGTAGATGGGAATCTCTTCGCCATTCACAGGATTAATGGCTTTTCGGCCGATGAACATCCCTTCTTTCTGGCGATCCTCTGCGGTGCGCGTAAAGCGATCTTCCAGCACTACGCGATTAACGAACCGCTTGACTTCCTGTTCATAATCTGTGCCTTTTACCAGTTCCATCACCAGCGGATTTTCGGGAGCAAAGACCATGAATGTTACGCCAAAGAGCGTATCAGGACGTGTGGTAAAGATTGGCAATAGCGTGCCGGAATCCGCAATCTGGAATTCCACCATGACTCCCTCGCTGCGGCCAATCCAGTTGCGCTGCATGGTCTTGACGTGTGCCGGCCATTTCTCCAGCCGATTAAGATCATCCAGCAAGCGATCTGCATAAGCTGTGATCTTGAGAAACCACTGCTCGAGGTTTCGCACCGTAACTCGTTCTTCACAGCGCCAGCATTTCCCGCTAATGACCTGTTCATTGGCAAGCACGGTCTGGCACTGTTCGCACCAGTTGATCGGCGCCCGCTTCTTGTAGGCAAGCCCATGTTTGTAGAACTGCAAAAAGAGCCACTGATTCCAGATGTAGTAGTCCGCTCGACAAGTAACGACTTCGCGAGTCCAATCGTAGCTCAGCCCCAGGCGTCGCTGCTGCTGTTTCATACTCTCGATGCATTGTTCCGTCCAGACACGCGGATGAATCTGGCTCTTTTTTGCTGCATTCTCAGCAGGAAGACCAAACGCGTCATAGCCCATCGGATGCAAAACGTTAAAACCTTGTATCCGCTTGAATCGCGCTAGTGTATCCCCAATACAATATACGCGCAGGTGTCCCATATGGAGCTTCCCGCTGGGATACGGAAACATTTCAAGCACGTAATACTTGGGACGCGTGGTTGTATCAGCGGTTTCAAATTGCCGGGTGGCTTCCCAGTGGGCTTGCCATTTTCCCTCAATATCCTTGTGCGGATAATAAATTTCGATCATCGTCAATTGACTTTCTTGTAGGTGAGCCGGGTGAAAGATTGTATCTATATCACAGCCAAATTTTGAGGCTTTTTAACTGGGAAGGCAAGAAAAGTCAAGCTGTTATCCTCCTCTGGTCATCACCATCGGAGGCGCCTGGCTTCCAGCATGGTACGAGTGAATGTGGCCTTAGGTTGTATCCTTATTTCGGCGGTTGGAGTACGACCTCTGTGATTTTGCGCGACTAACTGACCTTGACACAAATCAACACACGCAATGCCGGTGCATCAATACAGTACTCCAGAAAAGGTTACATTTTTCAAAAGGACATCACGGTCGGAAGAACATACCCTGCATTGAGAAGATGTGCAGGCGGTAGGCCTAGCAACGAGAGCTCAGGATGAAATTGCGAATCTGCTCTTTTTCCTTCCGATGCAGATTCAAAAACATGAGCCCCATACGACAGGCAGGTAGCTCAAGCTTGCTAAACTCTGTATGCACAATTTGTGCTTTCACGCTTGTTGGGAGAACATCTTTGGACGAGACCTCAAAATGCACGGTCACATCGCAGATCTCCGTATCAAATATCTCCTGGTACTTCTCATCAAAGTCGCTAACCACAATAGCCAAGCCCGTTTCACTCATATTTTTCACAATGCCATTGAGGATCACGAGAGGAGCGATTGCAGAAGAGGTTTGAACGCGAAGCTGTATGGGACAGTATATGGTGACCCGCTTTTCCCGGCGTTTTTCATACTTCACAGTCCAGTCGCTGTGAAGCCAGCTGTCCGTTGCATCCTTACGCAATTTCTCCCATGTTGTCTCGTCTGCACAGGAAGTGCAGCGAAATACTTTCTCGGTCCCAATCAACCTCTCTACCACACGCGCATTCCCGCAATTGCACCAAACTGTCGCCTCATCGTGCGAGGTGTGATGACGATACTCTTTAAGCAAGATCATCATAGGCTCTCCAAAGCGCTCCTTACGTTTTTTTAAGATTACCCGAACAGCTAATTAACAATGCACTAAATTGAAACACATCTACTCTATTCAACTTTCAAATTAGCAATAGAAAAAGCATATCATTTGTCAAGAAAATTCTGATTCCCCGCCGATTTTTCTGACAGCAGTTCAGGTCAAGACATGTTGGCCTTGGCTTTAATGTTCATGTGCATTACAGTACTTTCGGCGGTAGAATTTCAATTCCTGTGTTGCCCTGCTTGACTGCCTTGAACAGGATACGCTCGGCTGCAGCGCCTTTCTTCGAGTACACTGGACAGAGCGTTTTGGGTACCAATGTTGCCTTTGCGCAAGCCATGAACAGCTCATCCAGACGAGACGGAATGTGGATTAGATAAAGTGCACCTCGCGTGCATAGCAGTTGAGCTGCTGCGCTGACGATTTCGTCTAACTGTACATTAATCTCATGACGCGCCACCGCCTTTTCTTTGCTCGGTGGCAGCCGGCCGGCTCCTCGCTGATAGTAGGGAGGATTGGAGACCACGATGTTGAATTCGCCACGTGGAAGCACCGCATCAATCTGGAGAATGTCGCCTTCCATCAGACGAACCTGCCCTTTCAGGTGTGCCTGATTCCTCCGGAGATTTTTTTCAGCTAGGACAAGCATGGAAGATTGTATTTCAACGCCTATCACTTGCACGTCTTCGCGGGATGCAAGACAAATGGCAACCACGCCACTACCGGTACCCAGATCAACGATACGCTTCCCCGGTGCGAGCGTAACAAATTCCGCCAGAAGGAGAGAATCTACACACGGAGTGCTGTCCGCGCCAAAATCCAATTGGTCAAAAGCCTTTGTGCAATTTTGGACCATTTTCCTATCCGGCTATCCAAACGTCGAAAAAATGGTTTTAATGTGCCAAAGGCACATAAAAGATCAGTAGCGATATTAGCACGTGGCGGTCAATCATTAGGTGGGCCTGTGCCTGTGTGGCCAAAGCCACCATCTCCTCGTTCTGTGGCTTCAATCTTGCGCACCTCCTCAAGAGCCGCACGCTCGACTTTGCTGAAGACCATTTGCGCGATGCGCTCGCCACGCCTCACAACAAAGGGTTGCTGGCCAGAGTTCGCCAGGATCACACCAACTACTCCTCGGTAATCGGCGTCAATCGTGCCTGGTGAGTTCAAGATACCAATCTGGCTATGCAAGGCAAGTCCGCTGCGAGGCCGAATCTGTGCCTCGTAGCCCGCTGGAATTGCCAGACGGATACCCGTGGGAATCAGCTTGACCTCCCCCGGCGCAATCTCAGTTTCCTTTTCGACCGCAGCGTAAAGGTCAAGACCAGCCGACTGGGCAGTGTGATACTCCGGTAGAGGTAGGTCCTCACACCCAGGTTCCCGCTGAATTTGCACGCGCAAGAAACTCAATTTCGTCCTCTGGCCAGATAAACGAGCATCTGCCACTGTATGGTATCGCTCAACAGCTCGCTGCTGCGGAGAATCTGAGCTGTAGTTATGAGGAAGAGTGTAGAAAAGTCAACAATGAAGTAAGCAAGCGCCCCGTTCCGGCCCAAAAAGCGAGAAGGGCTTCAATCTCCAATTTGCATGCAGTGTGCGCGAGCCTTGAGGCCACCAGTCGGGCAAAAAACTCTTGCAAAGCCCATATGCTCGTTCCTATATGTAAGTCTGTTAATGAGTTGACATTCAGGGACATAGTGCAGCAGTTTTCCTCCTTGCGCCTATGATACGGGTTGCAGCTCCTCTGCCGTCTCTCATTGTGCTGAACGAAAGAGCAAAGACATTATCGAATGCAACTTTAGGCATTAGTCGTCTGCACACCGAGATGCTGGAGAGGTCCCAGCGCAGAGCCGAAAACTTTGGCGTTACACGTTAAGTTCTGCAAGGGTCATCCATGGGACGAGTGTCATGAAAAGAATTTTGCTTGTTGATGACGATGTAAACCTCCGCCGGGTGATTGAGTATAATCTCACCCAGCAAGGTTACGAAGTTGTGGTAGCCAGCAACGGCGAGGAGGCGCTGAAACACTTTAGTGCCGCTCCATTCCATCTGGTTGTCACTGATATTCGTATGCCAGGTATGGACGGCACGGCGCTGCTCCACGAGTTGAAGCGGCGTTCGCCTTCGATCCTGGTTATTGTTATCACTGCGTATGGTACCATTGAGAACGCAGTCCGAGCCATGAAGGCGGGTGCATACGACTACATCACCAAGCCGTTCAACCGGGAAGAGCTCAATCTGGTCGTCAAAAAGGCACTCGACTATCAGGGACTGCTAGAAGAGAACATCGCCTTACATCAGCAACTGGAAGAAAAGTTCCGGTTTGAGAACATTATCGGCGCCAGCGCCAAAATGCAGGCCATTTTCAAACAAATGGCCCGGATCAAAGATTCCGATGCCACTGTGCTTATTCGTGGCGAGAGCGGGACAGGCAAAGAACTGGTGGCAAAGGCGCTCCACTATAATGGAAAGCGGAGGAACGAACGCTTTGTGCCGGTCAATTGCTCCGCCATCCCAAGTGAGTTGCTTGAGAGCGAGCTGTTTGGCCATGTCAAAGGTGCCTTTACCGGTGCAATTGCCGACCACGAAGGTAAATTTGCGACGGCCAATAAGGGCACGATATTTCTGGATGAGATCGGCGATATGTCGCCCGCGCTTCAGAGCAAACTGTTGCGCGTGCTTCAGGAGAGAGAGATTGAACGAGTAGGCACAACCCGGCCTGTTCCTGTGGACGTGCGAGTTATCGCTGCTACGCATACAAACCTGGAGCAAAAACTTAAGCAGGGCGAATTTAGAGAAGACCTCTATTACCGGCTGAATGTGATTCCCCTGGTGCTCCCGCCACTCCGGGAGCGACCCGAGGATATTCCGCTGCTCGTTCAACACTTTGTGAAAAAACTCGGGGCCGGGCACCTGACAATCAGCCCTGATGTACTCAGAACGCTTCAATCGGCCCGCTGGCCGGGAAACGTGCGTGAGCTGGAGAACTTCTTTGAACGGATTGTTTTGATGCGAGAAAGCCAGACGAACGTGGTCACTCTTGAGGATCTACCTGCGGATTTTGCTCGTGTGCCATCCACCACGCTTCCCCTCAATCTCAGCATTCCGGAAGAGGGTATTGCCCTTGAAGAACTGGAGAAGGCTCTGATCGTGCGAGCTTTGGAACAGAGCCAGTATAATCAGTCAAGAGCTGCAAAACTCCTTGGCATTACTCGCCAAACCCTTATTTACCGTTTGAAAAAATACAAAATCAGAGTTCCCTCAGCTCATTAGATTCTGGCATACAGTCCGAACCGAAGCGCCAGGACATGGTGAGCGGCGATCGAAAAGCATACTATTCCAAGAGAGGATGCGCGATGACTCAACGGCTCGCCTGGCTTATACTCACCTGCTGCTGCCTGGTCTCATGGGCGCAAGCAGAAGTCGCTCAGAGCGATGATCCACTGGATATTGCTTTGCAAAAAGTCGGTCTGACGCGCGAGCGGCTAGGATTTATGCCCTGGGATGCACCGCTTGCTGGCGGCCAGCGCTATCGTCTTGGCGTGTTTGACTTCTACATGCATCATCCTCTTAAGATTCCTTACTTTCTCGGGCATTTTAAGCGGAACTTTCATAAGTACCAGGATTCTCTTCGTGATACGCTGATCTATATGTCGGGCAAAGTTGATGAAGCAGTTCGCCGGGGATATCACTATAATCCAATGGAGAAAATGTATGAAAAGATTTCTCAACCTGACGCCTTTTATACGGCTCTCGAAGAGCTCTTTCGCACAACAGAAAGCCGCATACCTCTGTTTGACCGCCAGGGCCTGCGCCGGCAAATAGCAGCACTCCCTCAACCCGTGGCCACTGAAGCAGCACGCATCGTCTTCAGCATGGCTTCTGCATCAAGATGGCATACCCGTGCGTTCCGACGTTTGCCTCGGCCGCTCTATGAACGCATTGCACCACATATCAATTACCTGGTCTTCCACCGTGGGACGCAGGAAGAGCTGAAATACGATTTCCTGGAGGCGATTGGTCTGGTGGATTATCGCTTCCTGTATACCGGAGCTCTGGAAGTGGCAGACGCAGTTGACGAGGCCGTGGAAGCGCTCAAGGACTTCGACCCGCAATCCGCCGAGGCGGACAAGTCGGATTTCCACTTCTCCTACGAGACGCCATTGGGTCGCATTGTAATTGATAGCGGAAATGATAGTGTCTACAATGAAGCAGAAAACTATTTGCTCATCCTCGACTTTGGCGGAAACGACACATACTCCAAAGGGGGTGCGAATAAAGATTTGGATCATCCATTTTCCGTGCTTATTGATTTCAAGGGCAACGACCGCTACAATTCTGGCGATCGCGATGTCCCTGCATTTGGCTCCGGATATTTCGGCTATGGCTTCCTGCTGGATTTCGAGGGCGATGATCTGTATCGGTGCATTAATTCTACGCAAGGAAGCGCCAGCTTCGGTGTGGGCGTCCTTATTGACTACGGCGGCAATGACAAATACATTGGCCGAACCACGGCACAGGGTTTTGCCCAATATGGGCTGGGTTTGCTATTCGACCGGGGAGGCAATGATATCTATTCAGCCTTCCTGGCTTCCCAAGGCCATGGCGCAACCAAAGGCTATGGCCTGCTTGTTGATCTTGAGGGTGACGACATTTACTATAGCGATGATGAACACATCCTTTTCCCCTCCGCGCAATCGCGGACACACAATCGAAGTATGAGCCAGGGATTCGGCGGCGGCTTGAGGGGCGACCTGGCAGATGGGCATTCACTCCCCGGGGGGGTCGGTGTGCTTTACGATTTGGAAGGGAACGATCAGTACTCGGCAGGTGTGTTTGCCCAAGGATGTGCCTACTGGTCAGGGGTCGGCATTTTATTAGATTCAAACGGAGATGATCGCTACTTTGGAGCATGGTATGTGCAAGGTGCCGGAGTTCACACCGGGGTTGGAGTTTTGCTAGATGAAGGAGGCGACGACACGTACATTGCGCGGCTAAATGCGTCCCAAGGGCTTGGCCACGACTTTTCGCTTGGCATGCTGATTGATAAGACAGGCAATGACACGTATCATGCGCCGAATTTGAGCCTGGGCACCGCTAACAGTAACTCCATTGGTCTATGCTTTGATCTCCATGGGGATGACTCATACAACTCGACAGGAACTCTTACCCTCGGCGCATACAATAATAGCGAGCTCGGCACACTACGGGAAGACTTTCTGAACATCGGCATCTTCCTTGATACACAGGGCAATGATACTTACCCCGGGCCACCAGCGGCTGAAAATTCCATCTGGGTGCGGGAACGCGAACACCCACAATACGAACTGCTGTCTGAAAAAGGAGTAGGCTTGGACGGCGACTACACGAAGTTACCTGTGCGATTTGAACCGTATACAGAGGATAAGAAAAAATAAACGCTTCAGTTGCCAGGGCAGAGACAAATAGTTTTTAATCTTGTTAATCCTGTAAATCTTGTCTAAAAAAATATTTAGACATGATTAACAATATTTACATAATGACAGAAGAGTTTAATGGATGAGCTTGGCATGCTGTCCGAGCACAGACATATAGTTTTTAATCTTGTCAATCTTGTAAATCCTGTCAAAAAACAAAATATTTAGACATGATTAACAAGATTTACATGATTATAGAAGATGTTGACTGATGGATATTGATAGTCTGACAGAAAAGATAATTGGATGTGCATACAAAGTCCATAATACCATAATAGTCTTTGGCCGGGTTTTCTTGAAAAGGTCTATGAAAATGCTTTGCGTATCGAACTGGAGGAGCTTCGACTCAAAGTCAAGCAGCAGGAACCTGTTACTGTTTACTACCGCGAGCATATTGTGGGAGAGTTTTCCGCGGATCTCATAATTGAGGATCGAATCGTAGTGGAGCTCAAAGCAATACGCAACGTGGCAAAGGAACATGAAGTTCAACTGGTCCACTATCTCAATGCGACAAAGATCGATCATGGACTGCTGATAAATTTCGGGTCTTCAGTGGAAGTGAAAAGAAAATTCAGGGAATACCATTGCAGAGACAAATAGTTTTTAATCTTGTTAATCTTGTAAATCCTGTCTAAAAAAATATTTGGACATGATTAACAAGATTTACAGGATTAAAAGGGGACTTGAGCAGGTTAATTGACCAATACAGGGACAGGTTAAGTAATAGAGGGCCAGGGAGGCACAAGAGGGGGAAATCAGGAAGAACACCTACACCGGGCGTCCGACCGGCACGACCGATTTCATAGAAAAACTAGAAAGGCTGCTGGGCCGTTATCTGCAGCGTCAGAAACCGGGACTAAAAACATAACCTGTCCCCATGTTCACCGGCCAACGCTAAACGACATGGGATATGAATCATGAGAACCTATTTTGATTGCATACCGTGTATCGTTAGACAGGCTCTTGAAGCGGTGAGATTTGTTACCGACGACGAGGCGATCCACGAGCAAGTATTGAGAGAAGTACTGCACAGCGCGAGCGTAATGGATCTGCGGAAGTCTCCCCCGGTGATGGGCCAGCGAATTCATCGTCTCATCAGGAGACTTACCGGCAATGTCGATCCGTATAGAAGCGTCAAGCAGCATTTTAATCGCTTTGCCATGGATCGATATCCTGAGCTCAAAGAAAAGATCAACCAGTCAAGTGATCCACTTCAGAAAGCTGTGCGGCTAGCGATTGCTGGCAACATTATCGATTTTGGGGTCACTAGTAATTTAGACGACTTGAATGTTCAGAAGGCAATTGAGCATTCGCTCACAGCGCCGCTGAAGGGAAATCTGGAAGATTTTCGCAAATCGGTCTTGGAAGCACAGGATATTCTCTATCTCGCTGACAACGCAGGAGAAATTGTCTTCGACCGTTTGCTAATCGAACAGATACCGCTTGAAAGAATAACACTGGCAGTAAAGGGCAGCCCGGTGATCAACGATGCTACCGTGGTGGATGCGCAACACGTAGGTTTAACCGATATTGTTGAAGTAATCGATAACGGTTCGGACGCACCGGGTACTGTTTTGGAGGAATGTTCAGAAACGTTTAGACGACGATTTAATAAAGCCGACCTGGTCATTGCAAAGGGACAGGGTAACTATGAGACACTGAACGACGTGGACAAAAGTATCTTCTTTCTGCTTAAGGTGAAGTGCCCTGTGATCGCTAGGCATATCGGTTGCGAAATAGGAAGCCTGGTTATTGAAAGAAGAATCTCTGCAATGACTAGTGGGAAGGAAGAAGAAGAGAACAAAGCGGGGACAGGTTAAGTAATAGAGGGCCAGGGAGGCACAAGAGGGGGAAATCAGGAAGAACACCTACACCGGGCGTCCGACCAGCACGAGCAGTTTCATAGAAAAACTAGAAAGGCTGCTAGGCCGTTGTCTGAAACTACAGAAACCGGGACGGAAAAAGAGAAATCCATAACCTGTCCCCATGTTCACCGAACTTACTGGAGAATCCCAGATTACATCGCAACAATGGGCGCGTCAGGCATAGTTTGGTTTATATGAACGATGATGAAAAAAGGCCAAGATGCCTTTTTTGCAATACTTGAGAAACAATGAATATGAATCGCTTGCGACAACTACTACGGCCTTTTCAAAAGAACATTAGTGTCGCTATAGCTCTTGTCCTGTCCCAGATTATACTTATTGCTTTTCTGGCGGCTTTATACACAAGTAGCAAATATCTAAAGGAGCATTTTGACTCTTCTACGAGTTTCATATTAAAGACACTTTTGGTCGCTTATTCAGTAAGTGCTGCTATTATGATAATTTACGCTATTCACTCGTTGTTTATGAAAAAGAAAACCCCCTCGTCGACTAATCTCGATTCTAACAACGAGAAAGAGGGGAAATAAGTAGTGATAAGAGGAGAAAGCCGGCAAAGGGGAGCTGGTAATGGAGTCGGCCTTTGACATTTGACAATCCGCAGCTGACCCCTACTTCCTTGATCCGGAAAATCCATCAAATAATACAGGGACAGGTTAAGTAATAGAGGGCCAGGGAGGCACAAGAGGGGGAAATCAGGAAAAACACCTACCACACAGGGCGTCCGACCAGCATGAGCAGTTTCATAGAAAAACTAGAAACGCTCCTGGGCCGTTGTCTGAAACGACAGAAACCGGGACGGAAAAAGAGAAATCCATAACCTGTCCCCATGTTCACCCTGGATTATTATAAGGAGGAGTTCAATGATCTTTCGATTTTCAACATATACTCCTGTAAAAAGAGGAGTAAGTGACAATATGTTATTTCAAATGTTACCTACAAATATAAGAGAAGAGCTAATTAAGGATGAGCGCATACCAAATGGTGTTTGGATAGAGCTCAGCAAAAAGGATATTATAAGAGAAATAGATAAAATTTTTAAAATACCAAAGAGTAGAAAGATTACTAAATATTATCATGTTGAAGTGACACAAGAGGATATTGATCAATTTGGTCATTTTTTCTTATTGGCTGAAACGATTTACTATAAAAAAGATTTTGATGCTACATTCAACGAATCAGAATGTGATAATGTTGATTGTCCATTCGGGGCATTTCTCAGCGCTCCATATATAATAAAGAGAGCCAAATTGTCTAAATTTGATATTGGGGGTATGTTTCACCCAATGGTAAACGAAAGATATTTAATGATATCCGAAAGACTGAAAACTATTTTCGAAAATAATAATATTACTGGTTTAGAGTATGAAAAATGTCAGTTCACTGATAAAATGTATATGGGTAAACCTATTTATTTTTCTAAGATAACAGGAATAGGAAGTACGGTTGCGGACGATATTAGAGTGAATCGTTGGTGTTGCAAAAAACATAGAATACCAGCGGAATTCCATTCATTTAATGATTCATATCCTAATGATATGCTTTCTAAAGAGGACTTTCAATTAATACCCACTATTCACACTACAAAAGGAATATATAGATATCAAACGCCAGCCCTTATAATCACTACACGAGTATTAAAGATCTTGTTAGATTCAAAGAGTATCAGATTTTTAAATGAAGGGTTTTTTTACAAAAAATCATTTAGACCTTGTGCCCCAGTGAGCGCTATCCGGCAAGAAGAATAAAATAGAACTTTGTCTATAGGGGGTCAGACCTCATTTTCCCAGTTTAAAGGGAGCCGGGTTAGCCGTAGTGTAACCGGTGGTGATAATGATGGTGAGTACATCCGCTACCTGACTGACTACGAGAACCTGACCGGCTATTCCCAGACCCTCGCCGAAGTTGATAAGACCGGCAGGAGCAAAGCGGGGACAGGTTAAGTAATAGAGGGCCAGGGAGGCACAAGAGTGGGAAATCAGGAAAAACACGTACACGGGACCTGTGACCGGTGCGCTCCTACGTGCACAACTTCTCCGCCTAAAACGGATCAAGGTGCTGGTGGAGGTAGAAGAGTCTCGATTATTACGCGGTCGAGGATCAGCTTCGCAGTTGGGGCGTCTCCGGGATTGAAGTTGAGCATGTCAAAGGAGATGAGCAGGTCTTCACCAACGCAGTTTGCTGGAGGTAAGAAGTAGAGCCGGTCGTATGTCGTGTTTGTGGTGCCGGGAGAATTAGCTCCGTCACCAATGCTTGAAATGCCGAAGGTGTGTGATGCTTGCAGATTCCCGGTGTTGTACCGCAGGCGCATCTCTGGAACAAGCGCAGGGTTGGTCACGTCTGTGCGAATTTCAAATGTCCCGCGATACAGTTTGTTCGCCTCGATCGTTATATCTGCCGGATGGTTCCCCCAGAAGCCAAACGTATTTGTATTGGTTGTCGCGCGAAGCTCGAGCACACCCGCAGAATGAATATACTGCGGCGCACTGAACACAATCGGCGCGCCACCCGTTGTCCAGCCATCCTGGCTCAGCTCGAAGTCGTAATCCTGAACTACGGTCGCCAGTGGAAGCGAATCCAGAGCAAAGCGATCAACAATAACCGTATCCAGCGAAAGTTCTGCCACCGCAGCATCGACGGGATTGAAGTTAAGAAGATCGAAAGCCAGCATTGCGGCCGTATCATTCGCAGGCGGCACAAAGTAGAGATCATAATCCGTGCCCGCCGGCTCAGGAGACGCAGCGCCGTCACCAGCGCTTTCGATTGACAGGACATCATACTGCTGCAGGTTCAGCGAGTTTGCCCGAAGGCGTATCTGCGGAACAACGCCTTGATCCGTTATATCAGTCGAGACATTAAACCGAGCACGATAGAGATAGTCTGCGTCTGCAGGAATTGCATCCTGCGGACTCTGCCAGTAGCCAAACGTATTCGTATTCGTTGATGAAGTCATCTTCAGGTAGTCAGGTTCCCAGGCAAAATCGGGAGCGGTAAACGCGGCTGGGGCTGCGCCGCTCGCCCAATCTTCAGTATCCGGGACAAAGTCAAAAACCATCGGCCAGGGGGTAGGAGTTGGTGTCGGCGTTGCGGTTGGAGTGGCTGTTGGTGTCGCTGTGGGAATCGCTGTGGGTGTTGGAGAAGCGGTTGGCGATGCTGTTGGGGTAGGAGTTGGAGTTGGACTTGGTGTGGGCACAGCAAGTGGGATACCGACAATCAGTTCATAATTTCCGCTCGTTACTTTGCCTACCGCTGGCTCGCCCACTGCGTCCCATATATTATAGTTTGTGGAATTCCGCTCTCTACCCGCTGAATCAATTTCCTCAGCAATAATTTCATAATTCACGCTACTGCGTGCAAACCCAACATTACTGACAACCATAAGAACGATAGTCAGGATGATTGCCAATTGCTTTCTTATGCTCATTCTGAATGCTCTCCTGTTACAAATTTTTATTACCTGCTTATTCTTCTTCGCACCTTTAAGGACTTCTGTTGTGTTGGGACTAGTTATCCGCTTGTATAAACCACTGCAATAAGATAGACTTTGAGTGTTTGTCCGTTAAACTCGACGGTCTCGTTCACGGAATCCCAATCAACCGTTTCTATCGCCTTGCCCAAGGTGCAGGAACGAAGCAGGCTGTCATCCTGTCTCTGGCCGTAGCCGGGGACATACGAAGTAGTGATATAATCTCCTACTTCGATCGGGCCGTCTATGTTACACACCCAGACCCGACCCTCGCCGAGAGCATTAACTGTACCGAAACGTTCTCCTTCGTTCGCCTTGTACCAGTGGCCGTCAATCAGGGAAGTCTCGGCGACAAAAACGCCAAAAACCGCGTTGTCATTGCCCGTGTCGGAAAGTTTCACTGTCGGTAGTGTGGAAGAGACGCATACAACGCCATCTTCAGCAGGCCTGACATATGTCTTGCCGGTTACGGAAACAATCATCCCCGACTCAACATCTGCGGGAAAATCATTCGAGAGCTTCACGTCATGGCCGCCAGTGAATGTGCCGTAATCTATACTACCAGGAGGGCCTGCGGCATAAAAGCTATACAATTTCCCAGAGCCTACGACGCCCGTGCCACTGGCGCCTGAGGCATAGCCTTCAACGCCATTGCCAGATGCGCCCGTAGCCCAAGCGTAGATACCTACGCCATAGGAGGACGAGGCCTTAAACCAGCCGCCGTAGTTGGTCCCAGGCCCTGTATCAGTGGCCTCGCCTTTGACGCCTGTACCAGTGCTGCCCGAGGCCACACCGGAGATCCCTGTGCCAGCGCTGCCCGTGGCTTTGCCGGAGGCGCCCCGGCCAAAGAGGCCTGAGGCCTCGCCATAGACGCCCCCGCCCGATCTGCCCGCAGCCGTAAAGTAGCCGCCGTAATTTTCTACATCTCCGCCATCAGTGGCCTCGCCGTAGACACCTCGACCAGTCCCGCCTGCAGCCTTAAAATAGGCGCCATAGTTCTGTACAGAGACTCCTGTTTTAGTAGCATCGCCGAAAACAGCCCGGCCTTGTTCGCCCGCGGCCCTAAAATAGCCGCCGTAGTTTGTCACATCTCCGCTATTAGTGGCTGCCCCGAAAACACCCCGGCTTTGTGCGCCCACAGCCGAAAAGTAGCCGCCGTAAGTCCAGCCATACTCTCCCGTATGACTGGCATGCCCCGTGACGCCCCGGCCTTCTTCGCCTGTGGCCCTACCATAAACCCCGGTACTTATGCCGCCCGCAGCTGTAAAGTAGCCGCCGAAGTTATGTTGTAATGTTTGCGCGGTATTGCTGGCCTCGCCATAGACTCCCACGCCAGAGCTGGCCGCAGACTTAAAGTACCCGCCGTAATTGCTTTGAAAAGATCCTCCCTCGCTATTCGTGGCCTCTCCGTAAACGCCCCGGCCATCCGTTCCTCCGGCCACAAAGTAACCGCCATAGTTCTCTACTTCCCCATTATCAGTGGCGCTGCCGTAGACGGCAGATCCGCTTCCGCTATTCGTTGCGCTCAGAATGCCTCCACTGCTCGACCCGCTGATGCTGTCCGGACCTATGGCATTAAGATATTTCTCGGTCAATGTCTGGCTGCCTTCGTAGAGATTCGTAGCCACGCCCGAACGGCCAAAGTCACTGGCGGAGGTAATAAAAGAGCTGCTCTGCTGACCATTGAGCGTCTGTGCATCATCTGCTTTATAACTATATGGCGTGCTTTGTAGACGGCTGTCAGGGCTGAGCTGCTGGGAGCCGTTTACTCCATCATCAAACCAAACCCGCGCATACGTCTCAGCAGTATTAAACACATCAAGGGGAATTCCCTGAGTCATATTAGGCAGGCTGGTATCGCCCAGTTGCACGCTGAATCTACCCTCGGAAACTGATAATGAGACAGCACTGGTAGGTTCACTGCCCGCGACACTTGTGCCATCATTTGACCAATAGGTCACATCTCCAGCCGCATTCACGATAGCAAATTTGAAATATCCTGTGCCGTCAAATCTGACCCCATCAACCTCAACTACGCCCTGATAATTTATCATGTGCGGAATATCGGCATATACGTACCCAACCAGTACCATGAGTCCACAAACGCCTATCAAGAATATCACCCTTCTTGTAACCATTGTATCTACCTCCTAGAAGTTTTCAACTTGGAGTTGAAGTGCATCTGTCTTATTTGCCGCTATTATATCTGATGTGTCAAGAGAATTGGGGAAATTGACCCCATGTAGTACTGCGGCTTTGAGGCATATCCTGCGTCATGGACAACGAAATTAATGGTGTGGGTCTCTGTCAGAAGATCATCTCCGGCAGAATGTGGGATAGGAGAAAAGACGGCGCCAGGGATGGAAACCAGAACGCTTGAGAAGGAAGAAGGAATTCAAGAACCGCGTCAGGATGTTATGTGCACTGCTGCGTTCTCTGCTTGCTCAGCGTAATTCTCATTCAGGAGCTCGCTCAAGTGTAACACGCGCAGCGGCAAACCAGCTTCCCGAACACCGCGTTCCAGCTGAAGAAGGCAGCCGGGGTTTGCGGTGATCACGGCATCTACACGAAGCGAGCGCAGCTGTGTCATTTTGTGCTCCAGAATGCGTTTTGACATATCCTGATGCTTTATTGCATATGCGCCCGCACCTCCGCAACACCAGTCGGCTTCCGGCAACTCAACGTACTGAATTCCCGGAAGGCATTGCAACAACCTGCGAGGAGATTCTTCGATCTTCTGGCCGTGTCGCAATTCACACGGATCATCATAGGTAATGCGCAAGCCGTTATACGAGCGGAATCGCTCAGGTTCAAGGCCAACCTCGCTGACAAATTCGCCCAAGTCGCGCGTGCGCAGCGCTATGGTTTGCGCTGCTTTCGCCTCAGGGCTATTATCTTCAAAGAACGCCGGATAGGATTTCAGCATCGCGACACAGCTTGCACAGTTCGTAACAATGGCTATTGTCTCGTCGCGCAGAAGTCGTTCGCAATTCTTGCGCACGAGCTGATGGGCCAGCTCGAGCTCGCCTTCGTGGAGATGCGGCGCTCCGCAACACCACACGTCTTGCGGTGTTACGACCTCATAGCCAAGTTTCAATAGCAAATGGTATGTTGCCTGGCACACCCGTGGAAATAGCAGATTCATTGCACATCCTACGAAATAGAGGACGCGCCCCCTGGGCACAGCAACGCTGGCTGTGCGTTCCTCAATGCTACCGAGAAAGGGCGGACCCTGGTAGGCAGGTAACAGCGATTCATGGGCAGCAAGATGAAACGGCAAGAACCGCAAGACTTGCGAGCGCCGGACAAGTGCCTGAAGACCCATGCGCTGATAGAGGCGTAGCGGGCCAGTGGCTATGCGCATCAAGCGCTGGTCGCGCGCAACACATTTTAAGAGAAAACGCTCGAACTGTGTACGTATACCTCGGAAGTCTGGCACCGAGCGAATCCAGATAAATGCATCTGCAGGCCGTATGCCTGCTGGGCATGCTGAGGTGCACGCCCCACACCCCAGGCAGTGCGATATTGCTTCAACAACTTTTTCCGTTGCCTTGAGCTCTCCCCGGACATACGCGTGAATCAAGGCAAGGCGACCTCGCGGGGAATGCATCTCCATAAGAAACTCGCGATATGAGGGGCACACAGAGTTGCACTTGCCGCAAATTGCACAGTAGTCCATGCGCGCGGACTCGAGCTGACGCCTGACTACCGCTGGCACTGTAATCTTCTCTTGTACAGTATCAATACTCATACCTTCACTCACATTGAGCGCTTTCTCATTCGGCCCATGAATCTGTCCCTACCATAGAAGCACAACCCGACGGCTGGGTCCTTTGCTCGAGCCACAATCATGTACAGCTTGTTCATCGCAGCACCTGCAGCAAATTTTGCAAAAATTTTCCTTCGTCCTCCGCCGGACAAAACGCAACTCCTATTTTAAGATAACTAATGGGCAGGTCATCTGTACGATACTTTACCATTTTCACAAAATCCTTCTGGGTAGTCAGCATGATGTCAGGCTTGAGCAACTGAGCAAGCTTGCGCAGCGCTTCTATATCATCCGGGCGGTAAATGTAATGATCGCTATACACGCATGTCCTGATGAGATTGGCGCCGCATCGCCTCAGCAAAGCAAAGAACGATTCCGGCTGGGCGATCCCACAAATAGCCACTACTCGCTTCCCGCGCAGGCACTCGGGCGACTCGACAGGTGATCCGTTAAACGGAACCACACTCTCTGCCTGATATGTTGCGCGGAAAATCGGCCCTGTGAAGCCCATGCGTTGCACCTCTTCTGTCATCTCGCTGAGCTGAACATCTTCGTCGCTTTTCGCCATCAACACTACCATGTCGGCGCGCCGAAGTGCCGATAGAGACTCGCGGAGTGTACCTGCTGGGAACATTTTCAGATTCTTAAGCGGCTTGCTGGCATCAAGGAGCACCACGTCGCAATCGCGCGCCATCTGCCAGTGTTGAAATCCATCATCCAGAACGCAAACCGTTGTGCCAAAGTCCTTGATTGCTTTCTGGCCTGCTGCAGCGCGTTGGCGAGCAACAACTACAGGCACCCCCGGACAATTATGCGCCAGAACCAGCGGCTCGTCGCCTGCTGTTAAAAAATCGCCAATTATGTCGGTTTCGCTGGAGACGACGACCACATCGTCGCCATGCTTCGGTCTGGCGTAGCCACGGCTCAGGATTGCCACCCGATGCCCATCGTTTCGCAATGCCAGCGCCACTTTCTCGGTAAACGGCGTTTTCCCGGTACCTCCCAGTGTGATGTTGCCAATGGAAATAACTTTGCAGGGCAGGCGGACGGTGGACTTTAATCCAGCTTTGTAGGCGAGTTGCCGCACTTTGTGGAGCTGCAAGTATCCAAAGGACGCGCAGCGAAGCAGACCGCGCAGCAGTGCATGCCCCTGCTGCGGCGACGACGTCTCATCAATCAAATCGCGCAAAGGCCTTCTCATCCGGGCCTCCGAAAGCGAAACTTCAGCACAGACCACAGTCCATTCAACATAATGCGCAGCGTAAAGGTGGACTTGCCTGCACGGCGTTCTTCAAACACGATTGTCACTTCCGTAAAAGAAAATCCATGCGCGTGGCAGGCCATGAGAATTTCCTGGACAATCGCCGGTCCGTTCGACGTCATCCGTTCCAGTCCAATCTTCTCCAGCACGTTGCGGCGAAATACGCGGAATCCCGACGTACAATCTTTCACTGGAAGGCGCAGCACGGTACGGATGTACCAGTTCGCCAGAATAGTAATAAGAGGCCGCAGCAGACTTCTTCCTACCTCTTTGCCTCCGGGAACCAGACGTGATCCAATAACCACATCACTCTTTTCCGCCGCCTCCAGCAAGGAGGGAATGAAGCGGGGATGATGGGAAAAATCGGCATCCATTTCAATGATGTAATCTGCGTCTGCGTTGACCGCGTACAGAAAGCCAGCAATGCCCGCTGAGCCGCGTCCCTTTTCCTGCGTCCGGTGCACAAGATGGACGCGCGGGTTCTTAGCAGACATTTCCTCGACCAGCTGCCACGTGCCGTCAGGCGAGTGATCATCAACCACCACAACTTCCATGTCGCTGCGCAGAGCCAGGAGCTCACGAATGAGCGGCTGAATGTTCTCCGCCTCATTGTAGGTTGGCACCATTGCCATTATCTTCATCGGCTCTCACTCACATACAAAAAACGTCGGGGTCGTACATCCCCGACGCTGTCATGCTGTTCGTTGTGCAGAATTGCCCTTTCTCCCCAAACCTGGGTTTGCCGTCACGGTTCCCTCTAGATCATCCACCTCAGCACGGTTCTCTGCAGTAACGTGTTCGGCGCTTTCCCATAAACTAGTCTGCCATTGTCATCCCTATGTCTTTTCGTAGGATTCAAGAAACTCCTCCCTCGAAATACCAGCTTGAGAGCAAATGGTTCTTAGTGTTGAAGCTTTCATCGTTGGATGGTTCGGCATGGTCAGAGGAGTCGTTGTTCCGTCCAGATTGTCGCGTACCATAGAAATATGCTCCTTTTCCCGGACGATCCGAAAGCCCAAAGCCTTCAGAGCTTGGATAACCTTTCGTTTTGGTGCATCAACAGGAAACTTCCGCATTAAACATCCACTCCGGCTTCAGCAACAAATGCCTCAAGAATGGGCGGATCAACATCGAGAACATCTGCCCCAAAACTCTCAATGTGGAAGCGGATAGCGGATTTCACGTCAGCGAGAGATTCCTCATAGGTGTCGCCTTCTCCAACGACTACACCTTTTAGCCCCAGAGGATACGCGACGTATCCATCGGGATGTTTTTCAACTACGATTTTGACCTGTCTCATGCCATCCTCCTCCGAATCTCGAAAAGAATCCTGACATACTTTTCAGGCACCCAATCCGTTTTTGCGTTTGCCTCCAATCGGCCTTTTTGGAGACAATTGATGTGGCTGAATGTGTTTTATCTCAATTCGTGCATTTTTAATTCAAGGAGCACTCACCATGCTTTTTCGGTTTATTGGCTTGCCTTGGCCGCCCGCACAGAACCCAGGTGGCTGACTCCATATCTCTTCATATTTCCTATGGGCTCAAGGTTTGTCGCTGGTTATTGGGCGCGTAGTCTTTTTCCAAAATATCAGATGGTGTGAGATCTTATAGATCTAATCCGCTCCTTTGATTTTCCAGTGCCAATAGAGAAACCATAAGAGACTCAGATTCTGGTAAGCTCTATCAGGTTCGCCTGTTTTGGTATAATAGCAAATATGAAAGAATGGAAAGAAGGAAGTTAGATTTAATTGCCAGAGACCTTCCCATCCTTCGCCGCTAGAGAGAAAAAGATGGGCGAGATTCTTGCGGAGCTTACTATTAAACATAATTGCCTTAACGAAAAAAGACCAAATGTGTCAGCGGCCCAGCGGAGTGTGCTCAGCTGCAGCCACGTGTTGGGCAAAGTTCTACTCGGACCTGCCTGCCACAGGCAGGTCCGAGTGCTTGTCTGCGTACAACGAACAGGCAGGCCGCTTACTAGAAGCGCCGCCCACCTCCTGGTCTTCCTCTACCTCGGCCTCCTCCTCCACCTGGACGGCCGCCTCCACCTCCACGGCCTTCGGTGCGAGGACGTGCCTCATTAACATTAAGCGTTTGTCCCTTCAACTCCTTGCCGTTCAGGCCCTCGATCGCGGCCTGCGCTTCGGCTTTAGCTGGCATCTCCACGAATCCGAACCCTCTTGATTCGCCACTGAACTTGTCCTTTATAACACTAGCGGATGCAACCTCTCCGAAGGCCCCAAACGCCTGTCGCAAATCCTCTTCCGCAACCTCGCGCGACAAATTTCCTACGTAGATATTCATGCTCTCCTCCTACTAAGAATTTAGCTCCGTCTTTCTTAGACATTTATGAGCCTGAGGCTCATTTATACCGTTATACCATAATTTCGCCTGACATCTCCGTGTCGACGTTCAGCCTCTCCGGCGGCGCCCAGAAAAGAATCCCCTGCGCTGGACGATAATCTCTCAATTCCATATTTTTTGCGCCATTTGAAACGTGTGCCCTATGCCCTAGGCATTGACTATCGAACCTCTGGTGTAGTAGATAGTCAAGAAAAATCAAAGCGATAAAATTGTCGAACAGCCTCTTCGTATCCTAATTGCTTCATACCACGCAGTGCGGCGATGAAAAATCTACAGAGGCAAGTGAGAGTATGCTAGCCGATCTTTTGGGCGACAAATGGTCAAGGGCTTACCGGCGCCTGCGGGAGCCGAAGACCCAGGACGAGCTGAATTTGAACGAGGCGGCCATCCTTACCGCGCTTGAGGCTTCGCCCATCCCCGTGGCAGAACTCACTCTCGACCCCAAGAAGGTACTCCACTGGGTCGCGAGAGCCGATTACGCCACACACCATCCGAGCTACTATTCCGAGAATCTTGCGGAGAAGTCGCTAGAACATTTCCTGGCATCCATGCTGCTTGAACTTCAACCCGGCGACGTATACGTAGATATTGCCAGCCAGAACGGCGTTGCCCCGGAAATCTACAACCGGCTTCACGGCGTCATTCCATACATGCAGGATCTCACCTTCGAGCCGGGCATTCACGGCAACCGCATTGGCGGGGACGCGGGCAATCTACCTTTGCCCGGTCAATTCGCTGATGTGCTTGGCCTTCACTGTTCCTTCGAGCACTTCGAAGGAGACCGCGACATTCGTTTCATTCGTGAGGCAGGCCGGGTTCTGAAGCCTGGCGGCCGATGCGTAATTGTACCGCTATATCTATGTGACCACTATGCATGCCTGACAAATCCCCTCCTATCCGTACCTGGTCGAGTAACGTTCGACGACGAAATGAAGCTCTACGCATCGCGCACGTGGCAAAATCGCCACGCCAGGTTCTACGATGTTCGGCGCCTGGTCGAGCGCATCTGGGAACACCGAGAGCCGCTGGAAATGACGGTCTTCGTCATAAAGAACTACCAGGACGTTGATTCGTCTTGCTACTTGCGCTACGCTGCCCTCCTGCGCAGGCCGTCGGACCTCATCAGAACGTAAGTTCCCCCGGAAAAATTCCCTCCTATGCGAGTGCTGGTAGAGCCTGTTCGAACATGCGTTGGAGCTTCAAACTCTTTTGCAGGTGATACCCACCTACTTTTATATCTTGATCTATTGATCTTCGCATAAGTAATGGTACAGTTGAAAGCTTAGCGATCGCGTAAGAATCGGGCTTTAAGGGGCATTGGGCATTCCTTTATTTATGCGAAATTCGATAAGATGAATCATGACTACAAACTTGAAAAAACCAATAAATTATATGGCCATCGGTACGCTTATCTATACCGCGTTTTTCCGCTGCCCCTTTGACGGACATCCTGAGCTTGCTTTCCTAGCGATCTAATGTATTTATGAAAACTCAACTCTTCATACTCTGCTTCCTTAGCAAGAATTTTCCTTGCAATATGCACTTGCTGTAAAGCCGGATCATCGGGGAATTCCTCTTCTACCATTTTTCTTATTGCTTCTGTTTCTTTTTTTGTGATTTTGTGCATGTTCTATCTCCAATTATAATTCTGCAGGGGTCATAATCTCTATTTGCCTGAATCTATTTAAAGTATTCACCATCTTCACTATGTCTTTGGTTTCTCTCCTTACAATATGTCTGAAGTTCCAACTCAAAAGAATACCCAGCTCGTTTATTACAGCAACAGCAATATGGTAAGCATCTTCTGGATAATTCTTCGGAACCGCACCGTACCGAACGTACTCGTTTGCCAACGATTCAACATCATCGGTTAAAAGAAGCACTGAAAATTGCGATACCACTTCTTTCATTCTGCTTCGGAGAACAGGGTCAGGGGTACGTTCAATTTCTGCAGCCGTAATCTCGGAAATGAATGACTCAAAATTTTCTATCTCCTCAAAAAAAAACCCTCCGTAAGCGATCTCCTCTCGGGATTTCTCTCATCAAAAAGTGCTGAGATTACCTAAGTGTCCAGATACACCTTCACTTTTCTCTTCATCTTAGTCTACCTTGTTAGAAGCATGGCGTATAATGTACTATGGGAAAAAGAAATTTAGGCAAACGAGTGGAGCGTCCCGGTTTTGCACTCAGCATTCACAGGTCCCGTAGTTCTATTTTACAACGCCGGTGGCTTTGGCGCCGCAGCATTTTTTGTACTTTTTACCGCTGCCGCAGGGGCAGGGCTCGTTACGACCGATCTTCGGGCCAACGCGCACGGGCTGCTGACCCGAACGCGGCCGTCGACCAGGTTTGACAGGTTCGCCTTCAGCCTGAGCTGCTGCTGCCGCGGCTTCCATCTGTGATGCATCTTTGCGAAACTGGATTTCACGCGGGCCTGCTGCGCGTTCTTCTTCCATCACAATCTGCGTACGGAAGAAGCGTTCGAAAATTTCTTTGTTAACGTTGTACATCATCTCATGAAACTGACGCGTGGCCTCGCGTTGATATTCAACCAGCGGATCGAGCTGTGCATACGCTCGCAAATGTACCCCTTCGCGCAGCTCGTCAACAGAGAGCAGGTGATCCTGCCAGTCTGTATCAATAGTTCGCAGAATTACCAGCCTGCCAAGATTGAGGATCAATTCCTCGCCAATGAGTTCCGCTTTCATCTCGTAGGCATGCTTGATCCGCTTCATCACGGCATTCATGAAGTCGTCAAATGCCGTGCTGTCTTCAGCAGTAATGTCTGAAAAATCCTGGTACGGAATATTGCGCTTGATCCAATCAATGAACCCGCGGACATTCCACTCTCCAGTCGGGCGCTCCGGATCGCCGTATGTTGGAAATTCATTCACCAGCGCGTCGTAGGTAATATCAAGCATGATGTCTTTCAGGTCTTTACTCACCAGCACTTCGCGGCGCAGCGAGTAAACCGCTTCGCGCTGCTTGTTCATGACATTGTCGTAATCCAGAGTGCGCTTTCGTCGTTCAAAGTTAATGTCTTCAATCTTTTTCTGCGCTCGGGTGATGGCTCGCGTGATCATGGGATGCTGGATTTCTTCTCCCTCTTTCATTCCCAGGCGCGTCATGATGCCTGAGATGCGGTCTGAGCCGAACAGACGCATCAGGTCATCTTCCAGCGAGAGGAAGAAGCGCGTCGCGCCGGGATCGCCCTGGCGGCCGCTACGGCCGCGCAACTGCCGATCAATACGTCGTGCTTCATGTCGCTCTGTGGCGACAATCTGCAACCCACACGGACAATCTTGCAGACAGTGGACGTACTCCTTGCGCGTCTTAACGCCTTTACATTCCGGTGTTGAGTCGCAGTCCAGATCGCATTCAATACAGCAGCGAGGGCATTTCACCACGCCTGGCCCAAGTTTGATATCAGTTCCGCGGCCCGCCATGTTCGTGGCAATTGTCACTGCCCCCTGCTTTCCGGCCTCGCGAATGATCTCGGCTTCTTTCGCGTGATACT
>JAUWMI010000072.1 GCA_030613245.1 Candidatus Sumerlaeota bacterium
CAAATGAGTTAGCATTTTCGGAGAGATAATCCCTACCCACAAGGCGCATTTTCAACCTCACCTCGCCTGAGGCGGGTAAACCTTACTCCTCTCCCCAGTGGGGAGAGGGAAGGGGGGAGGGGGCTATGAATGCATTAACAAGAGCATAGAAAAAGAGGCTCTTTGTCAAATGAGTTAGCGTTTCTTGATCGTAACAATTGTAATAGGTGGGCTGAATAGTACGGGTGTTCAATTAAACGCCCCTACTCGTCCTGTTGGCTGGTGAAGAGGGAATACACAGCAGGCACATTACGTAATGAGGCACAGATCCAAGCAACTGCCGTACTCTTGCCGAGATATGAAAACACTGAAGTTATTCAATGCATCAGAGGCTTTCTTGCTAACCTATCTGACAAAGAGCCCCTTTTTAAGATTGCCGGGTACGATTGCGTTCAACTGCGCATTCGTGCTATTGTATCCCTTGTTCACTCCCTCACCTCACGGCAAAACTCTGCTTTGGAAAAACGCTTCGCCAGCTGCATCAATGGCTTTTGAATGAGTCCATATCGCATTACGATTCGCAGACAAAAAAATCGCCAATAGGCGAATTGGCGAAACGAAAACAGACTTTTAGTTCTTGTCACCGAGCCGAGGGCGAGTCCAGGAGCAGAACAACACAGGGGCGTTTACTAACCGGTGCCACCCTGGTTCTATATCTCTTCCAATAGGCCGGTAAATGTATCGTGATGTTCTTCTTCATCCGATAGAATTTGCTCGAATAATCTTCTGGTCGCTCCGTCTCCTGCTTTTTGGGCAGCTGCTACTGTTTTTTTGTATAACGCAATTGCCCCCTCTTCGTCCTTTTTATTCTTCTCTAGCATTTCTTTAAGAGTCTCTCCAACGAAGATGGGGTCCGGCTTAGTCGTTGGTGTTCCTCCAAGATAGGCAAGTCGCTCGGCAATTACCTCAGCATGTTTCATCTCGGTTATTGCTATCTTCTTGAGTTCATCTTTTGCCGCACATTCCTTCGAAAGAACATGTTGCCACATATACTGGATTGAAACCTGCAGTTCCCGGGCTATTGCCTTGTTTAACAAGTCCAATAATGCCTTCGGTGCGTTAGCGCTTTTCATTCCTCCTGCCTCCATTTATTTTTATACGACTGTTCATTAGCATTTTGGCAGCCGAAGTCAAGGATTTCATATGACGTTTTGCGGGGTTAGAAACTCCGGTGATATAAGAAGATGGATGAATGAAATGAGAATCAGTATAAATTTCGCAAACAGCAAATCCTCAATGGCAATTGGATATGAAAATTGTCACTGGAAAATCAAACCGTCTGCAACCGGTCGGGTCAGCTCAGACTGCGTCACGGAGCGCAATTGTTGAATATATTCATCAAGAGTTATAGATAAGCGCTGAAGTTGCAGCGGGTCTGGCGCCAGACCCTCGCGTGTTACATAGATATAGCCGCCGCGGTGCCGGGCACTCTCTATAAGTGCCGAGAGCCGGTCCATGGCCAAATCAAAATCGGCTTCTGCAGCGCCGGCAAGCATATCAACTGAAACCGCTCCGAGATGTCCCGCGGCCAGGGGAAGCGTAAAAACAATTGGATCGTTAAAGGTAATAACCAGATCCTGGCTGCGGATCGCTTGGACTATTCTGCGCCCTCTTTCCATCCACACATCTTGCGATGAATCCATGCGCAAATGCACTTCCCGCACATTAAAGATCCCCTGAATCAACAGCACAACTACAATGAGCGCGGCAAACAACGGTTGCTTGCCTCGACGGATTGCCTCCCGCCATCCCGCTCCAACCAACAGGCAAATGGGCAACAATGTCACTACCCAGAATTCAATATTCAACGGCTCCCACCATGAAAAAAACAAACTATACGTAATGATGTGGAAAAAAAGAACTATGCCCAGCCTGCGCATAAACCCCCGGCGCAACAACACGAGGAGCGCTGAGAAAAGCAGAACAGCCGCATGGCCGAACATGAGAGCTTTGGCTGGCCCGGCGACAAATGCCCGCTTTAGACCGAGAAGACCCAGGCCGAGTTGTTTGATAGTGAATAATCCATACGCCTGCTGGGAGCCCGCATACGATATCACCCAATTTATGAATTCCGACACCGAGGCGATCCTGACAATGAATAAGCCCACGATGGCATAAACCAGGAAGGCCAAACCGTAACCTACTGCCAGCAAAACAGCAAAGTCTATCCACCACGAGCGGCGCCGGATCAGAACGCAATAGCAAAACAGCGGAACAACTAGCAGAATATTGGTAATATGTCCAAGAATAGCCATACCCCAAAGCAGCCCTGCTATCCATAACGAAGGTGAGCGACGGAACAAAGAGAGATAAAGGCCAACAGTGGCAGCCAGGCTGATGGTATATACTTCGACTTCCGTTGAAACGAACCAGACCGAGTAGCTAGAAACGAAGAAAAGGGTTATAAGAAATGACTGCCAATCGCGCAGGAGTCGTCTGGTCAAAAGGAAGAACAACATGGCGGAGACAGCGCCCCATAAGGCGGCCCACAATTGCCCGACAAGAATGGCATGAGTTGGCCCGTCGAAAGGGGTGAGTAATGAGATCAATCGGCTGATTCCCATGGCAGATGGGAGATAGAGCATGTTGAACGAGCGGAAAACCGAAGGCAGGAAGGCATTGAGCCGAATCGCGCCTGCGAACATAAAGGCATCGAACGTGTGCTGACCCGCACGGGTCCCTAGAAAAACCGCCAGAACGAGTGCGCCTATCGCGACCGCTTTCCACCGGATCAGGGTATTGTTACTTGTAAGTTGTTTGGCTTTGAGCGTGGACGTGGCTCTTTCACCTTATTAATGAATGCGACCGAAAAACCGTTGGTCTTATCAACGCCCTACAGTTCTTGTCAATTGGCGGACGTTTTTTCCAAGCCTCGTCGAAAAAAAATACACAAAAGCGCAGAGTAAAGCCTACTCATCGTCATTAAGAGTTTTCTTTTCTCTTAAACCGGCCCTCAAAATCTCGCCTGAACTTGATAAATGCAGTTATCGAAAATTTCCGCATCCTCTACAACCTTCAGTCATCCTTTGGGGGAAATATCCTGTTTAAGACTTGCTTTACAGCGCCTTTTTCGGGCTCTTCCCTGATCACAATTACAAATGGTTTCTTAGATAACATATTTACCGGCATATCAGGTAAGTCCTTTTCCACTTTCTTTTCGACAGCAAACAAAAATAGCCCCATCCCCATAAAGAGTTTATAAGTTCTCTCATCCTCAATTCGAAGTATTTCTACCCAGAGATTATCTCCTTTTAGTGCTATTGCCTCATCAACTTTCGGATGCTTAGCATCCACCTGCTCGATCGTCTGATAATTCACTCCTTTTCTTTTCAAAGCCGCCGCCAATTTTTCTGCAGTATCAATTTTCGTTCCGCAGCCAACAACAGACGCTACCGCATAAGCTAGAGAAACGAACAATAGGCACCTTACCAATTCTCTACCCATTTTTAGTCACCTCTCATTTACCTATCTGGATTTAGGACACCATTCCGTGCGTTTGCGAAGTCCTCACAAAGGGTTATTATAGCGGGGTGCGAAGCATTTGAGCAACCCGAGTAAGCCAAAGATATGGCATTAGCGCAAGTGCCATTTTTCTCGTCATTATTTGCGTGTGATGGCTATCAGAAGGTTAGCTTGTCTCGTGCAGCGTGGATTACGCAGTACGCCTGCCGTGCTCTGCTTATACTTTCTCTCCAGAGATTTCTTGCCTTTCAGCAGTGGGTGGATTAAGTTCCTTTGGGCAGGGTGCTTCCAGGCTCCTGGCGTAGTGCTTTAAGCACGAGCAAGGTGAAGTCGTCGAATTGCTCAGCACCGGCTCTGAATTCGAGGCAATTCTGATAAATGGAATCGCGCAGGGGTTCGGCGCGCATGGCAAGATGGTCGCGCACAAATTCAATAAGCCTCTCGACACCATAGAGATCGCCTGCGCTGTTCATGGTATCGGTTACGCCGTCGGAATAGATGATCAGCGTGGAGCCCTGGCTAATGGTTACAATCTCTTTCTCGTATTCAGAGGTCTCGACAATACCAAGCAGATTGCCTCCGACCTTGAGCGTTCTCAGCTGGCCAGTTTCGTCAAAGAGCAGGGGATGGCAATGGCCGGCATTCGTGTACTCAAAGCTCTCCTGGAGGGGGTCAAGAATGCCATAAATCATGGAGGCAAACATATTGTTCGTTGCATCACGACAAGTGATCTTGTTGAGCTTCTCCATAATTTTGGTCACGCTTGCATTGGGAAGCATGGCCTCGATCTGGAGCGAGGCCCGCAGGGTGGCGATCAACAGGGCAGCTGGTACGCCTTTGCCCGATACGTCGCCCATAGCCAGGCCACAGCGTCCTTGAGTCAGCGGGAGGAAGTCATAATAATCGCCCCCCACATGTTCCGCCGGCTTGCTCATTGCCGACATCTCATAGCCTGGCAGTTGCGGGTAGCTGCTCGGAAGGAGATTCATCTGGATAGAGCGAGCGATCTCCATCTCTTTCTGGAGCTTCTGTTGCTCGACCACCCGAGCATGCAGCTTGGCGTTAGCAATTGCCACGGCAGACTGGTTGCTGATACCGGTCAAGAGATCGAGCTCCGCCTCGCCGTATGCGCCAAGGCGGCTCTTTGTGTCAACATAAATTACGCCGAGAACCTCATCTTTATAAATCAGCGGAGAGCAGATGGCAGAGCGGATCTTGTGCATGATGACGCTTTCGGCAGCCTGAAAACGCTGATCCCGGGCCGTGTCAGAAACGAGCACCGAGACGCGATCCCGTATGCACTGATCAACAATCGTGCGACTGACAGTGATGGACTCCTCGTCAGGCGAGCGTTTCTTGACCACACGGGGGAGCAGTTCACCTGTCGAATCATGACGCAGCATAATGAAGCCCCGGTCGGGCTGCATCACGCTGAAGATGATATTCATAATTTTCTCGAGAAGCAGATTGAGGTCTAAAACAGTACGTATGGCATCAGTGACCTCGTATAGAATTTCCAGGCGATGGTGGGTGTCCTTTAAATATTCACCTTCAGTTGTATCAAGCACCACTTTCCCGGGCCGTTGAGTACCTGCGCTACGCGTACCGGCGGGCTCTCCCCAGGTCTTTTCCGGCACCAGACGGACTATTTTTGTGGTGTCATCTCGCGGGCGTTCAGGGTCTATCTCGTGCTCAAACACCAAGATCGTATCGCCAACCTGAGCGCGGTCGCCACTGACAAGGAGATGTTCATCTTTAATAAGTTTACCGTTCACATAAATCCCGTTCTTACTGTCGAGATCCTTGATCCAGTAGTTGCTGCCATCTGCTCGCAGCTCGGCATGATGACGCGACACCCGGCGATCAACGAGCTGGATGGCGTTGGATGCGCTCCGGCCAATGCTAATGCATGGCTGCACCAGTGGGAAGATCATCCCTTTGTCATGGCCGTTCTCGACAACCAGTCTTGACATACAGACGGCTCGCTTTCTATCCCATACGTATCAGCACTTGATGGTTTCTGCTGGCCACAAGGGCTCTTGTTGTTCTCGTCGTTTATAGAAGAAATAGTAATTCTCCGAAGTCTCTGGTGTCAAGCGGATTTGCGCGTCCGAGACGGGTGCAATGCTTTGATCCTGGAGGGATGTGCGGGGAAGTTTTCTGGTACCCACGCGACCCTGTGTGTGGTGAGTATTTTAATTGACAACGACCCAGAGTTTGGGTGATAGTAGATACCAAAAGTCGCGTTGAAAGAGGCCTGTTTTAAAAAACTGCGCAGGTAGAGGTTTTCTGCAACTTCTTTTGCCAACTCACTGTGCGTGAGGGACGTATTATGAAATTGGCGAATAGGGAAAAGATGGTTATCGGAATTATTGCGCTGATCTTGACCATTGCAGCGCTTCATTTCTTCATATTCTCTCCGAAGGCAAGGCAGTTATCTGACTCAAAGACCAATTGGGATCGAGCTCTGGCACAGTATAATCGCGTGGCCTCAGTGCAGAGCCCCTCAGACCTCAAGAGGTATGAAGGAGAGACGGAGAAATATGATGAGCAATTTGTCCAACTGGTGCTCGCTCTGAATCTGGCGGCACATACTTACTATGTAGAGGCCAAACCCGAAAGCGTGGAGAAACGGCGAGAGGATTTTATAAGCCTTATTGAGCAGCTTTTGGCGGCCGAGAAAGAAGAAGGTGCGCTAAAGCTCAGCTTTCTGGCCGATCAGGGCTGGGATATGCCAGATAGCCTGCCGGAAGATATCGAAAAGCGACGGGTCAATCTATGGGATTTGATGTCTAAACTGGACGCAATTCACTCCATCTTGGATGTCATTGCGAATGAAACTGTGAAACGAACCAAAGAAGAGGAAAGACGCCTGCTCTTACTCCAGTTGGGCTTTGATCAGCGGAAAGTCGCCTCATTGGCTCGCTATGGAGATCACGTCCCGCTGATTAAGAGCTTGGTTCATGCCCAATTGATCCTGGGGAAAAAGCCTGAAGAGTATCGTCTTACCACAGAGAAGCTCTATGAACTTCTGCGCATTGAGTTTCCCGATAGTCTGTTATTATATCTTAACAAACAGCTGGTGGCTGTAATCGACCTGGTGCAGATGGCTCGAGAGAACAAGATTGACGAAATTAGTATGGTAAGGCTGCTGCCCAAATCTGAGGTGTTTAAAGAACTAGAACAGACTTCGGAGCCAGAATCCGGAGCTACCGCGGACCCAGCGGTTGGTCCTCCAAGACCAGCACGGGTATTTGCTGACCCAGGTGCCTTTGCTGGAGCTGGAGGTGGAGCTGCTGGTGAGGGAGGAGGAGCAATGCCAGGGCCTGGGGCAGGGATGCAAGCAACGCCAGCTCCGCCTACGCGCAAACTCGTCTGCGTGATCACCCCGGTTCAGCTCCGCTTTTCCGGTACCAATCTCAATGCGATGAAGTTTCTTTACGGAATTACCCACGCGATGCGCACATATGAAATAGAGGATCTGGCAATTCAGGCCGTTGAGGGAAGCACCGTCGAGGTGTTTGTCACAATTAATGTGGTTGCCTATGTTGATGGCGTTTCACTTGCGGTGCAGCCAGCTGGCTGAGCTCTGGCAGACAGCGCACTGAGGGAGGAGAAAGCCTGATATGATATCAAAGGAGATACTTAGTATCATTGCCTGCCCGAAGTGCAAAGGGGTACTCAAGCTGATTAATGAATCTGGCCTGGTGTGCGAGGCGTGCAAAGTGAAATACCCCATCACCGACGGCATTCCTGAGCTTCTTATTGAAAAGGCACAAGAGATTGACGAGCAAACGTCGAATGATCCGACTGCGTCTGATGTCTGAGCATTTGCAGCGGTCAGGCGACTGCCCGTCCCGACAGTACCCTGCCCGGGACTGAGCGGGCGTCACTACTCCCCATATGAACCTTGAGGTTACATGATGAAGCTGAATCTCTATATGAGTGATGACTCGATGTACGTTGAGGCCATCGGGCGTATTATTCTGGATGAATGTGAACATCTCAAGACCATAATGTTGCCCTATATGGGAAAAGGAGTCAGCCAGGTCTACCTTAATCTCAACAACGTGGATTTTATTGACAGCGCAGGACTCGGGGCTCTTGTTAGCCTGAAGATGACTGCCAGCAGGAACAAAGCCCGCCTTGTTCTCCTGGCACCCTCGAAACAGGTAATGGAGATTCTCATGGTCTCCAAACTCGACAGCATCTTCGACATCATTGACGGCTCAGATGCGGAATTGATCAAAGCATCACTTGCCATCGAAGAGAATCTCGTTAAAGAGGCTGAGGCAAATGGCGCCGCAGGGCTATCTCAGGCTGATGCATCCGCAGCTCATCACTCGCAAGCCGCTGTCCATCTGAATAAGGGGCAGAAGGAACAGATTGACCAATGGTGTCGCACAGCTCTCGAACTGATGCGTCAGGGAGACTATGAAAAGGCGGCGGCAGAGTATCAAAAAGTCCTGGAACTTGATCCAGAGTATCTGCCAGCCCTTAATAACCTGGCTATCCTGTATGAAAAGAAACCCTCCTGGTACACAAAGGCCATGGAACAGTGGGAGAAGGTTCTTCACGTGAGCCAAAAACTCGGAGACCAGAAACATATTGCCCGAGCCGAGAAACACCTCTCCTCACTGCGGGAAATTGACTGAGGCAGCGTGCAGGCGCGGGCTTTGCGCATAGTAATGGCGCGCTGAAGACTATCCTTTCGCTCCTTTCAACACGTAGACACCGCTGATGACGATGCGTGCCTCACTACGCTACAGCCTTGAATTCCTCCTCCTCAAAATTCTCGAACATACTCTCAGATTGCTCCCGTTTCGATTAGCCTTGCGGACAGGCGCAGTCCTGGGCACGCTGTGCGCATGGGTTCTGCCGGTGCGCAGGCGCGTGATGCGTGCAAATCTCCAACGTGCATTTGGGTCGGCCATGTCTAAGCACCGCCTGCGCAAGATTATGCGCCAGTGTTACCGCAATAGCGCAATCTCGGCTGTAGAGTTTATGCGTCTGCGCACTCGCTCGGCCGCGCAGATCAAGCAGCAGGTTCTGCGCACCGAAGGCGAGGAATACTACCACCAGGTCGGGGGCACACGCGGTGGTTATATTACCCTGACCGGCCATCTGGGCAACTGGGAATTCATGGCAGCTTACTTTTCGGCTGAAGGTCTGCGGCTCTCGGTCATCGCTAAGCCAATCCATAATCCTTACGTGAATGACTATGTGAACAAAATTCGACGGGAGAAGGGATGCGAGGTAATTTCCACAAAAGAAGGAATGAAAAAGATCGTCTCGCGCCTGAAGACGGGTCGGGTAGCCGCCTTTCTCGTAGATCAGGACGCGCGCAAGACAGGCATATTCGTTGAGTTCTTTGGCTCTCCCGCTTCAACTCATACTGGCCCGGCACTTTTTATGACCCGGCTCCGGGTGCCTATCCTGCCGATGTTTGACATCCGGGTTGGACTTGACAAACATGTCATCATCTTCCGTCCTCCAATTTACCCTCCCAAGGAAGCCGACAAAGCCGAAGCGATTCGCTTGGTCACTGAGCAACACGTCCGTGTTCTCGAGGAAATGGTGCGGCAATACCCGGAACAGTACTTCTGGTACCACAGACGATGGAAAACGCAGCCTGGTAAGGGTTCAAAATCTTGAGACTTTTTATCAGATAGGTTAGCAAAATAGCGATCGAAACACATAGTAAATACAGGTTCCTTATACTTTTGCAGAGAGGATTGCATTCATAACAATCTGTTCTTGTAGCCCCTCACCCCATCCCTCTCCCCCAGGGGAGAGGGAAGTAGGGTTCTCGGTCGGCTGGAATATCCTCTCCGGACGAATGTCAGTGATTTTGTCTGTCATGATTTGGCTGCGCGAGAATGAACAGCAGTCTGCTCAGTGTTTTTTTTCTCTCCCCGGTGGGAAGATGGACACGTCTTGAGAGAAAACTTAAACTCATTTGCGTTTTTCCCTCTCCCCTGGGGGGAGAGGATCAAGGTGAGGGGGTCTTTCCTCTAAGAATGCTAACTCATTTGACAAAGAGCCGATTTTGAACCCCTGCTTTACATGTTCTTAAAAACACAAAGGGAATTACTATGATAAAACCACCTGTGTTGCAACCTGGCGATACAGTTGGCCTGATTTCGCCAGCCAGCCCCGTGCATGAACACGGCGATGTAACGGAGGAGGAGTTGCAACGCGGCATCGAATGTCTGAAGACACTGGGATTTCAGGTCAGGCTCGGCAAGCATGCGCGAGAGGTGCGGGGTTATTTTGCAGGCACAGACCAGGCGCGTACGGATGACCTGCATGCTATGTTTGCCGACAAAACGATTCGCGCAATTCTCTGCATTCAAGGCGGCTACGGTACGCCACGCCTGCTGCCGTACCTAGATTTTAATCTGATCCGAGCAAATCCCAAGGTTCTTATGGGCTATAGCGACTTGACTGCGCTGAACGTTGCAATTCATCAACAAGCAGGACTTGTGACCTTTCACGGGCCAACGGTTGGCTACGATATGGCGCAGGAATTTATATATACGAAGCAGTGGTTTGAGCGTGCGGTGATGCGCCGCGAGCCGATTGGCGAGATCAAAAACCCCGACGACGGACCAGAAATCGTTTCGCTCTCTTCTGGGCGTGTCACAGGCAGATTGATTGGAGGAAACCTCTCGCTGCTGATCGCCACGCTCGGCACACCCTACGAGGTGGATACGACCGGCGCTGTCGTGTTTCTGGAGGACGTGGACGAGCTACCGTATCGCTTCGACCGGATGTTGACACACTTCGCGCTTGCGGGAAAGCTACGCGACGCTGCCGGAATAGTGATCGGCGAATGTGTGGACTGTGTTCCAAAGGATGCAAAAAAACCAAGCCTGACGCTAACCGAAATTCTCGATGATCTTGTTAGGTCCCTCAACAAACCTGTGCTATACGGCGTCTGCTGTGGCCACGGGAAGAAGAAAGTCACACTTCCCTATGGCGTTCAGGCAACCCTGGACGCTGACGCTTGCCGCCTTGTCATTGAAGAAGCAGCCGTGGAGTGAATGAGACCAGAACAGTTAGACGCAGAATATAGTGTGGCACGCAGAATGTACGGTGGCACGGGCATCACGCCACAGGCGCATTTTCAACTTGCCCGTGATAGCTGGGAGCAAGGCAAAGGCTCTTGAGCTTAGTCGGAAAAAATCACCAAGGACAACAGCTTTCAGAAATCTTCCGAAAGATTTTTGCCTTACCGTGTGCCGCGCAGTATGATCCCTGGATTCAATCCTATTGCGGATATCTGGTGAACGAGCAAAGTGCGCAACGGTTTCTTTCGTACGTCAGGTACCCACTCGACCTGGGTCGCGTCGCTCCGTCCGCATCGATTAAGATTCTCGACGTTGGCTGCGGCTTTGGGCCAGTATGCCTGGGCTTCTGGATTTTCGGGTTCCGCCGGATTTATGGCCTCGACATCTATGGCCCGATGATCAGCACCGCAAACTTATTCCTCAGAGAATTGAAGCTGGCTGACACCATTCGGCTGACACAAGGAGATGCAGCCAGGTTGTCAGACTGCTACGATGATGACTTCTTCGACGTGGTATTTTGTAATGAAGGGATATCGCATTTTCGCAATTACCGGAAGTTCCTTGAGGAGAGTTACGCGGTACTCAAGCCGGGAGGGCTGCTGATTATTTCAGATAATAACAATGGTGCAAATCCCTTCATGCGGAGAAAGAACTACGCAATATGGCGCGCCTTTGAAAATGGGCCGGATGGAACAATGATTCACGGCCACACCGTCAAGACCTCGTATCTATCTATGCGCAAGGAGATCATTACGGAGCATTTTCCAGAGCTGAAACAGAAAGACTTAGAGAGACTGGCGCGCGGCACGTCGGGCATGAATGCTCGGGAAATCAAAACTGCGTGCGAGCACTATATCGCCAGCGAAGAACTGCCCGTCCAATATTCCGTGCCCACACAATGTCCCCTGAATCCGCGCACGGGCATTTACATTGAAAACATGCTCCAGCCATACGAGCTGGGTGCACTGCTTCGCACCATAGGATTCAAACCTCGCGTTTCGGCCTACCTTTGCGGCGCAGGCAGAAGGGGCATATTCTTGAAGATCAATGCAGTGTGGAGTGCGATATCTCCCCTGACAATCTATCTGTCGCGAGGTTACAGGATCGTCGCAGAAAAGTAGGGGCAGACCTGTGTGTCTGCCCTGCATGTGTCTCCATAGGCCGAAAATCACTCTTCTGTCACACCGAGCTCTTTGAGCGCTTCAGCCGCATAACGGCGATTATCCTGATTGGGATTTTTATTGCTCACCTTCTTTAGCCATTCGATCGCCGCTCGCAGATGAGGCGCCCCAGATCTGCTATCCGTTCTTAAGCTGCTCTATTTCAACAAGAATACCTACCAGGCTTTTAATCAGATTGTGCTTCTAAATATTCCATCCATAATTCATCACTGAAGTTGCCAACAGGTTTGACTTTCATAAGGTAGCCTTTTGTTTTGCATTGCTTACGAGCAATTAATAACGGTATTCCCCTGTTGTCAAAATCAGATTTGATAATATAATATCCATCTGCATTATAAAGCTCAATTACCTTATCAGAAGCTGCGGTCTCTAGCCTAATCTCCTCCGTCAGTAATGGAGCCGTAATAAGTGCGGGCATCTGGCGCACAGTAGCTATGCTATAAACAAATCTGATAGAATCGACGTGCCGGTCAAATACTTTCTGTAAATTTAGCGTCTTGGCCACATCTCCATATTCAAAGAAGTATAAGAACGTCCATTGCGTGGCCGATCCATTAGCCCTATTAGTAGGCTCGCTATTGAATTCATATGGACGATAGCATAATCTTGAAGCATCAGCTGACAGGGAACCGGTGTCAACGATATAGGGATGCTTTAAATAGGTGCAACCGGTAAATATACCTGCCAAAATACAAACTGCTAATGCAGAAACCAGAAGCCTTCGTTTTTTGTCCATGATTATCCTCTCCTTATCAGTCTGAACACCGGATTTGTGATAATTCGCGAAACTAATTCTCGTTCTCTATGGCATAATAAATAGAGGTTTTTCATATGTCCTTTTCCAAGATCAAGCACTTTGTTTTGCTCATCAAGATAATGAAGATGAAGAACAACGCCTTAGGTAAAGGTCAGAACCCGGTCCCTCCTTTCTTGCATCAGAGCAGCTCTGGCAAAGAGTATACCATTGCGGGCTCACTGCTGGCCGGCTGCATTGTTCTGTTTTTGCGCTCCGATTACCAAGTACCCTGAGGATTCTTGCCCCCGCAGGGGGGTTAACATTCTAGCCCTACTATTATGACTTCCTTGCCGGTAACACGCCGGAATGTTTCTGTCAACATCTCTTTCTTGCCTTGGTCTGGAAGTGATCCTGTGTGGGTCTTAATAGTTTATAACCCCCGGGTGCAGCCGCTGTAGATATACGCCAAGTAATTTTTGCTTCTTGTATACCCCGCGACAAGCGACCAATAAACTCCGGTGGGGACTATTCGGAGAGTCCAAAACGCATTTTATCAATTAACGGTAAAGCTGGTTCAGAGGAAGAGAAGAAGAAGAATAAGAAAAGTATAAACCAGTGGTTCAGCCAGACGGGATTCTACCCTCGCAACCTTCAGATTCGTAAAAAGAACAGGCACTACCTGAGGAATGACCTTGCGGGACTTGTCCGTCTGCCTCAGGTGGATCACGGTGATCCCGGAGGTGAGAGTGTTTCGATTATGACTCGGTCGAGGTTCAGGCTCGCGGTTGGTGCGTCTCCGGGATTGAAGTTGAGTATGTCAAATGAGACGATAAGGCCCTGGCCGACACAGTTCGCTTGACGCAAGAAGTGGAGCTGATTGCCTTAAAAAATAAAAAAAGCCAAGTAGGGCGTATTGCAATACGCCCCTACTCGGCATCCCATGGTTCGCTTAATTGCTGTCCTCCACTAATTAAGGAATCGTGACATAATCAATCGCAACAGCTTCCAGGGAGATGGTACCGCCCTGGGCCGAGCTGAAGTCAAGTATGTCAGTCGTCACGACGAACCCATCCTCT
>JAUWMI010000049.1 GCA_030613245.1 Candidatus Sumerlaeota bacterium
ATAAGAATTTTGGTCATTGCTGTGTCGGGCCCGCCCGGGGGGGGCCCCTACTGGATATTGTCTCTTGTCGTCATAATTATGAAGATGTGTACTCATTGCAATTTAAACAGTTTTTCGAAAGAAACCCCAACAAAAAACGCTTTGGCGTATACAAAACTACCTTGTCTTCTGTAAAGAGGTTCACAATAAAAAAGGAGGGCGTAACTTTAGCCCTCCTATTAATAAACAACACTGGGTTAATATTAATAGAGACTCCAGTCCACTACCCGAGTCGTTGATCCATAAGCTTGACCCGGAGAGGGCACTGTCTCCACCACAAAAGCAGTATAGAAGTTCTCACTCGTTTCGTCATGGCCAGTGATTCCATTGCCGCCGGAGGCAGTCTCACTGGCTTCAGAAGTTACGCTACTTCGGGCAACTGAAGAACCACCAGAATGGTTAATGGCCGGAATCTGACTGGCAACTGCCGTATCGTTGAGATAAGCTGAGGCAACGGCATCACCATCAGGCCCATCTTTAGTTTTCCCGGTTTTATCAATTGCCTCAGAATTCCCACCAGCAGAGCCTGTGGCAGTCTCTTCATAATCCACATAATCAACATCATCAACTAAATCAGAGACCCCGGCCCAATAAAAGAGCAGGACACATTCTCCTGCGTTAGTAAGACCCGCGCTAGCTCCTATGCTTCCAGTTTGTGTTTCAAGCATATCCGGAACTGACCCAGAAGTGCCAAGAAGTTCATAATCAGCGTCAAATGCATAGGTGGTATTAAAAGCCGCACCATCCATAGCTACGACTAAATATTGACCATTAGCAATCGATGCTCCTGAAGGGAACTGGCAGAGAAAATCAGAAGAGTAATCAGTGTAGGTGTCATCGACTACGTTGATATAGTCGTCGTCATTGGTATAGTTGGCATCGTAAAGATAGTAGTTCTCAAGATTAACTGTAGAGCCTGTGCCGTTATAAATCTCAATAAATTCTGCGGCTGTTGGCGTAACACAGAATTCAGAGATTAGTAGATGGTTAACTTGAGCCGAAGCTATAAAACAGCACAAGCTAAACAAAACTATAAGCATGATAATTTTGCGCATTTTAACCCTCCTTTTCTTTTTTTCTACTACCTAAAGGTTGTTTCATATTGCAGCCTAAAAATTCGTTCACCTCCTTATTTATCATTTATCAATAGACCAAAACATTTACCTATACCTCTATCTCAGTCCTTGTGTCAATTGAAAAATTGAGGCCATTTTCAGAAGCTTGGCTTATTTGCTATCGTATATTTGCTGATGTTCACCTTGTATTCAGAGAAAACGCCTCCAGCTCCCTGCTCACTCTCGGCATTGTGACAAACGGTGTCTGGGAGACTATGGCATTAATGGAATCTGTAGGGGCAGGTTTCAAACCTGCCCCTACTTTTCGAATAGAGACACGCTGTCATTCTGACCCGCCGCAGGTTGAGAATGCGCCTTGTGCGTGCGGACGAAGAATCTCAAATTATCAATTTTGGCATTGCAGTGTAGGGGCACGCCGCGGCGTGCCCCCACCGGATACCGTCTCTCGTCGTCATAATTATGAAAATGCCTACCACATGTCTAAGCCTTTCAAGCTGAAGCACGTGCGAGGTGCATGTCGTAGTGGATGGGTTTGGTGCGAAAGAGATTAACCTTAACAGAGAATTCACGATTTTTTTATTGACTTTTCTAAGACCCGCTGGGTATAAAGAAAGGATTGATTAGAGAAGGAAGATCTTACGCTCCCAGCTCATTGTCGGCATTGTACTCTTGCAGTTAAGCGCTCGCGCCCACGTGAATCCCAGTGCTTACCAGGCTCTCTGGCACCACGGTAAATGTCAAAGCCGTTTAGGTTATATTTATGCGAAGGTGTGCTGGGGGAATGAAATCTTATTTTGGACATTGGACGTAACCTACGTGACGCTCGTGGGCAAGCAGAGCGAGCGAGGTTCGAAAGGAGGTGATCCTGACCCGAAGACCTAATCAGGAAAACATTAAATAAGCGTGCGTATGAGTATTGTGTGTAAAGTTTTGTAGTACGATAATGACTAATCTAAGGAGGGACCATCACATGAAACATTATTGGATTTTCGGAATGGCACTGGTTGCTTCTATTCTCTTGCTAGCCGTGCCCGGGTTCACCCAGACCTATACAGATGTGGCAAACATCACTGCGGCCCGCGCCGAGAGTGATGGGACGTATGTTAACATCACCGGGAAGGTGAAGGTGCTTGGCCATGGTAAGCTCCAATTCAATCCTATATACCCTGACTTCGCTGTTCAGGACACTTCGGGTACAGACGGACAGACCGGCATTTTTGTCTATTACGGCTCAAAGGTCGAGGGTATCTCAGAGGGTTCCACTATCAGTGGTTTGAAGGGTCAGCTGATCAACTATAACGATATGTGGGAGATATCTCTGCAAAATTCTCTCATCACTGCATACACGCCAACCATCTACACCGGCGGCGATGTCTTGCCTGATCCAGCACCTCTGGTATTGACCGGCACAGAGTATACAACCAATTACGCAAACTATGAAGGTGAGCTTATTCAGCTGGCGGGTACGTTTGACAGCCCCGGTGGCACTTTTCCTAGTGGAAACACAAACCATGATTTTACCACGAGTGACGCGCAGGCCATAGTCGTCCGGGTTTTTGGTGCATCTGATCTGCCTGGCGATCCGATTCCAAGTGGCACGCAGACCATCATTGGTAATGCCGCAATATACCAGGCGAATATTCAGATCTGGCCGCGCTTTGATACCGATCTCCAGGTCTGGACGGCGCCGACGCCGACGCCTGGGCCGACCACTGCTGTTTCCGTGCATTGGGAGCTGTATCAATAGCCGGAGCCGCGTTTGATTGCTGGGAACTTTAAGAGTAGGAGCAGTTACGCCTGAGGCGCACAAGTCATGAACTGCCCCTACTATCTGAAGTAACGAGAAAGTAGCGGCAGGTTTTTCCCCTGAGGGATTTTAGCCGAATCACTCAGGGGTGTTTTTTTTGTGTCGAGGTTCATCATAAAGATAAAGAGATTCATTCCTTGAGAATCTCTGTGTCTCTGTGTCGGTCTTTGGAGACACGATCAAGATGTGCGCCTGAGGCGCATTGACCACTGCGATACAACGTACACATCAGGAGTAGGGGCGATCCGCCGCGGTGGGTCGCCCCTCAATGTGTCATTCAGAACTGTAGGGGGCAGTTCATGAACTGCCCCTACTGCTACGCGTCGTGCCGTGGTGGTTTGATAGTTCTTTCTGTTAGGCGCTCATTAATCAAAACAGGCATAAGGCATTGCACGGTGCACCGTTTTGCAGCAGTTAAATCAATGAAATGACCTCAGGCCTGCCCTCCATGCACATTTCCTGCTTGTGGCAGCGATAAATCTCTTGACAAAGCCTCAGACCCATCCATATGTTCTACGGCATTATTCAGGTTAGAAAGAAAAAAAGGGTATATAAATATAGATAGGCAGCGTTTTTATCGAGGCTGGTAATTGACTGCCTACGACACGGTAAGGAGGCGTGAATGCCTGAGTTGCGCAAAGACCCTGTGATTGGCCGCTGGGTTATAGTCGCTACTGAACGCGCGAAACGGCCTACCACTTTTGCCAAAACCGAAGAGCTGAAGAGCGAGGGCTTCTGTCCTTTCTGCTCGGGAAACGAAGTCTATACCCCGCCCGAAGTGCTCAGTTATCGTCCACCTAATTCCCAGAAGGATAAGCCAGGCTGGTGGGTGCGTGTCATTCCCAACAAATTTCCCGCGCTTGGGATCGAGGGACAACCGCGGCGTGTCGCAGAAGGCATGTTTGACAAAATGAATGGAATCGGGGCGCACGAAGTGATCGTCGAAACCCCGGAACATAATCTTTCCATTGCTGACATGCCGGAGACGCAAGTCCAGGAAGTCATCTGGGCTTACCGCGATCGTACGATCGCACTGCATAAGGATCCGCGGTTCCGCTACGTCCTGATCTTCAAGAATCATGGGCGCGATGCTGGTGCGACGTTGGATCATGCGCATTCGCAGATCATTGCCCTGCCGATCGTGCCAAAGCGCGTGCAGGAAGAACTCTCAGGCTCGAGTCGCTACTACGATTATAAGGAACGCTGCGTATTTTGCGACATCATCCACCAGGAACTGAAGGACAATGTCCGCATCGTGGCCGAAAATGAGCTCTTTCTTTCCTTCCTGCCCTTCGCATCGCGTTTCCCATTTGAAACGTGGATCATTCCCAAACAGCATGAATCCTACTTTAACGACATTCAGAAAAATGGGGTGATCGCCCTGAGCAAGATTCTCCGCCTAACGCTGCGGAAAATTCACCTGGCACTCCAGGCACCTGACTATAACTACATCATTCACACCATGTCGTTCGAAAATGGCCCTGCACCCTTCTATCACTGGCATATCGAGATCATGCCACGGCTAACCAAAGTGGCCGGGTTTGAGTGGGGAACAGGTTTTTATATCAATCCCACGCCGCCAGAAGAGGCCTGTCGGTATCTCGCGGAGATTGAAGCCGAGGTGCCGGCCAAGGTTAGAGAGATTGCGAAATAACACCACTACTACCGCGTTTGTCTAACGATTCCTACCATCTCCCTGTGTCCTCTCAATCGCATTATAGCCTATCTTGATTAATGAGCCTGATCATCACTAAACAATGCCACAGAGACACAGAGGCACAGAGGCACAGAGATTTTCAAAGAGAGAGAAATTGCAAAATTAAGAATGCAAATATCAAATTTTGAATTTGCCTTTTACAATTTTCATTTTGCAATTTACAATTTAGTACTTTTGTGAGCCTTAGGCTCACTGTGCCTCTGTATCTCGGTGGCTCTACTGAAGGCAGTCCCCAATTTAGTATCTGGATAGGTTTATATTGACTCGGCGATGCAAGTTCCGTATTGTTTGAAAACAAATATGGAGACATAGCGCAGCGGTTCTTTCCCTGTGATTTCAGCTAACGGTTCACGTTCATGTACACCAAATTCTTTGGTCTTGCAGAAGCGCCGTTTAATATAACACCCGATTCGCGATTTCTTTTTCTCAGTAAACGCCACAAAGAGGCCCTTGCCAGCTTGCTTTACGGCATCAAGCACCGCAAGGGCTTTATTGCCATCACCGGAGAGATCGGCTCGGGAAAGACCACCCTCTGCCGGGCATTGCTCAACGAGCTTGATCCTCACACCACGAAAGTTGCCCTCATTCTGAATTCCTCCCTGAGCGAACTGGAGCTGCTGAAAACGATCAATGAGGAGTTTTCAATTCGCTCCACCTTCGACAGCAAGAAAGCGCTTATTGACGAACTTAACCGATTTCTACTTCTGCAAAATAGCCAGGGCAATAATGCCGTCATCATCATAGACGAAGCGCAGAACCTTTCGCCAGATTGCCTGGAACAAGTCCGCATGCTGGGCAATCTGGAGACCGAAACGGAAAAGCTCCTGCAGATCGTTCTGATTGGCCAGCCGGAGCTTGGGTATACATTAATTTTGCCAGCCCTGGAGCAACTGAACCAGCGGATTGCAGTGCGCTATCATATCAGTGCACTGAGCGAAGAGGAAATTGTCCACTACATACGCCATCGCCTTTTTGTTGCTCAGGCAAAGATTGAAGTCGAGCTTACACCACAAGCCCTCCAACTGATCTACGAATACTCGAAAGGTATTCCCCGCAAAATTAATCTGGTATGCGATCGAGCCATGCTTGCTGCGTACGTCGAGGCAACGTATACGATAGATGCGAGGCTGGTGAGATGTGCCATTGCGGAACTTGTCGGTGGCCAACCGCGCGCCCTGACGCGCGAGCAACATCGTGCGCTCGTTGGGCCAACCCGTTTGATTGTCAAATATGCGCTGGTTGGAAGCGCACTCGTCATTCTCGGTGGTGCCATTGGCGGCGGAATATGGTTTGCTAATTACAACCTACGCTCGCTCATCCAGGACCGGAACACAACGGCACAACGCTCTTCAATCGCCAGCAAAAGCGAATCTACAGCTGCTGAATCCTCTGGCGCATTGACGAGTGAGGCATCTCTCAACGAGTCCGGGTCGGAGGGTGTAGAGGACGCAGACCAGTCGCGCTACGAGTCTTCGCAAGCCTCCGTGAGCTTGCCGGAGCCAGCAGAGCTGGCGTCTGAACCGGTCAGACCATCGCCAACTCCAGCAATCTTATATTACAACTGGGAATATGACGAGGATAATATTGTCCGGGTGAATGATCCAGGGTACGCGTACCACGCATCAATCCTGACGTGGCTGGGGTTGTGGAATATGCGAGTTGAACTTTCGGATTTTAAGCACTACAGCCCCGAGACTCTGAGTCAGCTTGCGCTTCTTACAACCAACTCGCCCCTGGGATTGAAGATGGTTGACCTTGACAGCGAGCTGTCTGAGGCCGTCAAGTATGACGTACCTCTCATTTTGCACCTTGACGACCCAACTGGACGATTCTCACCCTATGTTGTGCTGCAGTGGGTGGAGGGCGAAGCCTGCACGCTTGCAGATCCTGTGCGTGGCCTTATGATCACCGGACGCAGCAAGGTGGGTAGCTGTTTTCAAAACGCCCTGGCTTTGTATTTTGATAAGGACGACCTAAGCTCAATCCAGCGGGGTGAAGAAAGCGAACGCATTGGGAAGATACAAGAATATTTATTACGACGGCACTTTTATACCGGCCCTTTATCGGGCGTATTCGATCTTCAGACTGCAAGAGCGATTAGGAATTTTCAGCGTTACTACAATCTCGAGGCTACAGGCAGACTAGATGAGAAAACGGTTCTCCTGCTCAGCTCCCGCATGCACTCAGTACGACCTCGCCTGTTCTCGTCCGGAGGTGAAGATTAACGATGAGCACCATTTTCGATGCCCTGAAGAAATCCAGCAAGGAAAGAAAACACCACGTCACAAAGTCCGTTACGCACGGACTTGAAGATCGACTCTGCCAGATTGCCGGTGAGGCGCACGGCGATGCACCCAGACCCCCGGCTCGGCGCCCTTTGCTCCTTATTGGGGGAATCGTGGTGGTTCTGGCAGCTGTCGTGCTTGTGCTCTCGCTTGTTGTGACGTTGTTTCAGAGACCAGAACACTCGCGTACTTCTGTAGTGTTATCGGACGACGTACAACCTTCAGCGCCTCCTGCCGTTGTCATGCCTGTCGAACCCCAGCCACCAAGCCGACCAACAACCGAAGATAAGCGACCTGAACCGAGAATGCTGGCCGTGGCTGATCTGGCCGCCAAGCCTGCAGCGCGTGCTGCGCCTGTGCTGCAGCAAAGTGTCCAGCCGCCGACAATTATCAAGATTAATCTTCAGCCAGTCACCCCAGCAGCCCCGACAGTCGTACAGGGACCTGCTTTAACTGTTCCCGCAGCGAGTACTCCATCCTCACCCGCAAAATCAGCACCTGCTCAGCAAGTCGCTCCACACTTCTCCCCTCAGCCGGTCTTCCCTTCACCTGACGAGCTTGCTAAGGAATCCGCAGCTTCTGCCGAGGTTTCTTCTGCGCCGATCCGCGAAGAAGGCAAGACGTTTGGTTTACAGCTGGAGGGAATTGTGTGGGACAAAACCGAGCCAATGGCGATGATCAATGGAAAAATCGTTGAAGAAGGCGACAAGATCGAGGGCGTCAGGATTGTGAAAATACTCAAGACCACAGTTGAGATCGAAAAGGAAGGAAAGCATTACTCCATAAAATACTAGTCTCTACTCGCGCGCTAACGTGAAACTCATGCTAAGGCATACTGCTCGTAATGCGCGCTTTTTTTATTTTCGGTTCTTCAGAGAAAATTGCGCAACGAATGAAGATTGATCTAATTCTGCATATATCTGCGTGCATCTGTGGTTGCAGCACTAACTCAAGTAGTGAAACCACAGATGAACACAGATAAACAGCAAAGACTTTTTGCTTTATTGTTCATTTTATTTGTACAGCACAAAAAATAACGATGACCCTTATAGAACGCTAAAGAGGTTGCAGAAAAATACTGGAAGGCGCAGGTATGGAGTATAGGAGGGATTCAAATGATCATCGATACAGTTGCCACAGGCTTTTCTCAACAGCAGCCGGGATGTCCTGAGAGTGAGAGGTAATTATATTGAAGTATTCGTATCGTGCAGTGCCGAACAGTGCCCACACGCTTCCGAAACCGCTATTGACGCCCGAAACTCTGTCTCCTGTCAGCATAAAATCATCTATTGCGTCGCCGTTGATATCGCCTGTAGCAAGATGATAGCCAACAAAATCGCCTGGTTCCCCGCCCAGTATGTCAACATCAGCGTGTCGGTCGCCAACCCAAGCATAGCCAGAGAGAACATCCGTGCCACTTCTCCCCATAATAATGTAAGCAGCTCCAGCATAATCCCGACCTGCTGCCGCTCCATAGGGGACTGACATAATCACGTCCGCAATGTTGTCGTCATTCAGGTTGAAGGTAGCGACGCGATGGCCGAAGTGGCCGTTAACGAAGGTAGAGCCGACCGTTAAATCAACGTGGCTCTGAAGATTGAAGTACAGAATATTCCTGAATCGGCCCTTGTTGTAGACAAAATATACCTTTCCAGCATTTGAGACGTTAAGCAAATCCCCATACGGTGCGCCGATTATCAAATCCTGCAGCCCATCGCCGTCGCAATCGCCGACCGCCACAGCAGAGCCGGCTGTGTCGTTTGCCATTGGATTAATGATCATGACGCTGGGTGCCCGCTGAGCGAGATCAATTGTCCAGTGCTCCACTGTCGGACCGCTAGTGAGAAGATCACTGTTATGCAGAATGTAGACCTTTCCGGAATATGGGGCGTACTCACTATTCATGGGCGCTCCAATGACGAGGTCAGGACGTGAGTCGTCGTTCATATCGCCGATTGCAAGCGATGCACCCAGCTGGTCATTCTCATCCTCGGCAAGGATCACAACGTGAGGTGACGGGACGGAATGGATGGGTGTGAAGTGGAAAGGAATAAAGTCGCGGCCAAAAAAGATATCCACTTCTCCGCCAGTGCCGGCATGGGGCGAGCCGATCACCAGATCCTCTTTGCCATCCATATCAATATCCGCAAAAAGCAGCACCTCGCCAAATCGGTCGCCAACCTCACGACCCGTGATATAGAACGAATTGGTATAAAAACGTTCCTGCTCCAGATCGAGGGTGCCATGAATTCCGCTGCGGCCACGCAAGAGATACACGCGTCCAGTACCTGATGGCCCAAGGCGCTCACTCGCCGTAATTGCGAGATCATCATACCCGTCACCGTCAAAATCGCCTGCTGCCACCGCATCGCCAAATAAATATCCTGCAACCTCGCCATTGATCTGGACACCCGCAGGCCGGCCAAATTTGTCGTCATAATTGAGCCTTGATATCGTGGGAGCCGATATAGGTGTAGAGGTGGTTAAATCAAAGAAATTCTCTTCTGCTTGACCAATGCCAGTCCCGTAGTTCAGTCCAAAGCGAATGTAAACGATCCCTGTGTCCGCCGTGCCCTCGCACATAGCGCGGGGAGCGCACATGATCATATCGCCGTAACCATCGCCGTTGACGTCACCAATTGCTACCGGGCCAATCCGGCCAAGATTGCGTCGATTGTCACATATTCGGTAGTCTTCCATCCAGACCATGAGATCCTCAACGTTTTCTCCAGGCTGTGCGTAAAGTGTTTGAACAATGAGCAGGCTAAGAATGCATAGCACGAGAATGATTTTCGTGGGGGCGCTTATTTTCATAACAGTGCGGGTTCTCATATGTACGACCGTGCGGCCATATCTTATGTGTGCTGCTTGTGCCAGCAGTAGATTAAAGGTGTTCGGCCTGACTCTTTCTGTGCATGCAGGGATAATATGTAATACGGTATGGAAGCCAGATATTCTATATTAGTATACAACGCATTGCATGTTTTCGTCAACACAGGTTTGCGGCTTCCTCACTGATTTTGCGGCGCTGAATCGGGACCTCTCGTTAATATTGGTGCAGGTCACTGCAGCGACTCGAGGCCCAGGGCTTCCTTTTGCTCACGGATGAGCTGATCTATGCCACTGCGTGCCAGCTCGAGGAGTTCCATCATTTGTTTCTCGCTAAAGGGTGTTTTCTCAGCAGTACCTTGAACTTCAACCATCTTGCCAGAGCCAGTTATTACTACATTCATATCAACCTCAGCCTGGGCATCTTCTAAGTAGCAAAGGTCTAAAACGGCACGGCCTTCGACGATACCGACGCTTACTCCTGCCAGAAAGTCGCGCACCAGCATCTTGCCAATTTTCTTACCATCGTATAGCCGTTTCAATGCAAGGGTCATTGCAACGAATCCGCCGGTAACTGCCGTAGTTCGGGTTCCCCCATCGGCTTGAATCACGTCGCAATCCACAATGATTGTGCGCTCACCCAGGCCGCTCAAGTCCACAACCGAACGCAGGGAACGGCCGATCAGTCGCTGTATCTCATGGGATCGTCCCCCAATGAAGCCCCTGTAACCATCACGGACAATGCGGATTTTCGACGACCTCGGCAGCATAGCGTATTCTGCAGTTACCCATCCCTCACCCTGGTCTTTGAGATGCAGAGGAACCCTATTCTCAACCGTGGCACTACAGATCACCTGCGTCTCGCCTACTGCAATGTAGACTGATCCTTCGGCGTACTTCAAATAATTCGGCTTAATCACAATAGAGCGCATTGCGCCAGGCTCTCGGCCATCAACTCGCATCGTGATGCTCCTGTCTGAGTGCGGCAATTGCTCCCATACCACTGCGCGCAGGATTTACCTCTCACCATGCAGTTTTCCGTCGCTGCACTGGTGCTGTTAGTTGCACTGTGTAGCGAATCGCCAGGCTGAAATCAATACAATTCTTGAAATGAGCGAATGGCGAGATTTTCGGGCTACAAGAGCAGATAGTCATGTCGCTGAATTGCAAAGTCATGGGCAAGATGCCCATGCCACCACATTCTATCGAAGTGGCACGGGCATCCTGCCCGTGTGGGGCCGTCAAGAGATCTGAGAATCCTGAAAGCCTCTGTATTCGCGCTATTTTTCTATTTACAAATGCCCCACGCGGAATTAGCTTCTTGAAGAGAATTACACAGAGGCGAGGTGTCTGTGTGTAAAAAAATGTACAGCAAGAAAGGAGTACCATTTCTATGCCTATTTTTACCAGCGTGAGCGAAAAGGATGTGACGCGGGCGATTGTGTCGGAGTTTATGAAACAGTTCGACCAATACGCTGAGGCGGACTGCATGATTGTTGGCGGGGGACCAAGCGGCCTGATGGCCGGCCGCGAGCTGGCTCGTCAAAAATACAAAGTGCTGATAATTGAGCGCAATAACTATCTCGGCGGCGGCTTCTGGTTGGGCGGATACCTGATGAACAAAGTTACGGTGCGCGAGCCAGCGCAGAAGATTCTTGATGAGTTGCAAGTTCCTTACATCAAATACGTCGAGGGGCTCTATGTTGCGGATGGCCCCCACGCCTGTTCGAAGTTGATTGCTGCTGCGTGCGATGCAGGTGTGAAAATTGCCAACATGACAGTTTTTGATGATGTGGTCATTGGAGAGAATAACCGTGTGCGCGGCGTGGTGGTGAACTGGACGCCGATTACAGCGTTGCCGCGCGAACTTACCTGTGTAGATCCTATTGCGCTCGAGGCCCAGATCGTGATTGACTCGACAGGTCACGATGCCTGCGTAGTGCGAAAGCTTGAAGAACGCGGCGTTCTGAAGGCGAAAGGCTACGGCGCGATGTGGGTGAATCAATCCGAGGATCTGGTGGTCGAGCACACCGGCGAGGTGTTTCCGGGGCTTGTGATATCAGGCATGGCAGTCTCGACGATGTATGGCTTGCCGCGCATGGGCCCGACATTCGGTGCCATGCTGCTTTCAGGCAAACGCGCAGCAGAGGTAGTTGCCAACATATTGACAAAGCAGAAATAGGGTGTTTAATCTCAGGGTGTAAGGCGCTGAAAGGCCGGGTCATGCGTGGCCTTGTGATGAAGCTTGAAAAGCGCGCTGCACCCTGTTTGTTTTAGCTCACAGGAAGTTTTAAACTCAATTCCATACTTTCTCATTTCTCTGTGATCTTCGTGTGCTCCTGCGGTTTAAAAAGGAATATTAACTCACCACGAGTAACACGAAGAACACGAAGGAACCATATAGCAATTTTCATCGGATTAACATACCACGGATCTCTGAGGAATGAAAACGTCTGTATGCATTTACGACGAAGGAACGTGCCCGGAACTGGATTGTGGCGCTCTGTGTGCCGAGCTCCAGGTGCTTCTTCCCTGGGTTGAACCTAAGGTATTGCGCGCATGGCACAATGAGTTCGGTGTGGACCGCAACGCAGTTGCAGAGACGATGGCGCGAAGCAAGGTCGTCCAGGATATCGCCGTAACGGAGAACGAGCCGCTCCCCGGCGAGGTTACCTATGAGCTGCGACAGCTGGAAAAAGGCCCGTCAAGCATCGTTGGGCTTGTATACAATGGATTTCTTCTTCAGGCGAAGATTCGTTCGCTTTGCCAGATTCGCTCTATGCGTGCAGTGCACATCGTTATTACAAACCAGCTGCTTGGCACTTATGACGAGCAAGACCGCCGCTACCACCTGCGCACAATAATCCTGGGGAATCCGAGCCTGATTTCCACAACGGGACTTCGAGAAGCGCCGGCAAAACCAAAAGAATTTTACCTGCTCAAACGAGGCATCAGCATACTTCCGGGAGGACAGCAATATTTCGACCAAATGATGCAGCACGATGTGACAGAGCAGCTCCGACATCGCATGTTGCTGCCTCAGGACTCGCGCATCAATGCGGTGCTCGTGGGCATGTGTACCCAGGCAATCATGTATCAGGTGACCGGAGAGGCGTTCTGCCCGGATGTGCACTGTTTGCTTTATAATGCCCACTGGCAGGAGGAGCTGATCCAGGCCATGGTGGAAAATGAGGAGAAGTTCTGTGTGCGCCATGGGCGGATGGTAGAGGACCTATCATCCTAAGCACACCGCACGGTCTTATTGCATGCCTTTGTAGGGGCAGTTCAATTGAACGCCCCTACTGTCTCTTCTGGGCCAAAAAGCTCAACATCTATGATGGAATAAGTGCTTATCGCGCGCTTTCCTTTTGTGCAGGCAATTTTGATAAAGCGTATGGTCTGCGGCGGAAACGTAATCGTTGTGGTGCCGCCGGAACCTTTGTCTGTCTGATACACGTTGCGCCAGCGCTTTCCATCCTCTGAGACAATCACCCCAAAGTTGGTTGCAGCCTGCGGGCCCCAGATGATGCGGCATTCAGCAACCTGGCGTGGCTCGACCAGATCGATGGTAAGCCATGCTTCATCCGTGCCGTCTCTAGACACCCATGCCGGGGATGCCCAGCGGGTGTGAGGATCGCCGTCAATTGCGCTTTGGGGCTTGAAGGAGGGTCCGGTTTCGCTATAGCCAGAGGCCATGGCAATGGCGCCGCGGACCAGATTGGGCCTCGCCACTGCCGACTTCGCCGTGAATTCAATTGCTGTGATCGAATACGGTGGTGCGAGATACCTGAACGCGTGGCCATGCACGGGAAGATCCGGGAGTGCGCTACCGAATTCACTTTTTGAAACACGCCAGATCCTTGCCGTTGGCGCTGGCTGAAAATTCTCAAGTGCAATTGTCACGAAGTAAGCCTTCTTTGGATCCTTGTTCAGCAGTATTACACCGAGTCGCCCGCCATCTGGCCGGCATGCGAAGAGGCGAAGTTTGTCGCTTGCACCTGTGAGTTGTGCGCTCAACAATGTGCCGCCGAAATGGTGAGCCATCAGGCGAAACACGTAATACGTATAAGACGGCGTGTTAGAGCCGTCTGCAGAGAGGAAACCGAAGTCTCCGCGCCGTGGCGGATAGTAATTATGCATAGCCCATAAGCACGCCATGTCGGTTCCGGTTTCGGCAAACATGCCGAGCATTTCTCCTACATATATGCCATTTCCGAGCGACAGTGTTTGAGGGCCTGGAAATGAGGATACGGAGTTATAGCCGACGCAGCAGTACTTCATGGTATCCGCACAATCAGGAATGGCGGCCTTTACTGTAGCCTGCAGGGTGTTAAACATCTCGCGAAACTTCGCAGGCGCGGTGAACAGATTCTCATCCGTCTCTGCTTGTCTCCCGAGCGGGAAAAAGGTAAACGTAATGATGTTGCATTCCTGTCCGAGCGCTGCCAGGGCCTGTCTGTTCCACTCCTGGTGCGACTCAGAGAGACTCATATTAGCAGCCATCTGAATTGTTGGGTCAATGGCGCGCATGGCACGCGCAAAACGCACGAACCGATTGCCATATTCCCGGCCGCTTGCGTGGCTGTCGGCCCATGACCCCCATGCTTCATCACCAACCTCCCAGAGCTGGATGGCGTAGTTGTGCTTACGATTACAATACTCAACCCACTGGGCGGCCAGCTCGGGCGACTCCGACGCATTCGCCGTGATGAATCCAACTGCACCGGTGGTACGCAAAAAGGCATAATATTCTTCGGTGTCCATCTCCGATTTCATATTCGCCGGGTCATTCCAGATATACTTATCAGCGTCATTGCCTCCTGGATATTTCAACAGCGTCACTCCGGCCTCTTTGACTTTACGAATTGCATCTCGATCGCAGGTGAGCAACATCTGGTCGGCAGGATAAGGGAAGAGCGACTCGTCCCAGCGTGCTGTGTTCAAGCCATACAGCAACGGATTGATTGTGCCGGCCGGCGCTGCCGCATCTATTCGCACCAAAACGACCTCGTCTGTCTCAAGAACAAGCGGGGGACTCGTCGGGTTCTCTCCATAGGCCATTATTGCACTTGCTATGAATATGAGCACGAGCCAGAGACGCACTGGATTCATTTTGCGCACTCCTTTTGTGATCTTCGTGTGCTTCGTGGTTAAACTGTGAGTATTGATCCACCACGAAGAGGTAGACATACTATAATACCATGCGTTTGATCCTGATTGTTAACTCGCCGTGAAGTTTGCTGTTTGTTTTCAATTCAGCCGCGCAATGTCTATTGTTTTAAGAGCAGCGAGAGAGCGACAAGCCCGAACCCGGCAAGAATCACGATAGGGGAGAGAATCGCTGCGACGTTGGTGGCCTGAGCGTCTACTATGCTTAACAGAATGTAGCCAACCACCAGACAGACGATTCCGAAGAGGAAAATGATAACGTTTGAGAGTGATCCGAATGGAGTGGAGCGGCGTGAATTGGACTCGTCAGCATTATTAGCCGATGGAGATAGGCCGTGATGCGTTGAGCCCTGGCCTGAATTCATAGCCATCTGTCCTCTTCAGCCACATGCGGCCATGCCAAGACCCGGAGACATGCGTCGTGCCATATATTGCAGCTGGGGAAGTTCAAGCGGTGATCAGTTACATCTGCGGGCGGAGTGGACGCCGTTTCTCTTTCTTTGGCTTCTTGACTTCCTTTTCCTTGCGTTCAACGAACTCGATATACGATAGCAAGGCCGCATCGCCAGCGCGCGGCTGATCCTTCACAATGCGCGTATAGCCTCCCTGACGACTGCCAAATCGAGGGCCAATCTCTTCAAACAGCTTGTGCACCACCTTTTTTTTCCCGAGGTGACTGAACGCCAGACGCCGCGCATGCAGACTGCCGACTTTCGCCAGGGTCACCAATCGTTCGACAAACGGGCGGAGCTGGCGTGCTTTAGCATGGGTCGTGAGAATGCGCTCCTCACTGATCAGGGCTGCTGCCAGATTCTTTAACAGCGCTTTGCGATGCGCTGTTGTCCGATTCAATTTGCTTCTAATCTTGCGATGCCGCATGCTGTTCCTCGCGGTGCCAGAGTTTGTTCAATTTCTCATCAGGCTGCAGACGTGTTCTGCTGATCCGAGTCCTGGGTGCTTTCTGCCTTCTCCTGCTCTTCAAAAATGGGCAACCCTTGCTCGTCAATCGTCATGTTGAACGAGAGGCCCATGTCTTTCAGAATGTTCTTAATTTCTGTAAGTGACTTGCGGCCAAAGTTGCGATATTTTAACATTTCCTGCTCGGTCTTCTGGACAAGATCGCGAATGGTCTTGATCCCAGCCGCTTCGAGACAATTGAACGAGCGCACCGAGAGCTCCAGCTCTTCGATGCTTTTGTCGAGCTTTTCTTCTAGTTCGCTCAGCGGAGTGACTTCCCCCTTTTCTTCTTCGTATTCTTCTACGGCCTTCTGCTCGTCTTCCATGCGAATGAACATCGTGAGATGATCGCGCAGAATACAGGCGGCATAGGATGCCGCCTCCTCGGGGGTCACACTTCCGTTTGTCCAGATTTCCATAATCAGCCGGTCATAGTCTGTTCGCTGGCCGACACGAGCGTTTTCGACCAGGTACTTTACATTGCGAACGGGAGAGAAAACCGAATCAATCGGAATAATGCCAAGGGGCTCTTCTTCATCTTCAGGCTTGTGTTCACTGGCAGGCACATAGCTGCGACCCAACGCCACATTGACTTCCATCTTCAATCGATTCCCTTTGGTCAAAGTTGCAACGTGCTGATTCGGATTGAGAATCTCCACGTTATTATTAAGCTCAAAATCACCACCGGTGACTTCGCGTGCGCCTTTTACATCGAGATAAATTGTGGTTGCCCCAACATCGCCAAGCAGCTTGAAATTCAGCGACTTGATGTTAAGCAGAATCTCGCTTATGTCCTCTTTCACTCCCTCCACATTGGTAAACTCGTGTTTGACCCCGGTAATGATCAGCGAGGTAGCTGCGGCTCCCTGGATCGAAGAGAGCAGGACACGCCGCAGCGAGTTGCCCAGGGTTGTGCCGTATCCCCGTTCAAAGGGCTCGGCATAAAACTTCCCATACGTTGCGGTTAATGTTTCCTTATCAAAATAGAGCCCGCGTGGCATGATAAGCGGTTTGAACTCCATACTGCGCTACCCCCTATTTAGTTTTTAAACCCCAGAAGAGCATACTCGCAAAGCCCGCTAGAGCAGACTGATACTCACAAGCAATCTCTGCCGGGAAAATAGCCAGATCTCAAACAGCCGTTTGCTATTTGGAATACAGCTCCACGATGAGCTGCTCTTTAATATCAACTGGAATGTCCTCACGCTCTGGAATAGCGGTGACTCTGCCCTCAAAGGTCTCTGGCGAAAAGTCCACCCACGAGACGCGTCCGCGTCTTTCTGCTAGTGCCAGTGCAGCCTGCACGTGCGGGTTGGATCGTGCCTTCTCAGACAACGCCACCTCATTGCCCGCCTTCACAAGGTATGATGGAATATCAACCTTCTTTCCACTTACCCGTACGTGACCATGGCGAATAAGCTGTCGGGCAGCAGCCCGCGATGAAGCCACACCCATGCGGTACACCACACTGTCCAGGCGTCGTTCAAGCAGCTGGAGGAGAACCGTACCGGTGACATTGCGATACCGCTCAGCGGTTTCGAAATAGCGCCGAAACTGGCGCTCCAGTACGCCGTAAATTCGCTTGGCTTTCTGTTTCTCGCGCAGCTGCAGGCCATAAGTTGACATCTTCCGGCGTCTCTTCTGGCCGTGCTGGCCCGGGGGATAATTCTGTCGTTCTAATATACACTTCTGTCCCAGACACCGTTCACCTTTCAAGTACAGCTTCGTGCCTTCGCGGCGACACAACCGACATACAGCATCATGATATCGAGCCACTTGTTATAGTCCTCCTCGCTAGACGCGTCGCCTCTTGGGTGGACGACACCCATTATGAGGAATTGGAGTCACATCTTTGATCACAGTGATGTCAAGTCCCACAGACTGCAAGGACCGAATAGCAGCTTCACGTCCTGACCCTGGACCTTTTACGTAAATCTCCACGGTTCGCACCCCGTGCTCCATAGCTTTTTTCGCGCACGATGCAGCGGCCAATTGTGCGGCAAACGGGGTGCTTTTTCGCGACCCCTTAAACCCTTCCGATCCCGCACTGGCCCATGCAATGGTGTTACCACTCTTGTCGGTGATCGTGACAAGGGTATTATTGAATGTCGCCTGGAGATGCACAATCCCGTGGGAAATATTTTTCTTCTGTTTCTTCTTTACTTTGGGCGTTTCTTTTTTCCCCATGAATGTATCACCTTTAATTACTCGAGATATTTAAAAATCTGAAATCAGAAATAGCTTCTGTACTACCTTGCCAGATAGTACGCGCTGCAAGGGGTAGCGCTTAACCGGACCTTTTGGACTCCTTCTTCCGCCTGCCAACGGTCTTGCGGGGGCCTTTGCGCACCCGGGAATTGGTGCGCGTTCGCTGCCCGCGTACCGGAAGTCCCCTGCGATGCCGCAGTCCTCGATAACAACCGATGTCCATGAGACGCTTAATGTTCTGACTGACTTCGCGCCGCAGGTCACCCTCAACGCGGTGGGTGGCCGTGATTACAGCGCTGATCTTACTCACTTCACTTTCAGTCAAATCGCGCACTCTGATATCCCGGTTTACCCCGGCAGCTATTAGAATGCGATTTGACAGCATTCGCCCAATGCCATAAATATAGGTGAGGCCAATTTCAACGCGTTTTCCTCGTGGTAAATCAATACCTGCAATGCGTGCCATAAATACCGTCCCTTTCTACGTCTTTCAGGAGGAGTGCCGCAGGACTATCCCTGCCGCTGTTTATGGCGTGGGTTGCTGCAAATGACCCGCACCACCCCTTTTCGCTTAATCACTTTACACTTGCTACAAATTGGTTTAACCGATGCTCTAACTTTCACTGCTTTTTTCTCTCCCTCCTGTAATCAGAAGAACGCCCACTACTTATAGCGATAAATGATCCGCCCCCGGCTTAAGTCATAGGGTGACAGTTCGACCATTACGCGGTCGCCAGGCAAAATGCGGATAAAATGCATTCGCATCTTGCCGGAAATGTGGGCGAGCACTTTGAGCCCATTGTCCAATTCCACGCGAAACATGGCATTGCGCAATTTTTCCAGCACTTTTCCTTCAACTTCTATAGCCTTTTCTTTTGCCATTGGCTCCTTCGTTCCCTGCCATGATATCTGGATACCCTATTCGCGCAGAGAAAAATAAGGCAATATCTGTCGTACAAAAACCTCGAATGTTTTTTTCATCTCTACCGAGTGCTTCTTTATCAACGCACAAATATTCTATTTTTATATTTTATGACCGAGAGTCAAGAACAAATTTTGTTGTGCCGCTTTTATGTTAGAATCCACGGCTCGTTATCAGTAACAGCCACGGTATGTTCAAAATGTGCCGACAGCTTGCCATCTGCAGTCACCACAGTCCACTGGTCATCTAACGTGACGGTCTTCCAGGTTCCAATATTGACCATTGGCTCGATTGCCAGCACCATCCCGGGCTGGAGACGTGGCCCGCTACCCGCTTTGCCGAAGTTAGGAATTTGTGGCGGTTCGTGAATCTTGCGCCCGATTCCATGGCCGGTGTATTCGCGCACAATGGAGAATCCCGCGGCTTCGACGTACGCCTGGATTGCTGCGGAGAGATCGCCAAGCCGTTTATTCGGCCGTGCCATATTAATGCCAATCCGCAGCGCTTCTTCAGTCACCTGAACAAGCCGTTGCCCTGAAGGTGCCACCTTGCCGACCATTACCGTCACAGCCTTATCCACATAAAACCCGTTTTTAAACAGTCCCACATCAATACTGACAATATCACCGTCGCGCAGGCGTCGCATTGAGGGAATTCCGTGTACAATCTCTTCATTGATTGAAACGCAAATGGTAGCTGGGTAATCGCGATATCCGAGAAATGCCGGACGACCTCCATCCTTCTCAATGAGCGCCCGCGCCATCTCATCCAATTTAATTGTCGGAATCCCGGGTTGCATGCCCCGGGTAATCTTCGCTACCACCTCGTGCAGCAGTTGGCCTGCTCGCTGCATCACGTGTAGTTCATCAATGCTCTTAATCTCAATTACCGTATCGTCGTACTGGTTCAATCACTCTCAACCTTCGCTATCGCTCCTAAAGAACGTCCGACAGAAGCGAGACAAGATGTTGAAACACCTCGTCGACTTTTCCGTCTCCACACACTGTGTGGAGGAGTCCCCGCTCTCCATAGATGTTTAGAACGGGTCGTGTTTCGGATTGATACACGCTAAGACGTTTCTGAACAATTGCCTCATCGTCGTCAACCCGCTGGATGAGCTCGCCACCACAGACCTGGCAAGACTGCTTGTTCCCGGCTTGTTGCAAATTAATGTTAACGGTGCGTCCGCATCCGTCACAGGTACGCCGTCCCAGCAGGCGCTGAAGAAGAGTCTGCTCAGACACCTCCAGGCTGATTACATGCGACAATGCCAGTTGCTGCTTGGCCAGAATCGCGTCGAACTGATATACTTGATTCCCATTTCGAGGATAGCCGTCGAACAGAAATCCGCCACCCTGCATTGCCGGTGTTCGTAGTCGTTCACCCACCAGCCCACTCACAATATCATCGGAAACCAATTGACCTGCCTTAATCTGTGCTTCAGCCTGAATGCCAAGAGCGGTTCGCGCATTCATCGCCTGGCGCAAGATGTCGCCTGTTGAAATGTGAACCAGCTGATAGCGCTTTGCAAGCAGATCTGCTTGAGTGCCTTTTCCCGAACCTGGGGGCCCAAGCAGTACAATATTCATCAACAAAAATCCTCTCTGATGCCATAGCCGTGGCGCATGGCTTTCTACCAGCGTCCACGTCCGCGTGCACGTAACTTAAACCCTTCATAATGGCGCATAAGGAGGTGCGATTCTACCTGTTTCATGGTATCTAGAACAACGCCGATGACGATGATCAGCCCTGTACCTCCCACAAAATCGGTCAGTGCCCAGGGAATCTGGAATGAGACGACGAAGACGTTTGGCAACAGGGCCACGCTGACCAGGAAGATAGCGCCGACCAGCGTAACGCGGGTTAACACAAAGTCAATGAAGTCAGACGTTGGCTTGCCGGGTCGTCGCCCTGGGATGAAGGCTCCGTATTTCTTCAGATTCTCAGCCGTGTCTACGGGATTAAAGGTAATCGCAGTATAGAAGTAACAGAAGAACATCGTCAGGATAGTATAGAGCACGGTGTAGAGGTTCACAACCTTCAGCAGATAGAAAATTCCGCCCTTGCTAAGCCCCAGCCAGTAGTAGGGATTCTGGCGGGAACTCATGTCGAACCATTGGCCAAGGTCGGAAAAAAAGCCCTGACCTCCTGGTCCCAGCCAGGAGAAGATGAGGCCTGGGAAACTCAGAATCGCTGAAGAGAAAATCACGGGAATCACGCCTGCGGTATTGACCTTGAGCGGCAGGTAAGTGGTTGAGCCACTCATCATGCGCCGGCCTACTACCCGCTTGGCGTGCTGAATCGGTATCTTGCGTGCTCCCTCCTGGATGTAAATAATCGCCACCGATACGATCACCAAGGAGGCAAACAAGATCGGCACCCAGATCGGCCGCAGGTTACCCACCCGAATACTTTCCATGCCGATGCCAATGTCATAGGGATAGGATGCGATGATTCCAAAGGCAATGATGAGGGAGATGCCGTTACCGATGCCGTGCTCTGAGATCTTTTCCCCGAGCCACATGAGAAAGGTTGTGCCCGTAGTCATCGAAACCATGGTTATGAGAATAAACAGGAGCTTGTGATTCGCTGCCAGGGGCGTCCATTCTTGCGATATGATCATAAGCGCCAAGCCCATTGACTGAAACGCACTCAGCACCACAGTACCGTAGCGCGTGTACTGATTAATCTTCTTGCGACCGGCTTCGCCTTCTTTGGCGATTTTTTCCAGACGTGGCCAGACTACCATGAGCAGCTGCAGAATAATCGAGGCGCTGATGTAGGGCATAATGCCCAGGGCCATTACCGTCATGTTTTGGAATGCCCGGCCGGAAAACATATCAATCATCTTCAGGATACCGCGCCCGGAGACCTGGGTCTGCCAGAACTCCTTGATTGCATCAGGATCAATGAAGGGGGTTGGAATGTGGCAGCCAATCCGATGGACTATGAGAATAAACAGCGTGAAAAGAATCTTCTTCTTTAGGTCGGGGATTTTAAAAATGTTGGCTATCGACTGGAGCATCACAACGCCTCACACGTGCCGCCCTTTGCGACAATCTTGTCTCGCGCCGACTTTGAGAATGCGTGGGCTTTGACGTGCAGCTTTTTCTTCAACTCGCCATCACCCAGGATCTTGACTCGAATGTCGGTAGAGCGAATCAGTCCATGCTCTTGAAGAGCCGCTGGGTCAACAGTGGCGTTGTTCTTGAATTGATTGAGCGTCTCTAGATTCAAGATCCTGTAGACTTGGCGGAAGATATTTCGGAACCCTCGCTTCGGCACACGGCGCACCAAGGGCATCTGCCCTCCTTCAAAGGCGGGCCCTTTTCCTCCACCGCTCCGTGCCAGCTGACCCTTGCTGCCACGGCACGACGTCTTGCCATGGCCAGACGCCTCACCGCGTCCCACACGCTTGGGCTTCTGTCGCTTGCCAGGATCTGCTGGGATGTCGTGCACTTTCACGATTTGGCAACCTCCTCAACCGCTACCAGATACGATACCTTTCGCAGCATACCCTTGATCTGTGGACTTGGGTCGTGATAAACTACACCATGAAGGCGCTTCAGGCCAAGGGCTCGAATCGTACGCCGATGCTCGCGCCTGCATCCAATCGTGCTTTTGACCCACGTAATTTTCAATTTCTTTGCCACGTCATTCAACTCCGTAGAGTAGGAGCAGTTCATGAACTGCTCCCTACTTCCCAAGTGTGTGCCAGCCCACAACATGGAGAAAAACGCTTAACGCCTAGCCCCGCTGCCCTTGTAGGGTTTTTAAGACGACGAGGGTTCTTGCTTCTCGTCTTTGGCCGGAGGAGGCGATTCGAGTGGCTGGCTCTGGGGCTTCTCTTCGCCGGCTACGGATGCTTGTGACTCATCTGGTGGCTGAGGCGTCTGCGGTTCCGGGGAAGGAGAGATCTCCTTAGCCGCAGCCACTGGAGCTTTAGCTTCTTCAGCAGGTTGAGCTGCCTCGGCGGATTTCTTTTCTTCTTCTGGCTCCTTTTCCGCCTGTAGCCGAATTTCGCGATAGAGCGCCGCGCGTGACTTTCCCATAATCTCTTCCAGCGACTTGTTCCGTAGCTGGGCAACACGCTCCGGGCTCTGAAGCGACTTCAGGCCTTGCACTGTGGCCTTGACGACATTGATCTTATTGTTCGTTCCATGACATTTCGTCAGAATGTCTTTGATGCCAGCCAATCTTAGCACTGCCCGCACTGCAGCGCCGGCAATCAGACCGGTTCCTTCAGATGCAGGCCGAAGCAACACACGTGCTGCACCAAACCTGCCTATGATCTGATGCGAAATCGTGCGGCCCACAACCGGCACCGAAAAGATATTCCTCTTCCCGTCTTCAATAGCTTTCCTGATCGCCTCGGGAACTTCGTTAGCTTTGCCGAATCCAAACCCAACGTGTCCCTTTTCATCTCCGACGACAACCAGAGCGCTAAAGCTAAAGCGGCGACCGCCCTTGACGACTTTAGAGACCCGCTTCAGAGACACCACCTCTTCCTGAAGCGCCAGACTTTCAACGTCCAGTTCCGCTTTGCCCAGTAGCAGCGACTGAGTATTCGTTAACTTTTTGTCAACCACAATGAGAGCCCCTTATGCTAATAATGTATTGGTCGGCTGCGCAAGAGCCGTGCCTAGAACTCAATTCCTTCGGCCCGTACAGCATCTGCCAGGGCTTTGACGCACCCGTGGTATTTATTGCCGCCACGATCGAACACTATCCGGATCACACCTTTGCCTTTCGCTTGCTTCCCCAGCATTTGTCCAATTAGCTTGGCAGTAGCGACATTACAGAAGCTTTTGCCCTTAGACTTAAAGGCTTTGGTATTCGAGGTGACGAATACCAGCGTTCGGCCTTCAACGTCGTCCACCAATTGAGCGTAAAGGTGACGTAAGCTTTTATAGATACAAAGCCGCGGCCTTTCTGGCGTTCCGCTAATTTTCCGCCGGATGCTTACGTGGCGTTTTTTCCGTGCCTGTTGCTTTGTTAGTCGCATGCTCAGCCAGACTCCTGGGCGGTGTAATAGCAGGGCTACTTCGCCCCTGTCTTCCCTACCTTTTTGCGCACATATTCGCCCGCGTATCGAATCCCTTTTCCCTTATAAGGTTCTGGAGGACGATATTTCCGAATCGTCGCCGCCACCTGTCCGACCTGCTGTTTATCAATCCCCTTCACGACAATTGACGTGGGTTTCGGCGTCTCAACCGTGATACCAGGTGGGGGAACAAACGAGATCGGGTTACTGTAGCCGACCTGGAGCGTGAGCTTCTCCCCCTCCATCTTTGCCCGATACCCTACTCCAATAAGCTCGAGATCCTTCTGGTAACCCTGGGTAACCCCTTTGACCATGCTGGTTATAAGTCGCTGGTAGAGCCCATGGAAGGCCTTACTGCGCCGATTATCGTCATGGCGCTTCACGCGAATTTCCCCCGGTGCTTTTTCCACCTGGACGTGCTCGTGCAGCTTCAGGGAAAGCGACCCTTTTGGCCCTTTCACGATGACAGTTCCCTCGCTCAGGGTGACATCAACGTCTTTTGGCAACTTCACCGGTATTTTTCCAACTCGCGACACGATTAATTCCTCCCACCTCTCCGCCTATCCGCCTGAGGCAAAGGACTCACCAGATGTTGCACAGTATCTCTCCACCAATCCTGGCCCGCTTGCATTCCTGGCCAGTCAGCAACCCGCGCGAGGTTGATAGAATCGTAATCCCCAGGCCACCAAGCACGTTGGGAATCTCGTCCTTCGACACGTACCTACGGATCCCAGGTTTGCTCACCCGCGACAGGCCATGAATAATCCGCTCATTGTTGGCCCCATATTTGAGAAAGACACGTAGAATCCCTTGCTTCTTATCCCGAATCACCTTGTAGTATTTAACATACCCCTCATCCTTCATGGTGCGGGCAATGGCGACTTTGATTTTCGAGGCGGGGATGTCAACGTAATCCTTCCGTACCATATTGGCATTCCGGATTCGCGTTAACATATCCGCAATTGGATCACTCAATGTCATGGCTGCTGCTTAACCCCCTGCATCAAGTCCTTTACCGCTTAATCTGCGGTATTAATTATGCCAACAGGCTTTAAGTTATGGCCCTTCTTCTTTTTCTTGTACCGTTGCCGAGGCGTGTGTGTACCCCTGCCTGTTTTGACAGACGAGTGCTCACCAACTCGACTTGGTCACGCCGGGAATCTGACCACGGCTGGCCAACGTCCGGAAGCAGATGCGACACATATTGAATTTGCGCAAATATCCACGCGACCGGCCGCATAGAGGGCAACGATTATAACGCCTGCTCTTATATTTTGGTTTCTGGAGTGCCTTGACCCTCAGGCATAACTTAGCCACTAACCCTCTGCCTCCTCTTTTGATAATATCAGACGCCTGGCAACACGGCCATCATATTGCTTTGGCTATTCCTTAAACGGCATTCCGAATAGGCTCAGTAACTCCAAGCATTCCTCGTCAGTTCTTGCACTGGTCACCGTTGTAATATCCATACCTCGCACTTTAGATACCTTGCTATAGTCTAACTCCATAAAGATGAGATGCTCTTTAATCCCTATACAATGATTACCGCGTCCATCAAAAGATTTCGTGGGCAGACCACGGAAGTCACGAATACGCGGAATCGCCACGTTGATCAGCCGATCCAGGAACTCGTACATGTACGTACCCCGTAGCGTGACGAAACAGCCGACGGGCATCCCTTCGCGTACTTTAAAGGCGGAAATTGATTGCTTTGCCCGCGTCGTGCGAGGTTTCTGTCCGGTGATAAGCGCCAGCTCTTTTTCAGCTGCATCGAGTTCTTTGATGTCGCGCGCTGCCTCACCGACGCCCATGTTGACCACGATTTTCATCAGGCGCGGCACCTGCATGACGTTTTTATAACTAAATCTCTTCATCATCGCTGGGATGATCTCTTGTTTATAGCGTGTAAGCAGCCGAGGTTCCGTGGACACCTGTATTTCTCCTCAGTGGCCCGGATTATACCGGGGCACCGCATTTCTTGCACACACGTATGCGTACGCCGCTCTCTTCTCGCCGTGTGCCAATCCGCGTAGGTTTACTGCACTTTGGGCACACTAGCATAATACTCGACAGAGCAATTGCAGCTTCCTTTTCGATAATGCCGCCTGGCCCGGCACGCGGATTCTTCGAGCGCTTGTGACGCTTGATGAAATTCACACCCTCTATGATCGCCCTGTCTTTTTCGGGGATGACAAAGAGTACCTTACCAGTGACTCCTTTGTCCTTCCCACCCATCACCAGAACCGTATCGTTTTTCTTGATCCGAAATGTCATAGCTCTCGCTCTTTTAACAAAAGGACTCTGCGTGATGTGAGACAGGCTTCCGTTCTGCTCAAATCACCTCTGGAGCCAGCGAAATGATTTTCATGAAATTCTTCTTGCGCAACTCGCGCCCCACGGCGCCGAAAATGCGCGTCCCGATTGGCTCGTTCTGATTATTAATGATCACCGCCGCATTTCTGTCGAACTTGATATAGGAGCCGTCTTCGCGGCCGATCTCTTTGGTCGTCCGCACGACTACAGCGCGCACCACCGAGCCTTTTTTGACCGTAGAGGTCGGTGTGGCTTCGCGCACCGACGCTATGATCACGTCACCGATTCGGGCATAGTGGCGACGCGTACCCCCAAGAACTTTAAAGCAGCGAATCTTTTTCGCGCCCGTATTATCTGCAACATCTAGGACTGTATATTCCTGAATCATCCTGCGCGTTCCTCACCACTCTACACTGCCTGCTGCTCTTATCCCACCTGTTTTAGTTAAAACCTAAAAAAGTATTGGCCCAAGAATTCAAATGCCTACGCGCGCTGATCTCCCTGACTGTTGGCCCGCCGATGGCGGGCTGATGGCCGGTGGCTGCACGCCTCGTATGACGCGCGGGGCCTATTTTTTCTGTTTCAGCACGCTCAGCACGCGCCAGCGCTTTAGCTTGCTCAGTGGCCGCGTCTCTATAACGCGCACCGTGTCGCCCATGTTACAGGCATTCGTGCTGTCGTGGGCGTAAATGCGACTGGTGCGTCGAATATATTTCTTATACCTCGGATGCTGGACAAGGCGCTCCACCGCCACAATTATTGTCCTGTCCATCTTATTGCTCACAACTCGGCCCACGCGAATCTTGCGTTTTCCGCGCACCTTCGTCGGCATTTCTGTCTTCATCTTGCCGCTTTCCTCCATGCTCTCAGCTGCCGATTCTGATTCGTTTCTTTCCACGCGGATACCTTTTCCTTTCACACAGCCATGATCGCCACGGCGGTGCAGATTAAAGCTTAACTCCCTTTTCTCTCAAAACGGTTTTGACCCGGGCCAGCTCGCGCTTTTCATCTCTAATTTTTATCACGTTCTCCAGCTCTTTGGTTGAGGCCCGAACACGCAGATTAAAGATGCTGCGGTAGAGTTCATCTGCTCGGCTTACTAATTCGTCAACGCTCAAATCTCTTAAGACATTGGCCTTCGTCATGTCGTACCCCCTGCGTGTTCACGCATCACAAAGACCGTCTTTAAAGGTAGCTTATGAGATGCCCGTCGCAAGGCTTCCTGCGCAGTCTTTTTCTCCACCCCTTCCAGCTCGAACAGAATACGGCCGGGCTTTACCACGGCAACCCAGTGCTCAGGATTGCCCTTTCCTTTGCCCATCCGCGTTTCAGCGGGCTTCACCGTCAGGGGCTTATCAGGGAAAATATTGATCCAGAGCTTCCCACCACGCTTAACGTAGCGGGTGATGGCAATCCGCGCCGCCTCAATCTGGCGGTTGGTTACCCAGGCACACTCGGTGGCCTTCAATCCATACTCGCCAAAGTTCAATTTACTCCCGCGATATGCCTTTCCTCTGCGGCGCCCTCGCTGGACCTTACGATGTTTTACTCGCTTCGGCAGTAACATCTGGCGATTCCCTCTTTGCGAGACAACTTAAACCTAGAACGACCACCATGGCTATATTACTCGGCTGCAGTCTCCTCGACGGGTTTCTGCTCCTTCTTAAACACCTCACCCCGAAATATCCACACCTTGACTCCGATCATGCCGTATTTAGTTTTGGCTTCAGTCAAGCCGTAGTCAATGTCAGCACGAAGCGTGTGCAGTGGAACGCGTCCCTCACGATACCACTCAGAACGCGCCATTTCGGCTCCAGCCAACCGGCCGGCGCAATTGATTCTAATCCCCAAAGCACCGCATTTCATCGAGGCCTGCACAGCCCTCTTCATTACCCGACGAAAGCCGATACGACGCAGCAGCTGCGAGCTCACGTTATCAGCTACAAGCTGGGCCACGAGTTCAGTTCTCTTGACTTCTTCAATATTAATCAATATTTTCTTGCCCGTCTTTTTTTCCAGGTCGCGCCTTAGACTCTCGATCTCGATCCCTTTGCGTCCGATAATAATCCCCGGGCGAGCTGTCTGAATTGTAATCTTGGCACGATTTGAGGCCCTCTCAATATCAATCTTAGCAATGCCTGCATGATGGAACCGATTCTTGATCTCTTTGCGAATAGAAAGATCCTCGTGTAATAGTAGGGCATAATCTCGCTGTGAAAACCAGCGCGACTCCCAGTCTTTGATCACACCTAGCCGAAATGATGTCGGGTGTACTTTTTGTCCCACAATCCTCCTCCATCTTTAGTCGCGCTTCTACGCGCTCGTGTGACGCCGCATTCCTGTCAGACCCTCAAAGTCTGCATTGTTTTTGAGCCGTGGATTTGCACGGAATTTCAGCGTTTACCCCTGTTCATCAGTGGCCTTATTTTTTTTCTCGCTTTGCCCTTCTCAGGCCATCAGAGTAATGGAAATATGGCTGCTGCGCTTGCGAATCGTGCAGGCGCGCCCCATTGCCCGCGGCTGATAGCGCTTGAGCACCGGGCCACCGTCAACGTAGATCCTGCTGATAATGAGGGAGTCCGTATCCGGATGCTCCTTCTTATCAACGTTCGAAACAGCCGACTTTAACAGTCGCTCTATGATCGGCACTGAGGATGGGCGCATGGTGAAGCGCAAGATCTGAAACGCTTGGGCTACTGTCTTGCCGCGAATCAAATCTGCTACGTAGCGGGCCTTTCGAGGAGGAACTCGAACAAACAGTGCACTAGCCTCACTGACCTGCTGCTTCGTCTTTGTACGCTTCTTTGCCATGCTCTGCCACTCCTACAGCCCTTGACCCCGATTGCTCAACAGGTATTGGCCACCGAGCGACCTATCTCAAGGTTGTAGATTTTGCCGTCTTCCCACCGTGTGCGCGAAAAATGCGGGTCGGAGCAAATTCGCCCAGCTTGTGTCCCACCATGTTTTCGTTAATGAAAACCGGCAAAAATTGCTTGCCGTTGTGTACAGCGATTGTATGACCAACCATTTCCGGAGAAATAATCGAGGCACGCGACCAGGTCTTGACTACCCGTTTTTCACCCGTAGCTTCAATCACGCGAATGCGTTGCAGGAGCTTCTCGTCAATGTAAGGTCCTTTCTTCAGCGACCGTGCCATATCATTACGTCTCCTTGTTACTTTCTGCGTTTCAAAACCCTGCGTTTCAAAATCATCTTATTGGACGACTTGCGTTTCTTACGAGTTCTGAATCCTTTTGTTGGTTTGCCCCAGGGTGTGCATGGATGTCGTCCCCCTGATGTTTTACCTTCGCCACCACCCAGCGGATGATCAACGGGATTTTTTGCCACACCTCGCGTACGCGGCCGCTTGCCAAGCCATCGGTTGCGCCCAGCCTTGCCAATGGTGATGTTTTCGTGATCAGGATTTCCCACCTGCCCTACTGTTGCCCGACACTCGCCATGAACCAGGCGCACCTCGCCCGAAGGGAGCTTGATCGTTACATAGCTACCCTCCTTGGCCATCAATTGCGCAGAGCTTCCGGCGCTCTTGGCCAGCTGTGCCCCTTTCTTTGGCTTTAACTCAACGCAGTGAACATCCGTGCCCAGAGGGATGTTTTTCAGCGGCAGGGTATTGCCAACCCGAATGTCTACATTCTCGCCCGAGAGCACGGTTGTACCAACCTGCAACTCGTTTGGTGCCACTATATACCGACGTTCGCCATCCTGATACTGTAACAGGGCGATACGGGCCGTCCGATTCGGGTCGTACTCAATGGTTTTCACTACGGCCGGCACACCGTCTTTGTCGCGTCTGAAATCAATCACGCGATATTTGCGCTTATGGCCGCCGCCGCGATGCAGAATAGTTATGCGACCGTAGACGTTTCGACCAGCCTTTTTCGGCAAGGCCCTGGTCAGGGACTTCTCGCAGGTCTTGCGCGTAATCTCGTCAAACGTCGCCCCGGTCATCGAGCGCCGTGACGGCGTAACTGGTTTATAGGTCTTAATTGCCATCTGGTATCATCTCTATGCGTTCACGTTAGATCAAATCAATGCGGTCACCCTTTTGCAGAGTCACAATCGCCTTTTTCCAGTCCGGCCGCTTTCCCTCTTTGAAGCGAACTCGCTTGCGCTTACCCTTAACCCGCTGGGTATTTACGTTTGTGACCTTGACGTTGAAGCATTGCTCAATCGCCTTCTTGATTTCGCACTTATTAGATTTGATATGTACCCGGAACGCATACTGCGCCTCTTCGCGTTCACTCAGATGCGTGCTGCGCTCCGTAATCACCGGCCTGATGATGATAGACCACGGATTATTCATGCTAGAGATTCCTCGAGCTTCTTAATCCCTTGCTTCGTCGTCACGAGATTGTCGTGGTATAGAAGATCAAAGATGTTGATATTTTCGACCACGGAGACCTTGACATTCGGAAGATTCCTGCCCGCCAGTACCACGTTGCGTTTAACGGAATCCAGCAAAATTAAAGTCTTCCCCTCAAGCTTAAGCTGGTCGAGCGTTTCCAACAGGAGTTTGGTTTTGGGCTCCTTGAGCTCGAGACTCTCAAGCACAAAGAGCTTATTGTCGGTGCGAAATGCCGTAAGCGCCGAGCATAAGGCCTGGCGTTTTTTGCGTTTGTTCATCTTTAGCCGGTAGTCTCTAGGCTGTGGCCCAAAAGTAACGGCACCCCCTCGCCATAATGGCGAACGGATCGAACCCGCGCGGGCTCGGCCCGTGCCCTTTTGTCGCCAGGGCTTGCGCCCTCCACCGCGCGCTTGGCCACGCGTCTTCGTCGACGCAGTGCCCTGATGTTGATTGGCCAGGTACTGAGTCAGTGCTTCCCGCACGGTGTGGAGGCTGATCTCAGCGTTCACCAGCTCGTCTTTCACCTCCAGGGTGCCTGACTTCTTTCCTGTTGAATCAAAGGTGTTAACTGTTGACATCCTGCAGTCTGCCTTCCTCTACCTGCAACAACACATTTCAGACGGAGAGCGTCTGCGCCCTAAGCGCATTTATCCGACCTTGGGTCTCTTGCGAATAATGAGATAGCTATTCATATGGCCGGGTACCGACCCCCTTAGCACCAGCAGATTCTTCTCTTTGTCCGTCTTTCCCACCTGCAGATTCAGAGTCGTACATCGAGCATTGCCCATGTGGCCCGGCAGCGCTTTTCCCTTAAAAACCCGAGATGGGTCTGCAGAGCCACCCATGGAGCCCGGGCCCCTGTGATACATTGATCCATGCGATTCTGGCCCGCGGCTGGTATGGTGACGCTTAACCGTGCCCGCAAAACCACGCCCTTTGGAAATCCCCGTCACATCAACTTTCTCCCCTTTTTTAAACACCTCAACATCCAGCACCTGACCCACTTCATACTTGCTCACATCCTGGATGCGAATCTCACGCATGTAACGTACGGGCGAGACATTGCTCTTAGTGAACCGTCCCATTTCTGGCTTGTTTGTCAGACGTTTGGGCTTCGGATCAAACCCGATCTGCAGTGCATCGTAGCCATCCTTGCTCTTTTCCTTCTTTTGCAGAATCGGGCATGGGCCGGCCTCAATGAGTGTGACCGGTACTACCCTTCCGTCCTCATCAAAAATCTGCGACATTCCTATTTTTTTTCCTAGCAATCCAAGTGACATTATGCAGGCTAACCTCCACAAAAATTTCCCCTGCTTATGCCAGAGAACAAGTCCTGTTCTGTTTCGTCTGGCGGCGCCTCTGCTCTCTACGCACTACGTCAGCTTTATCTCGACATGAACTCCGGCTGGCAAATCAAGCTCCGTCAATGCATCGAGGGTCTTCTGGGTAGGATCAATAATATCCACGAGGCGCTTATGATTACGCATTTCAAATTGCTCGCGCGACTTCTTGTCTACGTGCGGAGAACGCAGCACAGTAAACTTGTTGATCCGCGTCGGCAGCGGAATAGGGCCCGCTACCTTCGCCCCGGTGCGCTTAGCTGTCTCAACAATTTCATGCACCGACTGGTCCAGCAACCGATGGTCAAACGCCTTTAGATTTATACGGATTTTTTGCTTCGCCATGCCTGTCTTTGACCAATCCTTTCTCGCGCACGAGATCCGTCCGGCTTGGGCTTTAGACCGCCCTGCTGGCCACGAAGACACATGAGTGTACCACTAAGCCTTACTCAACAACCTCAGTAATGACGCCAGCGCCGACCGTACGACCTCCCTCTCGAATCGCAAACCGCAACTCCTTCTCCATCGCTATCGGCATGATCAACTCTATCTCCAGCCCCACGTTATCTCCTGGCATCACCATCTCAACTCCTTCGGGCATCTGAACCATACCCGTCACATCCGTTGTCCGAAAGTAAAACTGCGGCCGGTAGCCAGTGAAAAACGGCGTGTGACGCCCTCCCTCGTCCTTCGTCAGCACA
>JAUWMI010000004.1 GCA_030613245.1 Candidatus Sumerlaeota bacterium
GCTTCGTCGAGAAGATTTTCGAAAATGGCGGCGCTGAGTATTTTGACATTTACAACATGCATCACTACGGTTCAGTTGACGGGTTGCCTGACAAAATTCGGCGCAATAAGCGGCTCATGCAGCGCTTTGGCTGCTACAAGCCAATCTGGATTACTGAAATGGGCTTTACTTCAACCGCGGAAATGACTGGTGACGTGCACCCATCTGAACGCAGCCAGGCGGAAACTCTGGTGAAAAGCTATTGCCTCGCGTTTTCCGAAGGCGTTGAGAAGTTCTTCTACTTTTGTTTTCCCTCGTTCATTGAGCATGGTGTGAGCTTTTGGGGGATCTTCCAGGAACAAAACTCACACTGGGAGCCCAAGCCTGCCTACGTGGCGCTGGCTACAATGATTCAAACCCTCCAGGACTCGCCTTGCATCGGAAGGCTCGCAGGTTTGCCCAACGGTTTAACAGCGCTTGTTTTCGACTGTAAAGACACCTATACGATGGTCCTCTGGGCCGAAGAGGCAACAACGCAGAGCGCAGCACTCCAATTTGTGCACCCTACAACATACACCTTGCGCTCTCTCTATGGGAAGGATCAGACATTTGCTTCCACCAGCTCGCTTAAACTGCAAGTATCGACTTCACCGATTTACCTTTTCGGTATTGCCAGGAGGTCTTTGGCCAAACAAAACATCATTCCGACAGAATTTGCAGCTCCTTCGCGTCCGGTTCCTGAATCCTCAACCTGGCTGCGCGAGGTCTGGACGGAAGTGCGAATTCCCTCATCCCGATTGCTTTATCGCCAGGATATTTGCACAGGAACAGCAATGGTATATAATTCGCTTCCTCGCAATGTCAGGGGAACGTTAACCATATTGCGAAAGGGAATCCACGAGCCTTTGCTAGCTCAATCGCTTTTTGTCCCTGCAGGAACGCGGCAGGGCGTACCCTTTGCGGTTCCAATAGTGTGGGACCTGCTGAAGGGCCTGGACTTTGATCTTCTGCCAGAGATGGAAATATCGGCATACTTCACCGACGACATCTCAGAAAAGCAAACACTCCCTGCAATTCGCTACCTGCGCTACGTTGAGCCCGTGCGAGTCCATAAACTCCCGCTGCTGAGCTGGCAGTCTTGGCCCGAGAAAGCGGAGCTAACCATTGAGACACTTGCGAAGACTGATGGCCGTGGAACTGTGCGCATAACGCCACCACCAGGCTCAGACACTACCACTGGCTTGCAAATCCCATTCAGGCTCGGTCAGCACGGAAATCTTCAGCGTATTCGATTCCCTTTGCCACCTGATCCCGATAAGCTCCTTGGCGAGCGAAAGCATATCATCGAAGTACTGGTAGAGGTTGAGGGCTTATCCGTGCGAAAGAGCCTCTACCTGGAATTCGACGCTATCCTAAAACGAGGTAGCCCTCTGATTATTGATGGCGAGAACTGCGACTGGCCACTCACTCCTGCATTCCACCTCGAGGGGCGGGAGAACGTCGTGATCGGCAAGGAGGCGATTGATCGTCCGGATGATGTCGCGGGCCGCGCGTATGCGCTGTGGGACGAGAAACACCTCTACCTCTTTGTGGAGATCATTGACGAAAGCCTGACAAATCCATACCGCAAAACCCACCCGTGGACTGGTGATGCGGTTGAGCTCTTTCTTGATCTTCGGGATGACGAAACCCTTGGTCAGCTGCACTATGATAACAGCGTAATGCAGCTCTTTCTTGTTCCTCCAGATGATGCGCATCCAGAGCCACTGGTTAGAATTCAGCAACCAAATGGCCTGGAGCCAGCTGGTATCAAAATCGCCTCGCGCCAAACTCCTGATGGTTACACAGTTGAGGCTCGCATTCCATGGGCTCTTGCATCCAGCACGTCAATCTCCTCTGGCCGAATTATTGCAATGGAACTTACCCTGGATGATCTTGACCAGGGCGACTATCAACATCGCCAGCTTATCTGGCGCGGGGGAGCCAACAATTGGCGAAATCCCGCTCTGTTTCAACGCCTCACCCTTCTGCCGACCATGGCATCTAGCGAACCCGCCAGGCGGCAACCGTAACTCGCTCATCTCGCTGCTTAAAGGATGCCGTACGCTCGTTACAGGACATAGTTAAGAATATTATCCACGGAGCAAGTTCCTTCCCTGCAACCCATGTGCTCATTTCTCCCATTTCTAAGGAGCCAATTAGCTATTTGCATTTGCCAGGGTTTTTCCTTGACATCTCTACAGATGCCAGGGTATAAATGCCTATTGTTGGGAAAAGTCGATCAAAGATCTTGCAAAGGAGGTGAGAAAAACCGATCACTAATCACATATTTTAATTATCACCTAATGCTGATCGAAAGGAGAAATTGAAATGCGGAAATATGCTGCAATGATTTTGTTTGTCTGTCTTTTTGTGCCGTTGCAGGTTCTGGCAGATAATGCAGGTGTGGAGACGACCGCACTCGGCTACTACCAGGCTCAGCCAACAATTGATGGTGATCTGAGTGATTGGCCTTCTGGGTTGGCTGACAATGTGGTTGACGAGTACCTGACTGGCTACACCGATCCCACGGGATCGGATGATTTTACCATGAGCTTCAAGGCGTTCTTCAATCCCTTGTCTACGGTAAATAAGCTTTATATCGGTGTGACGGTGATAGACGACGAAGAGCGAACGACCGACCCGGGTTGGCTTAACGACAAATTGGAAATGTATATTGATGGGAATCACAATCATACTTCGGGTACGTATCCGGCTGACTTCCAGCAGTACATATTCGAGCTGGATAACACGACTCTGGTTAGCGGTGCGGCTGTGCCTACAGAATGCGAGGTGGTATATACAAAGGCTGGTACAACGTACACGTTTGAGATCGGTTTTACAGTATACAATACGTATGACACCGCGGCGCACATTCTACAGACCGGGGACACGATCGGGTTCGATATGTCCTGGCCAGATCAGGATGATGCGACGGGTGACTCCTGGATTTCCTGGTCTCCATCTGGTGGGAAGTGGAACGATTCATCGCTGTTCGGCAACCTGAATCTTGGCGCCATGCAGGATTCACTCGGAATTACAGCAACTGGCGATACCTGGCTGCTTTTCGAATAAACAGGTCGCCTAGGTTCCTACAAAACAAAAGGCGTTGGGCGCGCATCCGCCCAACGCCGTTTTTATGCCATCCGTATTGTGAATCTTAGAAGTGAAAATCCTGTGCATGTTCTTTCGTAGGGGCGTATTGCAATACGCCCCTATAAATTTATGTACCTGTTTCAATCTTTTTCGAGCTTAGTTCGTTTCAAAAGCTCCGGGGCATCTGGGTGCTTATCCGCCTTGCTCAACAGAAATGGGCCCATCACAAGATCATCCATTTTTGTCCGCAAAAAACATCGGTAGGCATCCAGCGGCGTGCACACAATCGGCTCGCCGCGGACATTGAATGAGGTATTAATAATAACCGGCAAACCGGTCTGCTTTTCGAATTCGCTAATCAGATCGTAGTAAAGCGGATTGCTTGTGCGCGAGATTGTCTGCAGGCGTGCCGAACCGTCCACATGCGTTACTGACGGGATGACTCGCTTATCCTCTCTAACCTGGGCCACCAGGAGCATAAACGGACTGGCACCCTTGAATTCAAAATAGTCAGCTACCCGCTCCTCAAGCACCGTGGGCGCAAAAGGTCTAAACCCTTCGCGCAATTTTATCTTGAGGTTCAGAGTATCTTTCATTTTTGGATCTCGTGGGTCCGCCAGGATACTGCGGCTTCCCAGCGCTCTCGGGCCAAATTCCATCCTGCCCTGGAACCAGCCTACCACGTGCTGTTGATCAATCAGCTCTGCCACGCGCTTCACCAGCACCTCTCGTGTGAGCTCGGTATAGGGAATCCCGTGCTTGTCAAGAAACTGTTTGATCTCTTCCCGGCCATATTCCGGCCCGTAGTACGCATCTTCCATCACGAACGAGCGTGGATTGCGGAGGATCGTATTGTATAGGTAAAAAGCCGCGCCAAGCGCTCCGCCCGCATCTCCTGCAGCAGGTTGAATAAACAAATGCTCAAAGGGTGTTTCCCTCAGAATCTTCCCATTCGCCACACAATTCAAGGCAACGCCACCTGCCAGGCATAGATTCTTGGACCCCGTTTCTTTGTGGAGGTGATTAGCCGCTTTCACCATGATCTCATCGGTGACTGCCTGGATGCTCGCAGCAATATCGAACTCACGTTGGGTCAGGCGGCTCTCGGGCACGCGCGGTGGCCCGCCAAACAGCCTATCGAAATGCCCGTTGGTCATCCTCAGCCCATACGGGTATTCAAAATACTTCATGTTGAGCATAAAACTGCCATCATCGCGGATATCTACCAGCTCGCGCACTTTATCGTAGTACGTTGGCTTCCCATACGGAGCCAGACCCATAACTTTGTATTCTGCGCTGTTCACTCTGAAGCCAAGATAGTAAGTAAAGGCGCTGTAGAGCAAGCCGAGGGAGTGGGGGAAACGAATTTCTTGCATCAGCGTGATGTCAGTGCCTTTGCCAATACCGTGTGTCGCAGTAGACCACTCGCCCACGCCATCCAAGGTCAGGATCGCTGCCTCCTCAAACGGAGACACCAAAAAAGCACTCGCCGCATGCGAGAGGTGATGGTCACAGAACAGAATCTCCTTTTCAAATCCAAGTTCTTTCTGAATAACGATCTTTGTCCACAATTTTTGCTTCAGCCAGATTGGCATTGCCGTGAGAAACGATTTGATTCCCCGAGGGAAGTAGGAGAGGTAGGTGAGAAGCAGACGCTCGAACTTAATAAATGGCTTATCATAAAAAGCGACGTAGTCAAGATCCTTAACCGAAATCTTCTCTGTTCCTAAACAAAAGTCAATAGCATGGAACGGGAAGCGCTCATCGTGTTTTTTGCGGCTAAAGCGTTCTTCCGACGCCGCAGCAACCAGCTTCCCATCCTTCACCAGCGCCGCGGCTGCATCGTGATAAAATGCCGAAATGCCAAGAATGTACATTGATTCTACTTCCGCTCGGTTTACCCTGAAACCCGGCACCCAAACCCAAACTGCTTAGAATTGTCGGCGCATAAAATCCATGGTGGGGTCGATTTTCTCCTTTGGAAGCCAGTAGGTTTGTGTCCCTTTCTTACAGTCAGGCAAGAGACGCTTCCCGCTCAGCTTGAGGAGAATGGCTGTCAGGGCAAATATTGTGCAGTATACGACAGTAAGCAGTATGATAGTAATAAGCGCACCAATCCTGCGCGCAATCCACTTAACTACCTTGAGGAAAAATGTAAACACCTGTTTCATGATACCGGGATTAAAAGATGGCATAGATTAGGGGGGCCAGGGCTGAGCTCTCGGTTAGAATGATAAGCAAGCCAATTAGCACCAGAACCACTGCAATGGGGGTCATCCACCAGAGTTTCCGTTCTTTAAGAAAGACAAGGAATTCTTTCAGGATTGGCGCACGATCCTTGAAGTAGAAAACACTGTAAATGAGCACTGCCAATCCGATGAAAAACAGCACAATGCGCCAGTATTGCTTTACAATATCCAGAACGCCCATGGGTACCTTACGTTTTGTCCCCCCGACGTTATTTTAGAAGAGAGTTACCCGAAACGTCGAAGCCTTGTCAATACAATTCCATGCGCCGCACTTACTTCTACTTACTACGAAAAAGTGTGTTCAGAACACGCATCCCGGCGTGGAGTCGCGACCGTAACTGCGCTCTTGAGCGAATACCTTTCAACTCCCTGAACAGCTGACCTGGCCGCAGGTAGAATTCACGCATGGCCCGTCGTTGTGCTCGCCTCAGTTCCTCCGGCGACAAATTCGCTGTGCACATCACCGCTGACCCTTCCTCTTCGTAGTCAGCCCAGTTGCTGGTTGTCAACCAGCCAGCCTCTACAGCTTGCTCATACAACGCAGTACCCGGAAAAGGCGTCGCAATGTGAAAATTCACATAATCGGGATGCAAATTTTTGGCAAATGCAATGGTCTCGTTAATCGTCTCATGTGTTTCACCAGGCAGACCCAGGACAAAGTATGCCATTGAAAGAATTCCGGCCTGACGTGTCAATTTAGTTGCATTAACAGAATCTTCCAGGCGAATCCCCTTCTTGCAGCCATCCAGAATCCCCTGATTTCCCGACTCAACTCCATACGAGATCAACTTGCAGCCTGCCTGCTTCATGAGCTGAAGCATTTCGAGATCCACAGCATCAACCCGACTGTTGCAAATCCAGTCAAACACAAGATTAGCTGAAACGATAGCCTTAAAGAACTCCTTTGCCCATTGCCTGTTAAGTGTAAGAGAATCAGTCATGAATATAATCTTAGAAATTCCTAGCTCTTTACGAATCTGCTGAATTTCCCTAAGAACATTCTCTATACTCCGGGTGCGTACCCTGCGACCCCAGACCTGCCCCGCACGGCAAAATGTGCACTGCCACGGACACCCCCGAGTTGGAATGACTGTGACGAATGGCTCTTTCTCGAAAAACGGCATTTGGTATGCCTGATTCGGCAGCAGATGACGTGCTGGGTAAGGAAGCATGTCAAGGTTCGCGACATACGGGCGAGGCGGAGTGAGGCAAATCCCGGTCTCTGTTCGAACCGCAAGCCCCTGGATGCGCTCAAGCAAGCCGCCCAGATCGGCTGATTCTGACGCGCCTTTTGACAATACCTCCGCTACTTCCTTGACGGTCTCCTCGGCCTCATTAATAAACAGAAAATCAGCGTCGCTCTGCTCAAGCGACTGTTCAGGAAGCGCCGAAACGTGTGTTCCGGCAAAGCCCTTTATGACACGATGCGAGCCGCTGAGCCGGCGCAGAACTTCCGCATCGTTAAGAAAGGTTGGCGTTGAGGTTCCAGCTACGATAAACGAAGGCTCCCATGCCTGGACTTCATGGATGAGCTCCTCGATGCCCATCCCCACAGCCATGCTGTCAATGATCCGGGCCTCATGGCCTTGATTCTCTACTACCGCAGCAAGGTATGCCAGACCGGTTTGCGGCCAGAACTCTCCGGCTACAGCTTTTCGCCCGCACCGGCCGAGCTCCTTCATGTAGATCTCGCCTGTCAATGTTGGCGGATTTAGAAACAGTATCTTCATCTAATGCTCCGCTTGGCAATCAGATCAGCAAGCAGCCCGATAACCATCACCTGAATACCGGTCAATGTCAGTACAGCCACTGTGCCGTCCATAATCCTGTCCAGGGCGAAATAGCTGAATGCCAATACCCCAAATGCCAGTGCCAGCAGAATCAATCCAGCAGGAATGCAAACTCTTAGGGGATTAAAATACAGGATAGTTCGGATAATTGTAAGGATAATGTTCTTCGTGTCGCGGATCGGCCGGATCTTCGATTTGCCCTTGCGCGCGTAATAGTCAATTGGAATGTACTCCACCTGGAGATCATTGCACAATAACGCAAGGGTCAGCGTAGTGGTAAGCGAGAATCCGCGAGGGAGAATATTCAGGAAAGGCGCAAGCGCTGATTTCTTAAACGCACGAAGCCCGGAATTAAGGTCTGGAATGCGCGTTTCCGCAAGAAAATTTGCCAGACGATTGAGGATATACTTCGCTGGCTGGCGGAAAAATGGTATATGAACCTCCCGTCCTGTCCGGGCACCCACAGCCATGTCGCATGTTTCCAGCGCCGAAACCAGCTCTGGTATTGAGGTGGCAGGATATGTCCCATCTCCGTCTATAATGACAATAATGTCACCTGCCGCGTTGCGAAAACCGGTCTTGAGCGCCGCCCCATAGCCGCTGTTTGACTTGTGGGAAATAAACTTATCCACCATGCCGGGAACGTCTGAGCTAGCAACTCGGTCCGTTGATCCATCATCAACAATGATAATTTCAAAAGGATTACGATCCGCCATACTCCGGCGAACGTCAGAAACCACCTGGCTGATAGTACCAGCCTCGTTGCAGATAGGAATGATAACAGATACCATTGACTCAGTATGGCCCACGTAACATCCCCCTTTGGCATGGCTACCAGCAAGCGATGCCAATAAAAAATCAAAATTCTAAATGCTCTTACAAAGCCTATTTAAAACGTAATATAAGCGAAGATATGTCAAACAATCAACAGAAAAAGCGACCCTCACGGGTTACACGGACGAGAAATTGAGCCCATTTTCTTCCGAGTTCGGGTTCGATCAGTCCTGTACCATGAAAACCAGCGGACTGAGCCCCTATGCCTCGTCTCCCGGGAGAAATACGTGAGCAGCATGCAACTCCGGCGCAAGAGAAGACCCTGTGCATACTGGTCGCTAAACCACTTTTCTCTTGACATAGCCAGGGATGGCTGCGTAATTTATCATGCTTTGTGTGTAAAGATATTTACTTTGACACCCAATATCCAGAAAACCCAGGCAGAAAAGTGCCAAAGTCTTTTGTCCAGTCCAGCACAGATGCGTTAATTCCGCGGATCGTCCGTATCGGACAGCTACTTGATCTCTATGGGAGATTATTAACCGAGAAGCAGCGTGAATTCATGAAGCTGCATTACGCGGACGATTTGTCGTTTGGCGAGATTGCACGTGAGTACAACGTCTCGCGTCAGGCGATTCACGATGCGGTCAAACACGCCGAGAGGACCCTTGATCACTACGAGGCGCAACTCGGGTTTCTGGCTCAAGGCAACCGGCAACCAGCAGCCGAAAGAAATTCCCACATTCCATGCCAGGGAAGGCTCGACGAGACAAAGCAGATAATCCGTAACGTAAAGAAGACCCTTCAGAAAAAGGGTATCATATACAATGTCAATTGGATTGTGAAGGATCTCGACCGTATTCTACGGTTACTCAGTTAAACAACAAAGTAGGGCAGAGTATGTTTGAATCTCTGGGAGAAAAGTTCGAACGCATCTTCAAGAATCTGCGTGGCCATGGTGCTATCAGTGAACGCAACATTCGCGATGCGATGCGAGACGTTAAGCTGGCACTACTGGAGGCAGATGTTCATTTTCGCGTCGTGAAGGAGTTCGTTACGCGTGTCACGGAGAAAGCCATAGGCAGCGAGGTGCTGACTAGCATAACCCCTGGCCAGCAAGTAATCAAGATCGTACACGATGAATTAATCAATACCATGGGAGGGCCGGGCCAGCCATTTTCCTTGCAACCGAGTACCATAAATGTCGTGCTCCTGCTTGGCCTGCAAGGATCGGGAAAAACGACGTTAGCTGGAAAACTGGCCAAGCGCTACATGAAACAGGGTTGGAAACCATTGCTCGTGCCGTGCGATGTCTACCGGCCTGCAGCGATCCATCAGCTGCGCGTTGTGGGCAAGCAGGTCGGTGTGCCATCATACGACCAGGGAAAACAAAAGAAACCAGTTGCCATTGCGAAGAACGCCGTGGAATTTGCCCGCAAAGAGGCACGCGATCTGGTGATTATAGATACGGCAGGTCGTCTGCACATTAACGAAGTATTAATGGACGAGCTCGTTGAGATTAAGAAAGCAGTTCGCCCGCAGTTCACCTTTCTGGTGGCAGATGCCATGACAGGACAGGATGCTGTGAACAGCGCCTCCGCGTTTAACGAACAGGTAGGGATTGATGGAGTTTGCCTCACGAAGCTCGACGGTGATGCCCGTGGCGGGGCCGCGCTTTCCATTAAAGCTGTAACGCAAAAGCCTATCGTTTTCATTGGAGTAGGGGAGAAGCTCGGCGATCTGGAGGAATTCCACGCCGACCGGCTTGTCTCACGTATTCTGGGCATGGGAGACGTGCTTACACTGGTGGAGAAAGCCCAGGTGACGTTTGATGAGAAACAGGCGCGCGATATGGAGCGCAAAATTCGTAAACAGACCTTCACATTCCAGGATTTTGTTGACCAGATGCAGCAGGTTCGCAAAATGGGCTCCTTGAAAGACCTCGTCGGCATGATCCCTGGTCTGGGCCGGCAGGTAAAGGACATGCAGTTTGACGATCGTGAGTTTGCCTCCATTGAAGCGATGATTCTCTCCATGACACCTGAGGAACGAGAGGATCCCGAAATACTTAATGGCACTCGCCGCCGCAGGATCGCTCAAGGCAGTGGCAACTCCGTCCAGAATGTTAATCAGCTGATAAAGCAATTTAATGAAGCAAAGCGAATGATGAAGCAGATGTTCAGCGGGGGAGGTCCGGGATTCGGACCGTTTCGCAAGAAAAAGCCAAAGCACCGCTAGGCGGCTTAAGCGCGATTGAACGCAAGAGCCTGTACCAATAAGCAGGCAAAACGAATGAGCCACCTGCCAGTGATCTGGCGTAACAGGCTCGCCGCACATCAGCGAAAAAGGGAGGTGATCAAATGGCGGTAAAGATCCGGTTGGCGCGGGTTGGACGACGCAAGAGTCCTTACTACCGTCTCGTTGTGGCGGATTCCAGAGCCCCGAGGGATGGACGATTTATTGAAATCCTTGGCATCTATCACCCTCTTAAACAGGAGACCCATATCAAAATTGACGAGACCAGGGCCCTTCACTGGCTAAGTAAAGGAGCACTTCCGTCAGAGACGGTACGCTCGCTGTTCCGGCAACTGGGTATAATGAAACGCTATCATGAGTCGAAAGCAACTGGAAAGAAGACAGGTACAAAAAGGATTGCTCAGATGAACGCAGAGTGAGAGATCAGTTCATTCTAACATACGCACAGTGAGTCACGACACAGAAGCTACCTTACAGAGACTCAGACTTCAGACAGGAGGAATGTTGCAATGAAAAAGCTCGTTCAGTACATGGCTGAAGCCCTGGTGGATCATCCCGAGAAAGTCGAAGTAAACGTTGTGGAGGGCGAAAATAGCATCATTCTCGAGCTGAAGGTCGCACCAGACGACGTGGGAAAGGTGATAGGCAAAGGTGGGCAGACCGCAAAGGCAATGCGCAAAATTCTCAGTGCAGCCGCGACAAAGCTTAAGAAGAAATCTCTCCTGCAGATTGTTGAGTAGTCAATTGGATTGCTCAGCAGATCAGCTGAATACAGACTTTGTCCTGATTGGAAAGGTTCTTCGTCCGCAGGGAAACCGCGGGGAGCTCCGGCTGCTTCCTGCAACCAATTCTCCTCATGATCTCTTGCAGATTCGGACCGATGAACTCTTTGTTCATGATCTCCATACATCCGTCCTGCAATGCGTGACCCTACAGCATATGCGAGTCCACAATCAGTTCGCGGTCCTTAGAATCACCGAATGTAATTCTATCGAAGATGCCAAAGCTCTAGCGGGCAAAAGTGTCTATGTACAAGAGAAAGATCGTTGGGATCTCCCGCCTGATCACTACTATAGCGACCAACTGATTGGCTTACGTATGATTGACGCCTCGACGCATGAAGAAATTGGCGTGGTGAGTACGATCCTCTACGGTTCTGCTCAGGATATCCTTGTGGTAAAAAAAGGATCACGGGAAATCCTGGTGCCGGCCGTGAAGGAAATCGTATGTGAAGTGTCGCTTGAAAGCGGCACCATAAATGTTCAGCTCCCTAAAGGAATCGATGAACTGCCTTAAAGACATTGAGACACAAAGTTCCTAGCTGTTATTTCGATCGCGCAAATCTGGGAGTCAAATAACCTCATGCGCATTAGCATCATCACCCTGTTTCCGGAAATGTTCGTTGGCCCATTTGATGCAAGCATTGTCAAACGGGCCTGCGAGCGAAACCTGGTTGAGATTCGCCTTATTAATACCCGCGACTTTGCGACGGACAAGCACAAGGTGACTGTTGATTATCCTTACGGCGGCGGTGGAGGCATGGTGATGAAGCCCGAACCTCTGGCCGCTGCGATTGAAGCTGCACGCCAGGGATCAGAAGGAACCAAGTGTGTGACCGTTTACCTCAGCCCGCAGGGCGAGCCATATAAGCAAGACCTTGCAATGGAACTTACACAGTATGACAATCTTGTGCTCGTGTGTGGTCATTATGAAGGGATTGACGAGCGCATTCGCGAAAGCCTTATTGACCGAGAAATTTCTATAGGCGACTACGTGCTCAGCGGCGGCGAGCTCCCTGCAATGGTGCTGATTGATTCTTTGGTACGACTGCTACCAGGCGCCCTGCACAATGAAATGTCGTGGAAGAACGACTCGTTCTCAACGGGGCTTCTGGATTGGCCGCACTATACACGGCCGGAAGAATTTCGAGGCATGCGTGTACCCGATGTCCTGTTGTCTGGCAACCACCAGAAGATTGATGAGTGGCGGTGCCGTAAGGCCTTGGAGCGCACATGGCGTGTCCGTCCAGATCTGCTTAAGAAGGTTCAGCTGTCCGAGCAGGATCACAAGTGGCTCGCAGAGCTGAGACGCGAATAATGGGTGTCTCGATTGCATTGGTTCATTATCCGGTGCTCGACAAAAACAACCGGCTGGTTGCAACCTCGATCACGAACTTTGACATTCATGATCTCTCCCGTACGGGAAAGACCTTTGGCGTCTGGCGGTTCTATCTTGTCAACCCGATTCCGGCTCAGAAGTGGTTTGCCCGTCGTATCATCCATCACTGGAAAGAAGGATTTGGTGCCCAGTATAATCCGACGCGTCAGACCGCGATTGAACTTGTGATGCTTGTGGACGACCTCAGCCAGATCAGCGAGGACACCGCTGCGGCAACAGGAAGCGAACCCGTGTTTGTAGCCACATCGGCTAAACCGCTTGCAAATCGCATCAGCTTTGCGCAATTACGCGATCACATCAGGCAAGGCAAGCAAGAGTTCTGTATTGTATTTGGAACTGGATGGGGGCTGCATCCCAGCCTGCTGGAAGACATTGATATCTTTCTGGAACCAATACAAGGCGTAGGGGAGTATAACCACTTGTCTGTCCGTGCAGCTGCTGCCATTATCATGGAGCGTTTGCTCGGCAATAGGCGTCACCCTGAATCGCATAACACATGAGGAAATTTACACAAGGGACTCAAGCGCTTTGTTAACACCGATCATTAGAGGTGAAACCACGCGCCCGGGTGTGACAAAAAGCCAAAAGCTCGGGTCATTTGCTGTTAATAATGATAATCAGGGTTATATGATCTAACCCTCGCGTGCTGCCATAAGGAGGATGGAGAGGTGAAGAAGCAAGTAAGAGAATTTGAAGCGGGCATGATGAAGACCGAAATCCCGGATTTTAAATCGGGTGATACGATCCGTGTTTCTGTACGCATTGTTGAGGGTGAAAAGGAACGCGTCCAGCACTTCGAAGGCGTGTGCATACGCCGCCGCGGAGGCGGAATGCGCGAAACGTTCACTGTCCGTCGCGAATCCTACGGCGTTGGCATGGAACGCATCTTTCCCATGCATTCTCCGCGCGTAGAATCTATCGAGGTTTTGCGCAAGGGGAAAGTGCGCCGAAGTAAGCTTTACTATCTTCGCTCCCTGCGAGGCAAACGCGCGCGCATTGCCGAGCTCAAGGAGACGCCTGGCGCCAAGTCGCTGAAGCAACCACCTGAGTCAACCGACGAAACATCGCAAGAACCCAGCCCTGGCGAATAACCACCAGCTCGTTGGGACATCGGCGCATTTCTTGTCGCTGACATGTGATTCAACTATTCTCAGACGCTATCTTCACACAAGATGCGTTAGCAGAATGACAATAATGCCATCCACACATGCGCTTTCCTATATCTAATAAAGGAGCTGAGGCATGTGGAGAACTCGTGCACAAAATATCAGAAGCGCGGCGATCGAGCGAATGCGTAGCTGTGGGGTCCAAGCGCTAGCGTGCCTAGCTCTGGTCAGCTCGCTTTGGCTGGGTGAATCACAGGTGTCACTGGCCAATTCGGAAACTGCTGCTGTAGACCGGAACACAACTGATTCCCAATGTGCATCGTCAGACTACAGGAGCTATTATGTCTATTCAGGCTCGGAGGAGGGCAATCTCATTGCTCTCACCTATGATGATGGGCCTAATCGCCGCTTTACCCCCTACCTGATAGAAATTCTAATGAAGAAGCAAGTGCCTGCCACATTTTTTTTCCTTGGCAAGCAGGTTGCCATGTATCCATCCGTTGCCAAATTTGTGGCAAACATGGGTTTCGAAATCGGCAACCATACGTATTCGCATCCCAATCTTAGAAAACTTTCGCAAACCGAAATTCAAGACGAGTTGATCAAGGCCCAGGAAATTATTAAATCCAGTACAGGGATGACGCCTACCGTGTTACGGCCTCCCTACATGCTTAGCAACCGCACGGTTGTCGAACTGGCCCAAAAGATGGGCCTGGCTATCGTTTTCTGGTCTGTGGATACCCAAGACTGGAGACCATCAACAACTAAACAGCAGATCATTGAGGCGGTCATGAGCCAGGTTACTGGCGGCTCGATTATCCTGATGCACGACCGCAATACCAAAACTCTGGAGGCGACCGAAGAGATCATTGATCTGCTTCGCGCCAAAGGCTATGAGTTTGTAACGATATCGCGATTGCTTGAGGAAATGCAGGCAAGCACCTCAGGGCCTGCTTCTCCCGAGCAAGAGTAACCGTTTCGGCATTTTCAGACTATACCCTGGCGCCGTCCTGAGATACCCCGTGCGAACTACTCGGGCAATCTGGGAGGAAAGGAGCGATTGCAAATGGCCGAGAAAGTCTCCGTTGTAACCGATCTAGCGCCTGCAGCGGAAGGGCCTTATTCGCAGGCTATCAAAATGGAGGACTATGTTTTCGTCTCCGCACAGCTTCCGCAAGACCCGCAATCAGGGAAGATTGTAGGAAGCGACATGGCAACGCAAACAGAGCAATGTTTAAAAAATCTCACCGGGATCTTCTCTGCTCTGGGAGGGCAGATGTCGAATATTCTCAAAGCAACTGTATACCTGACGTCTATGAAAGATCTGGAAGCGATGAATAAGGCGTACAAACAATATTTCACTTTTTTGCCTCCTGCGCGGACCGTGGTGGAAGTATCGGGCTTGCCCCACGGCGCACTGGTAGCCATTGAAGCAATAGCCCATCTCACGAAAGTAGAAGTTCAAGGAGGTCTCATGCTTTGATGCGTTGTGTGTGCGAGCACCGAGGCTTCCACTACCTGTCTTCCAGCATAATGGCTCTATGCGTTCTCTGTAGCGTCCTGTGCCTAACAGCGAGTCTTGCCCGGGCATTTGAACCGTACTCTGAGTCTTCACATGCTGCCCAATCCACTTCGCCACCGAATCCGGCTGCACCGATTCTTAGCAATTCTTCTTCAGTATCCTCCCAAACATCCTCTCCAGATCATTACGAAGAGGCATTTTACCACTATCTGATCCGGGGTGCCTACGAGAAAGCGTATCAGCAGCTACTCCAGGCACTGCGCAGCTCAGGAACGAGTAGTGCCGCCGTGGTCTATGCCTATCTGTACTCCTTGATTGAACCCTATGCCGGCCATGCAGAGGAATTCTGCGCTGAGCTCAAGACTCTGGCAAAACGCGCAGTAGAGACAGACGAAGTTTTTTCCCGCCTTCAGTGGTATTATGGGATCAGGGAGCTGCAGTATGGAGACCCGGAAGAGGCCAGGCGAATTCTGTCTGGCCTGGGATTTCTCACTGAGTGCTACATTCTTGGGCCTTTCGACAACGAAGGGAGATTGAATTTCGACCAAGCACTTGCCCCTGAGCAGGAGGATTTCAGCCCCTCAGCCAGCTATCAGGGCTTGTGCGGAGACACCCAATGGCGGAGCTCGCCGGTTGAGCCCATTAACGGCTATGTGGATTTCTGGTCGCTCTGTTATGCGAGCAAACCGGCGTTAGCATATGCTTACCTGAATTTTGAATCGGCCGAGCAGACAAACGTAGTACTTAAAATTGGCTCGCCAGGCCCAGTGAAAATCTGGGTGAATGGAGCCCTCGTTCACGTCAGCACCACAAATCGCGGCGTGTTTTTCTCACAAGACGTCTCCCAGGTAGTTCGCCTGCGCAAAGGCGCGAATCGCCTGCTTCTGAAGGTCGCACAGAATCCCAACACGAATGCCTGGGGGTTCTGGCTGCGCGTCCGAAGCACAGCTCAAGGTACACACAGTCAGGCTCCTTCCTTAGATGCCTTTTCTTCACAACCAGACAAGCCCCTGTCTATGATTCAAGCCCTTGAGGCCGACTGCGCAGCATCTCCATCCTTACGTGGGTGTCTCCACCTGGGTGTGCTTTATGCTGTGGAACAGCCTACTGATCCCCGCGAGGAAAAGGCGGCGCTCTGGTTCCAACGCGCCCAGGATCTTGCTTCCTCAAGCTCGATCCCTTCGCTGCTGGAGGGTATATATCAAAATGATCGCAATAAGCAACGCCAGGCCTACGAACACGCCATTGCCATTGAACCTGATAACATCGAGGCACGCTTCAGGTTGACAGAGTTTTACCTCGGCTCTGCCATGAATCAGAAAGCCTCCGCACTGACTCAGGAGATTCTGAGCTTAGCCCCAAATTCCCCCAGGGCCAGATACCTGTTAGCCAGGTATTATATTAGTAAGAATTATCTCTACGAGGCGCTCGATGTCTTGAAACAGTTGATGGCAGACCAACCCCATCTCGATGCAGTTTCTACCATCCAGAATGCCGAGATCAAGTGGATTTACGTCTTACAACTTAAAGCAATACTTCCACCTTTGGAGCGCCTTCAGCTCCTTCATCACCTGCTACAAACACGTACGGTCAGAAAGGTTTCTTTGATATCAGCCCTGACAGCGCTTTACCTTGCAGAAGCCAAGTGGGATAAAGCGGAAGAGGCACTCAAACAGCAAATTGCCCGTCAGCCATTTGGATATGCGTTATGGCTCCAGCTGGCCCGTCAGCGAATTAGTCGGCAAGAATATGCCACAGCACTTGAGGCAGTTGAAAAAGGGTTGGCTATTTGCCCATTCGACCCTGAACTGCTCAAGGTCAAAGGGCAGATACTCCATTTTCTCGGCCGCGATCAGGACGCCCTTGTCGAGTGGGAACGATCATTAACAGCAAAGGAAAACCAGCCGAAGCTAAAAGAGTACCTTGCCTATCTCCGGCTCGAAGGCGAGAGCTATGCCGAGCGCTACGCCATTTCATTCGCAGACATTAAGGAAGCGGCCCTGCGGGAAGAGCCGACACTGGCTGCCCAGGCAAATATCCACTATCTGCTTCGCCAAACCATCGTTCAGGTCAATAAGGACGGTAGCCGGCGTGAAACGCGGCGCTTAATCGCCAAGATCTTAACGGAAAAAGGAAGCCGGGACTTTCGCTCGTTCTCGCTTGGTTACGTGCCTGAACGCGAGATTGTGACGATAAAGAAGGCACAGGTCATGCAGCCCGATGGCTCCTTGCTACATTCCGATCGCATTGACGACAGCTCATTTGCCAAACTTATGGGCGTCAGTATGAAACTGTATGGCGATTATATCCATAAGATTATCTATTTTCCCGGTGTGCGCGTTAATTCCATCGTAGAGCTGGAATACGAAATCGCAGACAAAATGCCGAATCTCTACACCGACTATTTCGGTGACATTCACTTCTTCAGCCGCTACGAGCCAACATACCTTAGCCAGTATGTTCTCATCACCTCGGCTGAGCGCACGTTTCTCTACCAAACTGTTGGGACTGCACTTGAGCCAACAATCGAACTCTCGTCCAATAACTCCTTGCGCACCTACATCTGGACAGCCCGGAATCTCCCAGACATCGAACGGGAGCCCTACATGCCACCGGATTCAGAAGTACTGCCTCATTTGATCGTCACAACGTTTAGGAGCTGGGACGAGGTGGCGACGTGGTATTGGGGTCTTGTGCGCGAGCAGCTCCTTTTGGCACAGGTGCTGAAAGACAAGGCGGCTGACCTGATGCGAGACGCGCCAACGCATCTCGATATGGTAGGCGCTCTTTATAAGTTTGTGGTAACGGAAATTCGCTATCTTGGCCTTGAATTGGGAGTATATGGCTATAAGCCCCACGAGGCTGCTGAGGTATTCAAAGCCCAGTATGGCGACTGTAAAGACAAAGCAACGCTGCTTATGGCGATGCTAAAAGAAGCAGGCATACCGAGTGACATTGTGCTTGTCCGCACCCGCCATCGCGGGAAAATGGATCATAGCCTCGCGTCGCTGGGCCTTTTCAACCATGCCATTCTCCACATAGCGAACCTGAACGGACAGGAATGGTGGCTGGATGGGACAGCACAGTATCATTCATTCCAGGAACTTCCATTTGCGGATCAGGATACCATGGCATTCGTGATTAACGCTTCTGGTGGTACGTTCAAACAAATTCCACTTAGCACGCACAAGCAGAATCAGATGATCTTTGACATGGAGATTCGCATCTCAGCGGATGGCACTGCTTATGGAAAGCGAACCGTGCGTTACCACGGCCTCTCGGCTCCCCCTGTACGGCGCCACTATCAAAATGCCGAGAAGGCCAAACCGCTTGTCGAACGGGCGCTGAATAGTAAGTATCCGGGATCACGGGTAGAGGAAATTGAGTTGTCGGACGTCACAGATCTCGACGAAAGTCCGTGGCTTTCCTATACCTTTTCAATTCCCAACTTCCTGCAAATGACAAACGGACATGGACGATTCAAGCCCTTTCTCCTCCCATCCAACCTGAGCCAAACCTACGCGCTTCTCTCGTCGCGCCGTTACGATCTCTTGATTTCCTATCCGGAAACTCTGCGCCGCCACTATACGTTTCGACTGGACGATGGGCTCATTATTAACTCAGTCCCGGAGCCGGTGGAACTGAAAGCGGCCTTTGGGTCATTCTCTGTGCGCTTCGAGATAGGGGAGAATACTATTGAACTTTATGAGGAATTGAAAACAACGAAACACCGGATTGCCGCACAGGAATACGAAACTTTTCGGCGTTTTTGTAACCAGGTAGACCGGACTGAGGAAAGCGAGGTGATCATTCGCACGGCAGCGCGCTAATGGGCGTTTTGGCTCGTTCTGCACCGAAAAAGGGCTGTCCGGAAAAAAGAAGGAGCTAGCCGTGGGATGGCCTATCCGTGCTCAGGGAGCAGAATCAGCGACCGCAAAATGCTAATATTTGGATGACATTAGGCGTTAAATGCTATATATTATTTATGTAAACGCCGTTAGCGTTTCTTAGCAGTGCACACAAAAGAGCATTTTCAGAGTTAGGTTGAGCTCCGAAAGGAGTACATAATGGGGAAAAAGATGACCCCGGTTCGGTGTAAGCTCTCAGAGTGTATGCACTACAAGCAAGTGGGTCATGGCCCCGATAATGTGTATTGTACCAACCCAGATAGACCTCGTTATGCCAGCAATAGTAATTGTCCGTTGTTCCGTCTTGATTGGGAGCGGAAAATGGATGGCTTGCGACATATCAAATCGCAGCTGGAAACAAACAGTCAGAAAATTAAGCATGACTAACTGCCAGTCTTAAGAATGACAGGGATTGTGCCACCTGTCTGTATCATGCTTTCACACTGAATTTCTCTCCGTTCCAGCATGTAAAGTCCTTGGTATGGTCGGATCACCTCTTGGCTTCCCACAGATTTTTCATGATACATGCACTCATCTCTCCAATTGTAAACCCTTGGCTTTAATCAGCCTGAGTGTCGTCCTGATTTAAGCAGAAACCAGCCATAGAGAAGCCCAAACAAAACGGTTCCCAGTGGTACCGAAATCAGATAAGAGGGGAGAAGAATATTCAAGCCTAATACGATGAGAGCACAGGCAACGGAGCGGCCAAGCCACTGGGCAAACACGGTCCAGGGATAGACCGTCCGCAGCGAGAGATGAAATTTCTCCATCACAATGGCCGTCTGGTACATCTTATGGATGTACGTCGCCAGAACCGTTGAAATTGCAGGGCCCCAGATGCCAATGAAACGAAGCAATATGAGGCCCAGAACGAAGTTGATCACAACATCTATCACGCGCCCAATTAAAGCGTATCTTTGCAGTCCTGCAGCAATCAGTAAGGGATGGTTATTTGCTACCCGCAATGGAAGCAAGAATAAATAAATACAAAAAATCGGAACGCTGTCCTTGTAACTCTCAGTAAAAAGCAGAGGGATGAAGATATAAGCCGTGACAAGCAAGTACGTAAACATAGGATAAATGAACATCGCCAGCTTTTTCATACTGTTGTGCAATAGTGCAATAGCTGCCGCCTCGTCTTGTTGCTTTAGCAGCCTTGAAAATTCTGGCATCACTACTGCACTGACTGATCCCAGAAGAAGCATGATGAGAGGAAGCTCAATCGCTCCGATGGAGTAAATCGCATACAGAGTTTCGGTTCGCAAACATGCCACCAGGTACTTGTCAATGTTGAGCGATATGACATCAACTGCACCAATAGCCCCAAGTACTGCTACATAGCCCACTATCTGTTTCAATAGTGCCGGATCGAACGTTTTCCGCCAGCCCCCATACAGCCTCCCCGTCAACCAGAGCGTCAGAAACAGCTTTATCCCGGCAATCAGCGAGAGGCCGAGAAAAATCAACTCGATTGACCTATATAGCCCGAAAAATAGATTCACTGCAAAAAACAGAAGGGCATAAATCGTCGTGATAACCAGTAATACTACCTGTTTGTTATGGATGATAAGCAACGGGTCCAAACAATAGGTCGGAAGAACGATGATCAGATAGATTCCAATCACCTGTAAAATGGGCACCAAATGCGGATTGCCCAGCAGCGCAGCCAGGATTTGTGGAAATATGACCAGGAACAGGGCAATCGGCAGGCTGACAACAGCCAATATACTGTAGAAAAGCCAGAGAATTTTGCGTGACGTGGCAGGATCAGATCGAGGGAGGAAAAAATTGATCCCCTGTGGAATCCCCAGAAGCAGCACAGGTACCAGGGTGTTAACCAGCAACCAGCTCTGCTGGTATCGCCCGAATTCCTTGATCAGGAAGATCCGGGTCAACAGAATATTCGTAGCAAGCACTGCGAGGAATTGAATGATCTTGCTTGCCCCAACAACAGCGGTCTTTCTGCTCAGCTGACCAAGACCCAGAGAATCTAGAAAACGGGGAAATGGTGGTAGTTTTGAAGCGGAGTATGCGTTGGAGGGATGTCCCATTTCAATCATATAGGGGCGAACCGCCCGCCGTGGCGGGTCGCCTCTATTACTCTTCTTTTCTATGCCAATTCTGATTGACGCCGCGCCTGATCAACGCATGGCGCCGAACACGGTTCCACGGGATGCTACAAGGCGTCGGTCCCACGTTCCCCGGTGCGAATGCGAATGGCTTCATCGAGATTGAGTACAAAAATCTTTCCGTCACCGATCGTTCCCGTTTTCGTGGCGCGCTCGATGGTTTCCAGAACCTTGTCAACCCGCTCATCTTCAACAGCAATTTCAATCTTTACTTTCGGCAAAAAATCAATTTGATACTCGCTGCCGCGATAAAGCTCCGTATGTCCCTTCTGTCTCCCATAGCCTTTTACTTCACTAATCGTCATCCGTACAATCCCCAGTTCAGCCAGCGCTTCTTTTACATCACTCAGCTTGAACGGTTTGATAATGGCCATTACCAGCTTCATCCGTGCGCCTCCCAGGGAGAATAATGCCATTGGCTATACCGTGAGCATGAAGTAGACCATGTCTTAATACGAGGTGTCAAGAACTACAGATTGTCTGACCCGGGAAATTTGCAGGGACGCTCTAGCAATTCAATGCAAGATAGGGCCTTGCAATAACAGAATAAGGCTCGGTTCGGACCTACCTGTCGAGTTCGCCGGACGCAGCAGCCTGAGGCGTTGGCGCTGGTGCCCCTGGAAATGAGGGGAGCGACGGAAGTGTACCACTTGGGCTGGGAACAGAGGACGATTGTATGCCCAGCCCTGGCGTCGTGCCAAGACCCGGGATAGATTCGAGGCCTGTCCCAGGCAGTGCACCCGCTGGACCAGTTGGCGTGGGTATAGGGGTGGCCTCTGTTTTCGGCAGAAGCATTTTGGCTCTGGCAGCAATAAACTTGGCGCCAAACGTATAGCGCCGTGCATCTCGTTCAGCAATGCCTCGTCTCTCCCTCTCGACAATCTCTAAATTCTTGGCCGTACGCTGGAGAATCTCACCATTTAAGTCCTTTTGCTCTTGCACGAGTTTTAATGCCTTCTCGGCAATGTTATAATACTTTACAGATTCGTCTCCATAAGTTATTCGGGCGCGATCACAAGCCAGACGTGCAAGCAGAAAATCCAACTCCAGCACCTCAGGATTGAGCTTTACGGCCTGCTCCAGATATTCAATCGCGCTAATTGGATCTATCCTGTCCAGGCTTTCGACCGCCTTCTCATATAATACCCGCACCTCAGACCCAAGTCTTTGCACGTCTCGCTGTTCCAGTAACATGATCTCTTGCGAAACTACCAGTGAACCCAGCAGCACAAGAAACGCTACCATCCCAATTGCGACGCCCTTTCTGCAATGCATACTCAAAGCCCTCCAGCATAAAATTTCTAGTTCCTTAGTTACTCTTGAAGTTCTTATAAATAGCTTTAAAATACTTTTCCCGCTGTGACAAGCTTTTTTTTACTGTAGCGAATATTACCTAAAGCTTAGCTCGGCTTACAGCACAAACAATGCTCAATTGTTTACGTAGCATGAATCGTATGTTGGCGGAAGCATCTTTAGGAATTGCAAAATTGGACTAATGTTATATTGCCAAAAGCAGCAACTTCTTAAGAGTTCATCAGAATAAATTTCATTGACTTTTATGGCACTCGTAAGTGAGAATAGCTATCTGGATAGGGAAGTAGAGGGGATAGAGTCAAAGATAAATTTCGCTTATGCTTTTAGGCAATAGGCGTTTAGGGAGCGATATATGATTGGTGAAAAGGAAAAAACCTCGCTACACAAAGCCGCAAAAGAAATGTTTGATAAGAAAGGCGTTGAGGGAACCACTCTGGCTGCTATTGCAACTGCCGCACGTGTTAACCCGAAAGCCGTGAAAAAACAATATGCAAAATCTACCGAGATTTTGCGGGAAATCCTGAGCGAAGGCATTGATGTAACATCCAGATACTTCCAAAAAATTGTTAACGAACGGGGAAAAGCAGATGTAAGACTTAGGCGACTGGTCAAGGAACTTCTACGGCGTTACCAAGAGCACTACCCCTTGTTTAAATTGGCTAGCATCAATTTTGAGTCACTGAATGAAGAAGATCTCCAGCTTCGTGGCATCCTGACGAAGGAGCAAATTGATCGCTATCGTCAGAACACCGCTATTATTGGCCGTATCGTTGCTCAGGGACAATCCGAAGGACTCTTTGTAGGCACGGATCCTTTAGAGACGGCTTACCTCCTGCGCGGCATGATTAACGCCACAATTAAGTATTGGCAGATTACAAACAAGGGCGAGAGCCTGGCGTCACATGCCAACGCTCTCACGAAGCTGTTCCTTAAGGGGCTCTATAAATGAGGGGTCGGGGAGTTTTACCTCCGACCCCCTCATCCCGAGCGAAGCGAGGGATCTCCTTTCAAGCCAATATAGAGATCCATCCACTATGGTCCTTTTTCATTGACGAATTGGGTGTTGCCAGTCTGACAGTGGAAGAAGAAATGTTTTAACCCTTTGGTGGGCCGATAAGCTCCTGGAGAACCTTGGGGATATCACTGAGATTCATCACCGGATAGGCGCCGGCTTCTTCCAGGGCATTAAGTTTGGTCTGAGCAGTACCCATCTCACCCTCGATAATCGCGCCAGCGTGCCCCATTCGTTTTCCCACAGGGGCGTATCGCCCTCCAACAATTGCCAGAATTGGTTTCCGTATCTGCCGGATAGTCGGTGCAGCGCTTTCTTCATACACGCCCCCGATCTCACCCACGAGAATGACAGCGTCGGTTTCTGGATCCTTGTCAAATAGGGGTAGAATTTCTGCAAAGGTAGACCCCAGGATGGGATCACCTCCAAGGCCCACACACGTGCTCTCGCCGTAACCCGAGCGAGTAAGCGTATCTGCCACGTAGTACGTCATTGAGCCAGAGCGCGAGACGCTTCCAACGCGTCCCTTCTTAAATGCAATTGGAGGGATAATGCCAACATTCGCCTCATCCGGGCTGATAATCCCTGCGGTATTGCCGCCAATGACCATTGTGCCATGAGCTTTTGCATATTTGCGAATGCGGATCATATCATGAATCGGTATATGCTCGGGAACTACCACAACCAGCTTGATTCCGGCCCGAATTGCCTCGACTGTGCTATCCAGCACAAATCGCGCAGGAAGGAATAGAACCGAGACATCCGCCTGATGCCGCTCTACACATTCGCGCACCGTATCGTAGACCGGAATGCCATTAACTGTTGTACCACCCTTGCCGGGAGAGGTTCCTGCCACAATGTTCGTTCTGCACTTGAGCATTTGACTTGTATGGAAATCACCCGACTTCCCCGTGATCCCCTGAACAACGACCCGGCTGCGTTTGGTGACCAGAATAGCCATCAGTCTGTTTTCCTTTCCTCGGCTCTGGCCAGTTCAACAGCGCGCTTGGCCACGTACGCAATAGGTGTTTCAATGCCGAAAATTTCTATCTTATCAAACAGGTGAGGATTCTGCTTGCGCTCTTCTTCAAAAATCCGCAGGCCCTCTTCCCACATATTTCCCGTCATTCGCATGGCAATGGGCTTGGTCAGCTTGCCAGTCTTGAGAAAGAGAATAACTCCTTTGGCAAAGTCGTCGCACCGCGAGACTCCACCAAACCGTGCCCCGAAAATGGCCTTTACGCGAGGATTTTCCTCCAGCAGCATGAGCATCTTTGCAATTCGCTCAGGGCTAGGGCCACCACCAGAGTCCATGAAATTGGCCGGTTGTCCCCCCAGATCAATGATCAGATCATTCCCGGCAATCCCGAATCCTGCGCCACCGGGAAACATGCCAATATCGCCGTCGAGATCCAGATAAGGGATGCTTGCTTCGCGTGCCTGCTTTTCGCGACCTGTCATCTCGCCCTCTTCATGGCGATTCTCCACACCCAGTTTCTGAAGCTGCCCTTGCCGGAACAAGGCGTCTTCATCAATGCTAATGCGGGCATCTGCTGCCACGAGGCTTCCATCCTGCAGCTGAGCCAGCGGATTAACCTCCACAAGTTTCGCATCGTAACTGTAAAAAATGTTAACCGCCGCCTTTGAAATCTTCGCCACAGTCTGTAAAGCTTTTCCGGAGAATCCAATCTGTTTCGCAAAGGCAACGCCGTCGTGAGAGAAAAACGGCTCGTCAATTTCACGCGAGAACTTTACGATCCGTTCAGGGGAACGTCGTGCAATCTCTTCAATTTCCACGCCACCTTCCTCACAACCGATGAGAACGACCTTGTAATTTACCCTGTCAATGGTCACGCCAATGTAAAGTTCTTTGGCAATATCCAGCGCTTGCTCCACATATACACTTTTCACCTGGTAGCCCTTGATTTTAGCAGCTAGCAGGCTTTTGGCCTTCTCTGCAGCCTCTTGAGGCGACGAGGCGAACAGGATGCCACCAGCCTTCCCGCGACCACCAGAAAGAATTTGTGCCTTCAGAACCACTCGATTGCCAATCCGTTCAGCGCAGCTCGTCACTTCCTCAACCGACCGCGCTAGGAAGCCCTTGGGAATCGGAATCCCATGCTCAGCAAGCAATTCCTTCGCTTCGTATTCGTAGAGACGCATTTCTTATCACCTTTTGTCTGGACCGGCTGGACTCACTGGAACACGTTCTCTTCCCACACTTGACTATGTGCTTACCAATTCGCCAATGGCACTGTCAATGCAGTCAACGGAAAAATCGGCTTGCTCTTTCGTAATAATCAATGGAGGAGCAAAGCGGACGCTGTTTGGCCCGCACCCGAGAATCAGCAAACCTCGTTTGAAACAACCCGTCAGAATCTTGTCTCGAAGCTCGGGGTTTGGATTATTGGTTTTCTTGTCAGTCACAATCTCCATGCCAATCATGAGGCCCATGCCCCGAACATTACCCACGCACTCGTATTTGTCAGCCAGTCCTTGGAGTCGGCTCTTCAGGTGTTCTCCAATCTTAGCAGCGTTGGCCATGAGTTGACTTTCAACCAGGTCAAGCGTCTTCAATGCGGCCGCGCAGCACACCGGGTTACCCCCGAATGTGCTGGCGTGAGAACCGTACACCCAGTTCATGGTGTTCTCCGAGGCAATAATCGCACCTAGAGGCATGCCCGAGGCAATGCCCTTTGCCATACAGATGATATCAGGCATTAGCTCAAAATGTTCTGAAGCGAACATTTTGCCCGTTCGCCCCATGCCACTCTGAACTTCATCAGCCACCAGCAGAATCCCATGCCTGCTACACAGGTCGCGCAGGCCCTGTAAGAATTCTTTCGGCGGTACAATATACCCACCTTCGCCCTGAATCGGCTCAACAAAGATGGCTGCGACGTTCTCCGGATCTATGGTCCTGGTGAATACCGACTCGCTAAGAAATTTCAGACAAGCCATGTCGCACGACCCATATACGAGATTATACCGGCAGCGATAGCAGTTGGCGTACGGGACGTGAACCACGCCGGGAACTAAAGGATAAAAGCCCCGTTTTTGAACGACTTTGCTCGCTGTCAGGCTGAGCGCTCCCATGGTTCGGCCGTGAAACGCTCCGAGGAAGGCGATCAGCTGGGTCCGCCCCGTATGATAGCGTGCAAGTTTGAACGCAGCCTCCACTGCTTCAGCACCGGAATTGGTGAAAAAAACTTTCTTCTTGCCCTCGATTGGAGCCAGCCGCGCCAGTCTTTCTGCAAGCACAACCTGAATTTCGTAATAAAAATCCGTTCCTGACATGTGCAGAAACTTTCCCGCCTGCTCGTGCATTGCCTTGACCACCTCAGGATGGCTGTGCCCCGTGGCACACACCGCAATGCCCGCACTGAAGTCCAAAAAAGCATTCCCGTCAGGATCCGTGGCGATCGCTCCATCCCCGTGAGCTATGACAAATGGATAATCGCGGGTATAGGACGGCGACATGTAGCGCTGGTCCTTCTCAATGATGGCTCGCGTCTTTGGTCCTGGAAGTTCCGTAATGATCTTGGGTAGCATATCATCTCCTTCCTTTTTGCTTTCCTGGCCCGTTGCCGGGCTCAGCTTATTTTGACATTAATCGTCCCCACGGACGGCGTCTGAGCTTACAGTGCAGACACGCCTACGTATCAATTTGAGCGCGCTGGAGCTTGCCGCTGAAATCCACGTAAATTGACTTCCATTCAGTATAGGTATCCAGTACTGTGTGACTCGACTCGCGGTGCCCATTGCCTGTATTCTTCATTCCACCAAAGGGAAGCTGAATTTCAGCTCCGATTGTCGGCCCATTGATATACGTGATCCCGGCTTCAATATCACGCATAGCCTTAAACGCTGCATTCACGTCTTGGGTATAGATAGAAGAGGAGAGGCCGTAGCTGCTATCGTTCAAAGTCTCAATGGCGTCGTCCAGGCTTTCTACTTCCAGAGCCACAACCACAGGGCCAAAGATTTCCTCCTTAGCAATGCGCATGCCCCTGGTGACGTTGACAAATACCGTGGGCTTATAGAAGAAGCCCCTGTCGTAATCTCCTCCGGTCAGGAATTCACCACCACACAGCATCGTTGCTTTATCTTCTTCCCTGCCGATTTTGACGTAATTATGAACAATGTCGCGCTGGCCCGCATTTACGAGTGGGCCCACCTGAACCGATTCATCCAGGCCGTTTCCAATACGCAGCTTCTGCGCCTTCTCGACGAACTGTTCGACGAACCGCTTGGAGATCTTCTTGTGCAGAATTAGGCGAGAGGTGGCGGTGCAGCGCTGGCCCGTGGTGCCAAATGCGCCCCAGAGCGCACCTTCCAGCGCCAGCTCCAGGTTCGCATCATCCATGACAATCTCAGCGTTTTTTCCGCCAAGTTCAAGCGAGAGGCGTTTAAGCTGTGCGCCGCATTTCTCGCCAATGATCCGCCCCACCCCAGAGGACCCCGTAAACCCGATAAGCTGAATACCCGGATGTTCTACCATCGGCATGCCAACCGTTTTTCCTGTCCCATGAACCAGGTTAATGACCCCCTCGTGCACACCAGCGTCAAGGAGAATTTCAACGAATTTCACCGCCGTTGCCGGTGTGTCGCTCGCCGGTTTAAAAACAACTGTATTCCCACACATGAGCGCCGGAAAAATTTTCCATGTTGGAATCGCCATAGGGAAGTTCCAGGGTGTTATGACCCCGCACACACCTACGGGACAGCGAATGGACATACCAAGTTTATTCGGCAACTCGCATGGAACCGTGTCGCCGAACAGACGGCGCCCTTCCCCAGCAGCATAGTAAGCCGTATCAATACCTTCCTGCACGTCGCCGCGTGTTTCAATCAGGATCTTGCCCATTTCGCGCGTCATTAACCTGGCGATGTCCTCTTTCCGTTCAACCATCAAATCGCCCGCACGCTTTATGATCTCGCCACGCTTCGGCGCTGGAACAAGACTCCACTTGCGAAACGCCGCGCGCGCCGCTGCAACCGCAGCATCTACCTCCTCTTTGCCGGAAGCAGGAAATTCGCCCACAATGTCCCGCGTGTCTGCTGGATTGATGTTCTTAAATGTACCCAGTGATCCCGTAGCTGACCATTTTCCAGAAATGTGATTTCTATATTTATCCACCATGAAATGCCTCCTTTTTTTGTGCCCCAACTCAGGGCCTGTAAAATTTCTTATTCCTGTTGACGGAGAATGCATACGAAGCTAGTATTTTTAGTAAATGAAAAACGGCATTTGTCAAACAAAATCCGTATCCTGTATAATTTGACCTGGAGACTTATACGACAATGCATCCATTTGTTGCAAGAATCAAAAAGGCCATCGTATCTCACTCGCTCTTTCGACCAGACAGTCGGCTCCTGGTCGGAGTCTCCGGCGGTGCAGACTCGGTGGCCCTGGTTCACGTGCTCCATGAGCTTGCCCGCGAGTGGCGACTCCACCTCAGGCTGCTCCACGTCAATCACTCCCTGCGCGGGGCAGAATCAGACGCAGACGAGCACTTTGTAAAGGCTTTGGCCACGAAGCTCTCACTGCCTGTAATCTACGAGCGACTAGAGCTGCAGGTCTCACAGCGGGTTTCCCACACCTCCCTGGAAGAGCGATGTCGCCATGAGCGCTACCGCCGCTATCTGAAATATGCCAGGCGCTACCGCGTTGATGGCATTGTCCTGGGTCATCATAAGGACGATCTCGCGGAAACCGTGCTGATGCGCATGCTGCGTGGTGCTGGCCCTCATGGGTTGTATGGCTTCCTACCTAAATCCTCGTATGAGGGACAAATCGTTCTACGCCCGTTCTATGACGTTACACGGCGTGAAATTCTCGACTTTCTCGAGTCGCATAACATTTCCTGGCGCGAGGACTCGAGCAATCGAGACATGCGCTTTTTGCGCAATAAGGTGCGAGCCGAACTCATCCCATTTCTGCAAAAGGAGTTCAATCCGGCTATTGTTGATACCCTTGCCCGCACAGCCCAGCTCATGAGGATCGAAGATCAGTACCTCGAAGCCCAGGCGAAGCAGATGTTTCACGAACATGTCATGCGCGGCGGCAAGAACGTCCTCTGCCTTCCTGTAAAAGTGCTGCAATCTGCTGATCCCGCGGTTCGCCAGCGCCTCCTCCGTCTGGCCTTTATCGAGCTTAGCGGCCAGCCCTACGGCCCTGAGTACATCCAGGTTGAGATGCTCACCCAGGCGATCCAAGCCCAGCAAGCGGGTCAGCTAATCAAGTGTACTCACAACATATTCGTCTATATATCATATTATCACATCATCTTTGCCCGGCTCAGGGTTCCTCGGCAGATGCAAAAAGATGTTCTCCTTGGCAGACTATTTGAATTGCTCAAGCACAATATGCTGCTCGAGACGGTTCAGCCTCTGCTCTCATCACGAACACGAACGATACCTATCCAGCGGTCTGCGTTTCACCGCCTTAACAAGCCTGTTGTGCACAAGCTGAATGGCTGGCAGATCAGCCTGAAGCGTGTCCGAGTAACAGCATCCTTGCGTCAAGGAATTTGCCACCAGGCTAACGCATCTCCACTGATCCAGTACTACGATATTGCTGGACTCAATTTCCCCCTGCTGATCTGCAGCCGCAGAGCTGGAGACCGTTTTCAGCCCTTTGGTGGCGCGGGAACACAACGTCTCAAGCAATTCCTTATTGATATGAAGATTCCGCTTTACCTGCGCGACTACGTTCCATTGCTATGCGACAAGCAACAGATTTTGTGGGTCATTGGCGTGCGCCGAGGCGATGCCGCTCGTATTGGACCTGCTTCAAAGCAGGCAATTCGCGTTGAGCTTTCTCGGCTCGACAAAAGGCGCACATATAGGAAAAACCCAGGAATGTAGGGGCACGCCGCGGCGTGCCCCTACACAATCGTTCGCCTTTTAATGCAGGAGCATGCCTTCTGGACTATGCGCCACTGGCGGGCGGGCACGCGTCCGTCAAAACAACGTTGGCCATGCACTAAGACCGCTACGCCATAGGCAGCGGGTATCACATTCTGGCTCATAAGTGCAAGATCATGAAAGCAAAAATAATCGGCGGACTCATCACCGTATTCTGGCTAACCATGATGGTTCTCCTCGTAAAAAATACTATGCTGTCAAGAAACATGTTGGGGCCAACGCTCAGGGTGAATCCGAGCACTTTGGCTGAGAACTGGCAGGACTATGAAGAATGGATGGTGATCAGGTCAGCCAAGATGCCCCAGGGTGCCTCAACGACCCAATTCAAGCGGCTCGCGCAGGGGAAAGGCTACACCATGACCTCACGCCTGGTCTTGCCGGTGCAAATGAGCAATTTCCGCGAAGCCTTACACCTTGCCGCCGTTGTTCGGCTTGATTCTCAATTCACCCTCTCGCAATTTCGTGTGCGCATGACATTTTACGGAAACACGTGGCAGCTGGAAGGATTAGTACGGGGAAAGAATCTCCTGTACAAAATAGAGCGCAATTCGCAAAAGACCGTGAATGTGCTTCGCCTTCGAAGGCCATTAACGCTCCTGGAAGGTGCTAGCTCACTGTTGCCTCGTAACTTTGAGCTGGAAGTGGGCAAGTCGTATCGGATTGATGTATTTGATCCCTTCTGGATGTTTCAAAAAGGAGAGGTCATCATCACCGTCGCCGAATGGGAACGCATCAACATTGCTGGCCGCACCTATGGGGCCTATCGGATCGAGAGTCAGCTGGGAAACTTTACGACCATCAGCTGGGTTAATGAGGAGGGCCGCACGCTTAGACGTCAGCTCACTGGCACAATCGTTATGGAAGCCACAACTCCCGATGTAGTGATTAAACGCTTCCCAGAGCTCAAGGAGCCGCTCGTCCTTCCAGAGCTTACTGTGAAGGATTTTGAGAGCCCGAGAACCGGTGAAATGAATGGCAAAGGAATCCTGAATATCCTCGACGGTGATGAATCAAAATAAACCAGCGGCGTGTGGGCTCTTTATGCTTCCCGTGCGTCCATGCCAGGAGGAAAAAACTATGGTGGTAAACCGGCAACACACGGCCACCGATTGCGTGGCTATTCAGACGATTAATCTCACAAAGAAATTCGATGAGCTATATGCGGTAAAGCAGCTCAACATCTCGGTCAAAGCCGGCGAACTCTTCGCCTTCCTCGGCCCAAACGGCGCTGGCAAGACAACCACGATTAAGCTTCTGACCGGCTTACTGCGGGCAACCGAGGGCCGTGCCATTGTCGGAGGCCACGACATCCAGAAAGAGCCGCTTCAAGCGAAACGCATGATTGGCTACATTCCTGATCATCCTTACCTATACGAGAAACTGTCCGGACGCGAATTCTTCCATTTCGTTGGCGATCTGTTTGTAATTCCACGCGATGTCCAGATGGAAAAGCGCGACTTTTTCTTCGAACTGTTTGACCTCACCCCAGTGGCCGACAAACTGATTGAAAACTACTCGCACGGGATGCGCCAGAAGCTCGTTTTCTCCGTTTCCCTCATGCACAGTCCTGCTATTATCATTGTGGACGAGCCAATGGTTGGCCTTGACCCTCAAAGCGCCCGCACGGTTAAGAACCTCTTCCTTGAGCAAGCGCGCAATGGTGTCACTGTCTTTTTCTCCACCCACACGCTTTCAATCGCAGAAGAACTGGCAGACCGCATTGGCATTATCCATAAGGGAGAACTCATTTTTGTCGGAACGCTTGATGAGATGAAACAGGCAGTGAAACGAGACGGTAAGCTCGAGGATCTTTTTCTCGAGATCACTGCCTCCTGAGCACGTCATTACGCGGACATGTGCAATACGACTAGCGCGCAGAACCAGGTGCTTTCAATCAATTAAGAAGGGTAAAGCAACCAAAACAGCTTTTCCTGACGGTGTAAACAGCAATGACGTCAGCCATTTTAGTTGTTCTTAAAGCGAAATACCGGATTATAAACAACCACTTGTCGGACCTCAGAAAGCATATCCTTATTCATCTCTTCGTGGGGCTTGGCGTCCTCTTCGTATTAATTGGGGGAGGAACAGCCTTTTTCCACTTCATTTTTAGCTTTCTCATGCAACAGGAGGTCTTTGGCCCGCCGCTTATGGAGCGCCTGTTCGGCATGGTTATGATGGCGTTCTTCTTCATGCTTGTCTTCAGTAACCTGATTATCACACTATCTACCACTTACATATCCAGAGAGATTGAATTCTATATTGCAAGTCCGGTTAGATTCCGCGACATTTTTGTGCTCAAATTACTTGAGTCCATCATTTACAGCTCGTGGGCATTTGCCATTCTTTCTTTTCCAATATTTGTAGCCTTTGGGATTACTCGCCAGGTGTCCCTGTTATTTTATCCGCTTACGATTCTTTTGGTTATCCCCTTTCTGGTGATTCCTGCTGGCATTGGCGCAATGCTGACCATGGTATTTGCCGCCTATTTCCCTGCGCGAAAGACACGCACAGTTTTTATCATTCTGGCAGCCGCGGCAATTGGAATTACGGTATTGCTTATGCGGATGCTGGGGACACGGGACATCTTCTTGTCGCTTGATACAGGCGACTTCAGCCAGATTATGTCGCTCTTGCAGTTTGGATCCTTGCCGCTACTGCCGAATTTCTGGCTCACCCAGGGTACTGTGGCTGCTGGAGCCGGCCGCTACGGCGCCTTCCTTTACTGGTTCCTGATACTTGCTAGTACGGCGTTGATGTGTCTGCAGGTTTGTTTCTGGCTCATTCCCAGGCTATATTACCGGGGATGGGCTCTTGCCAAGGAGTCGTCTGCAGTTGCAAGATCATATGCGAGACGCGCAGGCTTTGGTCTGGTGGACACACTCTTAAGGCCCCTGCGTCCGGCAATGCGTGCATTAGTGTCAAAAGACGTCAAAACCTTCTGGCGCGACCCGACTCAGTGGACACAGCTGATTATTCTTTTTGGCCTTTTGTTTATTTACATCGCAAATATTCGCAGCGCAGCTGCCCACACCGGAACTATTGACATCTTCATTCCCCGCTGGCAGACGATCCTATCGTTCTTCAATATGGGCGCGACTTGCTTCATTCTCTCGATTCTGACGACGCGCTTCGTCTATCCAATGCTTAGTCTTGAAGGACGCCAATTCTGGGTTATTGGCCTCGCGCCGATCAAACGGGAGCACCTGGTGTGGGAAAAATACTGGATGAGCTGGGCCACTGCTTTCATAATCACTGAAAGCCTGATGATCTTCTCAAATGTGATTCTGAACGTCTCAACATTTATGATGGTGTTATCTACGGTTACCATCCTTGTGATGTCATTTGGCCTGACCAGCCTCTCAGTCGGTCTGGGTGCCATGACACCAAATTTTAAGGAGGATAACCCGGCCCGCATCGCAAACGGCCTGGGAGGAACTCTCAACGTCATTCTCAGCCTGATTTATATCGGAGTAATAATTGCGCTGGAAATCTACCCGACCTACATGTATGAGACTGGCAATTATTGGAACCTAGCCGTGTGGAAACGCTATATGGTACTGTGCATTGCTGTGCTGATCGCAATAAACGTTGTGACCATCTGGCTGCCCATGCGGTTGGGTTTGCGACGCTGGCGCCAGATCGAATTCTAGCGCCTTATGGCTCCGGAAAAACAGTGGGAATAGTCGAAATCAGTGGCAGAATGTTGCCTGGAGGGACTGAAAGAGGAGGGTGCAAGACTACCAGAAGGTGTATAATGCAAAACGACACTATAGATCATAGTGCCGTCGGTAATACTCCTGAAATTCACCGCCCTTGATTTTTTTCCACCACTCTACATTCTCGGTGTACCACGCAACGGTTTGCTTGAGCGACTTCTCGAAATTCGCCTCGGGCTTCCAGCCCAGTTTGCGGAGTTTTGATGAATTCAAGGAATACCGCCGGTCATGTCCTTTGCGATCTGTGACGTGGCGAATCAGACTCTCTTGTTTGCCCAGATAGGCAAGTATCAGGTGCACAACGTCCAGATTTTTCTTCTCTTCATTGGCCCCGACGTTGTAGATCTCGCCTTCTTTCCCCTTGTGCAATATCAGGTCAATCGCCGTACAGTTATCTCTGACGTACAGCCAGTCTCGTACATTCAACCCGTCCCCGTAAAGCGGCAGCTGTCTGTCCTCCAGTGCATTAGTAATAAAGAGGGGGATGAATTTTTCTGGATGCTGATATGGCCCGTAGTTGTTGGAGCTGCGCGTAATGAGAACCGGAAGACGGTACGTTGTCCAGCTGGAAAGAGCCAACAGATCGGCACCTGCCTTGCTCGCCGCGTAGGGGCTGCTGGGGTTCAGCGGCGACTCTTCAGTAAACGAGCCTCGATCAATGCTACCGTACACCTCGTCGGTGGAAATCTGAACGTACCGCTCAATTTTGAACTCCTTTACCGCTTCAAGCAAAATGTACGTTCCCAGCACATCTGTTTCAACAAATGCCTGGGGGCTAGAGATTGAGCGATCCACGTGGGTCTCTGCGGCAAAATTAACAATCCAGTCTGCATTGCGGCACGCCTCATCCACATCACGCTTGTTGCAAATGTCACCTTTCTGAAAGGAAAAGTTCCGTTCTCCTCGACAGGATTCAAGATTCGCCATGTTCCCTGCGTATGTAAGCTTATCCAGAACGTGAACCGAATAATCAGGGTAAAGGCCAAGTATGTATTTGACAAAATTACTGCCAATGAATCCTGCCCCACCCGTAACGACGATACGCTTCATTGACCCTCTCTTATCTCCTTGAAATGGGCTAGCTACCTTGGGCTAAATACTCAGAGTCGCCTCTGGCATGCATGGTACCTGAACGTGGCGTCTGGCCATTGCTCAATGTCTGTTGACATAATACCAATGCATATACTAAAAGAAGTTTCAGCTCTTCACGCAAGCTTCTTGGCTCTGCTCCTATCAGTTTCAGGAGATGTGGTCAACTGGAATTTTGATAAGCGTGTGGAAAACACGCTTCAATTGCAAGTCCGACATTTCAATTGGTGAAAAATGGAAGCTACGATTCGCAAAGCGCGTTTTGAGGACATTGACCGGATTGTTGAGCTTTGGATGGAAATGATGAGAGCTCACCATCGGTTTGAGCCGCGTATTGTCTTGGCTGCAAATGCTGCTGGGGAATATCGCAAATTTGTCTCCCATTATATCGCACATGCCGATTCATCTATCTATGTTGCTGAGCGCAACAACAACGAGGTTGTAGGCTATTGCCTTGCGTTTATCTCCCAGAACCTGCCAATGTTTGAGCCAGAAACATGTGGTTTTATCTCAGATCTCGTCGTAACAGAAAAACAAAAACGCCAGGGTATTGGCGCGGCATTAATCAGCCAGGTCAAGCAGTGGTTCCAGCGCCGGGCCGTTAAGAATATTCAGTTGCAGGTCTATTCGCACAACACTGTGGGTAAACAGTTCTGGAAGAAGACTGGCTTTGAGAACTTTTTCGAGCGTCTCTGGCTGGATCTCTGACGAGCGTTGCCAGCACAGTCAAAATCGCACTAATCCAGTTTAGATTTCCCGGAACATTCCGTGACGAAAACTGAAACAATTCGCAGGTGGGAGCTGGCAGCAGTTGCGTTTACGAGCCTGGTTGCCATTGGATTCCTCTGCAGCCGATACCCGGCACACGCACCGTACATCATCGCTGCGCTCCTCACCCTGACTGTATTTTTTCTGCTGGGGCCTTTTGTCGGATTCTTGCTCTATTTCCCAACCACCTTTTTTCAAACCATTCCCATTGGAACATACCCAATCTCACTCAATCAATTTGCAGGACTGGCGTTCATCATTTCCTGGATCAGCTGGACATGGCGCAAAAAGATCACCATCCCCCGAAGCCGGTATCTCACTCTCCTCGTGCTGATCTCTGGCTATTTTGCTCTCTCGGCCCTGACCGGGGAAGACTTTGAGGCAGGACTTACCCATTTCTGGTACCTGGGCATTTATCTCCTCGTCGCCATTGTTATCGGCTCGATGGTAAAGGACGAAAGAACGGTAAAGATTTTCTTCTGGCTTGTACTTCTCGTGACCTTTCTCTCATCCTGTATCGGTTTTATCGAATTTGTGTTTAACACGGATTTGTTTGAAAAATCGCGGGCGTTCTGGAAGGGCAGATTCCGCATCAATGCCACGGCGCCAAATTCCATCGTCTTTGCCTATAACTCGCTCTATGCTTTCCCATTTGGCTACTACCTTTTTTCTGAAACTCGGCGCAACTTTCCACGTTTCGCCGCACTAGCAATCGCTGTGTTCATCAATGTCATTGCCCTCTTCACCTTTAATCGCCAGACTATTATCCTGATCATGGTACAGTTTGTGCTGGTCGCTATCCTGTTCAAAAATAAATATACGAAGATCTTTCTGACACTTATCGTTATTCTCAGCATCGTCTCCGCGCCGTTTCTCATCACTAAGGTCTTCACACGGCTGGGAACGATTACGGAGATCTCCCGCGATTACTCAATACTTACACGCCGCGATGGGTTTCTGATCGGCATGGAGATCCTGCGCAACAAACCTCTGTTCGGCATTGGGTTCGGCAGCTTTCCAACCACATGGCCCAGCTATCTCCCCGACAATACGTATTTACTCCAGTACGACAAGCTTGGAAAACACTATCCTGATTTTGGCTATAATCAGATTCTGTCTGAAACAGGAATAGTAGGATTGACGATCGCTCTAGTGTTCTTTTGTCTTACGCTCCGTATACTGTTCATGATGCGGCGCGAAGGGATTAACAAACAGCGCCGCGATCTGGCTAATTATGCCAGTGCCTTGCTGGTGCTTATGGCCGTTTTTCTTATCGCAAGCTTCATCCAGGACACGTTCCTTTACGTTCGCACCTGGATCATGTTTGGTATGATACTGGCATTGTCGAAGCCGCGGCTATTTCCGGAAAGAGAAAAAGTCCCCTGATGCGCGTGATTTTTATTTCTCACTCAAGCGAATGTTCTGGTGCGCCTCTGGTTTTGCTTTCCATTGTGCAGCACCTGAATCCCGATAGCTTCAAACCATTGGTCGTGTTCCCGGATTATGGTGGAGCAGAAGAAATGGCTCGCTTGCACGGGGCGACCACACGGGTAATCCGCAATCCCGCTATTGGAATCAGCGAAACGGATGGTCTCTGGCCCAGGCTCAGGCTACTTCTCAGGCGTCTGGCTTATGTCTGGCAGCTGGTCGGCCTGCTCCGACGCGAGCGCGCCGTGATTGCATACGTGAATTCTGCAGTAAGCATTTTCCCTGGCATCGCTGCAGTGATAGCTGGCAAACGCGTCTGTTGGCACGTCCACGAAGACATCATACCAGTATGGACCAACCGAGTGAAAATATGGCTTATCAAGCGTATAGCGCGCGTCATCATCTTTGCAGGCTCATCCAGTCAGAAACCCTTCCTGCCTCGACCCAAACGAGCACTGTGGTTCGTAGTGCCGAATGGCATTGACGTTGACAGATTTGCCAGCGGTCGCGCATCTGCCCAGCTCTATAAGGAGCTTAATCTTACACCCGAAGATTTGGTTGTGACAACAACGGCAATGTTGGCTTGGATAAAGGGCATTGACATACTGCTCGAAGCAGCAGCTGAGGTGGCTGCCCATTTTCAACGAGTGAAGTTCTTAATTGCTGGTGAATCATCACACACGCATAAGCCATACCTCGATGCGCTACAACACCTGATGCAGCGCCACGGGTTGGCCCGCAACGTGTTCTTAATCGGCCGACGCCAAGATATTTCAGACATCCTGGCCCTCTCAACGCTCTTCGTTCTTCCTTCGCGACGAGAGGTTTGTCCGGTTTCGCTCATTGAAGCAATGGCGGCGGGAAAACCCATTATCGCAACAGACGTCGGAAGCGTGAGTGACATCCTCGACAACGGCCGCTGCGGCGTGATCGTGCCACCCGAAAACCCCCGTGCACTCGCAAAGGCCATAACGCAGCTCCTTGAGAGTGCTGATGCACGCGAACGCCTGGCACAAGAGGCTCGCGCAAAAGCCCTCCGTGAATATCGCCTCGATGGCTTTATCCAGCAGATAGCGCACGCAATTACACGCACCTTAGGAAATTAGCGCCACTATTGAGACATCAACCATGTATTGCTCGCGCTGTAGTCGCAAAATGAAGGAACAAAAACGCAGCTACCATAAAAAACGCAAGTGGATTTGCCCACGTTGTGGAAAAGTTCGCATGCAAGATATTCGGTCGAAGACGGATAAGGTGTGGAAGTGAAATGAGCAGACATATTGTGCAATGATCGAAGCTGCTCATTGTAAAGATTCGTAGGGGCGACCCGCCGGGTCGCTCATGCCTGTCTTTGATCTTAGAGGTACTACTCGATCTCTGATGAGGGTAGAATGCGGAGGTAGAATGCGGGGACATGTTATAGATTAATCTTGACGTTAGGTTGCGGACGAGAGTAGAAGTGCATTAATTATGGCTCCTATTGTGAGAACAGTTATTCAGGGATATGCATATATTGCGTCATAATGAATAACGAGAATTTCAAAAATCAAGACCTGACCTCAAAACCTGGTCTGTATGATAGCAAATTAGTAAAAGAAATTGTTTTTATAATTTTTTGCTTTAAAAGAGGCGATGTTAAAATGATGTTTAAAAAAATTCTGATGGTTCTTTCTCTGCTTTTCTTACACGTGTTCATCATGGACAGCATAGGACAGACCAACTACTGGCAGGAGAATGGGTTAAGAATTTGTCAGAAAGATACATTCGAGGGTACTCCGAAGATATGTCCCGCACCTCAAAATGGCGCTATTGTCATCTGGAGAGATCTACTTGAGGGTGGTTTGCCCAACGATGTCTGTGGGCAGCGAATCACAGGAATAGGACAGACTCTCTGGGCAACAAATGGTGCTACTTTATTACACTTCATTCTAGATAGTTACATGTTGCTGCGTACCTTCACCAGTGAGGGTAATACAAGTTATTATTATGGCTACGAAGAAACCCCCGATTTGTACGTTCAAAAGATGGACGTGAATGGCAGTACACAATGGGGTGTATATGGTACAAACACATCTCTTCCGGTAAACGCTGGATATTATCCGACAACCAGAACCGATATGATCTGCGATGGCTCAGGTGGAGTGATTATGGTATCCCACCCAGTACAGATAATGCCCACCAGTGGGGGCTATCTCTACTGTCAACGCGTCGATAGCTCTGGTTCCAACGTTTGGGGAGCAGGAGGCATACAATTACATGGAACAGATGTGGATGAATTTGGGCTTTGCAGCGATGGCGCTGGTGGCGCAATCTTTGCCTGGGTAGATAGGAGGGATGCCGGTGATTATAAGGTTTACGCCCAACGTCTAAATGCCAGCGGGACAAAACTCTGGGGTTCAGACGTCCCTGTCTGCAACGAGTCAGGTTACCAGATCTTTCCACTGGTCATTGCCACTGCTGATGGTGGTGCAATCATTGCCTGGCGAGACACTCGTGCAACTCCACACACACTATACGCGCAACGCCTGAACAGCAATGGAGCCCCTCAGTGGACCGCTAATGGTATCCCGGTTGCCGGGGGTGATTTTTCACCCCCCAAAGTTTTCCTTAGTGATGGTCAATCAGGGGTTTTAGTTGTATTTAAAGAAGGATCTTCCCTTTACGTAACTCGTATTTATGCTAACGCAACAATGTGGGCATCAAAGCTTCTCATTGCCAGTGATCTCAATCTTACTGAATATGTCGCTGTGGAAAGTTCCGGAGGAGACATCATTGTAGCCTGGTTTTCTGGTTCCAACGACATTATATATTGTCGGAGAATCAGTTCGACAGGCACAAAACTCTGGGATTCTGATAAAACCATCTGCGCTATCGAGCAGGAAAAAGATGATATCGTAATTTGCTCTGACGGCAACGGTGGAGCTATTATTAGCTGGGAACAAGATTTCGATATATATGCACAACGAGTCACAGCCGATGGAACACTCGGGCACAATGCCAGCCTCCCGGTGAATAACTGGAAGCTTTATTACTAGGGACAGAATACGCAATACGGGGAGGGGCTGGAGGAAGCACAACAGAAAGAAATCACGAAGAACACATACACGGGGCGACCGAGCGGCACGGCCGATTTCATAAAAAAATTAGAAACACTTCTCGGCCGTTATCTGAAACATCAGAAGCCAGGACGAAAAAAGGGAAATACATAACCTATCCCACCATTTCCACCATTTATCGTCCTACCATTTATCGCGCCAGATTGACGCGACGGACGCGAAGATTGACCGGCTGGTGTATGAGCTTTACCAGCTGACAGACGAGGAAATCGCCATCGTGGAAGGAGAAAAACATTAACCACGAAGACACAAAGACACCAAGAAAATCTTAGTGCCTTACTGGTGAAAAAAAAGTAAGAAGGGGAGAAATTCTAACCACCAAGACACCAAGACACGAAAATATAAAAACACGAAGAATTTTTTGTGCCCGCCTTTGTGTCTTTGTGCCTTTGTGGTAAAAAAAATAGGAAAGGAACAATGAAAGAGCACGACCCCATTCCCCAACGTGCGGAGGAAGCACAGGAGGAAGAAATCAGAAAGAACACTTACACGGGGCGACCCGCGCCGGGTCGCTCATGTTTGTCTTTGATCTTAGAGGAACTACTCGATCTCTGATGAGGGGCTAGGCAATTGAATTTGTGGTGGGGATGATGGCGGTCGAATTTCTTTACCTTTTTCGAGTTTCTGGCGGGCATAGACATTCTGCGGATCCAGTGTCAGCACCTGCTTCCACATTTCTCTGGCCTTTTCAATATTTCCCGCCAGCTCCAGCGCATTACCCATTCCCACATAGGCCATTGCATCTTCTGGATTGAACTTCAGCACTTGAGAATAGGCCTTCGCTGCCTTTAAATACTGTCCGCTCCTCACCAGCACATCACCGAGAAAGTAGTACATGCGCGGCTCGAATGCGTTGACCTTTCGATAGGCGTAAACAGTCTCAAATGCCTTTTCCAGATGCCCAAGTTGCACGTACAGACTGCCGAGGAGAAAGTAAATTTCGAAATCTGGTGGCTGGACTTTCTGAAGTGCGCCCTCCAGAATCGCTATAGCTTTCTCGGGCTGCTGCCTGCGAAGGTAAATCTCGGCAAGCTTAAGATACGGGCGCGACAGCTCAGGTGCAAGCCGAATGGCGCGTTCTAGATCATTAAGCGCAGCATCCTGATTATTGAGCTTATCGTGGGCAATCGCACGATTATTAAGAATCCCGGCCAGAATACTTCGAAGATTTTGCTCCTCGGCCCGGCTGTAAAGCTCAATGGCCTTCTCATACTTCTCCTCTTCGCAAGCAAAATTACCGAGCTCATAAAGCGCCATTGCATTTGAAGCATTCACCGTGAGCGCATTCTCGAATGCCAAGCGCGCTTTAGTTGCCTGACCCAGTTCGTTATATAAACTGCCAATCGTTGCATAATGGTTCCCCGTAAGATCGCCCTCCTGTGCCAGCGCCTCTGCCAGAACCTGTTCTACTTCGCGGAACTTTTTTTGGCCTATCAATACCTTCGCCAGATGGTGGTGGGCGACGTAATGTGTCGCATCCAGCTGGATTGCCTTGCGAAATTCCCTCTCAGCAAGACCCACCCGTCCCTCCTCGTAGTGGCTGAATCCCAGAGTATTGTGAGCGACCGAGCTGGTCGGATGCATTCTCACCTCTGCCGTCCAGAAGTCAACTCCTTTGCGCCACTCCTGACTGCGTGCATAGGCTTTGACCGCATAGAGAGTAAGTACCACAAGAAGCACAGTGACTGCAGCCAGGCCTATGGGGCTTTCCATCCCGCGACGCCCTTTTTGGAATGCCATGTGAAAAACTGCCCCACCGATCATGCAAAAGCCAACTGAAGGAAGGAAGAGCAGACGCTCTGCCACAATAGTCCCAATCGGAATAATATTGACCGCTGGAAGCAAGGTGATACCGAGAAAGGCAATCCCCACAGCCAGAAGCCTCGATTTTCGCCATGCGTAGACTGCAGCACCAATAACCACGATAATAGCCAGAAGCGAAAGTACGCTCCCCAACGGGTAGAAGTTTGGCTCAAGCGCCGGCTCGTAAACAACCGTAAGCCTATGAGGGAAGAGCAGAATCCAAAAATTCTTGAACACAATCTGTGGCACAAGACTGAGGCGCTCTATCAGCCCAAGCGTTCCAAGCGCACGGTGCTCACCTTGCGGTCCAATAGTCCCCAAAATGGACATGCGTATCCCCAGATAGATTAGCGTCATTCCAAAAACAGGCACGTAGAACGGAAGTATCCTATTTTTAATAAACGACTGCACCGTTTCCTTTGCACGCGGATAGGCAAAATCCAGCAGAACGAGAAGCAGTGGAAGCACGAGCGCGTTTTCGTACGACCCCACGGCAAGAAGATACGCTGCCAGCATACCTCCGATCAGCAGGCCGCGCTTCTGCTCGCGCTCTATTGCCCACCGATACAGAATCAGCGCACAAAGCAGAAACAATGCCGACAGTATTCCTGCACGTCCTACAGCCCAGTTGACGTTCTCGGCATGCACCGGATGAGCTGCAAAAAGAAGCGCAGCTACAAAACTCAACGTCTTCTCCCGCGTCAATTCCAAACAAAGAAGATAAACCAGACAACAGCAGATCAGGTACAGGACAAGGTTGGTCGTGTGATAAACCCCGGGCTGAATATCCGCGACCTGATACTCCAGCAGGAATGAGAGCGAAAGGATTGGACGATATAATCCCTGCTCCCGTGCGCCCGGTGGAAAGGAAGATGTAAAAAGAGCGGGCAGATTGCGCCACGATCGAAGCTGCTCATTGTGGACAATATAAGCATAGTCATCGTAAACAAATTCATTCTTGACGCTTCCGCCATAAATAAGCAGTGCCAGCACTACAATTATGCCAAGTCGAGCATACGTAGTCTTGTCAAATCGCCTCTTCACTGTTTAACCTCGATCACGCTTCGTCCTCGTCCCAGGAGATCTCTTGCAGACGTTCAATCACAATTTTAAGGCGCTCAACTGGCACAGTCAGGGCCAGCCGTACGTATCCTTCGCCAGCATCACCAAGGCCATGACCTGGTGTAGCGACGATCGCCGCCTGGGTTACCAGCTTCCTCGTCATCACTGCTGACGTAATGCCAGGTTTCGTTCTCAGCCAGCAGTAAAATGTCGCGCGCGGAATTTCGAGCTGCCACCCCTGCTGGCGCAGTCCCGTAACCAGCACATCGCGACGTTCCTGATAAATTCGCACACTTTGCGGCACAACTTGGTCATACAGGTCAAAAGCCGCGATTCCCGCTTCCTGAATTGCACCAAAAATACCTGTATCAAGATGCGATTTCACGCTAGCTAGCCCACTGATGACCTCCGCATTGCCACACGCTGCCGCAATTCGCCATCCTGTCATGTTAAACGTCTTGGAGAGCGAATAAAACTCGATGCCTACGTCCTGCGCTCCTGGCGTTTGAAGAAAGCTCGGTGGCCGATAACCGTCAAACGCAATATCAATGTACGCTGCATCATGACATGCAATGAATCCGTACTTCTTTGCATAGAAAACCACTTGCTCAAAGAACGCCGCGTCTGCCACTGCGGTCGTTGGATTGTTTGGGTAGTTGAAAAAAAGCAGCTTCGCACGCTCCAGCACGGAACGCTCCAGTTTGTCCAGCTGCGGCAGAAAGCCTTGCTCTTCTGAGAGGGGCAGTCTGAACGGCTCGCCTCCAGCAAGGAGCGTGCCGGAGACATACGGCGGATAACATGGATCAGGCACAAGAACCAGCTCGCCGGGATTTACGAAGGCTAGCGGAATGTGGCCGATACCCTCCTTTGACCCAACAAGCGCAAGAATTTCTTTATCGGAGTCCAGCGCAACGTTAAATCGCCGCGCATAATACTCTGCCACCTTCTCCCTAAAGGCCTTGAATCCTCTGCCAATCGGGTAGCGATGATTGAACGGATTCTCCGCAGCCCGCTTCAGTGCCTCTACAATTGGCCCCGGAGTCGGCAGGTCTGGATCCCCAATACCCAGATTGATCACATCCTCGCCTCGCGCAATTGCCTCTTCCTTGAGGCGATCCAGCTCAACGAATAGATACGGCGGCAATTGCTTCAGTCGTCTTGACGTTTCAAATGCCATGCTCATTCACCTAAGTCCTGGAATGAAAAACCACCGGTGGATTTGCAGCGATTAACGAAATGGCCACAAACACATCCACTCCGGTCTTCTGTTTCGCTGAAGTGAGATAAGATGATTTGTAGCATTTTTTTAGCCTGTGCCATGTGCACGACTCGGCTGAAAGAGAACTTTTTCCGGCGGATATTCAACGCCCATCAGGATCAGCCCGTGGGGCGGAACGGTCGAGACCAGCCGGTGGCGCTTCTGCGTGTCCAGCATCCGCTTTACCGCATCAAGGGAGATTTTCTTTCGCCCAACAGCAATGAGAGTCCCTACGATAATTCGTGCCATATTGTACAAAAACGAGCGACACGCCAGGTCAACGTGAATGATGCTCTCCTGCCGCTGAATTTCAAACTTTTCCAGGGTCAGCACGGTGCGCCGTGCTGTGCACTGCTGACCGCGAAATGCCGCGAAATTATGCCGACCACGCAATATCCGAGCGCCTTCTTCCATCCTCTCTATGTCGAGGCCATAAGGAACATGGGCATAGTAGTGGCGCAGCAACGCAGGCCCTTCAGGGCGATTCATTATCTGGTAGCGATACCACCGCAGGATCGCATCGTGGCGCGCATGAAATCCCACTGGAACTTCACATGCCTCCAGAATGCGAATATCAGCCGGCACGATGCTGTTACATCCCTTCTTGATTGATTGAGGCGCCAGACGGCTCGCAGTTATGAAATTCCCCACCTGACCCAAAGCGTGCACGCCAGCATCCGTACGACCGGCACCGTAGAGGGTTACGCGCTCCTGAACAACCTTGCCCAGAGCCGCCTCGATCTCCGCCTGTATTGACGGCGCATTCTTCTGGCGCTGCCACCCGCTATAGCGCGTGCCATCGTATTCGATCAAAAGCTTAATGTTTCGTTGCCGCGTATGCATTTGGGGAAAAACATCTACTTGCTCTGCTTGATTAAATCATCCAGAATCTTTACAGCTTCAAGCGGGGTAATGGTGTTAATGTCCATTCGGCGCAAGCGCTCCAGTACCGGATGGGTGAGGCCTTCAAACAGCGACAGTTGTACCATTGGCTCCTTTGACGCCGCACCAGGCTTGCCCTTACTCCCTGCCTTCACAGTAATAGCTTTTCCGCACTCAAGATTAATAAGAAGTTCTTTTGCGCGATTAATAGCCTCCATGGGAACGCCAGCCAGCGTGGCCGCGTAAATACCGTAGGAGCGATCCGTACTGCCCGGAACGATCTTATAAAGAAACACGATGCGCTCTTTTTCTTCCAGCACCGCAACGTTATAGTTTTTCACGCGCGGTAATGCTTTCTCAAGATCCGTCAGCTCGTGATAATGCGTCGCAAACAAAGTCTTTGGCATACAGCCCTTGGTCTCGTGTAAATATTCAATCACCGCCCAGGCAATGCTCAGACCATCGTATGTGCTTGTTCCTCGACCTATCTCATCCAGGATCACCAAACTCTTGCTGGTGGTATTGTTCAGAATGTTTGCGGTTTCGTTCATTTCAACCAGAAACGTGCTCTGGCCTTTAATCAGGTAGTCCATCGCGCCAACCCGGGTAAAGATACGATCAACCAGGCAAATTGATGCTGATTTTGCAGGAACAAACGAACCTATATGCGCCATTAATGTAATCAAGGCAACCTGGCGAATATAGGTTGACTTCCCCGCCATATTCGGACCTGTGATCAGCAGAATTTGATGCTCGCGATTATCGAGACATGCATCGTTCGGCACAAACGGTTGATCCAGCTGCATCGCCTCCAGCACCGGGTGTCTGCCCTCCGTAATATGAATTTTATCCGATTCGTTAATCTGCGGTTTCGTATAGTGGCCCGTAATAGCTGCTTGCGTCAGGGAATGAATGCAATCGAGGATCGCCACGATCCGGCCAATCTGCTGAATCTGCCGTGTGTGTCGCGCAACCTCGTCACGAAGCTTCTCAAACAGTTGATACTCGCGGTCGTTGATTTTTTCTTCAGCATTGAGGATGATGTCTTCCTTTTCCTTCAAATCTGGCGTAATAAAACGCTCTGCATTCACGAGGGTTTGCTTGCGAATATACTCTGGCGGCAGCTCTGGCAGATTCCTGAGATTCGCATTTGTGATTTCAATGTAATAGCCAAAAACCTTGTTGAAGCCGATTTTCAAATTCTTAATTCCGGTTCGTGCAATTTCCGTCTTGCGCAACCGATTGATCCAGCCCTTGCTATCGCGCGTAATGGCGCGAAGGTCATCGAGATCCGAGTCGTAGTGATCCTTTATCAGTCCACCTTCACGGAGTGATAGGGGAGGGTTATCAACAATCGCACGCGCCAGGTGGTCTCGTAAGTCCGGCAAAGGATCAATCTCTTGGAGCAGGCGTGTGAAAAGAGGACTGACGCACTCTTGAAGCAGCGCCAGCAGTGTGGGGATGCGCTCGAGCGACTGCTTCAGCGATTGCAGGTCCCGAGCATTCGCCGTACGGCAGCCCACGCGGCTGATAATGCGCTCCAGATCATAAATCCCCTTTAATTGTTCAACCAAAGCACGATGGCGTGAACTGTTGACGTACAATTCTTCAATTGCATCCAACCTCTCCTCGATTTCCACCTTGTTTTTCAACGGTTGCAAAATCCATTGCCTCAGCAAACGCCCACCCATTGCTGTTAATGTATAATCCAGAATACTGAGCACTGTTCCCTCTGTACCAGCGCTTTGCAGGTTGCGCACCAGCTCGAGGCTTCGCTGGGTAGTATGGTCAAGAATCATAAAATCAGAAGTTGAATAGACCTTCAGGGAATTAATGTGGCCGACCACGGTTTTCTGTGTCTCGCGCAGGTAACTAATGATGGCACCCGCTGCGGAAATCGCAGGCTCATACTGATCCGCGCCAAATCCTTCCAGGCCCTGAACCTCCAGCTGCTCAAGCACAAGTGCCCGGCTTGAGACATAGCGGAAGTAGTCATCCGATAGCTTCGTGATGGTCATTCGGAGCGAGGAATCAATATGCTGAAATGCAATGGACTCGAATTTTTCTGGAACCAGCAACTCTGCAGGATGCAAACGACAAATCTCGGAAAACAACTCATCCTGCGCGCGATGTCCCGAAAATTCCGTGATTCCAAAATCTCCAGTCGAGAGATCCACTACAGCCATGCCCCAGCGCTTCTTACTCTGGTAAAGCGCAAGAAGAAAATTGTTCGTCTTCTCCTCCAGGATAGACTCTTCCACCACCGTGCCCGGCGTGACAACACGGATCACCTCACGCTTGACAATGCCCTTGGCCTGCTTGGGATCCTCGACCTGCTCGCAGATCGCGACTTTGTAGCCCGCTTTGATCAGTTTCGCCAGATAGCCATCAATGCTGTGGTAAGGAACACCAGCCAGTGGAATTGCCCGATTCTTGCCAAGACTTTTCCGCGTCAGCGCAATGTTGAGCACATGGGACGCTATCTTCGCGTCCTCATTGAACATTTCGTAAAAATCACCCAGACGAAACATCAGAATATAGGCGGGGTATTGGGCCTTGATCTGATTATATTGTCTAAGAAGTGGAGTCGCCAGCTCAGTCATGAATACGTCCTCATTGTTGATCAAACATGCTGATGCCCTATATTCGGAGAAGAATTCTGCGTTGTCTTCTACCGAATCTCAAGACAAAATACAAGGAGATTATGCCACTGCGACTGAATTCGCAACATGTAATCAAAAACGCGCAATTTGCTTGAATTTCGTCACCCGTTAGGACACGTATACTAAGCAATAGCTCTCAGTGCAGATCTGGCATGTTTTAGCGGGCTAGCCGATATAGCACGCACGAAGCCGTGTGACCTCCATCATGCGCACAACTACTCTGCCCCTACTCATAGCACTGAAGGAAAAACTGAGAATGTTACGGACTTGTACATGGCTGTTTAAGGGGTTCATTGACTTCTTCTTCCCTCCATTATGCGCTGCGTGCGGTGAGCGTCTCGGAGAAGACGAGGAGGTAGTGTGCGACACCTGCCGCCAGAGCTTTACGCGGGTGCCCAAGCCATTGTGTCTGCGCTGCGGCGCAGGAGGAGTTAAAGCGAAGCAGAAAGATTGCAAGGCCTGTCCGGAGAAACCTGTGTTCTTTGATTTGGCCCGCGCCGTGGTCCTGTTTAGGGGATCCGCCCGTGAGGCGATTCACACATTGAAATACAAGACAAGACCAGAGGTAGGCCCTGTTCTTGGCCGGCCTATGTTTCTCTACCTGAAGCGCGAGCTGGGAGACGAGACCTTCGACGCTATTATCCCGGTGCCGCTACACTCCTCACGAGAAAGGAAACGCGGCTTCAATCAGGCGGAACTCGTTGCAGAAGAAATGGCGCGCCTGGCCCACATTCCCTTGATTCCAGAAGTCTTGGTTCGGATCAAGAGCACGAAGCAACAGACCCAGTTGCCCCCGGAGAAGCGGCGCCAAAATGTGGCTGGCGCATTCGCTCTGCGCATTGCGGAGCCAATCCTCGGCAAAACCATACTGCTAATTGACGATGTCTACACGACCGGAAATACAGTGAATGAGGCAAGCCGTGTGCTCAAAGAGGGTGGAGCTAGCAGGGTATGCGTCTTGACTTTTGCCCGGGTCTGAGAATGCATAATGTGGGGACACGTATGAATCTAGGGGGGAGAGATAACGTCGGCGTGCAGATACGGGCGCAGCACCTCGGGCATGAGAACCGAGCCATCAGCCTGCTGAAAGTTCTCCAGCAGCGCGATCACTGTGCGCGGCAATGCCACACCCGACGCGTTGAGCGTGTGAATATATTCCGGCTTGGCACGCGCCTGGCGTCGAAATCGAATACCCGCTCGACGCGCCTGAAAATCTTCAAAATTACTGCACGATGATACCTCCAGATACTTATTCATTCCCGGCGCCCATACTTCAATATCATAACACTTCGACGCTGCAAAAGAAAGATCAGCACTACAGAGCTCTATAATTCGATACGGAATCTCTAAGCGCTGCAAAACATCTTCCGCGTTTGCAAGCAAGCTTTCCAGCTCCTCGTATGAACTTTCCGGCATCACAAACTTTACCATTTCCACCTTATCGAACTGGTGAATCCGCGTGAGTCCACGCGACTCTTTGCCATACGACCCTGCTTCACGCCGGAAACATGCTGTGTAGGCCACGTAATAGAGCGGAAGATCAAAGCCGTTCAGAATCTCATCTTGATGGAGATTGGTGACCGGTACTTCAGCAGTGGGATTGAGAAACAAGTCCTCCTGCTCAACCAGATACATATCACCCTCGAGTTTGGGCAGCTGCCCAGTCCCAGTCATACTCTTGCGGTTAACCATAAATGGAGGCCAAATCTCGGTATAGCCATGCTTGTCTATATGCAAATCCAGCATAAAGTTGATTAGTGCACGCTCGAGCCGTGCCCCCATGCCTTTGAACATAATGAAATTCGATCCGGATATTTTTGTGGCGCGCTGGAAATCCAGAATGCCCAGCATCTCACCGATCTCCCAGTGCGGCCGAACAGTAAAGTCAAATATTGGCTTAACGCCCCACTCGCGCACGAAGCGATTATCCGCCTCGCTTGTACCCGCAGGGGCGCTGGGGTGGGGGAGATTGGGCACAGTCAGAAGCAGACTCTGCAAGTCATTGTCAATTTGCCGCAGCTCGTCATCGTAGCTCTTAATCTTGTCACCAACCGCACGCACCTCCTCTCGTAACGCAGCAGGATCCTCACCTGCTTTCATGCGCTGCCCGATGTCTCTGGAGGCCTCGTTACGGCGCTGCTTCAACGAGTCGCTCTCGCTCACAAGCTGCCGACGCCGAGCGTCTAGCGAGAGAATCTTATCTAAGTCAACAGTCACCTGCTTCTTTTGAGCTCCGCCCTTGACCAATTCCCGATTCTCACGGATGAACTTCAAATCCAACATTGCTTCAGTCCCTAAATTGCTTCCTGTTTAGGCAATATACATTAAGACTCAGACCGCGTGCCTGACGCTTTGGTTGCAGCTGCCGATGCCAGCCTATCAGCCCGCTTGTTCTGATCGCGTGCGATATAGCTTATGGTAAATTTTCCCAAATGCCTGATCAATTGCCTGGCCTCACACTGTAACGCAAACAATGTTTTGTTACGAATTTTATACTCCCCAAGCATCTGCTTGGCTAATAACTCGCTATCGGTGAAAACAAAGACCTGTTTCACACCACTGTCAAGCGCTTTTTTCAGTCCTTCCACCAGGCTTGAATATTCCGCATAGTTATTTGTCTGCCTGCCAATGAATTTCTTATCTTCCTCAATTATCCGACCCTCAAGGTCCGTAAATACCAGCCCGATTCCCGCGGGTCCCGGATTGCCCTTTGAACATCCGTCAATGAAGAGCTTCACCTTCTCAGCAGTCGCCAGCTGTTTGGGGGACTTTTCTTCGCCGGGAAGCGATGCAGCATTTTCCGGCAATTGCCTTCGGAGATATGGCTCAAGTGCGCGTAAAAGTTGCGCACAGCTGTGAAATGCTTCGCGCAGCGGCCGTTCCTTCACTTCACGGAAAAAATTCGCCACTTTACTAACATCCCCATCCTCCGAAGCCAGCACGTCAAGAATCTTGCAAACAGGTACGCTTGTGCCCTTTACGCGCATACACTGCCTGAGCAGCTTGAGCACGTTGGGTGAAAGTTGTGGCTTCAATGTCCGCCTCCGAAGTATCTGTCATCCCAGCGCCATGCCCGACAGGCGTGAGATTTTCTATATGCAATAGCATGCAACCTTGTTACGGTTTCTAAATTTTGAAAAAGGACGATGTTCTTCAGAGGAAGGTGGGCTGAAATGATGCGGCTATTAAGCTTCCAGATAATTGGCACGGCTAACATACCACACGTCGCAGGCATGCCTCCAGCAATGCCACATCCTCCTCAAGCATGGTCGGATGATCTTTCGTATAGATTCCTACGCAGACTCCGTCTTGAGAACGCAGATGCTTCGCCGCGAAGGTGAAGGCTTCCTCTGGATCATTGCGCCCTGCTGCCAGCACCTTGTAATGAATCACTGGCCGAGAGAGCTCCTTAATGACCTTGACCATAGCATCGCGATCTGCGGCATGGAACCATTCCGACCTACCCGATACATGTTCTGCCTGCTTATCTCGATGCGCAGAATTGTAATATGAGCACAGGTAAAAATCCACATCGAGATGCTCTTCCGCCCACTCAAATACCTTCGGATTGTGCCCAGCGATACCCGCAGGCATCCCTGCCTCTCTGATCTTTGTAATTGCCGGTGGCACCTCGTTGAGCCGTTTCTGCGCCAGAAGAAAATCCATCACTCCACCGTGAATAAAGCAGGCCTTTGCTCCGCCGGAAATTGCATTTTGAACTCCGCGCTCCGTGCTGCCGATCTCCGGGCACGTCTGAGCAATCCACTGGACCGCGCCCCCTGCATCCCAGTATTCAAGCAGCACACGCATAACATGATGGTCAGCCCGCCCAATGTGCGTATTTATGCCGAGCGCCTCAGATTGACGAAAAATCTCCATAATACGTTCAGCCGTATAGTAGTGTTTCAGTTCCAGGTCAATCTCAGGCCTCTGATGAGAAAAGCCGCTGAAAGGATTCCCACCCAGAATGAACCGGCTGACCGTAAGATTCCCGATCTTAACCGTCCCAAGCACTTCTTCTTACCAGGCCCTTCGCCACTTCAGCACTCTATGATCTAGTGATGCCTTCTCTAAGCAAAGTCTTAATGAAGAAACTATGAATATCTTGCAGCCAGTTATTGGACTAATACGGATTCTACGTTATCAAACCTTGATGTAAATCTTCTTCTTGTAAAGAGGTGTCAAGACTAGGAGCCAAAACACAATATAGCTGATGGCAAACAAGAGGGATGCCATCTTCAGGTCGTCTGACCATGGGACAAAGATATTTTGGTAAATCCAGGGCTTTAGCGCCAGCTCTCCATCCGCTATGGGTACTGTTATATACCTGCCTATTAATCTGCCTACGATTCCTGATGCGAAAAAGACTGCAATAGCGTTTGTTCCATAAATAACAAAAGGTGTTGCCCATCGCTTGTAGCCCTTTATGTCTATTAGCCAGTAACACATCGCCAGGAAATGCAGCGCCATGCCTGCCATGAAGACAACGTAAGAACTGGTCCAGATTTTCTTGTTAATTGGAAACCAGACATGCATGATCACTCCGACCACGATTGCCACGTTTGCCATGATAAAAAGACCAGTCAACTTCTCCATCTTGCTTCGCGCAGAATGAAGCCAGTTGCCTGTCAGCACACCCAATAGCGTCGTCGAGATCGCAGGAATCGTACTTAATATCCCTTCTGGATCAGGTCTTTCTCTGTACAGATGCCCGCCTAGAACCTTCGTATCAATATAGTCATGGAGAAGTCCTTCCTGTCCTGTCACCGACGCTTCGTAACCAATAGGGGCGTGAAAGAGCTTCACGATTGCCCAATAGATAACGATTATCGCAAATGCCCAGAACGCACGTCCCTTCCAGCCCGTATACATAACAATAATAGCCGCGAAGAAATAACAGACAGCGATCCGCTGCAACACACCAGGGATGCGTATGGTCCCAAGATTGAATTTGGGAAACCCGGCGAGAATAAGACCCAGCAGAAAAAGAATTGCACTTCGCCTTACCACGTTGGCAAAGAGCTGGCTGCGAGTATCACCCCGCTCCAGACGCTTCGCAAAAGAAAACGTCATCGCAACTCCCACGATAAACATAAAGAACGGAAAGATCGTATCCGTCATCGTCCATCCATTCCATTTGGCATGAAGCAGTGGAGAGTAAACGTGACCCCAGCTCCCTGGATTGTTCACCAGAATCATCATCGCAATCGTAATGCCCCGAAAGGCATCCAGTGAAACCAAACGTTCACCTTTCTGCTCTTTGATCTGTTCGTTCATGGTCACAGACTCTAGGCTCCTTTCTTGATGGTTTGCAGAACTTCAATTACCCTTTCAAAGAAAACATCATCCTGCATGCGACCTAACGCCACTCCTCTGCTAGCCGGATGAGGACTCTTCCTTGCAGAAAGCAGAATGAAACATGCCATCTTATTCTGGATTTGCCCTATTAAAGAAAGATGGGCTTTGTATTATTGCCAGATGGTGCCCTGAGACTTAGGGGTCGTCAAGCTTGAATTTGGCAATAACATAGAAGCGTCAAGTTTGCCGGAGCCAATATTTCAAACTATCACATCGACCAATGCCAGCATGTCGAGCCGTGACTCTACCATGAGGAACTTACTGTTTATGAACCATTTTGCAGCAGGTTATTAAGGATAAAATAGGAGTTTCGCTCAAATTAATTGCATAAAATGCATTTTGCCCTTGACATGAAGGCGATATTCGAATAATCAAGTACATTTAGTATACTTAAATTAAGATATTTAGTGTGTGCGCCCATTTTTTTGTACCTATTTCCGTCCCAGTTGTAACCGGTGTTACAAGAAGTTTTCATAATAAAGTGCATATATGAATTTAAAAAGAAGTAATATTATACTTGCATGTTAATTTTGCTCTTGATAGAATGAAATTAATATACACATAAAAAGCAAGTATATTTCGTATACTCCTTTTTCATGTTTCTATTCTAACTCAGTGCGTATCTTTTCCTGTTCCAGCCGCAGCTCCTGCTCAAAGACATCCTGAGAAACATCCTATAACGCATTCCAAGATCTCGCAGGAATGAAAACGATGTATTTCTTGATCTGTTTTAAGCGCAGATCATTAACTGGGTCTTTGTATTTGTATTAAACAATAACCTGCTAAATGGAAAGGAGGTGATTTAGAATGCTTAAGCGATACCGCTTTCTGCTGTTTGCTGTTGTTGCGATCGTAACCGTGGCAATTGGAACCAGCGCAATATGGGCTGTTTGCCAATATAAGTTTACAAAGGGCATCAGTGGCCCAATGCAGGTGTATGTCAAGGAGTACAACCAATGGGACTTATACATACACATCTCCGGGCCTGGCCTTAGCGACCTCGTAATAACAGACGTTATCCCGGCTGAATTGGACGTACTTTGGTACACGGCAGACATGGGAACTGTGTCCATTGAGGAAACTGGAAAGTCTGGCAAATCCGCGACTAAAGTTACATGGACCATCAATGGCCCCATCCCGGATAATGAGTTTACCACCCTACGCTTGCGCATTGCCACGAGACTCAGTCCATCTGGTAAGTTCTACCGGTTTACTGACGCTGGCTGCTACTATTTGAACGAAGGCGCGCATATGGAAGGCATCCGCGATTTGTTGCCGTGGTCTGATGACACAAATGGTATAACTATAACGGTACTGCCATAAGATTAACTCGGTACGAGTACAAATTGCATTGTGAGGAGCCGTGGGTTTACTGACGTGTCCTCCCCTTGGCACACCTAAAATCTGGGGTTTTCAGTAATCGAGGGCAGCACTGAGTGAAAACAAGCTGCTCATGCAGAGCCGATTATGGGTCGGAGTCCACGGTTTCTCATCTCTTTTTAGAAAATGTGAGGTACTTCAGGTAAAATGCTGTCTCTTACGATTTCAACAAAGTTGCATACAAGGGGATGTTTTTTCTTAAAGGAGCGACAACTCCTAAAATTTATGGGACATATCCTAACCGATTGAAATGGTCTTTTCTTATTCTATTCTGAGGACGATTTAGTCTCATTGATGTTATTTAACAAGCAAGTTATGCATTGTTGGCCAAAAGAGATTTCGAAAAGGCGGAGCGTTTAGTTAATCACTGCAATGTGTGGAAGGAATGGCTGCTGATGAAGAATGAGCTATTTTTATTATACCAAGTATACTTAGTTCCGTGGGAAAACGTCGATAAATTACCAAATCTTAATGCGAGAATTTAATGAAAATCAAAGGTTGCATTAAAAAAGTGCATTTTTTTCTTGACACGGCGAAATTGCCTGTGATAGCGGAAACCATACTTGCTATACCATGTAATAGATTTGGTATAGTAAAACGTGCGCCCTCACGTCCGTTCCTGCTCCAACTACAGAAGAACATTAAAGCTGAAAGATCCCCTTACGACCCAGCAGGCAACCTACTCAGCAGCTACAGAAAACCAGGGGTGCTGGAGAGGTATACGCATTTTTCTGTCTTACGTAAATTACTACATCCTATCAACCGGCGGGTCAGGGGAGATATGAAAACTTATTCAACCTTAGAAGCAGCCAAGAGAATTGGCGTTAGTAAATCAACATTGTTCGCTTGGTTTAAACATGGTAAAGTAAAAGACGTTGCGCGTGATCACCGTGGCTGGCGAATTTTCACCAGGGAGGATATACATCGGCTCATTGAATTCCGGCGCAATCGTCGAGCTATGCCTCAGAGCGCAGCTGGAATAGAACGGAGGCATTTTACGCGAGCGAAAGCCGCCATCCCAATCGTCTATGCACTTCGTGAAAGCCCAAAGCGGTCTGGGAAAGAGAAAATCGAAACAGTTACCGTGAATGTGAGTGGTGGTGGCTTCATGATAGAACAAAACAAGCCTCTCCAGACCGATGGCTTCCTTGATATTAAGTTCAATTTGCCTTCCCCTGCAAAGAAAGTCAAAGCAATTGGGCAAATAAGATGGGTACGGGAAGTTAAGAAAGATCAAGAATCTACTTTTCTTCTCGGGTGTTGGTTCAGGTCAATAAACCCACATCAAAGAAAGCAGGTGATAGATTACATTTTTGGATCAAAACCAAAAACATAAGTATGTACCAAATTCGTTATCCACTTGTAGATGATGGCTGTTGCGCCTCTGATGTTACTCTTCTGTTCCTCTTCTCGCTGAATATCTTTTCTGACTATACTCTCCTGATGCCCAGATCCGTGTTCTTAACACAGTAGCCTGTTGAATTAGTTGTTGCTTAACCAGGTGTTTGCCTGCTGCCCTGACGGGCTGCCAAAAGTTACCTGCGAAAAGTTATCTGCAGACACCATGTAAGTTCATTTTGGTTCTGGTTTTACCAAAGGCAAAATCGCTGGAGGATTTAATGGAAAACATCTCAAGAGTTTTTCGTACGGTTGCCCTGATTGCCAGTGCTCTGTGCCTCTTACTCCTTGTTGCATGTGCTGCCACATTGAGTTTACCAACCATGCCTCTGGATACCAGTATAAGGGGTGTGACTATCCCACAAGAGGTGCGACTTGCGCCAGGAGACGAGATTGAAATCAAGTTCTATTATACGCCGGACCTGAACGAGAGCCTGACCATTCGGCCAGATGGGAAAATTACCCTCCAGATGGTTGATGACGTCGAGGTAAAGGGTCTCACTCCAGACGAACTCAGAGTCGAGCTTGAAAGGCTATATACGCCATACATTAAGGAACCTGCTGTCAGCGTGATAGTGCGCACACTTGCCAGCCAGCAAATTTTTGTTGGCGGGGAGGTGCGCACGCCCGGAGCACTCCCTCTAAACGGTAACACTACGTTGCTCCAGGCTATTATACAGGCTGGTGGATTTATCAAAGTGAGTGCGAAATTATCGAATGTTATCGTAATGCGCCAGGACGAAGGAAAGTGGTACGGAGGAGCTTTTGACCTAAGAAAGGTGGTTAAAGGCAAGGAAAGCGATTCGTTTTACCTTAAGCCTATGGATATTGTTTACGTGCCGCGCACCAGAATTAACAAGCTTAACCAGTGGGTTGATCAGTATATCACGAGGATGATTCCAGGGATGGGCAGCATTACAGCTTTTGCTCCGTAGATAAGGCCAAAACGATTGGTTCAACAAGAGGTGGCAGAATGGAGCCGATGGAATTAAAATCAAACGTTCCAGTGCATGGGAATCCGTATTTACGGAATATCTCAGAAATTCCCGAACAGTCGCGCCGTGACTTCTTTCGCATCATATTTCGGCAAAAATGGAAGATCTTGCTCTGCTTTGTCTTTGTAGTGGGTGCTGCAGCATTCATGGCTTCTCGTACATCAAAGACTTATGAATCGCAAGCAAAGATAATGGTTCGGATGGGACGTGAGATGCTTTCCGATGACCCGGTGATTCGTAGCGGAGAAGAACGCGGGACTACCAGCAGCCGGGATCAGATGGAATCTGAAATTACAATTCTGAAAAGTAGTATCGTTGCCGCGCAGACAGTTGATGAGATTGGAGTAGAAGCCTTTCTTGCGAACGCAAAGGGACAGCCTGCAAAACTTCCTCGCACGCAAATTGCTGAACTGGAAACCCTTTCTGAAATTGCGCCTCGCGAGAGAGTTATCAACAGGGTGATGAATAATCTCACTGTGAAAAACAGGGGAAGCATTATTTCAGTAGGTTTTACCGCAACGGATCCCTATCTCGCGCAACGTGTACTTGACACACTTTTGCGTGTCTATATAAAGCGCCATATTGCTGTGTTTCGGTTAGAAGTTTCCTCGCAGTTCTTTAGCGAACGCAGCGCTGCTCTTGCAGCTCAGCTCGCACGTAGTCAATCTGAATTCGAAGAATTCTGTAAAACGCATGGCATAATTAACATTGAAGAGCAAAAAAGCGGGCTGCTGGCTCAGGTGGATGATTTACATGCCCGCCTCTATGATATGAACGCGGAAATCAGTGGATCCCTTGCCATGATCTCCTCATTCAAGAATGAGTTAGAAAACCCTGCAGAACGGAATTCCGAAGCTTCAACAGCGGTTCCTGGTGAGCTGGCAAGAATACTGAACACAAGGTTACTTGAGCTAATGTTCAAGCAAGCGGAGATTTCTCCAAAATATCCGGAAGATTCAAAGGAGATGCGCGATATCAGGCAACAAATCGAAGTTACACGATCATTAATCGCAACGGAGAATGAAAATGAATCTGGAGCACTTACAGGGATTGATACGGATAAGGCGGCGCTTGAAAGTGCAATGAAAAGCGAGCAAGCCCATCTGGCGTCACTCAGGGCGAGGAAGAAATCCTTGGCTGGGGAGCTGGCGAAACGAGAAAAGGCCCTCAACGAACTTTCACCACTTGAGGGAAAGATTGCAAAGATGAGGCGTAATATCAGCCTGAGCGAACAGGAATACCTGAATTACCGTAATAACCTGCAGGCTACTGAAATCTCGGCCGCTCTGGACAGTGCACATGTTTCTAATGTTAAAATCTTACAGCCCGCTACTCTGCCAGTGACACCAGTCAAGCCAAGGAAAACGCGTATGATTGCTATCGGATTATTCATCGCATTTTTCGGAAGTATAGGTTTTGCCTTTGTTATAGAGTATTTTGATCACTCCTTTAAAACGAATGAAGAAGTTGAACGTCGTTTGGGACTGCCCGTTCTGGCCACTATCCCGAAGGTGAGGAAACGGGAGTTATTATTAGCCACAGGCCAGCCCGGGAGAAACGAGAGGTTATTGTCTCATGAATAACAAAATGATTACCAATAAGGTGGGGGAGGGAATCGTTATCAGCTGGAAGATCCCCAACCGAATGGAAGAACAGTGCGGCGCGCTAAAGCATGCAGTCATGGCTTCCATGGATGGCAGAGCCTACGTGCCATCTGTCCTGGCATTCACCAGCTGCCATGCAGGCGAGGGGGTCACAACGGTAGCAACAAGTTTTGCTCTAACGATTGCTGAGGATCGCGAACGATTTGTTCTACTGGTTGATTGCAATATTAAGGACCCCTGGTTGCACACACTTTTACAAGCACAGAGAGCTCCAGGATTGGTTGAGGCTCTTACAACAGAGTCTGATCTTCCGTGGCCAGTACATCGCATTGGCCAGAGACTTGATGTCCTTTTTGCAGGAAAGGAGACGTTGAAGCCCTGGCGTGTTTTCGGCGGTGGCGAGTTTAGCAATTTTTTGCGAGAGGCCAAAAGAAACTACGACATGGTAATCCTTGACTGTCCGCCCGTGATTGACTCTGCCGGCTCGCTAGTATTGGCGACAAAAGCAGATGCCATTGTTTTGGTGCTAGAAGCTGAACGTACTCGGCGTGAAGTTGTACAACGCGCTCAAAGGGCAATTATGAGTTCCGGTGCTAAAATACTCGGAGTCGTTCTGAATAAAAAGCGCTACCATATTCCCAAGGTGCTGTACAAACATCTTTGATCGCAAAGATTCGAAACAGAAACTTTCAGTGAAAGGAAGAAGACGCGTGCCATCGAGAATTCTCCGCTGGCTAATATCTGGCTCAGGAAAGCGCACAGGCATCCGCTCTGAGATTCCAGATCTCTGGAGTGCTGAGGCTTTTAATGAGCAGCTGAAAAAGGAGAAGCTGCGTGCTGAACGGAGCAACTCGCCCTTCGTGCTTCTTGTGTTTGATGTGCGCTGCACGTCGGGGAAAAGAGACGACTGTATCCGGAGCTTAACTTATCTGGCTAAACTGATACAAGAATGCACCAGGGCCAGCGATACGCGGGGCTGGTATCGTGAAGATGGCAAAGAAAGGGTTGGGATTATTTTGCCAGATACGTTTCGAAAAGGTGCGCTCCAGGTTGTTGAAAAAGTTGAAGCGTCTTTTAAAAGGCATTTATTGAAGGTACACAGTGGAGACGGAGATTCGATGTGGCTGGTTTACAAGATGTATTGGTACCCTGGCAACCATAATTCTTCCGATCGAGATGATTCCCGTCTTGGTGTAAATCGGGCCCAAAGTAACGAAAACCGACCTGGGGACTCAGAGACACAGGACGCCGACTCTCAAACATCCCGCCAAACAATGGTACCCTATAATATAGAGAGTTGCTCGTTTACAACTTCTCTTAATACAGAACAACTTCACAATGAGGTTCAAATCGTTCACCCGGGAAAATTGTTTCAGCTACTCGCATACCATCTTCCCAGATGGAAGCGCACGGTAGACATAGTAGGAGCTTCGTTAGGACTGGTCGTACTTTCTCCCATCATGTTCTTAGTTGCGCTATTGATCAAAATGACTTCCCGAGGGCCGATTTTTTTCAGGCAAGAGAGAGTCGGCTACCTGGGTAAACAGTTCCAATTCCTGAAATTTCGCTCAATGCGAACGCACGCTGACGAATCAATCCATCAAAAACATCTCAAGGAACTGATATGCAACGGCAACGGCAATGGCAACGGATCCGATAAGCCGATGACAAAAATTCGTAACGATCCGCGGGTTACAAAATTGGGGCGATTGCTTCGTGCATGGTGTCTTGATGAATTACCGCAATTGATACACGTGTTGAGAGGAGAAATGTCATTAATCGGTCCCAGGCCACCCATTCAATACGAGGTGGAAGATTATCAGGATTGGCACAAGCAACGCCTAAATATAGTTCCGGGAATTACTGGACTTTGGCAGGTTAACGGCAAGAACGCCATGACATTCGACGAAATGGTTCGTGTGGACCTTCGATATATGAAGAATCTCTCCTTTTGGACAGATATAAAGATTTTGGCGAAGACCATTCCCACGGTACTTCGTATTGGGATTGGCGCGAAATCTACGGCGAGTTGCCAGGAAGGATGAAAAGAAAATGATTAAAGTTGCAGTAGTGGGGTGTGGCTACTGGGGCCCTAACTTGATTCGCAATTTTTGTTCTGTTCCCCAGTGTGTTATGAGCATGGCGTGTGACACAAAGCCAGATCGGTTGGAATACATACAACGCTTATATCCGTCAGTCGCAGTGACCAGCGACTTCCAGGACATTATCAACAATGACGACATTGATGCTGTGGCAATCGCAACACCTGTTGCAATGCACTTTCCCATGGCTCAGCAATGCCTGCAACGCGGCAAACATGTTTTGCTTGAAAAGCCTATAACTGCGTCGGTCAAGGAATGTCAAGAACTTATCCGGCTTGCCGTTAAGCATGGCAGGACGCTAATGGTGGACCATACCTTTGAGTATACAGCTGCGGTCAACAAGATAAAAGAAATTATCCAGAGTGGAGAGCTTGGACAAATATATTATATTGATTGTGTCAGGGTAAATCTTGGTCTGTTTCAAAACGATATCAACGTCGTATGGGATCTGGCGCCCCATGACGTATCCATTGTTCTCTATCTGCTTGACCAGCAGCCGGAAAGCATTAGTGGGCAAGGCAAGGCACACCTCAAGCCGGGCATTGAGGACGTAGCAGCACTGGCTCTGAATTTCCCCGACAACCTTGGGGTCTACATTCAGAGTAGCTGGTTGCATCCGAACAAGATTAGGAAAATCACAATCGTGGGGAGTAAGAAGATGCTGGTCTACGATGACGTTGACCCATTGGAGAAGATCAAGATCTATGACAAGGGTGTGGAAGTTCCGGCGCATTACGAAACTTTTGGTGATTTCCACTTTTCCTACAGGTACGGCGATATTTATAGCCCACGGCTGGAAGAGACGGAACCTCTCAAAAAGGTATGTCAGCACTTTATCGAATGCATCGGTAATGGAACGCAACCAAGAACCAACGGCATAAGCGGTCTGCGCGTCGTCTCGGTGCTTGAATCGGCGAATATATCCTTGAAGAACGGAGGAAGCCCGATTGCGATTGATTGGAATCGCGTAACTCCAGAAGAAATATCCGCCAAAGATTCAATATAATAACCTATAGTGCCAGATAGAAAAAAGTGTTTTGACGTAAAGATGTTCCTCTGAGTGTTTTTACAATGCTTGTTAGGCCGAAGGTGTTACCTCGAAACTATGTAACATAAACTCCAATCACCTGATCAAATATTGTTAAGTAGAGCATTCAGATTCGTGTCTGACTGAATTCTTTTCAGTGTCCGTTTTTTAGACATTAGTCTTGCTCAATCCTATAAGGATTCGCAGATTTTTTTCTGAAAATCTTCAACTCATTCACCCATTTTGGATCTGCAATAGATTGTATCGCCTATTGGTATCTAAACAGCAATGTACGAATAATAGCCGTGAGGCCTGAGCATGAAAATAAGTTTCGTTTTGCCAGGCAGAGCACGATCTGGTGGCGTGCTCTGTACGGTTCATTGTGCAAATGGTCTCCTTAAGCGAGGCCATAGTGTTCGTATTCTTTATAAAGGGCCTTATATCCGCAGGTTAGTCCGAAAGACATGGATCTCGGCTAGGTATGGGCCGAATGCCGACGGCCTGCAGCGTTACAGAGGTGCACGTTCACCATACAAATCCATAACAAACTGTGCTTTCGATAAAGATGAGCTGGTAGTAGCAACAGGGCCTCATTGTGCACTGGAGGTCGCTAAGTTAGCTTCGGGTCAAGGAATTAAGGTCCAGTATGTGCGCGGCATCACGCTTCCTAACAAGGAAGACATGTACCGTGCTTGGAGGCTGGACATTCCGATAATTGTTGTGGCCTCGTATTTGGTGGAGGAGATTCGGAACAAGGTCGGCAAGGATGTTGTTGGAATTGTTCGGGATGGAGTCAGCACCGAGGATTATTATCCTTGCGATGAAGAATCTAAGCGCACAGGGATCGGAACTAGTTTTGGGGTTGGGCCTGCGAAGGACCCAAAAACAATTTTAGCTGTTCTCAGCTCACTAAAGCAGCAATTTCCGAATGTAGCTAAGCACGTTTATGGCTCATGCCCTCGACCAAAGAAGGTTGATCGAAAGTCCTTTGTGAGATTCCCCTCCATATCTCAAGCGCGATCGATGTATTCAAAATCGCTAGTTTGGTTTTGCGCAAGTCGCTCGGAAGGCTTCGGCCAGCCAATTTTAGAGGCTATGGCCTGCGGATGTGCCGTTGTCAGTACAGATTGCGGCGGGCCGCGCGATATTATTAGACACGGCGAAAACGGATTTTTAGTCGAAGTTGGAAACGTAGAACAAGTTGCCAAATACATTGCTCTGCTTTTGAAAAATAATGATTTGCGTATAAGAATAAGCAAGGAAGCGCAGCTCACCGCAAAGCAATTTACATGGCATAGAACTATTGACCTGTTGGAAGCGTACTTATTACGGATTCTTGATGAAGCCAAAGGATCGCATTCGGACCAAGGAATCCTAGAGAAAGTGACTGCCCAATAGCAATAGGGACGACTTTTTAGTGGAATGAGGATGCATAAGAAAAGCCAGACGTGAGGGTAAGTTTGATTTTCCAGCACTTGCGGGACTATGATTAGGCAAGAGACACAGATAAAGGTTTGCTTACTTGGCGTTTCATTTGAAACGGGGAATATGGGGGTACATGCGCTTACTCATGCTACCATAAAATGCATCCTCGCGCAATTGGCCGACGCCCAAATTACAATCCTGGACTACGCACATCAGCCAAAGGAATACAATCTGAGGATTGGCGATAAGAAAACCACCGTACGCATGGTGAATATGAGATTTTCTAAAAAGTTTTATCTTAAGAATAATGTTGCCGTGCTTTTCTTACTTTCGTGCATTCTGAAACTAATCCCGATTCCATTTGTCAGAAGGCGCATAATCGAGAACAACGCTTGCCTAAGGACATTAGTGAACGCCGATATTGTGGCAGACATCAGCGGGGGAGATAGCTTTACAGATATGTACGGCTTACGCAGAGTCTTTTATATATGCCTTCCCAAAATACTGGTTATCATGCTGAAAAAAGATCTCATTCTCCTGCCGCAAACTATCGGACCCTTTAAAAGTATCCTGGCAAAAGCTATTGCCAGATATATTCTGAACCGTGCCAGTATAATCTATTCCAGAGACCGTATTGGTCTGAGCGAATATGTAAGCTCTCTGAAAATGAATGCTGTAAACGGAAAGGCTAGGTTTTGCTACGACGTAGGTTTTGTGCTTGAGCCAGCAAAGCCCAATAAGATTGAGATTAGTTCTCTTCTCAATACAGGCAACAGCAGGTATATGGTGGTTGGGCTTAACATCAGTGGCCTACTTTATAACGGCGGCAGAACCCGCAACAATATGTTTGGATTAAAAGTCGATTACCAACAGCTAATTCTTAAAGTTATAACTTTACAGATGCAGCACGAGAACGCAATCGTCCTGCTTGTACCACACGCTTTCCACCCGCCTGAGCATTTTGAAAGCGACCAGGGTGTATGTGCCCAGGTTTATGATTTGCTTAGAGAGAGGTATGGAAACCGGATCAAGCTCGTTCCGGGAACTTATGACCAAAGCGAGATTAAATATATTATTGGGATGTGTGATTTTTTTGTTGGCTCACGGATGCATGCGTGCATCGCGGCACTTTCGCAGAGCATTCCCACAGTGGCTATTGCGTATAGCAAAAAATTCAAGGGTGTTATGGACTCAATTGGAGTTGGAAATCTTGTAGCAGACCCTCGGGAAATGGAAGAGCAGGAAATACTCGGTGTAATTAATAAAGCATACGCGGAAAGAGACATCATTAGCAATCATTTAGAGCGGACCATGCCTGATGTGAAGAAGCGCGTGCTGAATCTTTTTGCAGAGATCCAAGAGTTCAGTATGAAGCGGCAATGAAGATAACCGATCAAAATATCAGTTTGATTGTCAAGAAGCGCATTTGCTGCGGCTGTGGCGGTTGCACCGTCATCTGTCCGCAGGCATGTATAGAAATGATCAGTGGCCGGCACTTCAACTATCCTCAAGTTCAGGTTGACGGATGTATAAAGTGTGGAAAATGCATTCAGGTATGTCCGAGCACGCACTTGCTGGAAAACCTAGATGAGAAACTGTATGTGTCGCATTTAAATGAGGCCTATAACTACTGGATTGCTCATGCTAATGACGATGCAATACGGACAGAAGGAGCTTCAGGAGGATTTGTTTCGGCGTTCTTGATCTATCTGCTGCGCGCGCAAGAGATAGACGGAGCTGTAGTAGCATGCGGAGATGATTCCGATCCGCTTTTGAACCGGTCGTTTCTTGCTACTGATGAGAAAGGGATTCTGGCGGCGTGTGGGTCCAGATATGGTCCGGTTTCAAATTGTACGGCCCTTGAACAAATAATAAAGAAACCAGGAAACTACGCATTTGTTGGGAAGCCGTGTGAAATTCAGGCTTTGCGCAAATTGCAAGATCTTGTCCCTGAGCTGAAAAAGCGCATTCACTTATCAATAGGAATCTTTTGCGCATGCACTCCTCCGCGCAGCAACACAGCATCTTTTCTATCCCGATGGGGTGTGAGATTGCAAGACGTACGGAAGATTCAATACCGGGGGCACGGCTGGCCTGGTTTGTTCCGGGCATCGAATGGTCGCAAGATATTGCTTGAAAGGCCATACATGGATGCCTGGCGGCACCTCGTGGCAACTAATCCATCAATCAGATGCATGCTGTGTTTCGATACATTTGCCGATGCTGCGGACGTATCGGTCGGTGATCCGTGGGGCGAAGAACTCATTGCCTCGGAACAAAGAGGACTATCACTGGTTGTGGTAAGAAGTAAACGAGCGAAGGATAACATTCGATCTGCAGAAAAGTCCGGCGCTATCAGCCTTATAGAAACCACACGAGCCGACGTACTCACATGTCAGAAGGCGCTTGTGGGTAAGGTCCAAAAAGCAAGGGCAAAAGTTCTTGTTTATCAGATCATCTCTCAGAAGCGGGTGCAAGAACCACTAACGCTATGGAAAAATAGATTTTCGATGGCAAGGTCACTGTTGAGACAATATGCGAAGCGCCATTACTATTGATGTGCGCACTGAATTGGATTATGTATCCATTACAATAATAGAACTTGGGCATGTGCAGGGAGTTTGCGCTGAAGGAGAATAAAAAGAAACCATGGAGCCAGTAACATTATTAATAGCCGCAATAGGCTCTTTGGCTGTGTTCTCCGTTCGTCCAATTATGGGGATTATTTTTTATGTAGCGGTCCTTGCGTGGTATCCTTCGTATTTAACATTGAAGGTAGGTACGCTTGATTTTTCTGCAAGCCGTATAGTAATTCTAGCACTCTACGCCAGTATTTTGTTCCGAACCAAACTTGCGCAGCAATTTAAATGGTGCTGGCTCGACCGGCTCCTTATCATTGCACTCCTTGGCACCGTTATATCTGGTATGATGAACGAGCCATTCTGGAAAATAGTAGAAAACCGCAGTGGAACAGCCTTCAACACATTACTCCCGTATTTTGCGGTGCGGATGATTGTAACTTCTCGAGAGAAATTCCTGACGGTTCTGAAAGGCTTTTTAGTTATCGGAACCCCACTGGCTATAGTAGGTGCTTATCAGAGTCTTACCGGTCATAATCCGGTCGGATTTCTTCACCAATATGGCGCGTGGACACCCAGAGAAGCTCATAGATATTTCAGATATGGCCTGTATCGCGCGGAGGTGACATTCTCAGTTAGCATCCTTTTTGGGCTGTTCTTTGCCATGATTGCACCATGCTGTGCAGGCTTATGGGGACATATAAAGCACCTTCGGCTTCCCATTGCTGCTGGGATTGGATTAATGTTGATTGGCCTAGTATCATCTGCCTCCAGTGCAGCTTTCCTTGCAGGTTTAGTGGCATTGCTTTTGCTTTCAATGTTTCCAATTAGACGTTATTGGCCTGCTTTGCTTATAGTGTTGGTTGCGGGATGCATATTTGTAGAGGTGTTCAGCAACAGGCACTTCTACTCAGTTCCGGCCAGTTTCACATTCAGTTCGGCAACTGCTTACTACCGGATTGGTCTTATAGAGGAGGCTTTCGGTGGTGGCATGACGGGTCACTGGATTGAGGGCTATGGATTGATTGGCATGCAGCCTGATCGCCTTGGTTGGGTACACTGGGATCTTACCAATCAATACATTGGCATACTGGCTCGTTTCGGACTGCTGGGGCTTTTGCCTTTCTTGGTTGTCATAGTTGCATCGTTAATTCGGCTGCGAAGAGCCTTTGTCTTGGCTAGCCCCAACAAGGCTGATCAGTGGATGATCTGGTGCTTGCTAGCTTCAGTGGCGGGTATACTAATTGCAATGAATACTGTGTCTTTATTCGACCAATCAGGCAACTTATTCTATATCTTACTTGGTCTAAGCGGAGCTATGCCCGTGATTCTTTCATCAGTCCCCGCGAAAACAAAGCCACTAGTTGAGACATGGCGTTATAGAGTTGACTTTCCTTTTCCTGAAATGGCTGATACGAAGAATTTTCAACAAGGTTGATTGGCAGAACTGTGCAGATAGAGGTCCAGGCACGGCCTACCAAGGTGTTAACACCCATGACATCAGGAAGCTGAGGATGGACGTATCGATTATTATAGTTAGCTGGAACACGAAGGAAATTCTGCGCAATTGTTTACGCTCAGTCTATGAACAAGCGGGCCCTATTAGCTTCGAAGTATTCGTCGTTGATAATGCGTCCTCAGATGGATCCGCACAAATGGTGGAGAATGAGTTCCCGCAAGTATGTCTTATTCGCAATGCCGAGAATAGAGGCTTTGCAGCGGCGAATAATCAAGCAATGGCTCGTGCGATGGGAAGATACATTCTCCTGCTTAATCCGGACACGATTGTGCTTAATGGTGCCATTGCTAAGACAGTGTCCTTTGCAGATGCACATCGTGAAGCTGGGGTGATAGGTTGCAAGATCCTTGGCAGCGATCGTACTTTGCAGCGAAGTTGTTCTACGTATCATAGCCCTTTGAACCTGTTGATATTAACGTTTGGCTTGCACCGTCTCTTTCCTCGAAGTCGCTTTTTTGGGCGCGGACGGATGACATGGTGGGATTATGGAAGCGTACGTGAGGTACAGACGGTAAGTGGTTGCTTTATGTTGGTTCGACGAGAAGCCATCAATCAAATTGGTCTTATGGATGAAAGATTTTTTATGTATACCGAAGAAATGGACTGGTGTTGGCGGATGTGGTCCAAGGGATGGAAGGTGATCTACTTTCCAAATGCCGAGATAGTTCACCTTGGAGGATCAAGCTCTGCTTTAACCTGGGAAACTATGATATTAGAACAAAGGAGAAGTTTATTACGATTTATTGAAAAACGACAGGGGCAATTGGCAAAGGGGGTTGCCAATGTACTGTTGCTTCTTGGGACACTCGTCAGGCTCTTGTACTGGTGGTGCTCAATCCCTCTGCGCACGCCGCATGTGGCAAGCAAATTAAAAAAAAGAATTAAGCTGGGTCTCTTAACGGCCAAGTTCCATCTTGGCTTTGGTAGAGAATCCCCGCCATGAGGTGGCGTTTCGGCCAACGATAGTTAAAGTTTTCAAAAGGTGATGGGCGATAGAATGAATAGGACACACTTACAACAGACTGGTTTAATAGCAGGCGAGAAGTACATAGTAATAACTCCGGCCCGGAATGAGTCTGCCCATATCGAGAAAACAATAAAGTCTATGATCAGCCAGACTGTTCTTCCGTCCGAATGGATCATTGTGGATGATGGCTCAACGGATGGTACGCCTGAGATTGCGGAGAAATACTCCCAGCAATATGGCTGGATAAGGCTAATCAGAAATCCAGCGGACAGGAAGAAGCGAGACATTGGCGGAGGTGCTCCAGCAAAGGCTTTTAACCTTGGACTTAAACACATGAGTACTGACAACTACGAATTTCTCGTTAAGCTGGACGCAGACCTGTCGTTCGAGGCAAACTATTTTGAGCTGCTGCTCAAGCAGTTTGCCGAAGATCCCAAGCTGGGTATAGCTGGGGGGAATATCCATGAATTCAGGCATGGAGTTGCCCGGCCGCGTAAAAGCTACCTCTTACATGTTGCAGGGGCCACGAAGGTATACCGACGAGAATGTTTTCTGGATATAGACGGGCTCGTTGAAAGTGTAGGATGGGACACCATTGACGAGATTTCCGCCCGTATGAAGGGCTGGAAAACCCGAACTATTGAGAATCTGAAGATATTCCATCATAGAAGGACATTTTCGTCGGAAGGAAATATTCTTGTGGGATTTATACGCAGAGGTCGAATTGATTATCTCTTAGGTTTCCATCCCTTTTTTGAACTTCTGAAATGCTCGCACACCATGGCACGCGCCAGGCCTTACCTATTAAGCGGGCTTTTCATGGCCTATGGCTACATAAAAGCGGCATTGAAAAGAGAAAAAAGACCGGTCACTCCTGAGTTCATTAAGTATCTCAGAGGAACACAGATGCAAAGGCTGAGACGTCTATTTTCTTTCAGGAATAGTTCTGAGATGGGAATAGTTCATAAGAAAGCTAATTGAAGCGAAAAAATAGCAGCGATACCAAGGCATGAGAAGGATTAGTTCGACCTTCCAGCGCAAGATAATCCAGATTGTTTTGAACAAAAACAAGGTGTCGTGCCATTGATTTCAAGATCATATTTTACAATTCATGCGCATACGGAGTGACAAGAGCGAACGATGAACCTGGCAAGGTTTATATTTAACTCTCGGGGGATCAGTAATCTTTTGCACCGTTTTTGGAGCTTGTTTTGCCGCTTTGGCTTTACGCCGGCACGCATGGAGAAGCAGTTGCAAAAGATGACGGATATTTGCAAGGCCCACGATATTCTGCCAACATTTCCAGCCACTGCTTGCATCTTAAGGCGGTACCCGAAGCCAATTACGAGACTGCAGGCACAGGGTGTGGAGTTTGCTGTGCATGGACTAGTGCACACGGATTACACGCAACTTCCGTTTGAGAAACAGCGAGAGCATTTTGAGCAAGCGATAGAGATTTTTGAAAAAGCCGGGATTCGCATGTGTGGGTTTCGCTCGCCTTATTTGCGCAGTAACAACGACACTCATCTAGCGGTTAGCGATTGCAATTTTGTATGGGCAAGTAATTTTGTTATCCATTGGCCAGTGGTGGAGCAGGGTGAGTTTCCTCCTCAGGCATGGGAGGCCTACCAGAAGGTTCTGGAGCTTTATAGCAGCCAGTCAGCAACACAATATCGCGTCATTCCACACCTGCTAGACGGTCATGTGGAAATTCCGGTTTCCGTCCCAGATGACGAAGCCTGCGTGGATCGTCTGGAGCTTAAACGTGACAAGAGGCGCATCGGGCGCATCTGGCAATCAATCTTGGAACAAAGCCATGCGCGTGGGGAAATCTTCACAGTGCAGCTCCATCACGAACGCCTGCCATTTTGCGATGAGGCGCTGGACTATGTTTTGACAATAGCAGACCAGCTATCGCCGCCGGTTTTCAAGGGACAGCTAGCAACAATTGCTAATTGGTGGAAGCAGCGCAGGAGCTCAATCTTTCATCTCGAGGTTGCGAGGGATAGCTACACACTCGAGCTTAAGACGCCCAAGGAAGCAACAATACTCTGCCGGGGCATGGAGGGCTCCAAAGACCACCTATTCTTTGCCAACTATACTCTGACAAGCAAACGGGTCTTCTCTGGTAGAGGGATTCTACCAGGAGTTGCGCTTAGTAGCCAGTGCCATCCGAGCTGGCGAGATTTTTTACAGGAAGAAGGATTCCTCACATTGGATCCGATGCACTGCGCTCGAGCTGCGTATGTGGTGGAGGAACCCAATATGCTAACCGAGGAAGGTGCTTTTAATGTACTTCAGGCAATAGACTCTGCGGATACTCCTATGGTGAGGCTTTGGCGATGGCCGCAAGGCTGCCGGAGCGCCCTATGTGTAAGTGGTGATATTGATTGTATGACGCTCCAGGATTTCTTATGGCGAATTTGGGAGGTATGATGGCTGTCTTTTGTACCAATCCATTAAACGATGCGCGCTGGCCAGGATTGCTGGAGAGACACGCCGACGCTTCTATTTTTCACACCCGCGAATGGCTGGAAGCATTATATCGTACTTACGGCTATGAACCCGTTGTGTATACAACTTCCAGTCCGGCATCAGATCTGACCGATGCAATTGTGTTTTGCAAAGTAAATAGCTGGTTAACTGGAAAACGTATGGTTTCTTTACCATTTTCAGACCATTGCCAGCCACTCATAGATTCTGCCGATGCCCTGCATGAAATTCTGGAGAAGTTGCAAAGTGATCAGACTGAACAGCAGCGGAAATACATCGAATTAAGACCGCTGCATATGGACGAGGACTGGCTGCTGGAAAATGGATCACTTGCTGAAAGCGACACCTACTTTTTCCACTGCCTGAATCTGAAACCTACGCCTAATGAACTGATGCAAGGCTTCCATAAAGACTGCATCCAGCGACCAATTCGGCGTGCCCAGCGCGAGAATTTAACATTCAAGGAGGGGACGTCGGACGAGCTACAGTCGGCCTTCTATCACATGCTGCTTATGACACGCCGCAGACATCAATTGCCGCCTCAGCCGAAACAATGGTTTCGCAACTTGCAACAGTGCCTGGGCGAAAGATCTAAAATACGTATTGCGTTTAAGACTGATCAACCCATTGCTGCAATTGTAACACTTTCTTATAAGAATAAACACTACTATAAGTATGGATGCTCGGATCCAAGGCATAAGAACCTGGGAGGCACGGTTGCCCTTCTTTGGCGTGCCATGCAGGAGGCGCGGCAAGACGGAGCCCAAGAATTCGATATGGGGCGCAGCAGCATTGACAATACTGGCCTGACTACGTTCAAAGATCGATGGGGGACTATGCGTAGAAGAATGTCATATTTCAGATCAGCTAACGTGTGCACGCATGATACTACCGAGGGATGGAAAATGAGAGTTGCAAAACAGGTCTTCTCGCACCTCCCGAATCCAATGCTGACTCTTGCAGGTAACTTACTATATAAACATATGGGCTAAGAGCCAATAGCCGTTTTTTTTTCTCGAAATAGGAAAGAAACACTTAATATACCGGCGCTTGTACCTATTACATCATAGCCGCAAGTCGTCTCTGACGTAAAGGTGAACAACATAGAAATACCTGGAAAGTTGTAATATGTGGATCGAAATAATACTATCAGCTATCGCCATAATGGCCGTCTTATATATTCTCTTCCCATGGGTAGTAAAACTAATTTTGCGGAAGGAGTTCTTGCGATTGGCAAACAAGAGTTCCGGCGTCTGTCTGACATTTGATGATGGTCCGGATCCTGTGTTCACGCCCAAGGTACTTGATATTCTTGCAAAGTTTAACGCAAGAGCTACCTTCTTCCCAATCGGCAAGAACGTAGAACGATATCCAGCTCTTATGAAAAGAATCATCGAGGAAGGACACGAATTGGGCGAACATGGTTACGATCATAAGCATCCATGGCTCACTGGGCCCTATGGTACGTGGATGGACGTATGGAAAGGCGGACGCCAGCTTGCGGCATATGCCAAGAATGGAGCCGTTAACCTCTTTCGACCTCCTTATGGGAAACTCAATCTTGTCTCAATGCTATATATTTACCGAAAGAAAAAGACAACCGTGTTTTGGAACCTTGATCCCAAGGATTACAGACTCTCGTCAGAAAATATGCTTATCCCGAACATCCAGAATCACATTACCAATGGAACGGTAATATTATTTCATGACGGACGTTGCAATTTGGCGAAGGGCGGGCGTGATGCTACGCTTCGAGCCCTCGCAATGGTTCTTGAGTCAGCGCGCAATAAGGGATTAGAGCCTGTTACCATTAAAGAGCTCTACCTAATTAAGTGAAAAATCGACACCGCGGCTACTTGAAAAGAGAATATTAAAATCAGCCGTATGTGCCAGAGGATTATATGAAAAACATTGCTTCTGACGTTAAGCTTGGGAAAAATGTTAAGATTTATGACTTCGTGAATCTTTATGGCTGCGAGATTGGCGATAACACGAAGATCGGAACCTTTGTAGAGATTCAGAAAGGAAGCAAGATAGGCAAGAATTGCAAGATTTCGAGTCATTCATTTATTTGCGAAGGGGTAACTATTGAGGACAATGTATTTATTGGCCATAATGTAACGTTCATTAACGATGCGTATCCCCATGCAACAAAAGAAGATGGCACATTGCAGACAGATGAAGACTGGGTCTGCGTGCCAACCCTGGTAAGAAAGGGGGCCTCAATCGGTTCGAGTACCACTTTACTCTGCGGAATCACAATTGGTGAGAAGGCTGTTGTAGGTGCAGGAAGTGTTGTGACAAAAGACGTTCCACCGTTAACAATCGTCGCAGGCAATCCAGCTCGAATTCTGCGCAAAATCAACGAGGAGAAAAAGCAATGACCGTTCCATTTCTGGACTTGAAAGCACAATATGTTTCAATCCGAGATGAGATACACGAAGCACTAACACGGGTTATGGATAACACGGCGTTTGCAGGCGGTCCGGCTGTTGCAGGATTTGAAAAAGAGTTTGCTTCATTTTGCGGCTGTGAGTTTGCCGTGGGTGTGGGCAGTGGCACAGAAGCCCTTTGGCTAAGCCTTCTTGCTCTTGAAATTGGTTCCGGGGATGAAGTGATCACTGTCCCGAATTCGTTCATTGCCACAGCAGAAGCTATTAGTTTCACTGGCGCTAGGCCCGTTTTCGTAGATGTTGATGAGCAAACCTACAATATGAATCCTGATTTGCTCGAAGCTGTGATTACGAAAAAGACAAAGGCCATTATTCCTGTTCATCTATTTGGTCACACTGCCGATATGGACGCAATCCTGGCAATCGCAAAGAAAAAGGGACTTTATGTCGTAGAAGATGCGGCCCAGGCTCATGGGGCTCAATACAAAGGACAGCCTGCGGGCTCACTGGGCATCGCGGGATGTTTTAGCTTCTACCCGGGCAAGAACCTGGGTGCATACGGTGAGGCAGGCGCTGTAGTTACAAACGATGCGTCTCTTGCAGAGAAAATTCAGATGCTGCGCGATCACGGCCAAAAAAAGAAGCATGAACACGCGTGGATCGGGTGGAATTCGCGCATGGACGGTTTCCAGGGTGCCATTCTGAGTGTAAAATTGAAATATCTATCCGAGTGGAACGAGGCACGGCGTAGGTGTGCACGGCGCTATAATGAGCTGCTTGAGAATTCGAGCATTGTCACTCCCACTGAAGCAGACTATGCCAGGCATGTTTATCACATCTACGCAATTTGCACAAGGAATCGTGACAATTTGAAAAACTCCCTGGCTCAAAAAGGTGTGCACTGTGGAATTCACTATCCGATTCCAATTCATCTGCAGCCAGCGTACGCATTTCTTGGCTATAAAAAGGGCTCGTTTCCAGTGACTGAAAAGTGCGTTCAGGAACTCCTCTCCTTGCCTATGTATCCGGAATTAAGCGCCGAGCAAATTGAAACTGTGACTACGGCAATTTTGGCCGAAGTCCACAATTAGGTAAATTTAACACATGGAAAAGTCCTATGAATAATAAAACGGCAATAGTTATTCCCTGTCTCATCCCAGGACTGGCAGTTATTCGGAGCCTTGGCCGGAAGGGTGTCCCTATTATAGCCCTGCACCATCAGAACAGTGAGATGGCGCAGGTGTCAAAATACGTCCGGGAGAGAATTTGCGTGCCGGACCTACAAACCTCAGAAGACGCATTCATCTCTTTTCTTCTTGACAAAGGAAAGGATTGGAAGGGAAGTCTGCTATTTCCCTGCGGTGAGTTTGAGCTCGTTGCTATTTCCAAGCATAAGCATGAATTGCAATCGGCATATGTTGTGGCTGCTCCCGATTGGGATCTCGTCGAAAAAGTAATAGTAAAGAAACACACCTACCAGATTGCAGAGAAACTGGGAATACCATCTCCTAAGACGATGGTCCCTAATTCAATAGATGATATTGAAAGATTTAAAAATGACATAGACTACCCTTGCCTGGTCAAGCCATGCGAAGCCCACAAGTTCTACGAAGTCTTCGGATGCAAGATGTTTGAAGTTAAAAATGAGGACCAGTTATATACATCCTTCAACAGAGCATCAGACGCGGGATTGGAAGTAATGATTCAAGAACTGATCCCGGGCGACGATACATGTGGTGTAAATTACAACTCATACTTCTGGGAGGGCTCACCTGTAGCAGAATTCACTGCGGAAAAAGTCAGGATTCATCCGCCCAAGTTTGGATCCCCGAGAGTGCTTCTGAGCAAGTGGATTCCGGAAATCATTGAGCCCGGCAGAACTTTGCTTAAAGAGCTAGGTCTTTCTGGCTTCTCATGCACAGAATTTAAGCGTGATATTCGCGACGGTGTTTACAAATTTATGGAAGTAAATGCCAGAACTAACCTTTCCGGCTCTCTGGCAGTAAAATGCGGCATAAATTTCCCATGGATCATATACCGACACTTAATGTACAACGAAATCCCACCTTTTGGTGAGCAGAAAATGGGAATATATTGGATGGATATTGTAAAAGATGTGACGCACTTAATTATGTCACGCAATATAGAGCATTTTACAATGAGGCAGTACGTAAAGCCTTATTTGAAGAAGAAGATTTATGCTATTTTTTCCTGGAAAGATCCGATGCCTTTTATTGTGTTGATGCGGTACATCGTAACCAAGGCATTTACAAAAGTCCGAGAGGGCTTGCGCAGACATTGCAAATATTTGAATCCCAGAAAGAGTAAATAGTCCGGTAACCCGCCATGTGGCAACGAATGAGTATAGATGAATACGCTGAGTTCAACAGGGGGATGGGAGTAAAAGTACGTCAAGAAAATGGGGTCTGGTGGCAACAACAGCATCCTTTCTTCTATCGCCCAGTTTTCCCTTTCTTGCAATTGACCTCCAGAGATGTAGGTGAACATCCGCGATGCCTGGGTGCAGTGCAACATGCAGTGCCTCAGGGAGAGCCCTGCAATTCTCATATGAATTTCATCGTTTATGAACAGCCGGGCTCGTATAAACTTAGTACATTGCCAAAGGTTAACAAAAAAAGAATCTTGAAGACGCATAAACATCTGACGATACGTCCCATACTTGATCAGAAGGAGTTTATTGCTCAAGGATATCCTGTATACCTGTCTTTCTATAAACGGACGCGTTACTCTTACAAGAGCGATCGAAGAAACCCAAAGATATTCGCCGAGTGGACTCGTACCCTGTTCCGCTTCCCTAAGGTTGTGGTTTTGGGGGCGTATTCCCAGCATAAATTGCTGCAAATTGACATCAGCTGCTTGGTAGAAGATACCTTGTTTCAGCTAAGCACCATCAATTCCAACGAAGCACTGGAATTGCAAATCTCAGATCTGGTGCTCCACATAGAAAGAGAGCTTGCTGCAAAGCATGGAGAAATCAAACACATATTTTCTGGATCGCTCGCACAGAAGGAGAGTTTAAACAAGTTCAAGATCCAGCGAGGGGCGTGTGTTCTTATTATGCCTGCTTATCTACATTGTCATCGTGCGCTCCTTTCTTTGATCAAATTTACCCGAAAAAATCTGTACGATCGACTGATAGGGTTGGATAAAACACAGGTCCAAAACAAAATGAAAACGGCAGTCTGCACAGAATTGGTGTGATTTTTGCATCCCGGTAAAGGAACATGATGCGCGTACAAAGCTCAAAAGAAAGATCCGTTATAGATTGGCCAAACAAACCTATTATTTCACCGGAGGACTTCGTTAAAGCCGAGTATTCCAATCCTGAGTTTGTCCGGAAATACATGACTGTCGGCTTATGGCGATCAGAGGAAGTCTTGATGGAGCGCTACTTTGAGCCGAAGAGTTCTGTGCTTGATTTAGGATGTGGGGCAGGCCGAGCAACCATTGCCATGGCACAAAAAGGATTTAAGGTTACTGGGATTGACCTGATTCCGGAAATGATTGAGGCCGCGAAAAGTCAGGCGGCTATAAACGGTCTTCAACTTGATTTCAGGGTGATGGATGCACGAAATCTATCTTTTCCCCATGAGTCCTATCAGAATGTCCTTTTTTCATTCAATGGATTTGACCAAATACCAGGAAAAGCCAGCCGTAGGCAATTACTCGAGGACGTCCACCGCATACTCAAACCAGGCGGATGCTTCATTCTTTCCTGCAGATCTGGGCTGGCATTTGGTAAAAGATGGGCCACGTGGATCTGGCTTGCCCTGGAGTTCCTTGTGCGAAAAGTTAGCGGTCGCATTAAACCAGGTTGGGAGTGGGGGGACAAGATTCGCAAGGGCTGGTATCACCATTATTCCACACCATTTAGCATCCGGAAGGCTCTTCAACAGGTCGGATTAGAGCTAGTCTATTTTAATTCCAGCCGTAATATCGAAAAAGGCAAGCGACCCACTTTCCTGACTAACTTCTCTCCGGACAAGAGTCTTTTCTTTGTCGTTAGAAAATCAGCGGATAGCAAGAAATAACTATGAGAACACTGACTCAGAAGCTTTCTGGAGACACTGCAATAGACCCAATTTCCCTGTGGGAGCGCATGAGCATAGATGAGTACGCCGAGTTTGAAATGGTGATGCGCGTAAAGCTTCAGAAGAAAGGGGGAGTTTGGTGGCATCAAATACGCCCATATTTCTACAGGCCCCTGTTTCCCTTTGTAGAATTGTCCCCCAACCAAACGAAAGGACTCTTTGGCAAGTTTGCAGCCTTTCAACATCCTGTGTCCCCGGTACATCAGCACAATTCTTACATAAATTTTCAGTAAAGTTCGAAAGAATCTCTTTAAGCGGTTGAAAGGAATGGATGAAAGGCAGATCCAGAGCCTAATCAAGAGGACACGTCCTGGTAACAAATAACCACCCGCTGGCTGAGACACAATTATAAGCAAGAGTCAAATCGCAGAATAAATGAGATTTTCAGATTGACTATGCAAATGCTCCTCTTCGCCCATGCATCTGATCGCGGCAGAATATTCTAATCCGTTTCGTGAAAAAGGAACATCTGGAGACTCACGCAAGTAAACTTGCATCAGAGGAATCTAAAAGTTTCCTAGCCTATCTTTATGAGTTGCAACAGAAGTTATTTTTCGATCATGAGCTCTTCCAAATTGTCAAAAAAGGAAAGGGCGTGTTTAGCTTAACTAAGAGCGTCTGTTCAAGCTCCGCTTTGAGAAACTATAGTACATAGATTGATCGCGTTTTTGGCAAGCAGGTGTTTAAACTATGTCAATAGGAAATGTCGGCAAGAAAATAGGGGAACAGGTTTATATAACCGGCGAAACAATAGGGATCCATAAAGCAGACAATAAAGGGCGACAAATATGGTGGTTTGGGAGTGACCCATCCGAGGGTATTCCATCCCCTGGAGCATTCATAAAAGACCTTCAAGCCAAACGTCTCCGCAAAATAGCTCCGCCCTGGGCAGCGGTTACTGTTGGAAAGAAAGATGAAGGCGTTTGGGCCTGCACAGACGCCATAGGGTTGCAACACCTATTCCTTAGAAAAGTTGGCAAAGATACTATTGTTGGACCAGATGTTTTTAAACTCGCTGCGCATGCACCAGTGTATATTGACTCCATAGGTGCGTATGAACTCTTTTGCATGGGAAATCCCCAAGGCGGGAGAACTCTGTTTTCAGACGTACGCCTAATACCTCCAGCCACCCAGATTCGGCTCGACACTCCTTACACAGTGGATACATACTGGTCCTTACCTCAGCCATCCCCAGGTCATCCGGAGCATGCCATTAAAACATTCATTGATGCATTGATAAAGGCAGTTACCAGGAGCTGGCGACCCGGCTGTGCACTGGAGCTTACGGGTGGGCGAGATAGTATGCTAAATTTGCTTGCTTACTTAAAAGCAGGTATTCCTGTAAAAACTTGGACACATGGGTTAAAAGGGAATTTTGATATGGTTGCAGCACGTGCCCGCGCAAAAAGCCTGGGGGTCCCTCACCAGCCCATCTTCACGGAACGTTTAGAGAAACTAAGTCCTTTTGAGGCGGGGAACTTGGCAATTAACTTTTTGAATGCCTCGGGAGGACAAGCGAATATCCTTGAATACTGGCACCTACGTTGGATACTTCAGCAGCTTAAGGCTACCGGCTCAATTAGCGGTGTAGGAGGCGAAGTATTCCGCGGTTTCTACTATGAATGGACCGGTCGAGGAGTGCTTCCTAAATATATCACCGAGCTAATGCTTCTTCGTGGAAAAGCCAGACACAGTATGCCTTTTCCTGCTTCCTTTCTCGATAAAAGATTCATACAGTTAGGGGAACCAGCAGTACATGATGAGTTAAGGCAGCTTCTAGAATATAGAAAGACTTCGTGCCATAGCCTGGATGCTTACTACTTGGCCAAGCGTATGCATCATTTCTGTGGCACCACGTGGTCGGCTACAGGCCGCTGGCGCCCAGTACGAGCGCCTCTTTTCGATCCAGACGTTATCGATTGTCTGTCGCTAGTGCCAATTGAATTCCGCTTCCATTCACGCCTAGTGGATGAAGTCACTCGGCGTCTGTTGGGGGATCTACCGTCAGTTAGCCTGCCGAAGTTACAAAAGACAAGACGAATTGTGCGCTTGTATAGAAAGGTAAGGAACGCTCGGGGAGCTGTTTTTAGAAATTTCCAGAATGTTACTGCTCGTCTTGTTTTGAATTCGCCCCAGGCACTCGTTGCGCTTGCACTAGATGACATGCGCACAGGCTGTCTTTACAATAGATCTGTTCTTAAGCGACATATTGCAAAAACAACAGTGGGAAGGCAAGCGGTTAGCATGCCATTGGGTGCTTTGCTAACCATCGAGCTCGCAGCCCGGGCCGTTGGAGACGCATTTAGAGGAATAGACATATGAATGGTTATGAATTTTCCTATAGCAACGTTGCGTCATCGGGGAATAATCTATAATCTTTAGGCAGGAACCCTCTATAGTCTTACTTACGTACAACCAATAAAATGCCCGGTCGAGACCGGGCATCGGGTAATTTCAATTCATATGCCATCTATGTCCCAATCAGGCGCCTCCTGAGGTCTTTCCACACCTTCGAGAACAAGAACAACAATTCTATCCGGTAAATCAATTAAGGATAAGGAATCGTGAGATAATCGACTGCAACGCTGTCCATGTAGATGGTACCGCCCTTCGCCGCGTTGAAGTCAAGCAAATCGATCGTCACGACGAACCCATCCTCTGACGGCGTTGGTGAGCCGGGCAAGATTGGGGTCTCCCAATAGAGCTCATACCCAGTACCACCAACTGTTGGCATTGCGCCTGGGCCACCGGCGCCTTGGCTATTCAGTTCCATCGTCTTCGTCATCTGTGCGTCGTCATTCTGGCACCGCAGCCTGATCTGTGGCATGTCATTTCGGGCCGCATCAGTCGCGCACCTCAGCGTGTATGTCGCCCGATAGAGCTTATCCGCCACATAGGTTAGCTCATTTGCCGTCCAGCTCGACTGCCAGAATCCCGAATTGCTCGAGTCAGCAAGGCTGGACGCAATGGAGAGCGTGCCAGTACCATCACCACCTGACGTAACTGGACCGTAGCCAACGTTTGTTAAGAATTGCCAGTTCGCAAAATCAGCAGATGAGCTATACGTCTTAACCGATGTGCCAGATGCCAAACGTGGGAACCGCTCCACTGTAATCCGATCCACATAGTGCGTGCCATACTGCCCCGCGTCGAAGTCAACCATATCAAAGGCAACACCAAGGTTATATGCCAAGATCGGCGCAAAATAGATGGCGTATTCTCGCTGTATTGGATCAGTTGGTAAGGAGTTGCTGTACGAGCCTGACGGGTTCACGACGTGCGATGCCGACTCCAGAGATTGATCCTGGGTCCACCGCATGCGAAACTGCGGATTCGCAGAAGCCGTGGCTTGACTGGAGGAAGCCAAGAACCGGGCCCGATACACATTATCCGCCAAGCAAGGAATGTCCAGCGGCCCAATCCAGAATCCGACGCGGTTTGTCGTATCATTCGCCGAACTGATGCTTATTCGACCACCGCTATAGCCGGACCATGCCCCGGAGAAGCCCGGACCACTTAGCGGTAGAAATGACCAGCCTTCAAGAGAGGCATCAAACGTATATTGCGGGAGAGGCATAATAGGAGCTGCATCATAGATAGCTTGAATCTCTTCCTGGCCCAGAGCTCGGTTGTAGATACGGACATCATCGATGATTCCATTAAATGTATTGCTAAAAGGCTGCCATGTAATACTATCACCAATTAAAACTTGTGAAGTGCCCTGGTAAATTCCCCCATTATAACCTTGAGGGCTTCCGCTTGATGAACCATCAATATATAATTGTACATAACTCCCGTCGTAAGTAGCTGCTATATGATGCCAGGTATTTAAAGTCATACCAGAATCTGCCCAAAATCTAATATGGTTCCCACTTGAACCATCAGGACTTAATAGAAAAAGAGGTGTCGTACCTCCTACCCCAAGCCAATAAGAAACTTGTTCATCCTTAGTTAATACAGCACTCCATGCTTTTGATTGCTCCAAATAAACCCATGCAGCAATTGTCATTGATTCAGGGTCTAGATCATCATGGTGAGGAATTGTAACCTTATCATTACTTCCGTCAAAATCTAAAGCATAATTAATCCTTCCCTCTGTCCATAATGGGCCATTGATTAAAGTTCCATCATGACCATTACCTGAGGAGTCTTGTGCAGTTGTGCCAGCTTCTTCATCAAGTTTCCAGTGTGCAATTAAACCATCAGTTACATCAGCTCTATATACATAATCTATCTGGGTTGGCTGGATTGGATTCAAAGCGGTATCTTTTACATCTTCTACTGTTAAGGTATATGTCAGCCCATCTGTATGAGAAGAGGTTGTTAAAGTAACAGTTATAAGATCAAACCCAAGCGAAGCCTGCGTTATTGATATGCCATTGTTGATACTATAATTTGTTATATTTTCTGCTGACAATGTATCTAGGGCCTCATTGAAAACAATATTAATGGATGTCTCTTGTGTTATAACTGAAACAATAGAAGGTGGGGTTGTATCAGCCAATGTAGTAGCTGAGACAGGGGGCGATTTATCAGATTCATTTCCTGCAAAATCATATGCTAGAACTTGGTATGTATATGTAGTAGAAGGAGTAAGCTCTGTATCAGAATAGGTAACTGTAGTAGATGTTGCTATTTCAACACCCTCTCTGTATATCTTATATCCTGCCAGTGCTACATTATCAGTCGATGCATCCCAGGATAGGTCTATTTGCTGATGGGATACTGCAGTAGCAATTAGAGTCTGTGGTACTGTAGGCGGTTCTGTGTCAATGACACCAGGATATTCATAAGCACCTATATCCCAGCCAGCACCTTGTGGTCTTGGGTCTCCAGCAATGTCTTTTGTGAAATCATAATACTCGCCATATTTTAATTGAAGTTCATTAAGTATGCTAGTTATGTCAGTTCCTGCATCAATTGCAATACTGCCTGGTTTTAGATGATAATTCCAGTCAGCACGATTAGCACCACTAACATCAGCAAGTATTTTTGTTAAATCTGGTTCATAAATTTCATTTGTGCCTGAGCTTGAACCTAAAACAGTATAAATATTATGTGAGATATCTGCTCCAGGTTTATCCACTGGTCGAGCTATAATATTATTTTTCATGATTAAATTATCAATAGCGCCTATACCATAAAGAGTAATTGGTGGGGTATAACCACTGAAAAGAACATTGTTTAGAACTTTCACATTTTTGGCACCAGATCCCCAAACAGTAATAGGGCATGTGCCTGATCCTTCTTTTGCTATTAAAATATTGTTGTAAACAGTTAGGTCATCTGCCCTATGTATTGCAAGAGGTCTTTGGCCTCCAAAAACCACATTACCAGCAACTAGAATATTTCTGGTAAAACATGAAGGACAAACTTCAGCTGCCGCGTGGTCATGATATATTGTAATTACATTGGTATGGCCTGAAGGAGCACAGTCATAGAATTTATTATTTATTACTACTATTGTCCCACCGCCACTCTCAATCCTCATTCCATTAGGAGTTCTTTCGAGAGTATTGTTTCTGATAATAAGTTTGCCTCCCTCCGCACCAGCGTATATTCCTCTTGAGTCTGTATCATGTATATAATTATTTTCAATAATACAAACATCGTCACTAGCCTCAAACCTCACATCGTAAATATCTCCAAGATCTACTGCTCCAGAGAGGCCACTATTGCCACTTACTTCATTATTTCTTACAATCATATTTAATCCAGGAGTGTCTCCTAAAATTCCGGCATTCTGTACTCTAAATCCTTCTATAGTTATATAATTATAACCAGTATTTTTTATATGATTTCCATTCACGATAGCTTTTGTTCCTTCTAAATCGGGCCAATTGTCTCCTCTGTATGTTATATGATTTCCAGATACACCACTTGCTTTAATACTTATGCTCCCTCCATAAATCACTCCTCCTTTAAATAATACAGTGTCTCCAGGCTGCAAGCTGGCAGAAGCTGGGTTGCCTGTTGCATTTGGGTCACCGGGGGCATGTTTCCAAGGGGTAGATGCCGATAAACCAGTGTTTGTATCACGGCCATTTTCAAAATCTACATAGTAGTCTGCCTGAGCAAAACTGCATAACAAGAAAAAGGGAACCAGAAAAACCACAACTACGTACTTCATTACAACCACTCCTTTCCAACAGGAACAAGAACTTTTCCGGCATGCGCAAGAATTTAAAAAATTCAATTAGGCTGTTATCCCCTTAATTCAAACAAATGGAAGCCTTACATTAAGAAGACGAGAGAGTCAATAAACAACCATACTGCGTGGATGTTGAAAGACATAAAATATCGCAATCTGATGAGACATTGCCGTTTCGCAACCTAAATGGCATTAATACTTTGCATCTCCGATCAGTGGTCATTATTAAACTAGGCATGATTTTCTTAAGAGCCACACGGCCACTTTGCTTCAGTCGCATGATCACACTGGACTATATATAAGCCTGGAAATCAGCAACATGTTAAAGATTTTCAATACATTCGTGTGCAAAGCCCACAAGAAATACATACTATATCACTTAGCAAAAATAGACTGCTAAATTTCCGGTTGGCCAAGCAACTGTGCCACAGAGCATTGATTTGCCTTCCCTTAAAGCTCTAAGTCTGGCAAGGAGTCGAATTCGCTCTTCATGCATTTTCCCTAACCAATACAAATGCTATGCTTTTGCATCGCGGAACATCGGCAAGAAATAGAAAGGTAATATTCGGTCTCGTTTTTGTTGCAAAGTTATGGAACAACCACGCAGGCGCAAAACTATAGATTATTTTCTACCTCCAAGTACTCTTGCGCCTCCAGCGCATAGCCCATGGGAAGCAAAGCACAACAAGACATCTTAAATATGTTCTTAAATAACCCCCAAAGCGCAGACCATCGAAGGCATAACGTCTGGCGTCGTACATATTCTTTTCTATACAACAAATTTCCGCCATGGTTGCGAGAAAAGAGCCCAAGGTTTGCCTAACTCTCCGAATAATTCTCCTTCCTTTTTGTTCACAACGAAAATAGACTTCAGAAAGAATCGTAATCCCTTCTTTTGTCCTTACTTTAACTGAATCCAGCCGATTGTTTATCAGCCCTTTTCTCTCAGCTGAGCGATGAATAATGGTGAGCGGTGTAGTTATATACGCAAAGGCCGTTTCGAAGGCTAAATTAAAAATCATCCGAGTATCGTCCGCAATCTGTAACCGCTCATCGAAATATCCTACATGAGCAAAGAGGCTGCGCTTAACCAACATCGATTGTACGTAGTTTTTTGTTGAACTATCCAAAACCATTTCAAGAGGCTCACCATATAACTTATATCTCATTTCTTTCTGTTCTGTAGCAACGAGGGATGTGTGCTCATCGGGTTCGCTCTCATATATAATATTAGTAAAACAAACTTGTGCGTCGCTTTGAGTTACGCAGTCCATTTGGTAGGCAAGTTTTTCAGGTATCCACCTGTCGTCTGAATCAAGAAAAGCTACCCATTTTGCGTTCGCGGACTTAATGCCTAAATTACGAGCAGCTGCCACACCGCGATTTTCCTGATATATATAGCGTATACAGTCCTGATAAGGTTCCAGAGCTTGCCGAGTGCCATCTGTGGAACCATCGTCAACAACAATAATCTCATAATCTTTATACGTCTGAGCTAAAGCGCTGTCTATTGCTTTTGTCACATACCTGGCTCGATTGTAAGTTGGGATTATCACGCTGATACTTACCCGCTTTTCCATGATTAAAGGGCCCCCTGGCTTATATTGCTTTCCCTGCTTTCTGAAGCCGTCTATCAACTGTATCAGTCTTCTAGAGCCTTATAGTTTTACACAAGACAAATAATCTTGCCTTTGTCTTCTCTCGGTCAGGCCCTGTAAAATTCTCCAAGGTTATATCTGTGTTAATCTTTGCTTCCAGTTTCGGCATATTGGGGGAGTTTTATGATCCCCAATTTGTTAAAAAGCCATTTCTTTTCTTGTGAGTCCAAAACCCAAAAAAACGAAACCCCCAGCGTCAATATAACTATTATTGCAATTGGCGGTGCCAATCCAACAATTCCGATGCCAATGAAATGGCGGCTGAATAGCCACCATGAGAGAAAAAACACAAGAGAAATTTTAACAAAGGCCTTGCCAAGGACGCTATAGTAGTAGTCCTTATAGGGCATTTTTAGACATTTACATACATAAAAAGGCTGCACAAGTAGCCTCATGACAATCATTGGAATAGCATAGCCAAGAGCTATGCCCAGCATCTTGTATTGAGATACTAATAGTAAACTGAGCGAGAGATTGAGCAATGCTTCCACAGAATTGCAATAAGCGTAAAATTTATGGCGCGCTATGCCATAGAGAAAACCCACAGAGGGCGCTTGGGCGAGATCAACGGTTGTTCCTATAATTAACAGAAAAAGAGGAACATAGGCATCTATATAATCAACACCCATCCAAGCAGCAATGAATGGTTTTCCATATAGGAGAAGACACAGCCCTACGCACATCGAGAAAATAGTGGAAAGTTTTGTCCCTGTGACGAAAGTCCGGCGCATCGCATCTTCATCTTGGCGGCCCAATTGCTGGCTGAACATTGGGCCAATGCCACCCATGAGAGAGATTATTAGATTTCTAAAATACATGGTTAATCGTTTGGCAATGGCGTAGTGCGTTATCATGCCGATACCAAGAAAAGCACCAATAATGAAGGCGTCTATGTTGAATCTGATTTGATCAGCTATTTTTGCAATGAACGTGAAAATGCTATAGGCGAATAGATCCTTAAAGACCTTGCGACTTGCTGTTCTAATTGACAGGCGAAATCTCGGTCGCACTATCTTAAGAAGCACGTAGCGTGCTGAGTGGTTAGAAAGCTCAATCAACATCGTCACAAGGGCCAGTGCCACTATACCATATCCTGCTTTTAGCAAGAGGAAAATTAAGACAGCTCTCACCAGGGTACCTGCGATGTTGAGTCCAGATATAAGATCGAAACGCAACTCGGCAGACAAAGCTCCAAGAAAAGCTCGACACGGAAACCCAGCCACGAAGCCTGCACCCATGATTAATAGCACTTTGCTAAAAAGAGCTGCTTCCGTAGGATCTTTAATTATGCGAGAGGAGAAGAACGCCGCAACTATGGTAATTGCGAAAATGAGCAAACCCAGTAATCCGAACATGACAAATGCGGTGGAAACTGAGCGGTTTATCTCCTCCTCATCCCGCTCTCCTATACATCGTGCAACCCGATACTGCACGGCAGTGACAATTCCAAGATCAAAAAGGCCGTAGTATCCAAGAAAGGCAGCGACCAATACCCAATAGCCATAGATGCGATCACCAAGGGTATGGATGATAAAAGGCATCAGGAACATACCGACAACAACCTGAACCACAAGGTTGGTTGTCCGCATGGCTGATCCTAAGGCTAGTTTACGAGCAGCGTTCATGGAAAGATACCAATGATTTCGAGAAGTTGCTTTTAGGCTACCTATTTTTGTCTTGCGACTCTTGCATTAAAAATAGGGATGAAGAATTACCTTGTATTTCTCCGACCTTAGAAGGCTTTGCAAAGCGGCGCATTTTAAAACACCACGGTGCTGTGATAATTATTAGAGGCGGTCTCCTCGGGGAAGTCAATCTGACACGTACGCGCCGCCTCCTCAACGATCAATGCATTACATTTCAATGGATATATAACAAGTCCAAAAAGCCACTCTCAAAAATTTATACCTGCCTCCGTAACCTAAAGCGAGGACAACTAGGTGGCCGCCCTTATTTTTGCCAGTCTTTTAGACGATATAATTGCATGAACCCCCGTCGCGGCGAGATATAGATGAGCTCATAGCCTTCCTTGAGTTGTCTAAAGATGGATTTCGCATCTTCATTGTCGCTTTCTGGCTCATGCATGCACCAAACAAGCACGTAGTCCACACTTCCTCCTGTTCGTTGGGGATACGTGAGAAAGTCTACCCGCGGGGGCTGTAATGCCAGTTCCGCCCCAATGCCCATGTGCTTGAACGGATCGAGGTTAGAACGGAAGATAATCGGGAAGTAGCCCGTCGTGGCTTCATAATTCAAGAGGTTCACGACGTGCCTTTGCGCAGTTGCATAAGCCGAGGCATGCAGAAAAGGGCTAACCTTATACAAGAGATCCGGTTCGTGAGATGGGTGTAGTTGATGTGAAAAGCAAAGTGGCAGAAGTGTTGTATTCGTTTCGATAAGATGTGTTCCCGAGAGATATTCTTCCAAGTAGTCATTGATCTGCACGTATTTGGTTGTGTGGAGTCCAAGTAGAACTAGGGCGATTACCGCCGCAACGACTCCGATTTTCAACTTAACAATCCTATGATACGACTGAGCGCCGAACCAGAGAATCAGGACAAAGAATGGATATAAGTTCATCCGATGGCTGATGAAACTACCTCCGGACATATGTTTAGGGGCGGTAAAATACAAGATGATATACGCGGCAAATATGCGGATAAACCCATCCCAATGATTTACGTGAAAACGAACTCCCTTCAATACAAAAAGGTACAGAAAGACTGCAGCAAATAGTGCCGCAAACGGCGTCGAAAACCATATTTCCTGTTTCTGGTACGAGACGAGCGAGTTAAGGCTAATGAGACGGCCCCACAGTTCCCACACGGGCGGCCTGGCGAAGCTTTGCGTTCCCTTTTGGAGGAGAAACGCGGTGACGAGAACAAGTGTTGGCAGAAACGAGTAGAGCAGCACAAGCGCTCGTGTCGAAACGGCCTTCCAGAGGGCTCGTACGTTATATTGCCGCTTACTTATCTGTTGAGCGAGGTCGAGAATGAGCGAGCCTTCGGAGGCATCATCAGTGTCACGGATCAAGGAGAAAAATATGTTTAATAATTTCGGGAGGGAGGTATCGCTATACTGTATACTTGAGGTGATAAACGCGAAAATAGTATGACACTTCGGCCGGAACAAACATGAGGTCCCGGCCGAAGTGAAATACTAATCACTGCAAAGGTGATGATAAACTGGCAAAAGTGAACTCGCCTAAGTCAAATCTCCATATACTCGTCTATGCTGCCACGATGAGCGTTTTATCTGTATGCTTGTTTATTCCTACTGAAGTAAATCTTTTGCTGCATCCTCTGCTTTCTCAACTTCTTCTTCAGCTTTCTTCTCTAATTGCGCGGCTTCTTCTTTTGCTGCTTCCAGTGCTTCTTTAGCTTCTTTCTCAGCCTCTATTTTTGCTTTTTCAGCTTCCTCTACTTCTGCCTGTGGTACAGCTGGCGCTTGGGCTTGTTCCTGCCCCCCACAGCCGCTCATAATTAGTGCCAATAATCCAAGAACTACCACCAGTACTGTCATCAATCTCATCATTGACCTTCTCCTTTCTTTTTTTACAGATAAAACAGCAATAAACATGCGATATTCTACACTTTGCGTCAATCAAAATCTATTTTCTTAGATCCTTGTCTTCGCAGGGCCTAACTCATGCCAAATTCTTCCTCTGATCTTTATAGAACTGGTCGGGGCGACTGGATTTGAACCAGCGACCACCTGAACCCCATTCAGGTACGCTACCAGGCTGCGCTACGCCCCGACCAAAAGTATGTATTGGAATTCTGTACTTATGAATGCCTGTGAATCTCCGTCGATAACTTGACCTTAGATTTTGCTCCCCCTGGCAAGCGGTAGGCCGCAAACACGAAACTCTTCTTGCACTTCATACCATTACTGTTCACGTTCTGTGAGCTACTGGGTTACAAAAGCCAATTCTCTACGAAACTGAGATTCTAGCGGTTCAGGGAGTTAGCCAATTGGTGCAAATCTTTCTGTACAGAGTTAAGCTTTTTGCTGATCGTCTTAAGCTCGCCACTACGCTTGCGCGTTGAACGCCTGGCGTTTTGCTCCGAGGCTCGACTTTGACGATACATCTCTCTGATTTTGTTCTTTGCTCCCGCAATTTTAAAACGCTCTTCATAGAGCAGCTTCTTAATAAGAAGGATCATTTCGATGTCGCTCTTACGATATCGGCGCTGGTCGCTCTGATCCTTTTGCGGCTGGAGCTCCTTAAACTCAGTTTCCCAATAGCGTAGAACGTAGGGCTTGATGCCCGTAATCATGCTTATTTCGTTAATGCGGTAGAACAGCTTGTCCCTGTGCGTCTTGATCGCAGCATCTGCCATCAGTATCACCCTTTCTTCATCAACTGTGCCAATCAGCGGGTCATGACATCACAACACATCACACTTGCATGAGAACTGCTAAGGTAACTGGTGCCCTATGGAAAAGAATTGCCGCACTTACCACAGCACTATACAGGAAAACACACAAAGAAGTCTTCACATAATAAGCGCCAGGCAACTTTTTACTTAAGTATGTCCTCACCTCCTTCTTATCGAAAGCAGTACTAACCTCTGAAACTTTCGGCTTGCGACTCTTTTACATTACTTATTTTTAAGTACTTAATGGCACGCACTGAAAGCGAAATCAAGCCTTTTTTACGCTCTTGGCACAGATTTTACAACTGCATTCGGCTCCATGGGCAGAATAGACATGCAAAGCGGTGCTGCATTGAAGAGGCGGGTGAGGAAAACAATCGTGCTAACAGCATGTACGGAACAAATTGTGCTGCGCAATCCAGGCGCTGTGTACGAGGCCTGCCGCTATGGGTTGCGTTAGTGTTTCGGTGGTCTCTGCGGGGAAACACGGGGGTGTACGGGCTAGGCCGGTGCCTGGGTCAGTGGTGAAAGAATAATTGCTATGCCACTGTTAGTAAATTTCAGGCTTTGGGCTGCGACGCATAAGCTTGGCAACGGCATCCTTTGGCGGCCGATCTTTGAAGATAATATTATAGACTTCCTCGGTAATTGGCATTGAAACATCATGCCGCTTAGCCAATTGACGAGCAGCCTGAGTAGTTGTGATGCCTTCCACGACCATGCCAATTTGGCGTTGTACCTCTTTTACGGTTAAGCCTCGAGCAATCCGCTCGCCAAAAGCACGATTTCTGCTATGGCGGCTCAGGGCGGTCACAATCAGGTCACCCACGCCAGCGAGGCCAGTAAAAGTCTGGACGTCGGCACCCATGGCCTTGCCCAGGCGAATAATCTCAGCCAGACCGCGTGTTAGCAGCGCAGCTTTCGCGTTGTCGCCAAGCTTGAGGCCGTCGCACACACCCGCCGCAATCGCAATGATATTTTTTAGCGCACCTCCCAGCTCGACACCCAGAACATCCTGATGCGTATACACACGGAATGTGGGCGTCATGAAGAGCTGCTGTACGGTTCCTGCAGTTTTCTTATGATAGGCAGACACAACTACGGAGGTGGGTGCCCCTCGCGACACCTCCTCGGCATGGCTCGGGCCGGACAGCACGCACAGCTGATCCCGAACCGCTTCCCCAATAACATCGAGCGCCACGCACGATAGCGTCGTCAGTTGCTTGGTGTCCAGACCCTTTGCCCCAATGATGATTGGCGCATTGAGGCGCGCAATGCCCAGCGATTTTAGCTGCTCACACAGCGCTCGCATCCCGTGCGACGGAATTGCTATGACAATCGTATTTGCTTGGCGGAGGGCCTTCTGGAGGTCGTTGGTAATCATAATCCTCTTGGGCAGATACACATGGGGAAGGCGGTGAGGGATACGGCTTTTTACCAGAGACGCGACAACCTTTTCATCAATATCCCAGATCTGTACTTTAAAGCGCTTCAGCGAGAGCAGGTGGGCGAGCGTTGTTCCCCAGGTTCCGCCACCCAGAACGCAGACGACAGGTTTGGCGCTGGTTTGGCTCATATCCGCTTGTTCCTTCCATCAAGCTGCCCGAGAATGAACATGTGGCAAGAGATGTTTGTGCATTTTAGAATAATCCTGCTGGTGTCTTAGTGACACCAGCTAAAAAATCTTTGACTCTGTTCCTTGCGCCAAGCGCTTTATATTCTCACGGTGTCTCCAGACGACCAGGCCTCCGAGAAGAACAGTAAGCATCACAAGCGGCAGCGAACGTGGTCCAACAAGCAGCAGAAAGATCGGAAGCAGGATAGCGCCGGTTAATGACCCGAGTGACACGTAACGCGTGCTGGCTATCAAAATCAGACAAATGCTGAAGGTCAAGAGCAGTGCCTTTGGAGCAAGGGCGAGATACACCCCTATCGTAGTGGCCACTCCTTTGCCCCCTTTAAACTTCAAGCAAATTGTGAACATATGGCCGATAACCGCTGCAAGACCAATGCAAAGCGCCTGGTTCTCTTGACTCAAGAAACCCGATGCGCTCCCTCCAGTGATGAGCGGAAAGAGAAGCGTTGGAAAGAAGCCTTTAGCAGCGTCCAGGATAAGTACGGCAATTCCCACGGGTTTGCCGAGCACACGCATGGCGTTCGTCGCACCGACATTTCGGCTTCCATGCTCGCGCAGGTCAATGCCACGCAGTATTTTCCCGAGAATAAAGCTTGTCGGGATTGACCCAATCAGATATGCAATCAACAATAGTGCAAGAAACGCCATTAAACTCCCTTTGCACGAGCAATCTTTTCAATTTATCACTAAAGGCGACACTATTCGAGTCAGGTAACCATGCGGATACCTGTTACTGCTCAATTCAGACCGGCAGCGCTCATGCTATCTTCTGCGCGGCCGGGATGCCGAATCGGCTCTCCTTCGGAGTTTTAGCCGAATGGGAACTCCCTCAAATTCAAATTCTTCACGCAGTTGATTCACTAAGTAGCGTTGATATGAAAAGTGCATCAGTGTCGGGTCGTTGACAAACAACGCAAAGCTCGGCGGTAGAACGCCTATTTGAGTGACATAGTGAATCTTCAGCGCCTTGCCCTTCCGGACAGGAGGAGGGAATTGTTTGAGGACACGCTCCATTGTCTTGTTGAGCAGCGGGGTTTTGATTTCTTTGAGAGCCAAAGCATACAGCTTATCAACCAGCGGCAAGATCGTCATGACTCGTTGTCCAGATAGTGCGGACACGAAGACAATCGGCGGAAAGGGCAAGAAATTGAATTCGCGACGCAAAATCTTGGCATAAGCGCCACTGGTGTCTGTGTCTTTCTCAACGGCATCCCACTTGTTAACAACAATAATACAAGCCTTACCGGCTTCCAGTGCGTACCCGCCAATATGTGTGTCCTGCTGCACAACGCCGAACTGCGCATCGAGCACCAGCAGTGCAATATCGCAACGCTCCAGACTCATAATGGAAGAGGCTACTACGAGTCTTTCGATTCCTCTGGCGATTTTCCCACGGCGCCGGATGCCTGCAGTATCAATAATCGTATAGCGGCGTCCTGCAAGTTCAAATGTGGTGTCAATGGCGTCGTGTGTAGTGCCAGGCGTTGCGTGGGCAATTACCCGCTGCTGTCCGAGAAGCGTATTAATGAGGGTAGATTTCCCCACGTTCTGGCGCCCCACTACGGCAATGCGAATACCGCCTGCCTGATCTCCTACATCCGTCGTCGGAGCAGGAAGTGCAGCCACCGCATCATCAAGTAGCTGGCTGATTCCCAGTCCGTGCGTGGAGGAGACTGGATAGATTGTGGATACACCAAAACGGCTGAAGCTATAAGCCTGGGCTTTGCGCTTTGAATCGTCACACTTATTCACGACGATAAAGAAGGGCTTTCCGGTGTTCCGCAGCTCATGCACAATATCTTCATCTAAGGGATTAAGAGTCTCGGAAACATCCGTCAGAAAAAGAACCAGATGAGCTTCTTCAATTGCCAGACGTGTTTGTTCACGCATGTGTGCGACTATCTCTTCCTGACTGTCAGGCTCGTATCCCCCTGTATCCACCAGCAGGAAGTCCTTGCCCTCCCAGCTGCTGCGGGCATACTTACGGTCGCGCGTCAGGCCGGGCGCAGCCGATACAACAGCCTTTCGAAATCCAATAATTCGATTAAAGAGAGTAGACTTGCCGACATTAGGCCTTCCGATAATAGCCACGATTGGAAGTGGGGGAGTGACGATGCTGACCTTAGCGCTCATGTATTGCTCCAAGGGCTTCGGCAATGAATACCTTAACATCATTAGGCACAACTCTCACGTCAGACTTGGTTGACGCTGCGAGCTGGTACAGGCTCATATTGTCGAGAAAGAGATCATCTTCCGGCCGCAGGCAATTTGCCGGGATAAAATATGTGTCGTAGCCAGGATGCCTGCGAATGGTGCGCAAAATATCCTTGCCTGCCAATAGTCCAGTCACAGTCACTGTGGGGCCGAACAGACGGTTTGAAACAACCAGGGGGTCAAGCCGCAAATTCCTGATCTGGTTCAATCGCATAATGATGCGACGCAGAACGCTCTCTCCGAGCTTGCTGGTTATTACGCCGACACGCCGTTGTTGTGACAAGGATTTCGGCAGTCTGCGAACGGCCTTGCCGTAGTGCTCATAGAATTGCCACACCATGCCTATGCCGTTTTCCAATTGCGGCACCATGTCGAATCCGCGGTACGATGGAGGGTTTCTGCCTGCCAGCAGGTAGAACTCGTCGCTTAAGAACAGGATACAGCGGCCAAGATTCCTGGTCAATGTTTGCCTGAGCGGCTCTATCTGGTGCAAGAATCCCCGGGCGTAGGCGGGCGTTACACGCATGAGCTGCGCTGCGCGAGGACGATATTTCGTCAGCCCCACGGGCACAATAGCAATCGAAAGGAGGTAGGGGTAAAATTGCGCAAGCTCAGTAATGGTACGTTGTAGATACGTCCCGTTATTCAAGCCAGGGCAGAGCACGATTTGGCTGTGGAACGAGATGGTGTGCCTCCTGAGCCGCCGGAGAATCTGGAGAATGTCAGGTGCCTGTTTGCGACCGAGCATCTTAAGCCGAAGCACGGGATCAGTGGTGTGGACAGAGATGTAAAGCGGCGACAGGCGCTGCCGGGCAATTCGGGTAAAATCTGCTTCGGTCAAATCCGTAGCTGTTATATAGTTGCCGTGCAAAAACGACAGCCGGTAATCCTCATCTTTGACGTAGAGCTCCTTGCGCAGGTTCGGAGGAAGCTGGTGAAAAAAGCAGAAGAGACAACGGTTCCGGCAACGACGGATTTGCAATGGCTCAGCGGTCAAACCCAGCGGGTATTCTTCAGAGCGTTTCTGGATGCAGACGGTCTTCAGGCCACCTGTGCGCGATTTGATCTCAAGGCGAAGTCGCTTTCGGGCTGAGAAGTAAAGAAAATCGAGCGCGTCATGCACAGGGTAATTGTTAATTCTAAGCAGATGGTCGCCCGCACGAATGCCATAACGCGCAGCAAGCCCATCTGGTTCGACGTGTTGAACGCGGACACCGTGGCGCATACCGCTAACCCGTTGCTGGGCGTGAGTCTTTATAGTGCGAAAGCATTTTGGTTCCAATAAGAATGTAATGTAGTCCGGAGAAAATCGTAATTGCAAGGGTTATGTGGGAGATCAAACTTGTAGGGAAGAGGAATTGCTCGACCGTACCGCGGCCGCTGGTGATCAGGTAATTGGCCAATGCAACTTCAAAAATCGTGAAGGTCTGACAAACTGTTGTGGCTTTGCTCAGAAGCGTGGGCCGATACTCGAGATCCTTGATGAGAATTTGCAGGATGCCCACACCCAGTAAAATCACGACATCGCGAAAAATAACTACAATAGTGAGCCAAGCACGGACAGTAATCACTCCCGTCGTATCGCGAATGAGGAATGACATCGAGATAAAGGCAGTAACCAGAAGCAATTTATCGGCAATCGGATCGAGAAAACTGCCCAGCCATGTCTTTTGCTTTAATGCCCGAGCAATGATGCCATCTGCTGCATCCGTCAAAGCGGAAAACACAAACACTAAAAGCACCCAGCCCCACCTACCGTAGTAAACCAAAATTGCCAACAGCGGCACGCAGACAATGCGGAGTAAGGTCAGCTTGGTTGCGTGATTAATCTTTAGCGGATGCAGCTTTACCCGAAGCATTACCACTTCCTTTCACTGTTACCAGAACCTTGCGTACAGTAGTATTGCCCTCGTCATCCGTAACCATAAGACTGAGCGTATGTTCACCAACTGTTAATGATTCCGTATCAAAGGCAAATAGTTCCTCAGCAGCGTCAAAAATGCCATCTGTAGGCATGAGGTACAGCCAGTCGTCGGCGTCAACGTTATACTGCACCGCAGCAATAATGCTCGCCCCGTCCTTTGCAGTGGCGGTGATCGTAAAAATGCCCGCTGACTTCTCACGTGCACTGAACGTGGCAATCTCGGGTGGGGTATTATCTACAACAAAGAGCTCGCTGACCAGCGATGCAGTCCGTGCCAGCGGCTCAGGGTTGCTCGGCAAATCGGTCACCCCCACTTTGATCCTGTACGGGCCATCTGGAATAGATACGGTCTCAAACGTATACCGGGTGTTTGTAATCTCGTCTTCGATTTCCTTCCAGGTTGTCTCGCTTTCACCTTTGAAATAGAGGGTAGCTTCCAATTCATCGTCGTTAGCGTCGGAAACGTCCCAGGAAATTGTAATTTTTTTCGGATTGGAGTCGGCAGCTTTGCCAACGGCTTTCTCATCCGTTCCAGGACGCCCTCTCAGATTACCAACCAAAGGGGCTTTCTTGTCTATTCCAGGCTCAGTGGGTCTCTTGATCTCGGGCTTCGCTGCAACTCTGGCCTTTTTGACAGTAATTCGTTTAATCCGAGGAGCCAGATTCGGCATAGTGTAGTAGATTTCTGCAAAATCCAGGACAGGCCCTGCAGCCGCTTTCTTTTTCTTCTGTAGTTTAACTTGCCACTGGAGAAATTGCGCAATGGGGCTTGTGATCGGGACTCTTTGATTGGGCACCGGTGCGAACTCCGACCACGGGCTCCAGGTGTCGTCGGGCTCAGAACTGTTGCCACTGCGCGTGGCAAGACTTAGCTGCACCCCGGCAGGCATCTCAGCCTGGATGAAACAATTTCCCCATTTCACCGCGGTCTTTGCATCAACAGCACGTGACCAGAAGATTCCCTCTTCAGCCTCATCAAACTGTAACTGGTAGACCACCCCGCCACTCCCTGTTGAAACAGCAAGCCCGCCAGCACGAGGCCCTATAGACAGAAGATACTTCTCCTCGACGCTGCGCAGAAGCGTGAAGTCCCCATTATCCTTCACGACGTAGAGATTCCCTTTCTCGCCAGCGGCAGCCAGAAGGTGCTTCCGTTGAGGATCAAAATAAAGGCAGTGAATCGGAGTTTCTTCTGGTCTCCAGATTTCCTCGACGTATCCCTGCGGATCAATCTTTACGAGGCTGGATTTTCCTTTCCCGATGGTTGGAGGCCTGGCAGCTGGCGGGGGAGATGGTGGAGCACCAGGCGGGCGGTCTTCGACTAGCGAGAGTACACCACCGTTTTCCTGGAAAGCAGGTGGCGTTATTATGAACATGCCTTTTTTAGACAGCTTCTCGCTATTCAGAGCGACGTACAGGTTCCCAGTGCTGTCGCATACAATGTGGCGGGCTTCGTCGAGACCTGACTCGTAGAGCATGAACACTTTGCCCTCCGGGCTGATCTTATACAGAAATGCTTTGCCCTGGGTGACAGCATACAAAGAGCCATTGGCGTCACGTACCAGACTCAGTATGTTCGCTGCCGGTGAATCATAAACTGTTGTGCACTGCTTCTCCGGATCAATCTTCAAAAGCTTGCCGTTCTTTCCGGTGGCTACGTAGAGATTTTGTTCACCATCAAAAAGCAAATCCCAGATGTAATCCTCTTGAGTGTCATAGAAAAGTGACGGTTCGCCATCCTGGCCAATGCGATAAATCTTTCCCCCTGGCGACGCACCGGCAAATATCACACCCTCCTTATCCATTGTTATTGCATATACTTCCAGCTCTTCCAGATCACAGAAAAGCTCTCCTTTTCCGCTTTTTGAGATTTTGAAAATCTTTCCATTATTCCCAGAGGCAAGATACAAGGTTCCGTCAGCCCCCACACATTGATCCCAGATCAGTGCCTCCTTTGTATCGTAAATTTTTTCAAGGGCTGGCGCGATAGTGATCTTTCCATCGCTCGAGATGGAGGTTGACTTAGGATCGCCCTTGGTGAAGTCCTTGAAGCTATCCTCTTTAATGCGCATGGAGCTGATGCCCCATAGGATTCCAGGCAGCCAGGCGGCTGCACAGATCAGACATAAAGTAGCAGAAAATCGAGCTCGCGTTTTCAAATTAGTCTCTTCCTTTCGCTGGTCTTGAGCGGTTCTTTCCAGCCGCATCTATTCGTGCCGTCTCACCTCGAGTACAATCTGATCGGCTCCGGACACGGCATACTGTGTTTTGATCCGGTGATCCCAGAGGAAAATGCCCCGAGTTGGCTGCGTGAATTGAGCAACCGACGCGTCTGCAATTACCCTCATCACACTCGGAGGCAAAGCAGCTAATTCCTTTCCGTGCACGGTCAGACCGCCTGTTTCTTTCTGCACTGTGAGATACATGTAATTCTGCGGAAAGTTCTGTTTCAGAGTTCGCAGCAATTGATCAAAAGTCAACGGTTGAAACAGACCCGGTGCGCGCGCATACTCCAATTCCTGGCGGCCTCGTCCGTCACTAATGCTTAAAAAGTAATTCCCATCAGGAAGATCCGCAGGAATGGTGAATGATGCCTTTAGCGGTTCGATCTGCTTGCGCCAGGGCTGAATATACAGAGTGATTTCAACTGTTTCTCCTGGCTTGTAAGTTGCTCTGTTCGTATGGGTAGCCACCAGGCGAGCTGTAAGGAGCTTATCAATCAGTTCGGCCTCAAACGTAATCTGCTTGATGCGTACCGCCTTAAATGGGTTGCTCACCAGGGTGCTGATATCAAAGGCCACCCGCATAGAAGCGGATATTGGCACACCGAAATCGGATGAAATAAAATCTGACTTCGTAATGGTACGTCCGTCATCAAGGGTGATTGTGTAGTGAATAGTCGCTGCAGAGTCGCCCTGGAATTTGTCGGTTGAAAGTAGGGACTCGTAGAGCGAAATTGCAGTCAGCGTAGGCCCGAATGCTCGATCCTCCCAGACCCTATAGTTAAATGTCCTGGTTTGCTGCTGATCAGGCAGACGCACAATGACGGAGATTGGAACCATTGGTGCCTCGCGGCCAAGAACCCCGCCAATCGCTGTCATGCGATCCTGACGCACGCTTCCCACCTGCTTGACCACTTCACCGAATTTGAAAGGAAAGCGGTAGCTTGGCAGAATCGAATAGATGTAGGCCGAGGTCATGGGAATATCAACATTACCGCTGAGAAACATGGGATGGCCGAAGGCAACCAGCTTGTTACCTTTACGATAGGTTACTGTGCCAACGGCGCTGATGTCCAAATCGCCTGCAACGAGCTGCACACCGAGGGCTGCGCCGGGTTCGATTGGAATATCGCCATGAGCTGACGCCGATCCGCTGGCAGAACCGCTCAGCACGGCTGTCATATTATACGGTGCAAACAATCGCTTGAGTTCCCTGAGCACTACTGGATGGCGGCTCGTTACAAAGAGTGGGGTGGCAAGGGGCTCTAGAGTGAGTGTACCCGTAGAGTCCGGGGGAAGCGAAAGGTCGAGCTGCTTTAGCTTATCCTGTTCGATCTGGATGCGATGGGGTGCGAGCACGGATTGCTCCGTCGGGCTGGGAAAAAGACGTTGCGTACCACCATTCACCTCGTCAGAGGCTGAAGGCTCAGATGATGTTAGCTCGTATACTTGTAGCATCTCTTCGATTGGTGTAATGCCTGTAATCGGTTCTTTGGAAAAGCCCCACCCATACGCCACAGCGCCGATTAGACGATCATCAATGAAGACCGGGCTGCCACTCATGCCGGCGATAACTCCCATATCGCGCAGCGGACCGCCAGCAAGCCGGGCAAGGATCATGTCGCCTTTGGGAGACACATTGCGCAGCACACCGAGAATCTCGACATCAAACCGTTCAATCTTATTGTTCTTGAAAACCGTTTTGCCATATCCCTTCATACCCGGGCGAATTTCGTCTACACCCATAAAGCTCAATTCCGCCTCCTGCGCCATTACACCGTGCCCTGGGAGCCAGAAAAGGAAATTGACCAGGAGGAGCAGTCGAATAAACAGGCCATATATTTTCACGAAAGCAACCTCATGTTTCATGGATTCTCTATTAGTACAAATATATTGACCAGGAGCCAAACAAAAGTTATTGAAAGATACGCCAGGGATTTTGCCTTTTGCAAGTCAAAAGTTGCCATAATTCCTTGGCCAATAGCGAGGGAGCTAGGTCTCCCCGTAATAACAGGGACGTTGACCTCCTGACCCACTTTTGCAGCTCATAATAACGAGTAGACATGGAGACTCAGGACTTGTCGTCACGTGTGTGATATGAAAGCCGTAAGACTTCGCATTGCTATCCTGGCCGGCCCAACTGCGGTTGGGAAAACTTCTTATGCCATTGATCTCGCACAAGAGCTGGGAACAGAGATCGTGTCGGCGGACTCGATGCAGGTCTACCAGCAATTTGACATAGGTACGGCCAAGCCGAGCGCAGAAGAGCACAGCCGCGTGGCTTACCACCTTCTCGATTGCATTGATCCGCACGAAGCATTCAGTCTGGCCCGGTTCATTAAGCTGGCAGACGAAATCATTGGCCATATTAGCCGCAAGGGGATGATCCCCCTGGTGGTCGGGGGAACCGGTCTTTACATCAAAGGGTTGATTGAAGGAATCTTTGAAGAGGGAGCCAGGGATCCCGAGCTGCGTTCTCGCCTGCGCGAAGAAATCCGCATACAAGGCCCTGGCACATTATACCAGCGCCTGCAAGAAGTAGACCCGGTAGCGGCCCAAAGGATAAGTCCCAATGATATGATGCGAATCGTGCGGGCGCTGGAAGTTTATGAGCTCACGGGTCGGCCCATCTCAGAGCTACAAAGGGAGAGCCAGACGCAGGGCAAGCGCTATGAGTATCGGCTTGTAGTTCTGACACGCGATCGGGCGGAGTTATACGAACGAATTGAAGCCAGAGTGGACAGGATGTTTACCACAGGATTCGTTGAGGAAGTCAGGCGGCTGCTGGACATGGGTTACTCACCTGACTTACATGCTATGAAGGCCTTGGGTTATCGAGAGGTTGTGGCTTATCTGAAGGGACATACTTCACTCAAAGAAGCCCAATTGCGTGTGAAGCAAGCGACTCGGCGTTATGGGAAGCGTCAGTTAACGTGGTTTCGAGCAATGCGTGAGGCTAAGTGGCTTAATTTGTCCGGGAATTCATACCAGGAGAACGTGGAGAGGCTAAAGAAAATACTTGCGTTTTAGTATTAAAGTATATTTAGATTGTGATGTCGTTTTTTCTTGCAATAGAGAACCAGGTCTTTTAATATCATATACGTGATTTTGCACGAGCATAGATGTCAAGTGGGAGGAAGTATTCATGGGCAAGCCATCAGTGAATCTGCAGGATAGTTTTCTCAACCAGATACGCAAAGAGGGTAGCGAGGTTAAGATAATGCTTACTGACGGGTCATCGCTAACCGGAGTGGTGCGGGGATTTGATAATTTCACGGTCATCCTTAACAGCAAGGAATCTCAACATTTGATATACAAGCATGCCATTTCGCAGCTTATTACAAAGCGCGACGCTAGACGCGTTCAGAAGCCCAGAGCAGAAGAAGCCAGGGCGAAACGACCGCAAGGTTTTAACACCCTTGATCTCTCCCAGATTAAGGTGGGTGAAGCAAAATAGGTTGTTTAACGCTATCGTCACATAGTTTTCCCAACCGCCTGACCAACCCGCTATATTTGAGCATATGACGCCAAACCGCCCTACCAATTCGTGCCACACAGGGGGGATAAGCAATTAAAGATAAACTCTATCCGATTGCCAGCGAGCAAACGCAGGAGAAGTTTTTCCTGATCGGAATAACAAAACCCCTCCAGCATGTCCACCGCACAGACGAGGCCCTCCAAGAACTGGAACAGCTTACCATCTCTGCCGGCGCTCAAGTGGCTGGCTCAGAAAATTTCAGAATACGGAACTTCGATCCTGCATATCTGCTTTCCAAGGGGAAATGTTCCGAGCTGGTTGGGTTGGTACACGCTATGGATGCGACCGGGGTGATTTTTGACGACGATCTGACACCAGCGCAGCAGCGCAACCTTGAACATCTATTTGATCTGAAAGTACTAGATCGGCCGGCTGTGATTCTTGACATCTTTGCCCGTCGAGCGAAAACGCGCGAAGGCAAACTTCAGGTTGAGCTTGCGCAGCTCAACTACCTGATGCCTCGGCTGAAGGGGAAGGGGCTGATGCTTTCACGACTGGGAGGTGGGATTGGCACTCGAGGACCGGGCGAGACCAAGCTCGAAGTTGACAGACGCAAAATTAAGGATCGAATCGGCGCGCTCGAGCGGCAGCTGAAGCGCGTGCGAAAGTATCGAGAAGTGCAGCGAAAGAGCCGGCTGCGGAAGCAGCTTCCTGGTGTCTCTATCATCGGCTATACGAACTCTGGCAAGTCAACGCTTCTAAATATACTGACGGATGCGGGGGCGTTCGTTGAGGATCAGCTGTTTGCCACGCTGGATCCGATGGCCCGCAAGGTGGTCTTGCCTGGCGGCACGGCTGCTGTGTTTATTGACACTGTGGGATTCATCAATAAGCTTCCACCGACGCTGATTGCTGCCTTTCGGGCTACTTTGGAGGAGATCACTTACGCCAATTTACTCCTCCACCTAGTAGACGTGAGCCTCCCCAACTGTGAACAGCAGATCACTGCGACCGAGGAGGTGTTGCGCGAGCTGAATGCGCTTGAGAAAGTGACCATAGTTATCTGGAATAAGATTGACCTTCTGCCTGATCAGATCGTATTGAATCGCCTACTGCGAAGCCACGTTCCTAGCGTTGCAATTTCAGCCAGAACAGGTCATGGTCTGGACGATCTGCTTAGAATGATAGAAGCACATCTTACCGCATCATTTAAGCGTACTTTTCTGCGGATTCCTTACGACCAGTTTGCCATCTTGGAGATCCTCCGCCAGAGAGCGAAAATCCTGGAATTGCATTATGAAGAGACGGATATGAAAATTGAAGCCTTAATTCCGTCAGACCTCGCCAACGAACTAAAGGCGCTTGTGAAATGCTCGACCGTGGAGGAGGATGGGGCCAATGATTTCGGCATCGGAAAGTAGCGTCATGAAAGCAAGGTTTGTGGCAGACGCAATTGGCCCAGAAATAGCGCGAATTTTTTTTCTTGACATACTTCAAGGCAAACGGCAGCATTCCATCACTTCTTTGACATAATAAAATATCTGGCTTAAGTATCTCTTATCCAGAGTGGTGGAGGGACAGGCCCTGTGAAGCCACAGCAACCGGGCGATCCGGTCAGTGATACGATGACCGCGCTGCTGGTGCTAATTCCTGCAGAAAGGGTTTCTTCTGGAAGATAAGAGGACAGTGCTCACCCGAGCCCCTTCCTCAGTTTTTCAGAAGAAGGGGCGTTTTATTATTTTTTCACTCTTCTGCATCTTCTCAGGGCGAAATTAACGATAGCCTCCCTGTCTGCTGTCAGAACTGAATGTCTCATCTCACTATTGGCAGACCGCGCTCTGGTCTATGAAGGTTGCGTGACTATTTTTAGTTAAGCAGATATCTGCCGAGCACTTAAGCCGGGAGGTAGACCGAAAAGGAGGGATAATATAGTGACGACAGAGAACAAGTTCGTAAGAAAGCTGAGATGTCGTGAATGTGGATATGAATATCCAATTGAGCCGCTGCACTTCTGTGAGTATTGTTTCGGGCCTCTGGAAGTGGATTATGACTACGATGCGATCTCGGGCGTGCTATCGCGCGAGACAATCGCCAGGCGTCCGAAATCCATGTGGCGCTACCGAGAGCTGCTGCCGATTGATAGGGAACCGACCGTTGGGCTGAGCGTGGGGTTTACGCCACTGGTGCGCGCCAATCGTCTGGCCGAGGTGCTGGGTGTGCGCGAGCTCTACCTGAAGAACGATTCCGTGAATTTTCCTACGTTGTCGTTTAAAGATCGGGTCGTGGCAGTTGCGCTGACCAAAGCAAAAGAATTCGGCTTCGAGGTGGTGGCCTGTGCATCAACCGGCAACCTGGGCAATTCCGTTGCTGCAAATGCCGCTGCTGCCGGACTTACCAGCTATATCTTTATCCCGTCTGACCTCGAACAAGGAAAGGTGCTGGGGACTCTGATCTACGCTACGAATCTGGTGGGTATTCATGGCAATTACGATCAGGTCAATCGGCTCTGTAGCGAGATTGCCAACAAGTTCGGCTGGGCCTTTGCTAATATCAACATCCGACCTTTTTACTCGGAAGGGTCTAAAACATTTGGCTACGAGATTCTCGAACAACTTGGATGGAAGGTACCACAGCATATCGTTGTGCCGATGGCAGGCGGTTCGCTCATAACGAAAATTGCTAAAGCCATAAAGGAATTCCACCGGCTTGGACTTACGGATCATACAGACTGCAGAATCTACGGGGCACAGGCCTTGGGGTGCAACCCGATTGCGCAAGCAGTGAAGGCCGATACCGATCTGCTGAAGCCCGTCAGGCCGAATACAATTGCGAAATCGCTTGCTATCGGGAATCCAGCAGATGGCTTTTACGCAGTTAAAACCATCCGCGAGTCTGGTGGTTACGCCGAAGACGTGACTGACGAGGAGATTGTGGCAGCGATGAAGCTGCTGGCCAGCACCGAAGGCATTTTCACGGAAACAGCCGGCGGTGTAACTCTCGGTGTAACGCAAAAACTCATTGAACAGGGACGTATTCCACGTGACGAAACCATTGTGGTCTCAATTACGGGAAACGGCCTGAAGACTCAGGAGGCAGTGATAGACCACGTGGGCAAGCCGATGCTGATTAAGCCGAAGCTGGAAGAATTTGAGGCGCTGCTTGATAAGCACGCTCCAGGTGTCAGAGCACGCGGATAATCCTAGCAAAAGGCTTGGTGCAGTAATGACAATGCAAACCGCAGCCATTTTATGTTGCCAACAGGCAAGGCGGATTGCTAATGTAAAAGCCACGAAAAGAAAGGAGAGTCAAGGATGGCAGAACCGCTCAAGGTATCGAGTCAGATAGATATCCGTCAGGAAATTTGCCCCATGACGTTTGTTAAAGCGAAGTTACAATTGGAAGAGTTGGAGACAGGCGAAAAGTTAGAAATCCTTCTGCGTGATGGCGAACCTTTTAAGAACGTCACGCGCAGTCTTAAGGACGAAGGTCATAAAATCCTTTGTGTTGACCGCCTCGATGATCAAAGTTTTAGACTAATTGTTGAGAAAGGAGAAGATACGCCATGAGTATTACCGTACGCATTCCTCAGCCTCTGAGGAAGCTAACGAATGGGCTAAGCGAAGTCTCTTCGTCGGGCCAGACTGCGAAGGAGCTACTCGGCAATTTAGATCAGCAATACGCGGGTCTCAAAGAGCGCCTGTGCGACGAAACTGGTGCATTGCGCCGTTTCGTGAACATCTATGTCAACGACGAGGACATCCGTTTCCTACAGGATCTCGACACGCCATTGAAAGATGGTGACCTTGTATCCATTGTTCCCGCCATTGCTGGCGGTGTGGAAGAGAACGATCCCAAGAACATTACACGAAAAATCTATCTCACCTTTCCCCATAAGCAAATACAAGAACCCATCGTGTGGCGCTTGGCCAAAAAGTTCGATGTGATTACGAACATCCGCGGGGCTAGCGTGTCGGAGGAAATTGGCCTGATGGCCCTGGAACTCAAGGGTGGAACGACCGACATCGAACGGGCAATTAGCTACCTTAAAGAATTGGGTGTCAAGGTCGAGCCCATCGAAAAGGATGTCATTGAGTAGGTCGGCCCATGTTGTACGTCCCGCATAATGTGATCGAGCAAATAGTGGCTTTGTGCAAAGCCGACCAGCATGCGGAGGTATGCGGCGTCCTGATCGGGCAATGGAGAGGCTCAGAGAAACGGGTAGGCCGGATTGTTCATGTGGAGAACGTTGCTCAGACGCATCGCGAGACACGCTATCGGATTGACGATAGGGTTATACTTGCTCTTGAAAATACCCTGCAGGGATTGGCTGAAGAGATTCTGGGATTTTACCATTCGCATCTAAATAGCTCTGTGACTCCATCGCAGCACGACACAGCACTGGCATGGGAGGCTTATAGCTACCTCATTGTTACGGTGGACAGAAGTGGGGGAGAGTCGTATGCCTCGTGGGTTATGGAGTCGCGCAACATTGGATTTCAGAAGGAACTAATGAAAGTAATTGGAGGCGAACCAACGGCCGAAAGTTTGGATACAAGGAGAGAGGAATGAAGTTAACCGAACAGCAGGTCAATCGCTATTCACGCCATATCGTACTACCAGAAATCGGAGGAAAGGGCCAGCGAAAGCTGCTTGAGTCACGCGTGCTGTGCATTGGTGCCGGAGGCCTCGGGTCGCCTGCGCTTCTTTATCTTGCTGCAGCAGGAGTAGGAACACTGGGAATAGTAGACAGCGATAACGTAGATCTATCCAATCTGCAACGGCAGATAATCCATTCTGCACGGTCGGTGAATATGGCGAAAACCGAATCGGCCAAGAGCACGATTCAAGCGCTGAATCCCGATGTGAACGTTAACATATATCAGACGCGATTGACTCGCGACAATGTGCTTGATCTCCTCTCTGATTACGATGCGGTTCTGGACGGAAGCGATAATTTCCCCACGCGGTATTTGATGAATGATGCATGTTTCTTTGCGCGCAAACCGCTATTTTTCGGCAGTGTATTTCGTTTTGAGGGACAAGCCAGCGTTTTTATGCCTGGCCAGAATGGGCCTTGCTATCGCTGTATATACCCTGAGATGCCGCCAGCCGACCTGGTTCCGAGCTGTCAGGAAGCAGGGATTCTCGGTGCGGTTCCGGGGATTATTGGGCTCATCCAGGCTACCGAATGCCTGAAGTTTCTTCTGGGAATTGGATCGTCGTTGCTCGGGCGACTCCTGATCTATGACGCGCTTTCTATGACTTTTAACATGCTCACAATTCGTCAAGATCCCAATTGCCTCTTGTGCGGAAAACAGCCCACAATTCACCAGCTCCAGCAGTATGACCAGGAGGTGTGTGAAACGGGCCAATAGTGCATCTTCGCCCAAGAAGAAAGCATCTGACCTTGACATCTCACAGCCGTTGTAATACCTCCTGCTTAGGTGAAAAGTTCTTGCAACCCCTCCATTAGCCAGTTCATAGTAAGCACAAATTCACACCAAAGTCTGAAAAGACCAACCTGGACGTCTAGCGTCGCAAATTATGAAGAAGCCAGCGCAAGAAAAGAGTCTGACAGAGCGAGTTGCGTACGACATTGTTGTACGACTGCGCGAGCACGGTTACCAAGCCTATTGGGTTGGCGGATGTGTGCGGAACATGCTTCTCGGACTACCACCTGAAGACATAGATATCGCAACTAATGCCCGACCCGAGGACACAATGCAACTCTTCTCCAAAACGATTCCTGTAGGTGTTCGGTTCGGCGTCATTCTGGTTGTTCAGGAGGATGTGCAGCTAGAGGTAGCGACGTTTCGCAGCGATGGCGTGTATCTGAATTATCGCCATCCACAGGAGGTACACTTCTCCACGGCACACGAGGACGCCGTACGCCGGGATTTCACCATTAACGCTCTCTTTTACGATCCATTGGAAAAAAAGGTCATTGACTTTGTCAGAGGCGAACAGGATCTAAAAGCCGGCATTATTCGCGGCATTGGAAACCCTGCGGACCGGTTTCGCGAGGATGCGCTGCGTATGCTCCGCGCAATTCGATTTTCCACGTGGTTCGGATTTACCCTTGAACCCACCACGTGGGCTGCGCTGTGTGAAGCTGCGCCGCTGATTACCCGGATCAGTGCGGACCGTATTCGCGAGGAGCTCGTAAAAATCTTTTGCGGTCCACAGGCAGGCCGGGGCATCGAGCTCATGGAGCAAAGCGGCCTGCTTAAAGAAATCCTGCCCGAAGTAGCCCAGCTCAAAGGAATTCCCCAACCACCATCCTTTCATCCAGAGGGTGACGTTTTAACCCATACGGTACTTGGCATGAAGCTTCTTGAAAATCCGTTACCAACGCTGGCATTCGGCGTTTTGCTGCACGACGTAGGGAAGTTTCCGACCTATGAAGAAGCAGACCGCATTCGGTTCAATTTGCACGACAAAGTAGGTGCGGAAATTGCCGATACGATCTGTCGTCGTCTGAACTTTTCGAATGCTGATCGGAGTCAAATTGTCCAGCTGGTTGAGCGACATATGAAGTTTTTGCACATCCGCGATATGCGCCAGGCAAAGTTAAGGCGCTTTCTTGCTTCGCCTACGATTGAAGAGGATCTTGAGTTGCACCGTATTGATTGCCTGGCCAGCCATTCCGATTTGGAAAACTATGATTTCTGTAGAGAGAAACTTGAAGAATTTTCGCGAGAAGAGGAGGAATTAATTCCTCCGCCATTGATTACGGGTGACGATCTCATTGCGGCAGGCTACCAACCAGGCCCGCAGTTCAAGGAAATTCTCAACACCGTGGCAGAGTCCCAGCTAGAGGGCACGTTGAAGTCAAAGGAGGAAGCTCTGAGATTTGTAAAAGGGAACTACCCGCAAAAAAATTAGACTTCTGGCAGCAGTCGAAAATGATTGTGAAGCCAAATCCATGGCGTCATGCAAGGCAGTGCACACGTGGGCGAGGCGACACCCAAACGTAGTGATACCTTCACCACTCGCCCGAGAATGCTCCAAGTGCCAAAATAGGGGCAGCTCGCCGACGCCGCTCGCCTTTCCCACCCTATCGCCTCTATTCCTTCGGATTCCGGCAACATTTAAACACCATCCTCTATTATCTCAAGCAATTCCCCGCCTTCTGAGCTCGAATTATGTGGAGTTCTTGAAGCGAGGACAATAAGAAGACCCGCGAGGTGATTGACCTCACGGGTCGATTTGCTTACAGGCCTCTTATGACCAAAGTAAGCGCCTTGGCGCCAAGACCTCTAGTCAAGCGGGCAATTACTATCGAGTTCGGCCACGTTCCAGCCTACGAAGATATTGAAGGCGTCCTCGAACGGCGCGCCTTCCAGACTGATCGTCTCCGTAACTGTATACACGAGGCCACTCTCTCCCGAGCAAGTGATCAACAGTAGTTCATCGTCATCTACCTACTGACAAGGTGTTGGTGTACATACCGGTGTTGGTGTACATGTCGGTTTTGGTGTACACGTCGGCGTTGGTGTACATGTCGGTGTTGGAGTAGGGCACGGTTCAACTTGAAAAGGTGTCCATCTGAAGTCCTTGAGTTCAGCGGTAAACGACTGGGAAGAGCGAGTTTTCACGATAAACGTTGCGTCGGGGCTACACGGATCAAGCACAATGCCCATGGCCGTGATATTAACGGCCGCCTCGACCATTTGCAAGGCAGTCATGGTATCAGTCGGCGCACCATTTTTGGCATAGTGTCCCCATCCACCGGTATGGTCAATATCTGTGGCGTTCGTGGCCGTCAATACGACATTAGGACCAGGAGGCGGCACGGGCACATATTCGGAACCGTCCCACACGCGCACTGTTGAGATTGGCGTTCCGCCACCTTTCTCGAAGTCAACACTAACAATGAAGTCGCCGACTGTGCGACCACCGTCCGGACCCAGTCCGATCAACAGACCGCTTATTCCATTTGGTCCAACGGTTTGGATTAGTCCGGCCTGGTTAAACTCGAAGTCAACGTGGCTGTCGCCGTTTACCGAGCGCGTCTCAGCTGCTATACAAACCCACCGATCACCGGTGCCGGGATCAAGACGGGTATGGAGGTACGTATTGGTAATGTCGTTCTTCTGGGGGCCGCCGCCGATTCCGTTCCATGTCCACGGACTCTCGCCAACGCCGATGTGGTCGTTATTCTTGTTTGCCGTCCCTCCGAATTGTGACGGGTCGAATCCATCACCCTTATTTCCCCAGTTGAAGTCGACCTGGAGTGTAGCGATGAATCCGGGTGCTGCGGTTCCATCTGGATTCAGAACACCGGAAAAACTTGCGCCTTGAGCCCAGTCGTCACCAGGGGCAATGCCGGACAAAGCGCCGTCACCGGAGAAAAGGGCTCCGTTGTCATCTATCTCGAAGCCTGCGGAATTACCATTTATTCCGTCTCCCAGAGCTGTGCCGTAAAAGCAGAGACATACGAGCGCTACTATCAAGATCACCATTGTACGGCTGGTCGTTCTTTTCCATGAATTCATAGATATCACCTCCTTCCATCATTGGATAACGGATCTCCATCAGGTCTGTTTATTTTGCGGTGCATTATATTGGTGCATCATTTTGGTGCACCAATATTTATGCCTCACCTCCCGCTTAATCTTGTTATTTCACCTCCTTTGATCTATTAAGTCAAGGAAAAAATAAGAATTTCTTGTCTTACGTCTAGTGACCTAATAATACATTCCTCTCATGTCTTAGTACTGCATATAGCAAGCATTATTCCGATATTATCATCACCCGATATGGCTATATTAAGTTTGCCTCGGCTTAACCTGAGCAGAAGAAAAACCCCTACACTCTCCTGATGTAAATTGTGTGAAGTAGTTAAGATAGAATAGGTTGAAATAGAGAAGGCCACAAATCCGAAGGAGCAGATCCATTTATTGGAGCGCAGGATATAATCATATACTTGGGCGGGACTGGATTACATCCTTCATCTTGTTTTTCAATCGTTAAATCTCATTTAGCGCTCTTTTGAGGTAAAAAGAATAGAGGACCAACTCAGGAGGGTGATACTCTTGAAAAAGAGCCAAAGTTAAAGTATTATTTTTGCGGGGCCTGCTCAATGATTTTGACAAAGTCCTCTGGTTAAAAGAAGGATATTGGGTTTGAAAATTGGAGTATCAGAAGTTTTTCCCGATGGGCATTTTTCTAGAATCTGTCCCCCCGTAGTTGTGCATGTAGAATGGATTGTTAGTACGACAGATTAGTCGCTATTTTTCTGGTAGCGTTCGCATACTGCGCTATAGTAATCCTCCAGCCCGTCGAAAATCGCACGGGCAATTTTTTTGCGATATTCCTGATCCATCAGCAGTGCCTCATCTTCCGGGTTTGACATATAGGCCTGCTCCACCAGAAACGACGTCGTCTGCGTGACCTTAACCGTCGAGGAGTTAAAGCTGCTGATCACCCAGCGATCAGTAAGCCCGATGTCCAGCATACGCTTCTGGACGCACTCGGTTATCTCGCGGTTCGGCGGAAACTTATACAGATTCATTACCCCTTTCACTCTTATCGGGTCAGCAAGTGAACCTATCGAATTGGCATGAACACTGATGAAGAGGTCCGCATCGGCTTCCAGCGCATGGTCAATCCGGAACGACAATGTCGTTGCTTCATCATCAGGCCGAACATCCAATACGCTGGCCCCCGCATCTTTCAGAAGTTGCATAAGCAAATCCGAGGTGGCACGATTCACATCTTTTTCCTCTAACCCCGTTGCGCCGACTGCACCAAGCCATTTTCCGCCGTGACCTGCGTCAACTGCTATAGTCAGATCCTTGAGGGGAGAGTCTGGAGGCTCAGCTAGCTGAGGCGCACGACGGATTTTAATGTAGAGGGTCTTCGAATCTTCTCGATAGCCCACATCATAGCCCCAGATAGGTTCGTGCTTCAGGGCAATAGTAAATCGCAGCAAGTCCTTCTCCACCTGCTGCCATGTGAGATCCTTGATCTCTTTGGCTTCTGGCTTGTTGGTAATCCAGGTGATGTTCGACGTGGCGCCGTAAAGCTCCACCACGAGAGCGCTGGGATTCATTACTACCTCAGCATAATACGGAAGCCGTTCGGACAGCCCCATGGTTACAATGTCGTACTTTTCATCGCCGGTGACAGTGGCAGCATTCACCAGGCTGCGTGGCAGGTGTGTGCCTTGGGGCAATACATTAATGGATGATGCTGTAATCCAGGCTTCCTTACTCGGAGAGAGTTGCACGCGATACACCCCGTAATTAGCCCCGTCGCCACCACGGCGCCCGGTTAGCTCCAGCCGTGTGCCAATTGGCATATACCCGAGCTGGGCACCTCCCAGCCGAGCCCGTCCTAGCCCAACGCTCAGGAAGGCGCGATCTTTGATCACTTCGCCCACCTGTGGCCATGCCTCCGGATCAATTGTCACCAGAGCAGGGCTTTTCTTGCTTACTTTCTTCCACCAGCATTTCTTCAAGTGGAACTTGACCGGAGTCGTCTTCAGGCGGTCAGTCGCCTTGACTTTGTAAATCCCCGTATAGATGCCCCGCAGCCCCTTAGTTTCAGAAAACGGGAGCTCGGTCATGGGAATGTGTTTCGCCACACGACCAAGGCTGAAGGAAGCCTCCAGACCGGGCGTCCCCTTCATGCGGACTTCCAGGACGTCTCCGGCGTTCAGCTCTACGTCCATCCTCGGCAGCATCATGGCATCTTCAATCGTCAAAAGATCAATAGAAGTGGTGGTTAGCGGCGGGGTACGTTCGATCTGGATTGTTTTTACAACCGATTTGTTTTCGGGCGACGTTGCAATGAGCGTAATGGTATTGACGCCCGGCTTGAGATCTAAGAGTCCGGCAAAAGCACCAGTTGGATAGACCTTAAACTCCTCATCATTCACAGTCAGAGTGTTGCCTGGCTCCGTATGCCCGCCCAGGCGATACCGATTGTAGGAAGTCTTTACATAATCCGAACGGGGAATAATCAGATTGATGGATGGACCGGTAAAAGTAGAGGTCTCCTGAGCACTGGCTGGCAAAGCAAGAAGAAGTGCTATCACAAGGCTCAAGGCAAAACTTAGGGGTTGCACGTACCTTCGCATGCTTTTCTCCTTTCTGATTACGGCCTGATTTCTTCGCGCACGGCGCAGCCTTTTCTCATCAGCGTCCCTGAACTGTGTCCACGCCACGCAGCTCACTGTGCCTCTTTGCACATCCTTAAGATATCTTTTGCGTACTTATTGATCTTCCGTCTGGATAAGCCCTTCACCTTTGCAAAATCTTCGAGGGACTGCGGCTTCATTTTGACAATAGTTTTCAAGTGTGAGACATGAAAGATCATATAGGAGGGGATATTTTCGCGCTGGGCCACACCTTCGCGCCACTGTTTCAGGCGGAAGAGCAGATGTTCTTCCTCTGGTGTCAATGCTTCGCCGCTATCATAAAGCATCTTCTCTACCAGGGGAAATTGGTCTTCTTCAAGTTCGCTGTAGACAACAAAAACGCTCCAGTGCATGTCTTGCGGCGAGCTAATCAGAGTTGGCACAATGCTTTCTACCTTCACCGATTCCAGAAAATCGTTTAAGAATGATTCGTCTTCCTCCCGGTACTGCTCATTCAATCGAATTTTGAACACCTTTACGTGGGCCATGTTGCGAGGATACTCCTAGAACTCTTCGCTTGGGACAAGGACATAATGTCGCTTTTTCGTATCATAAATAGGAATGGGAATAGCTTCCATGATAAGATCCAATGGCATGTAGAACCAGACTGGCGAATAGAAGCGCTCCGTAGTCACGATAGGCTCATAGCCGGGCTTTTCTATATTGATATCGTAGTACCAGTACCAGATAATTGGTATTGTCACAGGAGTGCGGCCGCGAGGCATCTTCTTAAACGTAACATCTGCGCCGGTGGGATCAGAGGTAATCACCACGCGACTGCGGATACACGCTGTGGCGAGAAGGAGGATGAGCAGCACTGCGCATATACAACTGCCAAATCGCCCTATTCTTTTCACTCTACTTTCCCTGAGCATGTGTCACCTACCAACCGCTAATGATCACAAAGCCCTACTTACATAAAAACACACACTGCTGTCTATAGGCGAAGGAAGGAAATTGCAAGGGTTTTTTACCCCAAGGTATTAAGCGCCCGAAGCAGACTCACGGCAGCATTGAGCCTTAACTTCTCATCACTCACAGTGAGGATACATGTAATCGTATCGTCTGATTCGCTTCTGATCGCGGCCAGTTCCGGTACTTGATGGCGAAGAGCTTGCAAACGTGCAAGCAACTCGTCCGGCTTATGAGACGTTCGCAATCGAATTCCCTCAGGCGTTCCACTTATCTTATGGACGTGCTGGAGCGTAGCAAGAATGCGCAGCGTGCTGATCTCCAGAATATTTCCTACGGGTACAGGAAGTGCGCCGTAGCGGTCAATAAGTTCGTCCTTAATCTCATCGAGATCCTGAAGACTTGCAGCGTGGGCGAGCTTCTTGTAAAACGTCACGCGTTGTTCCTCAGTCGGAATGTAGCTTCGGGGAATATAGCAGTCAATGTTCCACGTAATTTCCGCGATTTGTTTTTCTTCAACCGGTTCTCCCTTCAGTCGCTTCACCGTTTTCTCCAGAAGCTGACAGTAGAGATCAAACCCAATAGAGACGATGCAGCCGTGCTGTTCGCGACCAAGGATGTTTCCTGTGCCGCGGATTTCCAGGTCGCGCATCGCAACATTGAACCCCACGCCGAGTTCCGTAAATTCCTCAATAGCAGCAAGCCGCTCGACCGCAGCCTCGGTAATCGCCTGGCCGTGCGGTACAATAAGATAAGCATAAGCGTGCTTTGTATCCCTACCAACACGACCGCGTAGCTGGTAGAGCTGCGCCAGGCCAAAGGCATCAGCCCTATTAATAATGATCGTGTTGACGTTCGGGATATCGAGACCATTCTCGATGATGGTAGTGGATACGAGAATATCATATTCCCCGGCGACGAAATCGAGCATTACCTGCTCGAGGCGGCGTCCCTCCATCTGGCCGTGAGCAATAGCAATATGGGCCTGTGGCAGTATATCCTGGAGCCGTCGAGCCACTTGATCAATAGTCTGGACCCGATTGTGGACGAAAAACACCTGCCCATTGCGGTTGAGCTCACGCAGTACTGCTTCCTCAATCCGCTGTTCGTCAAAATGAATAATTTGCGTCTTAATGGGATGACGATCCGGCGGGGGAGTGTTGATCAGACTCATATCGCGCAACCCGGAAAGTGCCATATGCAAAGTGCGAGGAATTGGCGTGGCGGTTAACGTCAGGACATCCACTGACGTACGCAGATGTTTCAAACGCTCCTTATGCCGCACGCCGAAGCGCTGCTCCTCATCAACGACTACCAGACCGAGATCGTGAAATCTGACGTCCGACGATAGTAGACGGTGCGTTCCGATAACCACGTCCACATCACCGTATTTGAGATCTTTTAAAATCTGGCGCTGCTCTTTAGCAGTTTTGAATCGGCTCAACATAGCTACCCGTACAGGATATTCGGCAAAGCGCTCGCGAAACGTGCCATAGTGCTGCTGCGCGAGCACGGTGGTCGGCACCAATACTGCCACTTGTTTCTTGTCCTGAACCACCTTAAATGCCGCGCGAATTGCCACTTCAGTCTTTCCGTATCCTACATCACCGCACACTAAACGATCCATCGGCTTCTCTGCACACATCTCGGCCTTGACTTCCTCTATGGCGCGGAGCTGGTCAGGCGTTTCCTGGTAAAGAAATGACGCTTCGAATTCCTTCTGCCATACTGTATCGGACGAGAAGACGTGGCCCCCCACGATCGAGCGCTTGGCGTAGAGCTCCAGCAGATCATTCGTCATCTGTTCAATCAGCTCCTGGGATTTGCGCTTGCGCTGGAGCCATTTCTTGCTGCCCAATCGGTCGAGGGGCGGTGCAGATCCCTCAACGCCTGAATACTTGTGCACATACTTGATCTTATCAATCGGCACCAGGAGCTTATTGTCGTCGTGGTAGAGAATTTCGAGCAAATCAACAGCCTTCTGGTCAATCTCTTGTTGACGAACACCGAGAAATTGTCCGATGCCGTGCTCAACGTGAACCACATAGTCTCCTCGCCGAATCTCATCCGCTGCCCTGATGGGTACACCTTTATAGATCTTGCGATAGCTATGACGCCGCTTGTAGCGCCCGAACATCTCACGATCGGTAATGAAAAGCGCACCAACCTCCGGAAATAGAAAGCCGCTGTGCAGATCTCCCACGCCCAGCACAATATCATATGGCCCTTTGAGAAAGTCGCGTGGCTTGAATTGCGAAACTCCGGCTTGGTCTGAAAGAATCTGTACAGAACCCAGTTCGCGCTCGCGCAGCAGCTCGTCCAGACGCAAGACCTGCCCGTCATTATCGCAGACTATTGTCACGAAGAATCCCTCGGCCTGCTTCCGGGCAATCAGATCCAGGTACGTCTCAAGCGAAGGCCGCATGGTCTCGAATGCGCTGGTATGAAAGGTTATATCGGAGACACCAGGATGAGACCCGCTTTCGGCCTGAACAGGAAGTCGGGAGTGACTGATGCACTGGTACGACTCAAACTGTTTTCCCAGCTCGTCATACGTGCTATATAGGGCTGATGGCGAAACAGCCTCTTCAGAAATGCGGCGGGCTTCCTCATATTGTCGCTCTACGAGCGCCTGGAAGCGCTGTCCGATTTCTGGAAACCGCTCCTCATCGTCAAGGCATATCAGTACATTGCCGGGAAGTATCGAGAGAAAATCAACAGGCGCCTGCTCTGACTCCAGCACGGCAGAGCGCACCAGCCGTTCGCTTGCCGGAAGGATATCAATTTCTTCGATTGAATCCGACGATTTAAGTGACCTCTGCGTATAGACATCGAAAAAGCGTATTGACTCAATCTCCATCCCAAAAAGATCAATTCGAATCGGGTAGTCGAAGTTGAGCGGGTATATATCAATGATCCCACCCCGGATGCTGAATTCCCCCCGGCTTTCCACCAATGGCGTACGCGTGTAGCCAGCAAGAGCCAGCCGTTCTGCCAGCTCCATGGTATTCACACTGTCGCCAAAGCAAAGATTGAAACAGTAAGGCGCAAATGCCTCCAGCGCCGGTACCTTCTGTAGTAAAGCTTCGAGAGGGGCGGCAATCACCAGCGACTCCGGTGCACCGGATTGCTCACGCCACTGGCGCAAGGCGTTATAAACATCCAGATGCTTGGCCGTGATTTCCATCGCGGAGTCTTCCTCCTCATAAGGAAGAAGTTCCAATTTGGGGTAGTGATAGACGTAGGGGAGACCGAAAAAGGAAAGATCGTCACTGATTGCCCTGGAATGTTCGCTGTCTGCAGAGACGATAAGAAGGGAACGCCGCGTTTCTTTGACAAGCGCTGTAATAAAAAGACTGAGGGATGAGCCTTTAAGATTGCGAATGATTACTTTGTTGTCGCCATTAAATACGCAAGTTCGCGTACTAGCGAATTCTTTTGACCGTTTCATAATCTCAACACAGAACTTCTGGTAAGCCTTCATGTCGTTTCTCGGCGTACCGTTATTATTTTGCTTTCTTTCAAAAACTGGCGCAATGAAAAGTCAAAAAGATGAAAGACTATCTACGTGATGCCTTTCTCTCCAGCAATGCGCCTACCAGACTCAAGATAGTTCCGTTGCGAATATACCGATAGAACTTTTTCCCAGGGCAAAGCGTCTTTGCATAATCCTTGTGGCCCTTAATGCGGGAGGGTGCAATGCCGTAGCGCTGGCAAAGCCATGCACACAGATGAGCAACTGCCTGGAGTTGCTTCTGGTTTACAGCCTGCCGCTCGTAATTTCCCATCAGGCATATGAGCGCATGCCCCGCAGGGTTGTAGGACGTATTTGTATCGCCAGCAAAGCGAATTTCGCGCCCGCGATAGATTCGGCCCGCAAAATCAATCTTAAAATGATAAGGGATATCCGGCCAGCCCCTTTTCTGCATACACCAGCGTTGGAGTGATTTGATTCGCTTGCGCGGAGATGCTCGCGGACTTACAATAACACCTGAATGGTGTAACGTAATCCGCCGAACACAGTGTCTTCTCATGGCCCTGGTACGGGCCGGGTCTGCGTGCCAGCTCTTGCGCAGATGAATTCGGGGACGAGGAATAGAAATTGACCACTCACTCCATCGCGTGCTGTTGCTTAAAACTCATAATCAGAGGTTACCAAATCACCGCATAAAAATCAAGGGAGATTCTGTTGGGCGTGTGCATCCGGGGCGAACATGCAGTGGAAGAATACCGCACCACGCGCCGTATCAGTAAGGTCAGGCGATCTCAAGCATTCTGGCTAGCGCTATCCGAGCATCCTTTTTGATATCATCCGTGACGGTAATAACGTTAACCTTGCCCAATTCGCACATTGTCCAGTAAAGGTTATAGAGATTAATCTTGTACATATTCGGACAAAGTGAGCGTGCCAGCTCATAAATGCGCTTGTCGGGATGCTCACGGGCGAGACGTGCGATCAGGTTAATTTCCGTTCCAATCACGATGCATGAGCCTGGCGGGGCGTCCTGAGCGTAGCGGACAATGAATCCCGTTGAGCCGTTTGCGTCCGCAGACTTGACTACCTCTTCCGTGCATTCCGGATGAACGACAATCCGGCAACCGGGATGGATGCGACGCGCCTGCTCAACATGGTCGGGCGTAAAAAAGGTGTGGACGTGGCAATGTCCTTTCCAGAGGATCACTTTTGCCCGGGCGATCTGGGTTTTGGTGTTACCGCCCAATGGCTGCCGGGGGTCCCAGAGAATTTGCTGTTTCGCCTGTATACCAAGAGCATTTGCTGTGTTTCGCCCTAGATGCTGATCCGGGAAAAAGAAGACCTTCGCCCTATGTTCCAAGGCCCAGCTCAGAACCGCCTTAGCATTTGAGGATGTGCAGATACAACCACCGCGTTGGCCACAGAAAGCCTTGATGTCTGCCGTGGAATTAATGTACGTGACAGGCATTACAGACGAGGGATCGCACACCTCTGCCAGCTCTCCCCAGGCTTGTTCAACCCGGCCTAGACTGGCCATATCGGCCAATGGACAACCAGCCGCAAAATCAGGATGCATCACGAGCCGGCGGAGTTGGCACAAGATCGCTGCACTTTCGGCCATGAAACGGACACCGCAAAAGACAATGTGTTTAGCCTGGTGCTCCTGCGCAGCAATCCGGCTGAGCTCCAACGAATCGCCCCGGTAGTCGGCAAGTGCCACAATCTCCGGCCGCTGATAGTGATGAGCAAGAAGTACCACCTGTTCGCCGAGCGACTGACGAAGCGCGCGAATCTGCTTCGTAATGGCGTGCTCCGACAGTCGGAGAACCCGATCCGGAATTGCAAACCCTGGTTTATGTAATGCCAATCGTGTCATTAGGTTATGAAAAAACAGAAAAAGATATCCTTATCGTACTAATACTTCTTTTTATTTTTTGCCAAGCGGCAGCAATTTGTCAAAGGCTATTTTCTGCCTGGCTTTCCCGGACAGACCTTGCCCTCTTTGGGCAGATTGATCACGCAGCGCTAGGTTTCTGACCCATCCTGACTCGCAGCCTGAGAATCTGTTCCGTGGTTACATATGGATGTAATTTCCCCCAAAATTTTCCTTGCATATGCAAAAGCCTTCTTTTTTAATGGGATATTGTGTCAGTCGCATTAAGCATAATAGGTTAAAGAATTTTTATGCTGGCGCTTTGTGCAAGATTTCGCAAATTCTTAAAGGAGATAGGATGAAATGGCAAAACCGAAAATCCTGCCAAAAGTCAACGAGTACGACTGCTATGAAATCCGTATGGAGAGTATTGGCGGGCTAGGGGCCAATGTTGCGGGGAAGATTCTTGCCCAGGCAGGGATTCTTGGGCAGGGACTGAACGGGTTGAATTTCTCGAGCTATGGCTCAGAGAAGCAGGGAACACCTGTGAAAGGATTTATTCGATTTACAGAAAAGGAAAGTGTTCGCATTAACAGCCCCGTTACGCAACCGCATCTAATTGCTGTGTTCCATATTTCTCTGGCCAACGTGCTTCCCGTGCTTGAAGGGCTCAAACCGGAAGGTACTGTAGTGGTCAATACGAATAAGACACCCGATGAGATCCGCGATATCCTGAAGATTCCCGGAGGGATCACGGTCTACTGTGTTGATGCTATAAAGATTACTGTAGAAGAGAAAGTCAGGATGAATGCTCCTATGATGGGAGCGATTACGAAGGCTACAGGATTTCTGGATCCTGAACAGGTGAAAAAATACATTCGGGAGACGTTTAAGAAAAAGTATCCACAGGTTGTCGAGCCAAACTGTAAGGCTTTCGACAGGGGCTACAAAGAACTGCAAATGAAAGTGCTCGCAAAGGATGACAAATACGATTTTATTGAATATCACCCCTTCATGTCGCCCATTGGCTACGACACAGCGCCGATGGGGGGAGTAATAACGGATTTTGGCAACGCCTTTATTAAGGATCTGAGCGGTTCGCGAGCCGGCTACATTCCCGTGTGGCATGAGGAAGAATGCATCCATTGCGGCCAGTGCGATATCGTGTGTCCAGATTACGCTCCAGTATTTGGAGAAGGTACAGATCACAAAGGCAAGCAGGGAATGGTCATGCGGGGCATAGACTATAAGCATTGTAAGGGATGCCTGAAATGTGTTGAGATATGTCCTACTGACGCGCTGACCGGTGAGATTGAAGCAGAGGTAGCAGAAGAAATCCTCAGCACCGTGCCAAAATAGGCCTGTGAAGAAGATCTGTCGGGAAAATTTGAGGTAAACAGACACAAAAAAATCAACTGATAAAAGGAGATAAGAAATCATGGCTACGGGTGTTATAGAAAAGGCCAAAAATAAAAAAGGGGCTGCGGAGCAGGTAGTTGATATTAAGACAGGAAACGAGATGGCGGCAATCGCAGCCTCACACGTTAACTTCCACGTCATGGGCTATTACCCCATTACTCCCTCTACTCAGATTCCCGAGGAAACTGACCGCATGAAGGCCGAAGGTGAGCACGATATTGTAATGATTCCTGGGGATGGCGAGCACGGAGCAGCGGGGATCTGCTTTGGCGCAGCCACAGCCGGCGTGCGCGTGTTTAATGCGACTGCTGCCAACGGATTGTTGTTCTCCATTGAACAGCTTCCCGTGCAGTCGGGATGCCGGTATCCCATGGTGCTGAATATTGTGGCCCGTTCGGTCTCTGGCCCTCTGGATATAAAGTGTGATCATAGCGACATCATGATGGCGCTGAATACCGGGTGGCTGATCTTCATGGCTAAGGATCCGCAGCGCATCTACGACTTTAATATTTGTGCGGTGAAGTGGGGCGAACTGGAGGATGTACGTCTTCCCGTGATGGTGACTAGCGACGGGTTTTTCACCAGCCATCAATTGCGTCGTGTAGAGTATTTCAGTACCCGGGATCCAGTGCAGGATTTTATCGGCAAATTCAAGCCAGGAATCACTGCGGTTGACCCCAATCACCCCGTGACTATTGGCCCGTATATGAATGACCCGGATTTGATCAACAATAAGAAGCAGCAGAGCATGGCTATGGAAGCCGCCTACAAGCACCTTCCAAAGATATTTGAGGAATACGCAAAGATTTCGGGGCGGAAGTACGAATTAATCGAGACATACAAGATGGACGACGCAGAGGTGGCACTGTTTATCCTCAACTCCCCGTATGATACGGTTCTGCAGTCGGTGGATAACATGCGCGCGGAAGGAAAGAAGGTTGGAGCCATATCGCTGAACATAATTCGGCCATTTCCTGCGGACCTAATCCGCCAGGTGTTCAGAAATACGAAGGTGCTTGTCGTTGGGGATCGCCAGGATAGCTACGGCGCCTGGGGAGGGAACATGACACATGAAATCAAGTCGGCCCTCAAAGACGATCCGGAGAACAAAACTGAGGTGCTCAGCCGTATCTATGGAATCGGAGGAAAGGAATTTTACGTTGAGGATGGAATCGCCTTGCTCGAGGAAGGGCTTGAGGTGCTCAAGAGCGGCGAGGTTAAGAAACGCTATGCTTATTTTGGCGCTACGGAAACCGCCAAAGACTATAAACCTGTTCAAGCCTTCGAGCCCATTACGGAGGAGGAGGCAAGCCCGGAGATTATTCGGGTTGAGCTGAATCCAAAAACCGGAGTCCCCGAAGTTAAGGGTGTGAACATGAGAGCACTCACCAAGATGCCCAAGCGCATTGTGCCAGGGCATGGCGCGTGTCCTGGATGCGGCATTTTTCCCAGTATTGGAAATTTTCTTAAAGGCATTAAGGGCCATGTGGTGATGCTCTGGCACACGGGCTGCGGCATGGTGGTGACTACAGGATACCCATATACCAGTTTTCGCACCACGTATATTCATAACCTTTTTCAGAATGGTGCTGCAACAATGAGCGGACTTGTGGAGGCGTACGTAGAGCGCAAGCGTCGGGGAGAAATACCAGGTGATGAGGATCTGACGTTCATCATGATTACTGGCGACGGCGGCCACGACATTGGCATTGGGCCGACGATTGGGGCAGCTATGCGCAACCACAAGTTTATCATTCTGGAGTACGATAACGAGGGCTATATGAACACCGGTGCGCAGCTGTCATTCACAACCCCAAAGTGCATGATAACCTCAACGTCGCACGTCGGCCCTGCGCAGGCGGGAAAGGCTACGTTTCATAAGGATACGTCGCAGATCATGGCCGCATGTAATATCCCGTATGTGTTTACAGCAGTTGAATCGAACTTCGTTGATCTTGTAAAGAAAGCCGCCAAAGCACAGTGGTATGCCAAGCATGAGGGGCTTGTATTTGGTAAGATCCTTTCCGTCTGCCCACTGTCGTGGCGTAGCGATTCTCGAAAGGGCCAAGAAGTAATTCAGGCAGCGGTGGATAGCAACTTCTTTCCGCTCTATGAAATTGAGCGGGGTATTACAAAAATCAACTACGATCCCGAGAAGAGGAATAAAAAGATCCCAGCTATCGAATGGTTCAAGATGATGGGGCGATCGCGCCATATGGCAAAGCCTGCCTACGCCAAAATCACCGAAGAGGTACAGAATGAAGTTGATCGGCGTTGGGCGCGGCTGAAGGCCATGGCAGAGAGCCCTGTGTTGTAGATTCCAGTTTATAAACACGGCCTCAAGGATCTCGATAACTCTTGAGGCTGTTTTTTTTGCCCATGATAGGGGATAGGTAGGGTGGTGGCTAAATGATCCAGGCTCACCTGTGATTGATAGAGAACCGAAGGTACATCTGATGTGTCCATAGCCAGCCGGGAGTAATGCGGTCAGCAGTTTCATATGCTAAAATCTGAATCTGCCTTTCGTTCAATAGTGTGCAACGATTGATCATTTTCTGGCTCTTCTGTGACGGTTGCGCCGCCCGTCTTTTCGCTCACACTCTATGCCATGCCTGAAGATATCCACAAACACTTTAACTACTGCCTTTGAATCGCGGCGTTTATTCTCGCGCACCCGAAGAATCTGCTGAAACAGTATAAATGTGAAGAACATGTTCAAAAATGCACGCGCTGTCAGGGCTATGTTTACCCGTCGAAGCGCTTTGCGCCTGCGCTGAATCCTAAAGAACCCTTCCAGTGCGGCAAGGCATTTCTTTGGCTCCTTGCGAAAAGCCATGCGTGCCTGCCGACCATCTTTTTGCCCCTCCATTAGCACCAGTTTGATGAGAGGCATCTGCTTGTGCAGTATGGTCAGAATCTCTGTAGCCAGGTATTCCAAGCCTCGTTCAAGGTCCATTTGACACGCCTTTGCGGCCATCTGTTGCATCTTCGCAATGCCTGAGTACTTTTCTACCACTGCCGAATATATGCTCTCTTTTGTTGGGAAATAGCGAAAGAGCATGACCTCCGTTATTCCAACTGCCTGCGCCAGCCTACGCGTTGTGGTTCCACGATAGCCAAGCTTTGTAAACTCCTTACCCGCCGCCCTAAGTATCTGTTGGCACCGTTTGTCCCGGCTCATGCGACGGGCAACATCTCCTGAGCTAGAAGATCGTACAGAGACCATTATCTGCCTCCTTGAAAAATAGAAATCGGTGGTATCATTGTGATAAAGTTAAGTAAGTGTTTACTTACTATACTTAGAAAGTCAAGCCTATTTTTAATCTACTTCTGCAAAATTTTATAGGGTGTTTAGGTGGGCCTTATTTGAACGGTCTGAGAGTAGGGTAGCAAGAAAATCTAGACAATGCCCGTGATCAGTAACGGTACCTTATCACTGCGAACGCCTCGGCCAGGTCACAGCCCGCTTCAAGGCCATAGAGTTGCGCCTGGGCAAGAATGAACTTCTCCCATTGTGACCCAATCCGCGCGTACTCATCCTCGTAGCAACGGAGTGCATCCTTCTTTGCCTTGAACTGCGCAGTGATATCTACGAAGTACTGCGGCCTAAAACAATGCGGTGTGCTGTTCCAGCTCATTTGAGTTACTAGAACCCGTGGTACCTTTCTCGCTGCGGCAAGGGCAATTTCCGAGGCGATCCTATGATCCCTGTGGGCATCGTGGGGCCAGAGTGTCGCGAGCAAATCAACCTTGTGCGTATTTATAATCTTCAAGATGTCAACTACTTTGTCGTCGGAATACGTCAGTTCCAAACAGGGACAGTGATTCAGGCTGATTTGCGTATAGCCCAGAGCACGCGCAGCCTTCTGGCAAAATTTCTCCACACGCTCCGGATCACGGAACCGAGTTCCATCCGGGCCAACCCAGGAGGAATCCGTCAGAATGGCGCTGAAAACTTCGTGGCCTTCCTCGACCCATCGCTTCACACTCCCGCCAATCGAAACTTCAAGATCATCATGATGGGCACCCACAAAAAGAATCTTCATTAGTGGTTATCCTCCGTACTTTGTTAAAAGAAATGGGCCAATGGCTAGTGCGTCTAATCCGGTTGCCGAAAATGTTCTGATCGCATCGTGCGGCGAACATACTATAGGCTCCTCCTTGATGTTAAAGGAAGTATTCAGCAAACATGGTACGCCTGTTAGCCTCTCGAATTCCTCTATTAATCTATGAAACTGTGGATTGGCATCAGGATAGACGATTTGTGGGCGCGTGGAGCCGTCCACATGAACGACCGCAGGTATCTCTTTCTCTGCCAACCGTTTCACCCGAAATGCCATGATCATGAACGGTGCGTACGTATATTTCTCCAGATACCGCCGTGCACCTTTTTCAGTCATGGAGGGGCAGAATGGTCTCCAGAACTCACGGAACTTGATGGCGGCATTTACTCTGTCTCTCGAGCTAACATCTCGAGGATCGGCGAGAATAGAACGGTTGCCTAGCGCCCTGGGCCCTCCCTCAAGGTTCCCTTGGTACCAAGCCACTATCTTTCCCTGTTCGAGGAGCTGTGCTACGGCTTTTTCAATAAGCTTTTCTTTCGAATAGCGCAGCTTGCAAGTCTTTAGAACCTTCTCGATCTCCTCCTCGCTATAGGACGGACCGTAATAGATATCTCTCAGCCGCATCGGATCAAGGTGCCCTTTGCGGTACTCAAGCGCCATGGCCGCTCCGATAGGTATGCCGTTGTCTGCACACAGAGGATGGACATAAATATCGTCAACGATACCGTCCATGAATAATCTGCCATTCATTTTTACATTTAGACCCACACCTCCACCAATAACAAGGCGCCGGATACCTGTCTTTTCTACCCAGTAATTGGTCATTTCTTGGACGACGGTTTCGAGCCTCGTCTGCACTTCAAAAGCGAGATTCATGTGCCATTGTGTAATCTCTTCGGTGGCTAAACGAGGCTTCCGCCCCAGGTACTCAACGAGCGCATCAGGGTAGTAATAGGAGAATCTCCGCTCACCTCTGGTCAACATGAGCGGATCGGTCTCAAATCCGCCGCTACCATCATACCAGACAAGAGGTGCAATCTTTTCCCGCAACTTCAGATCAGTTCTACCATACGCCGCGAGGCCCATAACCTTGTATTCACCGTCGTATGCCTTGAAGCCAAGGTACTCGGTAAAGGCAGAATAGAACCAGCCAAGTGAGTAGGGGATCCTTACCTCATGGAGGACTTCGAGCGCCCTGTCCCGGCCAATCCACCAACAGGTCGTCACGCACTCCCCACTGCCATCAATTGTCAACACCAAAGCCTCATCCATGCCTGAGTGGAAGAATGCCATGCAGGCATGTGCAAGGTGATGATTGATAAAAACAATAGGAGGGAATTTCAAATCGCCAAATTGCTTCCTCAAATTCCGGAGGATGATGCCCTTCTGGGTTGCTGAACTGAGGCTCTCCAGGTGCTTCTCTTGGTAGGCTCTATCAGCATCTGTGGTGTGATATTTAGAATTGATATCTTTGTATATAGCAGCCATTTTGCCTGAGTCATAGATATCACAATCCCAGCCCTGAACGATGTAATCAATCTCCTTTATAGACAGTTTTGCGGCGTCGAGCACGTATTGAATGGCTCGGGTGGGGAAGTACCCGACAGCATGTTTTACCCGTACGAGGCGCTCCTCTTCGATAAACGCCACGATCTTGCCATCGCGGACCAGAGCCGCAGACGGATCTGAATACGAATGAAATATTGCGAGTGTGTTCATGAATAGCCGAAAGAATCTCTCACTAGCTGGTGTTTGTTCATATCGTCTTTTATCAGCCTGCAAAATTGGGCCGAAAAAGATTCTTGGAGTACTTCCAACTTTTCCACTGTTATCCTTTTGCCTCTAAGTAAGGTTGGACTAATAAATTTGTAAAAAGAGACTTCGTGCAATGGTAATATTTCAATTGACTTTGCCAGAGGCTATATGATATTGTAAAGTATTGATTGCACTGAGGGAAAATTTATATTGTGCAAATCGAGCACCATTTAGATAGCGATTTCTTTTCGAAAGGCGAGAAGTTCTAGAAAGACTGTGAAGTTGGGAGCCATAGGTACTGAAGTCAAAGAAAGCCTAGTAAAGATATCTTGTAAAATTCGGAAGAATGGAGGTGAGAATCGGAGAGGTTATTATGGTGGAGAAGGATCTATAATGATTATAAGTGGCAAAAGAAGGAGGGAAAGAGATGAGAACTATTACTATTTTTAGTGCATTAGCAATGTTTGCCTTTGTTATGCCGATGATGTGCATGGGCATAACGAACGGCGATTTTTGCCTGGGAAGCACCGGCTGGGATGATTATATCCAATCCGGAAACTGCAGCGTTCAGTATAATACCGTTCCTCCGTGTTATGTGCGAGTACTGGGCTACAGAAACGAGGTTGCCACATGCTGGCAGCAAGAAATGGACTTTGATTCCGGTGAGACCTGGCGCGCGACCTTTGACGTCCAAAGCGCATCGGCAGGACTGGGCGCAATTATTACCCTTGGGTGGACTAACACTTTGGGTGATTTTGGCAGCTATTTTCAAGAAATCACCGCTGCTGGGACGTATAACGTTGAGTGTAACGATTTCAGTTACCCATTTGTGTCAGTTCAGTGTGATGGTGGTTCCTTAACGAATGCTGATGTTCAAGTGAGAGAGGTATCAACGACAGAAGTGGTTGCCCCGACACCTACGCCGACTGTAACGCCCATGGCGCTTCCCGGGCAATATACGTTCAATTCAGATGTTGAATACTGGGGATTCCTATCGCTAAGCGGCTCAGGCTTTTCCGGGGCATCGTCCAGCTATACTAGTGGACGGCTAAGCGTAAGTTCAACGAATGATGCTACGCATC
>JAUWMI010000014.1 GCA_030613245.1 Candidatus Sumerlaeota bacterium
ATTATCGTTTATAAAGCCGCAGAGGGATGGGGGTTTGGGGGAAGGGAAGATGCGGTAGCCTGCCCTTCCCCCACGGCATTGTTGATTACAAACAGACGAGGGGAACCCTTTGGAAAAAGGGTTACCCCTCGCGCTCCCCTCCTAAACCTTTCGATACGGGCGTCCCTGAAGATTGCCGACGTGCTATCAGCTGCTGATAAAGCGCCTCCATTGCCTGCACGTTCGTTTCCCAATTATCCTGGACGATGATAATCTCGCGGTTTTGTTTTGCAATCCGCTCTCTCAGCTCGGGATGTTTCAAACAATAGATTACCTGCTCGGCAACAGCAGTTGTGTCCCGAACCGGAACGTAAAATCCGTTCTCCCCATCTTGTACGCGCGTTTTATACGCCTCCAGCTCCGAAAGAACGGGAATCGCCCCGCACGCCATGCCTTCCAGCACAGAGATGGATAGAAGGTCTGTGTAGGGCACAGATACGAACACATGCGCCATATTGAGAAACACGGCCATCTGGCGCGGACTAACAAACTCGCTTACAAACCTGACGTTTTGCGCCACTCGCTTCTCTTCAGCCAGGCGCCGCATCGTACTCTCATAATCAGCCGATCCGCTTCCCCTCAGGAACACGAAGACAACCGCGGGAAATTCCTCCACTACTCGCGGCACGGCACGCACGATCTCTTCAATCCCCCAATAGGCGTTCATCTGCCGATTGCTCACCACTACCAGCGCGTCGGCTGCAATCTCGAGCTCGCGTCGCAGTGCTTCAACCTCTCCAGCGTAGTCCTGTCTGAAAACTGTCAAATCCACCCCCCAGGAGAATGCAACAATCTTATCGCCCGCAATGCCGAACTCGCGGCCGAGCGACGAGGCCAGACCAGGATGGTTCGTTGAAATGGCATCCGCTCCTTGAAGTGCGCTCCTTACCAGCCATCGTGCAATGCGCGAGCGTTTCGGCCAATCGTACAAATCGTTCCCCCATGGCGTCAGCACTTTGGGATACTGCCCGCAATGCGCCAGCGCAAATCCATAGCCCAGTGCCTCGAAACCATGGACAAGATCGGGCTTGATCCGACGAACTTCACGACGGTAGGGAAGAGCTTTGTAAACATTGTTTCCGAACGGCCGCGGAAAGAGCCTGAATGCCAGCACTTTCGTTGGGAAATTCATCTCCGGTGTGACAATTGTAACATTTTCCAATCCTGAACGATAAGGGGGATCGCCAAGCAGATAGGTCTCGTGCCCTTTGCTGGCGAAATAGCTCACCCACCTGCGCGTATGTACATTATCTATATTGCCCAGATAGCAAAGCTTCATAGTTCGGCCCGATTCCCTCCAGAGCACCGGCAAGATGCCGGTGCCACCAGTTAAAAAAGCCTAAGAGTTGATCTTTCGGAGTATCTTTCCTATTGTGGAACGTTTTCCAACGATTCATTCCTCAGCTGCCGGAGCATCTCCTGAAATGCAGGTTCGTTATGCAGGGATGCCAAATCCGGATTCTCAGCCACGCTTGGGTAGTCGTTGTATCCCTGGCGAAGCGCCTGGTCAAGATGCCTGAGCGCACCAGCTGAGTTGCCCAGGATTGCTTCCGCACATGCGAGATTGTAATGGACCTGCGGCTGTTCTGGATTGAGCTGCAGGCTTTTCTGCCACGGCTTGCGCGCCTGATCGTATTTGCCCATCGCGTGAAGTGCAACGCCCAGGCTTTCTTGCACTTCTGCGCTCGTTGGGTTCAGTTCGGCCGCAGCCTTGAATTCACGCAGCGCAGCAGCATCATTCCACATCTGCCCGTAGATCATGCCAAGGCGAAAATGAATCTCGTAATCAGGCGGCTTGAGCTGTTTCGCCCGCTCCAGCTCTGCAATGGCCTTTTCGACATTCCCCTGCTCCAGGGCTAAAAGACCAAGATAGTAATACACATGAGAATTCGATGGCGCAAGCGCAAGCGCACGCTGTAAGACCTGCGATGCACGTTCGAAATTCCCGGTTTTGCCAGCGAGCGCGCCCAATCTGATGTACGCCTCGAAGTAATCGGGAGCAAGCGCTAACGACTGCTCAAGCTCCTTCATTGCTCGTGAATCGTCCCCGAGCGTCTCGTAAATCTTTGCGCGGGTGTAATAGATTTCAGGATCCTCGTCCCCCTTTTGCTCGGCTTTATCCAGCTCGCCAAGCGCCCTCTCATAGTCTTTCTGATCGTGCAGTACCTGGGCCAGCAAGATGTGGGGACGCGCATAGTAGTAGCGCTGGCAGCCAATCAGGTCGAGGTTTACCACCAGTGCTGACACTACAATCCCTCCGAGTGCAAAAGCCACAACACGGGCAGACCCAAGCGGCCCGTCCCGGCGGGACACGTCTTGCCCCGGGTAGTAGCGCTTCACCCTCAGCTGACCTGCAAGCCAGATGATCGCGCCGCTTGCCAGTATCAGAAAGTACGGGACAATGGGCAGACGGTAGCGCGCCGCTACAAAGAACAATACAGCAACCGTTACGACATAAAATGCGCACATCAAGTAGAGCACGCCAATCCGCTCGCGCCGCTTTAGACCGAGAATCAGACCTACCAGTGCCAGCGGGCACACCACACCATAGCCGACCAGCGGCCACCGAAACAGCCCAAGGTGCGATTGGATAAAACCGATGTGTTCGTTGCGGCTGATTTCATGGGCGTTAAAAAAAATCAGCGTCTTTTTCCCAACGAGTAGCGCGTAGGCAAGCGGCTGCGTCAGGATAAATCGTAGCCCTTTGCGCAAGAAGTAGCCCGAAGACTCCACGGCAGTTGCAGCTTCACCTGCTCGTATCGGCTCAGACACCAGGCGATCCCAGGCGTACCCCGGCCGAATTGCCAGCACCTCCTCGTAGTTCGCATTATTGCCTATATAAAAATTGATGCCCCCTGAGTATGCAATGCCGATAAATTTTCCAGCCAAATACAAGTTCCACGCCACTACCGGCCCTACCGTGCAAAGCGTCCCGACTAACAATCCCGCCAGGCATATCCAGCGACGATGCGCCTGACTCCTGCACGCCACAACGATCCACACAATGAGCACTGGCAGGAGCACCAGAATAGTTGCCCGCGCCAGGGCGCTCAATCCTAAAAGTACTCCCACTACTACCCACCATGCAGATTTCCACTTCTTTGTTGCCCGCACCAGTACCAGCGCAAATACGAGATTGAGAAAGATAACCAGCGTCACGGTCTCAACCCGTGCACCGAAATAAATGAATGCGCCATACAGCGCCGCCCCAACGCCTGCCAGTACACCAACGCGCCGCCCCAGAAGCGCCAGTCCCAACCAGTAGATCAGCACGCAATTCGCTGCGCCCAGCACTGCCTGCACCACGTAAATACCCAGCACGTGAGGCCCAAAACACATCAGGATTAATCCGAGTAGGTAGGGATACAATGGCGCGCGGAAGAGCGGCTCGTTCCACAACAATTGCCCCTGCGCAATACGCAGACCCCAGTCGTAGTACTCGCGTCCGTCAATAATAAGACCTTTGAAAAATGGCGTATTCGCAAGCTGGAAAATTGCGATTCCGCGCAAGACCAGCGCCAGTGAGAAAATAGCTACTGGCACACCGATCTGCCAGACCCGGGAAGGCAAAATCTGCGACTCAGAATGTTGCATCTGCTTCACCATATGGACCGTAACGTTCGCCGCGGACGGACAGTCGCGAGGGCATCTTGCTATTCTCGTTGGTAGCGCTGGCATCCTGCCGGCGCCATGGGTTTGATCAACCAGACCTCTGCCCGCAGCAATGTCCCGCCAGCTGGCCACATGCCGCTTGAATTTCTCTCCCCTTGCTGTAGCGCACCGCCACAGTAAAGTGCTTCGCAACCAGTATGCTCCGGAACTCCTCGATCACATCCGCAGCGGGTGCCGTGTACTGGATTGAAGGACACGGATTGTAGGGGATCAGATTGATCTTGCAAGGGATTCCATGCACCAGCTTAACCAGACGCCTCGCATCATCTGTCGAATCATTCACGCCGGCAAGCAACACGTACTCGAACGTAATGCGGCGCCGCCTGGTGAGGGGAAACTCGCGACACGCCGCCATTAGCGCCGCGATCGGATACTGCGCATTTATCGGTATCAGGCGCGTGCGCACCTCATCCGTTGTTGCGCTGAGCGACACCGCAAGGTTCACGCCCATCCGTGCATCTCCCAGCGCGTGAATTCCCGGCACTATCCCCACTGTTGACACTGTGACCCGCCGCGTTGAAATCCCCACTGCCTGCGGCGACGTTAACAACCGCAATGCAGGGATCACCATCTCCAGGTTCAGCAGCGGCTCGCCCATACCCATAAACACCAGGTTATGCGGCCGTTGCCCAGCCAGGAGTTCTCGCTGCACAATGATTACCTGATCCACAATCTCTGCCGTACGCAGGTTGCGTTGAAATCCGCGCATACCGGTCAGGCAGAAGCTACAGGCCAGGGGGCAGCCCACTTGCGACGACGCGCAGAGCGTGGTTCGGCCCTTCTCCGTCATCAGCACCCCTTCAATGCAGCACCCGTCATCAAGACGGAAGAGGATTTTGCGCGTGCCATCATGTGCGGTTTGTGTCTCTGCGATCTCCACTCCACCGAGCCGATAATGTGCAGCCAGCGCCTGGTGCAACCCCATGGGCACATTGCTCATCTCGTCAATGTGGCGCACGCCGTGCTTATAGAGCCAGTGAAACACTTGCTTTGCCCGATAGCCCGGAAATCCAAGACGCTGTACAATTGCGTCAAGTTCCGCAAGTGTTTTGCCACGCAATTCCTCCATCAGTGAACCTCGCAACTTCCCACTTCCGCATTTCTCGTGCATGACAAGCTGATTCTCTTTGGATTGCTACCCAAGGAACGGCCTAGCAAGCGATGCGAACAAGGGAAAAGCAGGGGAAGCATCTAAATGACGCGGGTGAGACGCGTCCAAGGTTTCCAACAGCACTGTGCGCTATCTGCTCTCACTCCGGGACGGTTGGTATTCGTACATTTTTGTCGTTTTGAAACGCAGGCGGTATGGAGTGTTGGCCACCGAGCTTCCATCCGAGGCTTGAATTCCGCGCTTAAACGTCACGGTATAGCGCGTATCGAACCGCCATGAGGTGAAGATGCGAGCTTCGGTCCAGCCGGTTCGGGGATTATCCACAGTTTGCAGGTTAAATTGTGCCAGTGGGTCCGGGCTGATGGAAATCGTGCTGCTATTAATCGTCTCGTGTCTTATTTTTGCATTGAAATAGACCACAAGAGGATCGCTCAGGCTCAGAAAGACATCCGTCTCACCCTCTCTAGGTATAGTGCTAACAATTTCCGCTCGACCCGTTGTAAAGCTGAACGTATAGGGTTCTTCCAGATGTACCTCCTCGAAATCTCTTGCGCGAGTACTTATCGTGACGGTATAGCGCGTCTCAAACTTTGCTGGCTGGCTCTCGCTGACCCCCTGGAGCACTACATAGAGCAAATCAAAGTCGCTCTGCCGATGTTCGCGTCCCACGTAGGCCCGGTAGTCCAGCGACGGACTAATCTGAAATGCTTGTTTCACCGTTGCAGGCTGCATCTTATTGCTGAAGCGCACAAAAATCGGCATCTCCCTCCTCACCGTAACGCCGCTATCCCCATCTGCCGGCTCGGTATACACCACCCGCGGCGGAATCACCACCTCTTCAAGAACAATTTCTGGAATCATAGTCTCCTCGCCAGCGACTACGTAGACACCCTCCACCATTTCCGTCATAAAGCCCACTGTCTGTGCCAGCAGCGTGTAGTTACCTTCCGGAACGTCTGACAGCACAAAGTCGCCTGACGCAGCGGTTATTGCCACGTGCGATGTTCCTGCTAGGGCAATTGAGATGCCCCCGTGGTCGGCAATGTCGCCTGCCAGGCGTGCCTTACCCTGAATCTCGCCTCTCTCTCCCACGGCTGTCGGGCTTTCGTCGAGAACCACTGTCACGTTAGTGTACTCGAGCTCCACCAGATCCACGTCAATCTTATCGCGATTTCCGAATCCTGGAGCCATCGCATTTATCGCGTATTTTCCTGGTTGGATATCAGTCATCACGAACTTGCCCTGAGCATCCGGCGTCGCCATGTACGATGTCCCCTCCAGCGAAATCACCACCAGCCCAAACTGGTTTGTGATGTTCCCCTTTGCATCGTACATTTCCACGTTGCCGTAGATCTTTCGGTCTGCAGGACGCCTTATGGTACGGCTCAGCTTGATATTCTCCACATAGCTCGGCTCTCCTGCACTCACAGTTACAGCCAGCTGCCCGGGATCATATCTCTCTTTCTGCATCAATAGCCTGTAGTCGCCTGCTCGAAGGTTGAGAATCCTATATACCCCAACGTCGTCCGTTACGGTCTTGAACGGCGTATCAATCACCTCAACTACGACGCCGCCAAAGCGATTCTCTCCTTCCAGCTCAACCACTCCTATAATAGAGCCCAGCGTTGGCTCTGCTGGTTCCGGCGGCAACTTCTCCAGCACCACCGGCGCCAGGCGTATCCGCGCAATCCTGACACCTTGTGCTTTATCTGGCGGAATCTTTATACTCCCCAGCGTCGTTTGCACATACCCGGGTTTCTGGGCATAAAATCGGTACTCACCTTGCGGAATATTGCCAATGACAAACTCACCATTCTCATCAGTGTGGCCACTATAAGACGTGCCTGCCGAAAAGACAAGTATACCGCTATGATCCTCCTCGTTCTTAAGCTGTACCTGTCCCAACACCACACCCGTTTGCAGCCTGGCACCCTGGCCTGGCCCAACCCCCTCTGCCCCTTCACGCCGCTTGCAAGCAAGACTCAGGCCCAGCACAACCACCAGACCCAGGGCCAACGCACTGCTACCTATGCGAAATAATGTCATAATTCCGTTCACCTTCTAACGTCTTTGATATGGCCGCCCCCACACCTATTCTCTGTAGATAAGGAAGCGCTGGCGAATTTTGATGAACTCCTGAAGGTCGTTTTGCCAGCTCAAGACAATCTCCTCTACCGGCTTGCGCACCTTAATCATGTCAATAATCGCCTGCTGTCCCACCATCCCGCGAACCGGGTCAATTTGGTACTCCTCCGGGTACAGCTTATAGAGGGCATCAATTAAGTGAATGCCCGCCGGAACGATCTTAAGCGCCTCGCGATCGGTAATCGTGACGCGGAATCCGTTGCAGCGCTCATCCTTGTACCTGTTCTTGTCAGGTGTAAACGATATCGGCTCGAATGCAAGTCCGGGAATCTGGCGCGATTGCATCTCGCGCGTCAGCTCCTCTGCATCAGCCCAGGGCGTGCCGTAGACCTCGAAAGGCGTTGCCGTGCCACGCCCAACAGAAACATTCGTACCTTCGGTCATCGCAAGGCCCGGATAAAGTATCTCCTGCGTTACATTGCGAATATTCGGCGACGGATTTACCCACGGTAACCCCGTTTCATCAAAGTACATTGACCGCTTCCACCCCTCCATCTTCACAACCTCTAAATCGCATTGGATGCCAAAATACTCGTTGAACATCAGCGCCAGCTCGCCAATCGTCATCCCGTGCACCACCGGCATCGGAAAATATGCCGTGAAACCCTGATAGAGATCCGGATCCTGAATTGGGCCGTCAACATACAAGCCACCGATCGGGTTTGGCCGATCCAGCACCATGAATTTAATGTCGTGCTTCGCGGCCTCTTCCATGCACATCGCTAAAGTGGAGATGTAGGTGTAAAACCGCGCACCAATGTCCTGAATGTCAAAAATAAGAAGATCAATACCTTTCAGCATCTCTGGGGCAGGTCGATGCGTCGCGCCGTAGAGACTATAAATCGGAATGCCGGTTTTCTTTTCCTTCCCGTGCTCGATTTGTCGCTCCAAGGTTCCGCGGAATCCATGTTCCGGCGCAAAGATCGCCACCAGCTCGACGTCTTCGCTTTTTAGCATGAGGTCGAACAAGTGCTTGCCCTTGCGGCTCAGCGCCGAGTGGTTGCAAATAAAGCCCACTTTGTATCCCTGAAGCGGCTGGAAATTCTCCTGCACCAGAACGTCCCCGGCCGGCATCACCTTCGCCGTTCCTATAGACCCCCGCAACATCGCACATCCACTCACAATGACCAAACTCATAACCATCGCACTAATCCCAAAGAACACTCTCCTGCTTCCCATGACGCCATTCCTTTCCAGGTTCAACTTCTGCTCGCGAGTAGTCTGTACCGCCTTTTGCCTATATCGATATGAGTTAGGCAAACTGCGCGCCTGTTTTCAACAAAAATCTGGCCCTTTCTCAGATAAGCTGACAAAATAACAATTAAGACATAAGAGCAAGTCCCGCATTTTTTGACCTACATAGCTAATTCTAACTCTATCTTCTGTTTACCTCTCTTGAGGGCTTGCGTATGAGAATCTCGGTTGCACCAACTAAGATACGAGCCTCTGGGATTCTAAATTCCTGCTGCTTGCAGCTCAAAATCTTATTATTATCCCCTCTCCCCTGGGGGAGAGGATTGAGGTGAGGGGGCGTTATCTCTCTCCCGCAAGGCTGGTTCATTTGACAAAGAGCCAAAAATCTTAGACTTATCAGAAAGGGGGGAAGATAGCAGCCAGCTGGATAGAAATGCCTTGACTCCCAGGGTCGAGGTCATTTTCAATTTGAAGCATGTAGAGGCACGCCGTGGCGTGCCTCTACAAAATCTTTTGCCTTTTAATACAGGATGATCTTTCCCGACTATGCGCCACTGGCGGGAACGCATCCGTCAAAACAACGTTGGCCATGCCCTAGCTAGCGCCGAGGCTACAATGAACGCCTTACCCCCCAGCTCGCCGTGTGGTTCCAGCACTCAGGACAGAGGAAATTCGTCACCGCCCGAATCTTCTCCGCGTATCCTTATTCTTATTCCCGCCTATAATGCCGGATCGGAGCTCGACGCGCTCCTCGCACAGGTCGCCAACTATCATCCAAAATCGCACATTCTTGTGGTTGACGATGGGTCAACTACCACCTCCTACGAAACCATCAAGGCCTCTGGATTTAATGTCCGCCGGTTTCCTCATGCTGGCAAAGGCGCTGCGCTCCAGCACGGTTTTCAGGAAGCAATCTCCCACGGCTACGACTGGGTCATTACCATGGATGCCGATGGGCAGCATGCGCCTGAGGATCTGCCGCGCTTTTTCGAACTCATTCGCCAGGGCTCGCTGCCCGATATCATTCTCGGCAGCCGGCTTGGCGATGTGCGCACCATGCCCCATCTGCGCAGGCTATCAAACTTCCTCTGTACCACGATTATCAGATGGACAACACGACAACCCGTGATAGACAGCCAGTCGGGTTATCGTGCCATTCGTACTACTGTGTTACAAAACGTCCGCCTGAACACCAGCGGCTTTGAAACCGAGATTGAACTCCTGCTCAAGGCCGCGCGTCAGGGCTTTCGCATCGGCTCCGTCCCTGTGCGCACAATCTATGTTGATGTGCCCTCCCACATCAAACGTGCGCGCGATACCTACGGCTTCATTCGCATTGTCGTGCGCCACCTGTTACACCTCGACGACTGACACGCCCCGGAAAAGAGTTTCCACCTGCTTCGTTGAAAGAGAAAAAGACAATTTCTTTGCACAAAAAACGTGCATTGGGTGTGTTTAGGGGAGGATTTCCCCAAAGCAGGAAAGAATGGAGATTGACAGCACTAGCTTCTGTGTGATAGTAAGAAATCAGCGAATCGAGTCTGTATTTATACAATATCACGAGCCTTGGCGATGACATAAAGATTCACCGCGCGGGCAATGAGTTAAGATTGTCGGAATCTGAAGATCAAAACCGAAGACGCATAGACAATGTGTCGTCACATGAGATAGGAGGAATACTTTCATGAACGCCATTCGTTACGTTGCGTGGATATTTATTTTGGCACTTATGGTGTCAGCAGTGGCTGGCTCTGCGCTTGCGGACGCTCTTTCTTCTCCCGACGTACGCCAAGGGACAACATCGGAAGAACCAGTGCAGGCAACTGGATTGCTGGCAAAAAGCCCTGCACCGTTTGTGGAGAACAACGGACAATGGGCGGATGATTCCCTGCGCTTTGCCATGCGCAGAGCTGGAGCTAATGTCTTCATATACGATAACACTCTCGCTCTCCAGCTGCTGAAGAGAAATGATAAGACTGTCCAATCGGCAACAGTCAATGCACGGTTCATCGGTGCGAACGAAGTGTGTCCTGTGGGAATAGCGCCGAGTAAAGCTGTCTTCCATTACTATCGCGGCCCAAAGGCACAGTGGCGCTCAAGCGTTTCTGCGTTCCAGAATGTGGTGTATCGTGATCTTTATGACGGGATAGACCTTTTCATCAAAAAGAATCCAGAGGGGCTTCTTAAGCTGGAGTTTCATCTTTCTCCCGGCAGTGATTGGCGAAAGATTGTTATCGCCTATGAGGGGATGGACTCACTTCTCATAGACGATGAAGGACAACTGGTAATCGCCACGCCCCTCGGCACGCTCATTGATGCGGCTCCGGTGATTTACCAGGATATTGAGGGTAAGCAGGTCTCGGTCGAAGGACAATTCCGTTTACTAGACAGCAGCACCTGTGGCTTTGAGGTTACGGGGGCCTGGGACCCTGCGTATTCACTGGTAATTGATCCAGATTTAGCCTGGTCCACTTACCACGGCGGAACGGACATGGACGGTGGTAAGGGTATCGCTGCAGACGGCGTGGGAAACATCTACGTGACAGGATACACGAGTTCGTTCGACTTCCCTACCCTGGAAGCCTACGATACGACTTACAATGCCTCCCATGACGCTTTCGTATCGAAATTCAGCCCGAGCGGCGAGCTCCTATGGTCTACCTACTTGGGCGGATCCAGCACCGACAACGGTTATAGTATTGCTGTGAGCGGAGATGGAAACATCTACGTCACGGGAGTGACATATTCAGCCAACTTCCCTACACCAGGGGGCAACGATGCAACTCACAACGGCGGTCAGGACGTGTTCGTGTCGAAATTCAATCCCAGCGGGGAACTGCTCTGGTCCACCTATCTGGGCGGGACCAGTAATGAGATCGGCTTTGGCATCGCCGCAGATAGCACAGGAAATGCCTACGTCACGGGCTACACGCTTTCCGCAAATTTTCCCACTACAAGAGGCTGGGATTTAAGCTATAACGATGGCGGCGATGCGTTCGTCTCCAAATTCTCTTCCGAAGGCGCACTGCTGTGGTCCACTTATCTGGGCGGGAGTAACTCAGACCTCGGCGATGGCATCGCTGCGGATGGTTTCGGAAATGTCTATGTCTCGGGGCAGACAGTCTCTTCCGAATTCCCCACGCGCGGAGGGTGGGACACGAGCCACAACGGTTCCAGCGATGCCTTCGTTTCGAAGTTCAGCGTAGATGGTGTTCTGCTCTGGTCTACCTACTTGGGCGGAAGCGACGGGGAGGGAGGCGTCTACGCTAAGTGTGATCTCGCGGTGGACGGGGCAGGAAACGCCATCGTTGCGAGCACCACGTCCTCATATGATTTCCCTACGCCAGGAGGCTATGATACCAGCTTCAATGGCGGTTCTGACATCTTCGTATCGAAGTTCAGTCCGAGCGGCGCGCTTCTCTGGTCAACTTATCTGGGCGGAAGCAACACAGATGAAGGCCTTAGCATTGCCGTGGAGAATTGGTCCGGAGATGTTTTCGTTATGGGGAGGACAAACTCTCCAGACTTTCCCACTCCAGGAGGCTATGACACCAGCTTCAATGGGGTCTTTGATGATGTTTGCTTAGCAAGGTTTACGGCAAGTGGTGAACTGGTGTGGGGCACCTACCTTGGCGGAAGCCAGGCTGAGCCCTGGCCGCAGGTTCATAACCGCGGCATCGCGAGTGATGGGTTAGGGAACGTATACGTTACTGGCATGACTACTTCAGATGATTTTCCCACACAAGGGGGATACGACACAATTTATGACGGGCCTTCGGAAGTATTCATAACCAAATTCAGCGGATTTCCCACTTCAGTTCGGACACCGCAGCTGCTCCAGCTAGGCGAGACGGTAGAAGTGGAAGTCGAGCCATTTCCCTTTTATGATTTTCAACTGGATCTTGCCTCCGGCCAAGCGAATCATCTCCTCGTCCGCCTGACACCGCTGGAGGGCACGGGTAGCTGGCTACTTCTTGGCAGGAAGGGGGAACTGCCAGCCCTGGGTATTTTCGACTGGTCTTCGGAAGAACTTACTCCGCAGGGAGCAGTGGAACTGCTTATTCCAACGCCTGGAGCAGGATCTTTTTACTTCAGTGTCCATTACTCGGCTTGGAGCTTTCAGACAGGGCGCTTTCAACTCGAGTGTCTTTCTGTAGATCGCTACCTCTCCGATGTGAATCCACGAGAGGCAGGTAACGCCGGCACGGTCACGGTCACAGTGGATGGGCTAGGGTTTGCCGAACCGATGTCCTTTGAGCTGCGTCGTGCGGGCTTCGGACCTACGGAGAGTCAATCCTCTTCAGAACTGAGCCCAACAGAATGGCTGGCAATCTTCGACCTCGCCGGAGTGACACCGGGACTTCGCTCCCTGGCGGCTATATGGAGCGGGGCGCAGGAGGAAGTTCTGTCTGATGTTTTAGAAGTAATTCAGGGCATAGGGGCGAAGTTAGAGTGCTGGCTTGAAGCACCTCAGTTTGTACGACCGTATAGAAAATATACGCTTCGGTTGCGCTACGAAAACAATGGCGACGCAGATATAAAAGCACCGCTCTTTATCATTTCATCGAATCCACCCGCGGAGATGGGCTCTCCATGTGGCGACAGTACAAGTATAGGAACAATCCAATTGTTGGGGATCAATCCTGAAGGCCCGGCAGGAACACTGCCGCCAGGCTTCTCGCATACAATTGCAATTCCTTTTCAGATCAATAGCAACCAACCCCATCTGCAAGTTACCTTTTCAGTCGACGTCAAGCTAGCAAACGATGTGGTGATTGACTGGCAGGCGCAGGAACCTCTGGTAAAGCCTGTGACTGCGCCGGCAAACTGGGACCAGGTATGGCAGGCCCTTACCGCACAACTCGGCTCGACGTGGGGAGACTACCTGGGCGTATTGGCTGATGAGGCCGAGCGCATGCGCCGGGCAGGAAGGTTCGTACCGTGCGTACGTGAGCTCTTTCTGCGGCTGTATCGGATAGCACTGGGCGAGTCGGACTATTTAATAGCGGGCAGATTAGTTTCAGCAACTTCGGGCTCGGGTTTACCTCTGGTGAAATTGGTGTTGCGTGAGGATTTGGACGAACCTTCGGTGATATTAGAAACGCAGGCAGAATCTCCCGACGGTCACTTTTGTTTCGAGCAGGTCCCACCCGGGACCTATGAACTGTTCGCTGAGGCTTACTTTTTCAATCCATCGCTGAAGGTGACAATCACCAGTGCGGACATCTTCGATCTTCAGGCCGCAGCCAACCCGTATGCGAGCGAGGAAGAAGAGGAAGAACCTGTGAAGCCTCCGCAATCGAGCCCAACCCTGGCGCGTGACTCCGACGGGCGAGTCTACCTTGGCTGGTGCGAGGAGAATAGCGCCTGGGTGGCGAGTTTCGACGGGACGGACTGGAGCACCGTTCAGGAATCCTCTGATACTACTGCAACGGAAGTACACCTGGCATACGCCCCCGACTTGGGTGATATCTCAACAGATCCCGGCCTGTTTATGGTGTACCGCGACGGCGTGAACAACGAGGCACATCTTCGTTATGCGCTCGGCCTTCCTGATGTGAATGGCGACACCAGCTGGACCTCGAGCACTGCCGTGACCTCTGATGCTTACGGGGATCATGGCGCCCGAGCTGTGGCCTTGCCCGGTGGAGAGGCGCTGATCTCATGGTTGCAGCGCGATTGCTCTATCGAAGACGACGATGACCTCTACTTTCAGTCCGTAACCTATCCGGCAGGACTGACATTTCGTGAACCCGAAGGACTCTGGGGCGACGAAATGGATCTGATCTCGTTCCTGGAAGCCCAGGTCTCTACAGATACCTATTCTGTGAAATTTCGCATTGCCAAAGGGAAGAAATTACCGGAGTGGGTTCCGTGCATAGGAGGCAAATACGGGTTTGAGGTAGAGGCCGCATATTCTCTGACAACGGATGGGTGCAAGGGACTCAAAGGCGAGGCCGCACTGGCGGTAGGGATCGACTTGTCCGACCGTCTCAAGTTCCAGGGTGCAGGGGCCATCTCGGCCGAATATATTACGGATAAAAAGAAGTGCAAATACATTTTCGATAAAGGGGGCTTGTCCGGGTCGGTAGGTGGAGAAGGGAAAATTCCGGCGCCGCCCGGATGGGGTACGGGCAACTATTGGCTTTTCAAGATCGAGTGGGGTGTGAAGGTTGGTGGAAACGTCGTGCTCGGCTTTACGTGGAAAGGCACTGGCTTTCCAGCATGGCCTAATGGCGGCTCATTCGATATCCAGGTTGCGTTTGGCCCCTATGGAGAGGCAAAAAGTAAGGGCGAGTGGGTAGAAGCAAATGTGCAAGGTCAGGGAGGTCTCACTTGGGGCATCGATTTCTCCAAGGGGCCGAAAGATCTCGAATGGACTTTCACGGTCCAGTTCGAAGTGAGGGCATTTCTGTTAAAAGCCGGTTGGCAGCGCACGTGGAAAGGGAAGGTCTTTGGCGGTAAGGCCGGATCACTGGACTTAGCCGCGATTCTCTTTTCCGACGATGTCATCACCTCAGAGTCCTTTACCCTCGAGGTTGATCCGCTCGTGGGCACGGGTAACCAGTATGAAGGCCTGCCAGTTTTAGGCGACATTTCCTCAAATGTGACTATGGATGGACAGCCCTCACTGGCGCGGTCCAGTACGGGCGAGATCTTGGTGGCATGGAAATATGATTCACCAACACCTGCGACTGAAATCGGCTCTGACATCCGCGTGGCTGCCTATAACGGGTCGAGCTTCGATTCTCCCGTGGTTTTGCATTCGGCAGCAGATTTCAACAGGCGACCTGCCCTGGCTTTTGATTCGAATAACAATCCGATCGTTGTCTATGCCTCAGCCAGCGGATCGGGAATCTCGCTGGCGAGTGATCCTTATGACATTCTGGACGCAGCGACTGACTCTGATATTTACTTTTGCCGAAGGGTCGGGAGTGTCTGGAGCGCGCCAGCTCCGCTGGCCACGCTTTCGGGTGGTGACGATGTGGTCAGCCTTGCTGCTGGAGCCGACGGAAAGATGACCGCTGTATGGGAGAATATCGACACCGACACCGGCGTTACTTCTATCATGGCTTCTGTTTGGAATGGTTCGTGGTGGAGCACTCCCGTGGTCGTTTCCTCGGAGTTGTTGTGCACCGAACCTGTCGTATCGTACGTCGGTAGCAAACCCATTGCGGTCTGGCTACAGGATGACGACGGAACGACTGAAACCGTGAATGATCAGAGGTTGCATTACTCGATATTGAATGGAAGCTGGGGAAGCTCGTCTCGAGTCCCATCGCTGGCAGCGGAGTTTGACGTTGCGAAGATCTCGCAATGGATGACGCGAGATTCTCTCCTGGCGGTATATGGTGCACCCACTATATACTCTTACTTCCCAGAGCCTCCTTCCGAGTGTTGTGAGGACAAGGAAGAGGAGAAGAAGAAAGAGCCAGATCCTCCCGAGCCGCCGGAGGATATCACGGAGCCGGGCGAACCGGAAGGCGAAGACGTCACCGAGGTAATCGTGCCTCTCGATCCCAACGAAAAAGTCGGCGTTGGGATTGGTCCACAGAATACCATAACGGCTTCCGATACCCTCATTTACACCGTTTACTTCGAGAATGTCTCGACGGCAACAGCTGCCGCACAACAAGTGGTGGTCACCGATGTGCTGGATCCCAACCTTGACTTTTCCTCTTTCCGCTTCCTGGAAGTGGGTATCGGCAGCCAGATCTTTCCCATCACCACGGAGGAGTTATCCTTCCATGAGCGCACCGATTGGCCGGATTGGCTAGGACGACTAAATATCTGGTGGGCTGACCTTCAGGGGTCGTTCAATCCCTTGCTGGGTCTTGTTGAATGGCGCCTAAGACTCCTGGACCCTGCAACTGGAGAATTGCCCGATGACGTCTTTGCCGGTCTGCTGCCTCCTAATGATGAAACGGGTCGTGGTGAGGGCCACGTGACGTTCAGCATACGCCCCAAGCACGACCTTAACGAAGGTACACTTATTACCAATTCCGCAACTATCTTCTTTGACACCCAGGCTCCTATCGTCACCAATACATGGACAAATATCGTTGTCGAACCAACGCCGACACCGACACCAACTCCGACCCCATCACCCACGCCCTGGCAGATTGTCTTTGACTTTATAGCGGAAAGTGACGATTGGACCTCTGGTGGCGCGCCCATTGTCTATACTGTTCCTGATTTCCTCTGGGAAGCTGACTACCTGAAAATGATTTCATTAACGAATACGAATACGTTCGGCTACTGGCAGAGTCCACAGGATGCAGTCCCTGCGGATGCGGATTATCTCTATCGCGCACGGTTCAATGTCTCGACCGATATAACGGCGAAATCGCTCATTCCCCAGATACGTCTTCGTGCAAACTCGCTGAACCTGCAGCAGTATGATGTGCTCTCGATCGAGAGCGCGGGTGACGGCGGCGCGTCTCCCGACGCGGCGGGCACGGATTATGATCTTTACTTTGTGCCGCCTGCAAATGATACGGCCGCTATGCTTGCATTCGACCTACTTAACTTCAATCCCAACGATGCGGCAACGGCAGAACTTTCACTGGATACGGTTACGGTTGATCGCTTTGCCCTGGATTCGCTCCCAACTCCGACCGTGGTTCAGGATTATACGTTCGAGTTGAGCCAGGACGGCTGGACAACGGGTGGCGCACCGATAGCGTTCAGTTCGCCGCAGTATATCTATTCTGCGGGTGCGCTTGATCTGCGGGCAATAACCAACACGAATACGTTTGGCTTCTGGGGGAACCATCCGGCGGATATAACTATTGAGGCGGACAAACTCTATCGAGGAACATTTGAAATTCGCACAGACTTGACCAACCCTGCGCTGGTTCCAGAGATGCGCTTGCGGTACAATACCGGGAATCTGCAAGCCTCGCACACATTTGGGATTTCAAGCAGCGGTGACGGAGCGAATTCCCCGGGCACCACAAACACGACATACGACCGACTATACTTTTTGCCTCCAGCGAACTGCGTTGGTGAAGACTTACTCGTTTCCTTTGACATACTCAACTTCAATCCCGGCGACGCTCCAACTGCGAGCCTGATCCTAGACCGGGCAATAATCGAGACCCTATCACCCCCAGGGTTACCCTGATCCGCCTTCGGCGGACAGGTTTTGCCGTAGGGGCACGCTGCAGCGGGCCCCTACGATTTTGCGCTACTTTAATTCCTGCATGGGCGCGTTTGCGCGCAATCTTTCCCCTTTTCATCTCACCAAGAATTTGCACAGGCTCTTCTGCAAACCGGCGCGAATGCAAGTCCTAATTGAAAATCAGGAAACTATAGATTCTGTTTGACAATGATTTTGCTTACTATTAGAAAAGGTGGATACAAAAATTATACGCTATCACGATCTGTAGGAGTAACTGCGTTGTCACTTACATGGCTGGTCAGTAAGTGATGCACTTTGCTACCGGGCTTTACATCTTCGAATAGTCCAAACCAGAGAAGGTGAAAGTTGGAAAACTCGTTGTGTAAAGTCGGTTAATTCGTTTGTCCGTTAGTCGGTTGGTCAGTTAGTCAGTTTAGAGAAAGGTGGTGAGGCGTGTATTGTTGGAGTGCAAAGAGTCCTTGTGGGATTCGCACGAAAACAATACGAGATGCAAAAGTGCACGTTTCATACTATTCTAACAAAAAAGGAGTGATCAGATGATGAAGCGACGTATCACAACAGTAGCTTGTATTGTTAGCTTATGTCTTTTACTGGGCGCGGTTGCATGGGCTGGTGATGGGCAGATTGACATTGCTGAGATTCCTTACACCATTTCCAGCTCCGGCTCGTATATTGTAGTTGACGATCTGTCCACAACCGCGACTAACACCAACGGCATTACCATTGACGCTGACAATGTCACGCTGGACCTGAACGGGCATGCGATCATCGGTCCTGGCAAAGCAGCAGGCACGAGTGGCGCTGGTATTGATGTAGCCGGTACCCAGTATAACATCGCCATCCGCAATGGCACGGTGCGCGATTGGCGGTGGGATGGGGTGGATGCCGGCAGTGCCAACAACAGCCAGTTTGAAGCCCTGCGCTGCTACGACAACGGAGATGACGGTTTGGCTGGTGGCCCTGGAAGCACTGTAACCGGCAATACCTGCTATAACAACGGGGATGACGGCATCTTGGGATACTATGGCAGCACGGTCACCGGAAATAGTTGCAAAGACAATGCATCGGAAGGCATTCAAACGGGCAATGGAGTAACGGTCAGCGGCAATACCTGCTATAGTAACGATGGTGACGGCATTCAAACGGCCGGTGCCTGCACGGTCAGCGGCAATACCTGCCAGTACAACACCGGCGACGGCATTCAAACGTCCGATGGCTGCACGCTTAGCGGCAATACCTGCATGCAAAACACAGGCGATGGCATCCATGGGGTCTATGGCGGTAGTGTCACCGGTAATACCTGCTATAGCAACACAGGCGATGGAATCGAGGCCCTCCGATGCATTATCGCGGAGAACTGCTGCTATAATAATGGAACGAACTATAACCTGACTTCGTGCACGTCGGTTAATAACCATCCGTAGGACCATTAGTCAGTTGATCAGTTAGTCAGTTAAAAACAACAACGGACAAACGGGCAAACGGATAAACGGACACAACGGACAAACGAATAGAAAGGAGGGGAGTGGGTGGATTTCGGGAGTGCGGAACGTCTTGTTTTCGTCTCGGTTTAACACGGTGTAAGATCGGGAAACGTTGAATCCCGAAGTAAAGTGAAAAAGAAAAGGAGGGTGAAACTATGAAGCGACGTATCACAACAGTAGCTTGTATTATTGGCGTGTGTCTTTTGCTGGGCGCAGCGGCCTGGGCTGGTGATGGGCAGATTGACATTGCTGAGATTCCGTACACCATCTCCAGCTCCGGCTCGTATATTGTAGTTGACGATCTCTCCACGACCGCGACAAACACTGCTGGCATTACCATTGACGCCGACAATGTCACGCTGGACCTGAACGGGCATGCAATCATTGGCCCTGGCAAAGCAGCAGGTTCTACTGGCGATGGTATCTATGTCGACGGTGCCCAATATAACATTGCCATCCGAAATGGCACCGTGCGCGACTGGCGGGGGTATGGGGTTTATGGCAATGACGCCCGGAACAGTCAGTTTGAATCCCTGCGCTGCTATAACAATGGTGGCTACGGCCTCGGTGCTGGCTCTGGCAGCAAGGTCATCGGCAATACCTGTCGTCAAAACGGAGGCAGAGGCATCTACACAGGCGAATGCTGTACGGTCACCGGAAATACCAGCGAATACAACGGAAATGACGGAATCTATACTGGCAGTGGCTGCACAGTCACCGGCAATAGTTGCTGCTCAAACGAAGATGATGGTATCCAGGCAAACTTCAGCACGGTCAGCGGCAATATGTGCTACTCAAACACAGGCGACGGCATACGGGTTGCTTATAATTGCCGGGTAGTAGATAATACTTGCAATAACAACGGCTACATGACAGGAGACGGTGCGGGCATCCTTGCTACTGGTTATGACAATCGCATTACTAATAATCATTGTACGGGTAATGACCGGGGGCTGGACCTTGACGCAGCTAACAATATCGTCTCAGGTAATACCTTGATTAGAAACACCACGCCGCTGGATGCGGTTGGAGGCAATCAGCTGGATATTCTTATCAGCGAGCTGCCGTACACCATCTCCCAGCCCGGCATGTATCGCCTGAGCGGTGACCTTTCGCTCTCTGCCATTGACACACATGGCATCACCATTGACGCCGACGACGTGACGCTTGACCTGAACGGGCATTCATTAACTGGCCCTGGCAAAACAACAGGCGCGATTGGCCATGGCATCTATGTCTTTGGTACCCAATATAACATCGCCATCCGCAATGGCAGCGTGCGCGACTGGCGGCTGGATGGGGTGAATGCCGACGGCGCCTACAACAGCCAGTTTGAAGCCTTGCGATGCTACAACAACGGAGATGACGGCATCTCTCTAACCAATGGTTGCACGGTCACCGGCAATACTTGCTATAATAACGGAGATGACGGGATCTATAATAGCTCAGGTCCTCTTACGGTGAGCGGCAATACCTGCCGCGACAACGGTGGCGACGGCATCTCTACAGGCTATGGCTGTACAGTTAGCGGCAACGCCTGCCGTGGCAACGGAGCAGACGGCATCCAATCGAGCTATAGTTCGGTCAGGGGCAATGCCTGTTACAACAATACAGGCGATGGGATCCAGGCCACCGACTCCCTTGTCGCGGAAAACTGCTGTATGGCAAATGGAACCAACTTGAATCTGACTACGTGCACGGCGGTCAATAACAAGTCGTAGTCCGTTAGTCCGTTGGTCAGTTAGTCCGTTAGACCGTTAGTCAGTTTAGCTCGTATTCTAACTGAGAAGACTGAAGACTAGAGACTTTAGACCAGAGACGAAGATTACATACGGGATTAACAGTATGAAAAGACTGTCACAGTGTTACGAGGGTTAATTAAATGTGTAGAAAAGTCTTGAGTCTAACGTCTATAGTCCAAGATCTAGAAAGGAGGAGAGTGGGGTGGTGGAACGTCGAAGTAAAGTGACAAAGAAAAGGAGGGTGGAACTATGAACCGACGTATCACAACAGTAGCTTGTATTATTGGCGTGTGTCTTTTGCTGGGCGCAGCGGTCTGGGCTGGTGATGGGCAGATTGACATTGCTGAGATTCCGTACACCATCTCCAGCTCCGGCTCGTATATTGTGGTTGATGACCTGTCCACAACCCAGACTAATATGCATGGCATCACTATTGACGCGGACAATGTGACGCTGGACCTGAACGGGCATACTCTAACGGGGCCTGGCAAGACGGCGGGTTCGACTGGAAGTGGTATTACAGGTATTTCCCGAGACAATATCACTATTATTAATGGGGTAATCAGGGAATTCCGCGCAGCGGGAATGAATTTCAATAATGGAAAAAACTTGCGCGTGGAAAATGTGATGGTGGAAAATTGTGGCGGTACAGGAATTCACGGCTACATCAACGTCATCGTCCGCAACTGTGTTCTTTATCAAAACGGAAGCTATGGAATCCTTGCGAATGGGCACCTCGTGGCTGAAGGAAATATCTGTGAAGACAACGGGTCCCATGGCATTGGCGCAAGTAGTAGTGGCTCAGTTATCGTCAACAATAGTTGCAAGAATAATACTGGCCAAGGGATTAGCGCTGGTAGTTCATCGGTGGTCTCGAACAACGCCTGCTACAACAACGGAATGGCGGGCATCTCTGCAAGCGGTGGTAGTACGGTCAGCGGCAATACCTGTAACTTTAACGGTGACGACGGCATCTCAGGAAGTGCGAGTACGATCAGCGGCAATTCCTGTAACTCAAACGATGACGACGGGATCTATGGAGGTGGTAACTCTACGGTCAGTGGCAATACCTGCTATGGCAACACCGGCGACGGCATAGAAGCTTGGCATGATTGCATAGTTGTAGATAACACTTGCACCAGAAACGGATTCCAAGCAGGAGACGGCGCTGGCATCTTTGTTCAGAGCTCAAGTGGTAATGACAATTGCATTGAGCATAACCTGGTTACTGATAACGACCGGGGGATTGACGTAGATGGCAGCGGCAACTATATTGCCAGCAATCGCGCCAGTGGAAATACCACCAACTACGATATTGTTGGTGGCAACACTACGGGCGCAGGCGATTTGGCGAATGTTTCATTCTAACTGAGAAGACTGAAGACCAGAGACTATAGACTTGAGACCAAGATGCCACACGGGATTAACAGCATGAAGAAGCTGTCAGAGTGTTACGAGGGTTAATTAAATGCGTAGAAAAGTCTCAAGTCTAACGTCTATAGTCCAAGGTCTAGAAAGGAGGAGAGTGGGGTGGTGGAACTGCGAAGTAAAGTGACAAAGAAAAGGAGGATGGGATTATGAAGCGACGTATCACAACACTAGCTTGTATTGTTAGCTTGTTTCTCTTGCTGGGCACGGTTGCATGGGCTGGTGATGGGCAGATTGACATCGCCGAGATTCCTTACACCATTTCCAGCTCCGGTTCGTATATTGTAGTTGATGACCTGACCACAACCGCGACTGACACGAATGGCATTACTATCGACGCTGACAATGTCACGCTGGACCTGAATGGACATGCAATCATTGGCGCTGGCAAAGCAGCAGGCACGAGCGGCAGTGGTATCTATGTCGACGGTAACCAATATAACATCGCCATCCGCAATGGCACTGTGCGCGACTGGCGGGGGTATGGGGTTTATGCCAATGACGCCCGGAACAGTCAGTTTGAAGCCCTGCGCTGCTATAACAATGGTGGCTTCGGCCTCGGTGCTGGCTCTGGCAGCAAGATCATCGGCAATACCTGTAGTAACAACGGAGGCAGGGGCATCTATGCAAGCGGTCGCTGTACGGTCACCGGCAATACCTGTAGCTTCAATGACGACGGCATCTATGCCGGCACTGGCTGCACAGTCACCGGCAATAGTAGCTGCTCAAACGGAGATGATGGCATCCAAACAAACTTCAGCACGCTCACCGGAAATATGTGCTTCGGAAACACAGGCGACGGCATAGAGGTTGATTATAATTGCCTAGTGGTAGATAATATTTGCAATAACAACGGCGACGGTGTAGGAGACGGTGCGGGCATCCTTGCTACAGGTTATTACAATCGCATTACCAATAATCATTGTACGGGTAATGATCGCGGATTAGACCTTGACGCGGTTAACAATATCGTCTCAGGCAATACCTTGCAAGGAAACACGACCCCGCTGGATGCGGTGGCTGGCAACCAGCTGGATATACTCATCAGCGAACTGCCTTACACAATCTCGCAGCCCGGCATGTATCGCCTCAGTGGTGACCTTTCGCTCTCTACCACTAACACAAATGGCATCACTATTGACGCTGACAATGTGACGCTGGACCTGAATGGACATGCCTTAATTGGCCCTGGCAAAGCAGCAGGTTCTACTGGCGATGGTATCTATGTCGACGGTCCCCAATATAACATCGCCATCCGCAATGGCACGGTGCGCGACTGGCGGCTGTCTGGGATTAATGCTTCCTTCGCCGCCAATAGTCAGTTTGAGGCTCTCCGATGCTATAATAATGGAAACTACGGCATCAGTACATTGGTTAGCTGTACAGTCCGCGGCAATACCTGTTGCGATAACGGAGGGTGGGGCATCTTTGCAGCCAATGGCAGTACGGTCAGCGGCAATACCTGCTATGAGAACGGTGCAAGGGGCATCACCACGGGCAGTGGCTGTGCAATCGCCGGCAATGTCTGCTACGACAACACAACCGACGGCATCTATGCAAGCGGTGGTAGTACGGTCAGCGGCAATACCTGTAGTAACAACGGGGGCGACGGTATCTTAGGAAGTGCGAGTACGATAAGCGGAAATACCTGTAACTCAAACGATGACGACGGGATCTATGGAGGGGGTAACTCTACGGTCAGTGGCAATACCTGCTATGGCAACACCGGCGACGGCATAGAAGCTTGGCATGATTGCATTGTTGTAGATAACACTTGCACCAGAAACGGATTCCTAGCAGGAGATGGCGCTGGCATCTTTGTTAAGAGCTCAAGTGGTAATGACAATTGCATTGAGCATAACCGGGTTACTGATAACGACCGGGGGATTGACGTAGATGGCAGCGGCAACTATATTGCCAGCAATCGCGCCAGTGGAAATACCACCAACTACGATATTCTTGGTGGCAACACTACGGGCGCAGGCGATTTGGCGAATGTTTCATTCTAACTGAGAAGACTGAAGACCAGAGACTATAGACCAGAGACGAAGATGGCACACGGGATTAACAGTATGAGGAAGCTGCCAGAGTGTTACGAGGGTTAATTAAATGCGTAGAAAAGTCTCAAGTCTAACGTCTATAGTCCAAGGTCTAGAAAGGAGATAAAGCTATGAGAAATTATCGACGATCGCTAGTTCTTGCATTTTGGCTCCTTGCTGCGCTGGTGTGCCTTAGTATCGGGCCGCCGGGGGTTGCTGAGGCGTCGTTCCTGTTCTCCCATAACGAAGATGCCTCGTACGCAACCCTGGTGCCTGCAGACCATGAGCTAGTGAATACGGATGGGGTGGGCGCGTATGCACTATATGGCTCGCCTTTAACCAGCTTGCTCCCCGCACAGGTGAATATCGATGCCGTGGATTTAATAGAAGAAGACCTGCTGGTCTTCTCGCTTTCAGAAGATGTAAAGATCGGCGGCACGGTTTACGCAGATGAAGACCTCTTGGTCTGGAATGGAGTGAGCATCAGCCTGCTGTGGGACGGCTCAGCCAACGGCCTGCCAGCCAGGGTGAATCTGGATGCGGTAGACGTAATTGCTATCTCTCCCTTCGAGTTCTCATTCTCTCTTGAAGAAGATGCAAGATTGCCCGTGGTAGGCATGGTAGCTGATGAGGACATGGTGCACTTTACCACAGGCAGCGGGTTCTCTGCCAACCTTGATTTCGACGGCTCAGCTCAAGGGGTACCAGCTCAGGTAGATGTCAATGCCTTCAGTCGCAATACTGATACCGAGTGGATTTTCTCCTTCAATTCAGCAGCCAGGTTGAATTCTACGCTCTATGATGATGGAGACCTGATAGCATACAATACATCAGGCGGGACGTTTAGCCTCTATTTTGACTCGAGCGCGCAGAGTATTCCCGAGCAGGTGGAACTCGATGCCATGGCCTTCCCTACACCAGCCGTAACACCGACGCCCACGGCAACGCCAGTTACATTCGTCAAGGAATATACGTTTGATTCAAACATGGAAGGCTGGGGCTTCCTGCCGCTGGCTGGTTCTGGGTTCTCCGGGGCATCGTCCAGTTATAGTGGTGGCCGGATAAGCGTGAGTTCAGCAAATGACGGCACGCACCGCGTAGGGCTCTGGAACAGCCTGACGGAGCTTGCATATGTGGCGGATAATGTGTACCGGGCTACGTACGAGGTCTCCTCGGATCGGGCAAGTGCGGCTCAGAATCCGCAGTTTCGTATGCGATGGCTCCAGGATCAATCGCTCGAGTCAGCAACGCAGGTGGTGAATGCCTCAGGCTCGTACAGCAACTCCTTGCCCACAGATCCGACAACGAAAGATTATACCTGCTACTTTGCGCCTGTGGTGAGCGGCAGTCTGGGTGTGGCTTTTGATATGCTTGATTTTAACGCAGCGCAGTATGGAACGCACTATGTAGATACAGTGACAGTGGAGCGGTTCCCGTTTCCGGCACTTGGCACATTGGTCAAGACGTACGCCAGTGGCGGCGAATTTTCCAACTGGGGATTCACGACCAATGTTGGCTTCGGTCCAGTTACTTCCGGAGGAGCAGGCACGGGCACGCTCACGATTACGGCTAGCACCTCTGCAGATGCCAATTATGGATGGTGGCAGTCAAGTGGTTCGGCAAACGAGCTTACGTATGTAGCGGATAAGCTCTATCGTGCGACCTACGCCTTGAGGTGCGCGAGTGACGTGGCACGCAACACCATGCCACAGGTCAGACTGCGTTGCCAGAATGATGACGCACAGATGACGGCGACCATGGAGCTCAACAGCCAGGGCGCTGGCCCAGGAGCAATGCCAACGACCGGTGGTACCGACTACGACGTCTACTTCGAGACGCCAACGCTGCCCGGGTCACCGTCAACATCAGAGGATGGATTCATTGTGACGCTTGACCTGCTCGACTTCAGCTCGGCGCAGGGAGGAACCATCTACATGGACAGTGTTATGGTTGATTATCTCACGATTCCTTAATTGATGTACTCGACATCAATTAGGCAAACCACGGAATACTGAGTAGGGGCGTATTGCAATACGCCCCTACTTAGCCTTGCTGAAAAAAAACTGGATACAATGATCATGTCAGGTAAAAGATACACTTTACATCTTTTGCCTGCTTTTTTTATGCCTGTTTCTCAAATGAGTTAGCCTTTCAGGGAGTAAAAAGGAAAGACAGTCCCCACGCACAAGTCGCATTTTCAACCCCACCTTGATTTTCTCCCGTAAGGGGAGAGAATAATTAGCGTCAAAGCCTGCTTTTTATGTAAAGGCGTGGTTCCTATACAGAAGATCAAAGATAGGAAATTCGGCAAGGAGCGGGATTTGTTATGCAAGTCTGAAAATACAGGAGTTGCATATGTATTAAGCCTTTATTCTGCTAACCGCTCAGAAAAATAGCCAAAGGTAAAAATAATTGTTGACAGGAAATGTCGCATTGTCCTAGTATTACTAGGTCTTTTAAATTTAGCCAAAAACGTAAAATAAAACACCTTTAAAATAGCCTGAGTTGCCACGGCTTTAGGCCATATACAGGAGCAAAGCAAATATGTTTCTTCAAATTGACATATTCTTGCCGGTCCCCGTTTATCAACAGATCATTACCCAGGTTAAATATGCTATCGCACGTGCTGCACTTAAACCCGGGGACCAATTACCTACGGTAAGGGAAGTTGCCGCTGCCATCAGAGTCAATCGTAACACTGTTTCCCGTGCCTATTCAGATTTGGAGCGTGAAGGAATTATTGTGGGGCGACCCGGTCAGGGCTCGTTCGTCTCTGATAGTGCACCTGCCTTGCCCGCCAAGGAGGCCCGCTCCCTTCTGGGTTCTGCTTTTGATGAAGTACTGGCAAAGGCATATCATTTTCGCATGAATCGCAAAGACATCGAGGATATTTTTAAGGATCGCTTGAGCAAGATCAACTTACCTGAAACAAAATCTAACAAGAGGTAAGCGCGATGACTGAATACGCAATTGAAACGAAAGGCCTCGGTCGGCGTTACGGGCGCGAGTGGGCAGTGAGGGAACTTGATTTAAAAGTGCGTAGAGGAGCGGTATATGGATTGTTGGGACTCAACGGTGCCGGTAAGACGACTACCTTTCGTCTATTAATGGGACTTATTCGAAGAACAGAAGGCGAGACACAGGTTCTGGGGGTTGACCCTGCCCGTGATGGTGTAGCACTGAAACGCCGCGTAGGATACGTGGCGGAGACGCATAATTTTTACGAATGGATGACCGTGGATGAGATTTTTCGGTTCGTCGCGCATTATCGCAAGGATAGCTGGGACACGAAGTGTGAGCAATCCCTTCGAAAGCGGTTTCGACTCGATGGTTCAAAGAAGTTGAAGGCTTTGAGTAAAGGGATGCGGGCAAAAGTGAGTTTGACCCTCGCGCTTGCTTTTCATCCTGAAGTGCTCATGTTGGACGAGCCGGTAGGAGGGCTTGATCCAATAGCACGGCGTGAATTCGTTCAGGGTGTCCTTGCGGAATACCAAGAGCCGGAGCGGACTATCTTAATCTCCTCGCATCTCGTCAATGAAATCTCAGGCCTCGTAGACCACGTAGGCATTCTGCACGAAGGCAGCCTCATCAGGGACTGTTCCAGCGAGGAATTTCTCTCCAGTGTGAAGAGGCTTCGCATCGTGTTTGATGGTGAGCCCCCGAAGCAATTCAGCGTTGAGGGGCTCGTGCGCTATCGCGTGGAAGGGCATGAGGGCCTTGCCGTTACTTTTGACTACCGCAAGAACGAAATGGAGAAACGTATCATTTCAGCGGGTGCACGTGAAGTGGAGGTAATAAATCTAAATCTCGAAGAGGCGTTCATTGAATTTGTCGGGGGACGCGAAGAATGAAGATCTACAGTGCAAACACCATATGGAAGCGCCAATTGCGGACTCTTATACAGTCTGCTGCTACTTTTGCAGCACTTACGCTCATTGTCGGGTTGCTTGACATTGTAAAGAACCTGCTGTTTGGAAGGAGCGTTGTTGGAGAATTCTTTAAGTCATGCACAACTGGAGGTACAATTATTCTAGCGGTTCAGATATTTATTTCGGGCCTTTTGCTGGGCGCGGAAGAAGAGGAGAACCAAACACACAGTTTTGTATTGCGTCTGCCCGTGAGCAAAGTGCGATGGGTTGCAGAGCGGCTTCTGGGGGTGATTATAGGCCTGATAATTTGTTTCCTCCTCTTGCTCTGCGATGCAATAATTCTAGGGCTGTATTTGAAGATACCTGGCTTCTGGAATGGCCTATGGAACAGTATTACTACTGTATTTACATTCCCAAACCTTGCGCTGGGGTTTTCGTATTTCTGGATATCCGCCTCTTGCGCTGCGTGGACTAAAAAGGCATTACCTTCTGCGATCATATCAGTTGGAACAATATTCCTGATGTTAATGGTGCTTGATGAACTTGTGATGCATACGCGATTCTCTATTCTACACCCATTTCAGGGAATAGCTTTTGGATTCTTTATCATTGCTTTTGTTTTTATGGGATTTTTCTTCTTTGCTATTTCGCGAAGGGAAGGAACATGAAATCATGAAGCGAGCGGTTTTGATAAGAGTAATCCTATACAGCGCACTGATTGCTATCAGCTATTGGATTGTGAGACTGCATACGGCTGATCCCGGGGACTGGCTGGATAAAGATACGGTGCTTGCTATTCATAAGTATGTATTGGATCAAATCGGCGAAAAGCCGCTAGGAAAGGAGTTTTATACAGCAACCTGGGAATTCGCAGATAAAAAGATCCGGGAAACAGAAGAGTATAAGCACTTCATCTGGGAGCTGCCGATGCCCGTTGTAGAGTCATCAAACAAACAGTACGCACATACGCTGGCCAAAAAACTTAGAGATAATATACAAGACCTTCTTCAGCTTTCAAAGCAAGGAATACTGTTTCCCTCTCAGGAATCGGTGCACGAGTGGCTCGAGAGCCCTCAGAATCAGACTGGAGTAGAGAGCTCGAATGAGAAGAGGCACTACAGTTTGGAAAGTGGAAGAAATTTCTGGGTATACCAGTATTGCACAAACTCTCTTCTGATAGAATCGGATATGCTTTATAAAGAAGGAAAGTGGGACGAAGCTTTTCAATCCCTCAAGGATATTGACGCGATAGCACAGGCCATACGGTATGATTCGCTTATCGGACATTTGATTGCTGAGACACTCAGGGGAAAGATCGCGAAAGGATTTGAACGAATACTCCTTCTCAACCCACCACCGGAAGTGGATAGAAGGGCTGTGAACGTGCTGAACTCGCTGTGCGCACGGCATATCCTCTTCAACGAAAACGCTGTTATGACGTCAACATTATGGGCGCTTTTTACTGCGGCGAAAACGCCTCCGACGTTTTTCTACGAGTTTGGCTCAAACATGTACACACTATCACTGCTCATAGATAACAGAGATTCCCTAAAGCACCTTGAGAACAAAGCATGGATTGACAGAAAGCTCAGGCACCTGCGAATCAATCTAGATGCATTGGAAAGACACGAAATTCATACAGCGCTTCAGGAATTGAATATCACGAACTGGACTTTCTATCCTTCGGTCAAGAAATTTCTACGCCAAGTGGGAGAAACTGAAACAGAGCTAGCTCAACCTTATTCCATTGCCGATACTTTTAGCGAACGTATACCTTCTATAGTGCGCGCTCGGCTCATAACTTATACCGCCTTACCAAATTTATATTACGCTTTCATCCATTCTAGCTTACCAGCTGTACGTCTTGAACTGATGCGCAACGCATTTGCCGCGAGGCTCTATGAGCAGGACAAGAAAAAGTTTCCTGACTCTGTGGAAGAACTGGTTCCTGATTATCTTGAGAGCCCGCCTGTGCTGAAATATGTGAAAAATTTGTTTCGCACTAATGGGCGCAATGATAATCCCAACAGAATTCTTTCTCCTATTAGCGTCAAAAGGGTGCAGCTCGATGCTTATGACATCCGCAGAGTGCTAGGAATCAAACCACTAGGATCGTATCCGCTGGAGCGCATAAACATCACACCACAGGGATACCTTGAATGGGAAAACATGTCCGAAGAAGAAGCAAACGTAATGGCGGATTACCTCAAGCATTTTAACAGAGTCGTAGAAAGCGTTTCTCTTGAGCCTGCCGAGCACCGCGATAAAACGCTCACCGCCAAGATCAATGCACCGCAAGAATTTGTCGCGCTCTATTCTCCTGGCCCGGACTGCGACGATGATGGCGGAATGATTGCCTACGATCCCACAAATGGGACGTTTAGTAGCGGCGACATTATTGTCTATCCGGAGGGGCTTGCCCGATGAATAAGGCGCTCATATGGAAAGAGGTACGTCTCGGTTGGAAGCTGCTGGCTCTCTCTGCGCTTGTCCTTATTGCAATCCCGTTCATTTATGAGATTTCCCAAATATGGCTTTGGATTATTACCGCATTTCTTTTGGTGATAAACTCAACTGCGCTTTTCCGGAGTCAGGAGCTGGACACGCAAGACTTCTTTCTCTACTTCCAGCCTGTCTCTCGTGTGCGAATTCTCGCATCGAAATTAGCGTGGGCGGCAATAGCAACCGTCTGTATCGCATTAGTATGTCTGGCAGCCTGGCATATCATAAACTGGCAACAGGCCAAAATGCCTTGGGTGAAACAGGAAAGACTCTTTATTCCCTATGCGCTTTTGCCTGTGCTTTTACTGCCTGCATTTGCCCCACTCCTTCTGGTACTCTACTTCCGCTCCTCTCACATCACCGCAGCATTCGTGTCATGTATAGCAATGTTTCTGTGGGGAATTGTTGTGCTTCTCTTATGTCCCTTTGTTCGTCCTGTTTTAGCGGAAGGGATTTCGCAATCGCGTATCGTGGCGGGCCATCATGGTTGGCCTGAGTTTGTCGGGATGCTCGCTGCTCTGGTGGTATGGAATTTCTATCTCTTCTGCCGAACGGATATAACAGATAAGCCCCTTAACCGCTCTGCGCTCTTGGGGGTTGAATTCATTATTGTTTTTGCCTGGCTTGCCTATATCATCGGTGGCACGAATCTTTGGGACTTATGGTATCTCCTGTTCGGATAGCAAAAACCTTTCAGAAAATTGCCACAGAGGCACAGAGAAGTAGATTGCAAGAATGCAAAATGAAAATTGCAAAGGGGAAGTTGCAAATATGAAATTCTCTGTGCGTCGGCGGCAATATTGATATGTTGTAGGGGCATATGGCAATACGCCCGCAATCCTCGTTTTCCTTGTAGGGGCAGGGTTTATCCCTGCCCTTAGTTCTTGGCCACAGAGTCGCCGAGTCACAAAGAGTTTCATAAAAAGGTATATTCATACTCCGTGTCTCTGTGCGTCGGCGGCAATATTGATATGTTGTAGGGGCGTATGGCAATACGCCCGCACCAATTAATGGGCTCTGCGTTCTCTGTGCCTCTGTGGCATTATTCATAATACAAAAAATTGTCTTGTTCACCGACTTCGAAATACTTGCGCTTCGCTTATTCTTTTTCCTCGACACCCTCCGGCGATTCCTCTTCTGAAGCCTTCTTAAAGTTCAGATAAGGTGGATACGCTGGCTCCATAATTGGGTTGTAGGGAGGAAAAGGACTTAATAACACCTCGAACGCACCACCAACTGCTCGCTCCGCACCCCACATAGTTCCATTAATTGCTCCGAGTGCAGCATCAAAAGCGTTAGAGACAACGCCAAAAGGACTCCCTGAATGGCCTTCTCTTACGCGAGCCTCAATCTCATGAGGAATCTCAAGCCAGCAAAGAGCGATGTTAGTCACACCTCTTCCGAGCTCATGCCCCGTTCCTTTAAGACAGAAAGGCTCTTCCGCTGTCCCTCTGCCCACCTGTGCAGGACGATAGGTAGCACATCCTATACATAGGAACAACAAACAAACTGCTGTGACAAAGACCGCCACTTTGACCACATCAATTCTTACACTTCTCATAACAACACCTCCCTTGTATGATTTTTTACCTTCCTGTATCTTGAAATTGCGTATTGTCAATTTATTAGTAGTAGCGCTAAAAAATTACAGATTTTGAATCTTTCGCAAAGACGCCAGGAACGCAAAGTTGCCATTTTCTTCCCGACTTTGCGTCTTTGCGCGAAATTTTAATAAGAGCATAGGGCGTATTGCAATACGCCCCTACGTGCGATCCGATTCATGGCCAAGCGAATAAAAACATAGAAGCCGCCCAGATAAGCGCCAGGATGATCGTCATTACCACGATAGTCCGTGTGTACACCTTATGGGCTGCAACATTTCCGGTAGTGGGAAAAATGTTGCGAAAAACATAACCACCACGCACCTGCGTGTCAATCAAATCGTCGGCAATGGTTGCAGCCACATTCGCCGGTTCATCACTGCATTAATTCACTTGAACTCCAGGCGGCTATTGCATATATGTATTTTTGCCGTGCATTCCTTACCTGAAAATAATCCCATGGGTATGGCTGCACTGCCCTATCACCACGTGCAGCGGCACAGTTTATTTGCCCGGCCTTTTACCGCCGAAGTCGGAGATGTTTTCTTAGGCAAGTACACATTCAGGATGGTAGCACTGCCATCTAACAGAAAGGGGATTACCAATGCTGAAGGGAATCACTGTGGTATTTAACTACGCAGCTGACCTTAAAGCCGCGGAGAAGTTCTACGTGGACAATTTTGGGTTTCTCGTGGTCTCACGCGACGAGAACTGGGTGGAATTTGAGCTTCCAGGCGCCAATTATGCACTCCACAAGGCACGTGCTGATCGCGTGCCCGGCAAAAACTACAGCCATCTCTGCTTCGAGGTGAATGACGTCGAGCAGACATGCAAGACCCTTGCAGGAAAAGGCGTAAGAATTCTGGAACAGCCGTTTGAGAAACCCTGGGGTCGCTTTGCCACCATCGCCGATCCGGATGGCAACCCCATTATGATTTATCAGAAGATACGCTAGATTTGGTGAACGTTCTGAAGTAGGGGCGGTTCGCGACTTGTGCGCCTCAGGCGTAACCGCCCTTACAATCTGCGGCAGCACAGGTTGCACGAATCAGGTGTGAATGCTTAAATATCTCGCCAAACGGTTCTTCCATATCATTTTTGTTCTCATCGGGGTCTCCCTGATCGTCTTCGTGGTCATGTATAAAGCCGGAGATCCGGTCAGGGTAATGCTGCCGCCGACAGCCACCCGGCTGGAGCTTGAGGCGATGCGGCGGCAGCTCGGACTCGATAAACCGCTCATCGTTCAGTACGCCATTTTCCTGAAAAACGCGGCCCACGGTAATCTCGGCATTTCCTATCACCACTCGCTGCCTGTGGTGAAGCTGATTCTTCAGCGCCTCCCCGCCACGCTAGAGCTTTCGTTGGCCTCAATGCTCTTCTCGGTCATCTTCGCGCTTCCGATTGGCATCCTTGCTGCGGTGCGACCCTACTCGCGCGTCAGCCAATCGCTTATGGTCGGCTCCATTCTTGGCATCTCGCTTCCCACGTTCTGGATTGGCATTATGGGGATTTTGATATTCGGAGTGTGGCTCAACTGGCTGCCGCCTTTTGGCCGTGGCGAGACTGTGGCCATTGCAGGAATCCAGTGGAGCTGGCTCACCGTAGACGGGCTCAAGCATCTGCTGATGCCTGCGGTCACGCTGGGTCTCTACCAGCTTGCCATGCTGATCCGACTGGTGCGGGCAGAAATGTGCGACGTGCTACAGACGGCATATATTAGTGTGGCGCGCGCAAAAGGGTTGTCCGAGGCACGGGTCACCTTCAAGCACGCCCTGCGCAATGCCCTGATTCCTGTGGTAACCATCATTGGTCTCCAGTTTGGCGGGCTGATTGCCTTCTCGCTAATCACGGAAACCATTTTTCAGTGGCCAGGTATGGGTAAACTCCTGATTGATTCCATTGCCATGGTTGATCGGCCGGTAGTCGTGGCTTATCTCATGATCATCGCGGTGGTCTTTGTGGTGATCAACCTGGTGGTTGACATTACGTACACGTTGATTGATCCGCGCATTCGTATGCAATGAGGAAGAGGGCAGACACGCGGGTCTGCCACTACAATTATAAATTCATTTATGTGTATACAATAGCATATTCATGCCGTAGGGCAACCCTCGTGCTTGCCTAAAATACTAGGGCAGGTACAAGACCTGCCCCTACGCAAAAATCGGATCTTCGTTATTAAATACATTTGTCATTATGCAAAGCCCCTTACATGAAATAATCATTGTAGGGGCAACCCTTGTGGTTGCCCATAAACTATTAGGCGGGCAGACACGCGGGTCTGCCACTACGTTCGGGCAATGGAGTAACTGATGGCACAGCCGGAGCTCCTCAGACGATTCTGGCGAAGCAAAACCGCTGTGGTGGGTGCAGTGTTAATGGCAGGGATTGTCTTTGCCGTTATGTTTGCCTCCCTCATTGCACCTCAGAATCCCTATGACCTGCGCCAGATTTATCTTGAAGATAGCTGCCAGCCACCCGTCTGGCTGAAAACGCTCAAGCCGGCTGGCACGACAGAAGACGTGGAGCAAGGAGCAATTCCTGAGGCCAGAGGGTTTATTCTAGGGAGCGATGAAGACGGCCGCGATGTGTTTAGCGCTATTCTCTACGGCATGCGCATTTCCCTGTTTGTCGGTGTCTCAGCCACATTTCTTTCTGCATTGATCGGTATCTTCCTTGGCCTCACTGCTGGCTATTACCGGGGCCGCCTCGACACGGTGATTATGCGTCTCGCTGACGTGCAGCTCTCCTTTCCCTCCATTCTGATCGCTATCCTATTGATGGCAATCTGGGGAAGCGGATTGCTACAGATTATTGTCGCCGTGGTTGTAGTGCGCTGGGTGGTCTATGCGCGCACCATTCGGGGCAGTATGCTCGCAGAGCGCGAGAAGGAGTACGTGCTGGCTGCGCGCGCGCTGGGCGCCTCAAGTCCTGCCATTATCGTTCGTCACATTCTGCCGAACATCATCTCGCCCATCATCGTCATCTCTGCGGTTGAAATCGCATCTGTCATCATGCTCGAATCCACACTGAGCTACCTCGGGCTCGGGGTGCCACCGACCAAGCCCTCGCTTGGCATGCTCATTAAGTTTGGCTACGACGTGATACTTAGCGGCTACTGGTGGATTTCCGTATTTCCAGGAATCGCCCTGGTGATGATCGTCTTCGCCATTAATCTCCTGGGCGACTGGTTGCGCGATACCCTTAATCCCAACCTTGGCCAGATGGTACAGTGACAAATGGATTGCACAATGTGCTTCGCATTCGCAGAGGCATGATATCACACCTTTGCAGCGGTATCAGCAACTTTGTTGTTGGAGAATGTGGGGGTCGACCCAACGGCTCGCCCCTACAATAGCAATAATCACAGTGATAATTCTTCTGTTGTGCACGTTGTGTCGTAGTGGTTTATGCGCCTTAGGAGCATTAAATTGTCGTTTCAATAGCGTCGCTAAGAACAGAGGGTGCAATGAACACCGAATCGAGGCATCCAATACCGTGGCATACGTACCTGGTTTTACTTTTCGTCACGGTGCTCTCTATCTGGGTACAGGGATATCAGAGCGAAGGGAGCGATCACGCCATCCATGTGGTCTTCGTGCAACACTACAACCAGCCTGGCCTCTATCCGAACGATCTGTTTGTAGCCACTCTCTCGCATTACTATAGCTTTTTCTGGTACGGCGTGGCGTATATTGTTCGTCTTTTCCCGCAGGATGCATTTTTCTTTGCGCTTTTTCTGCTTGCGCGTTTACTCTTGTTCCATGCCCTCTTTTTGCTCGCACTGGAACTCTTTCAGAAAAAGTGGGTTGGCTTCCTGGCATGTCTTCTGGTCATCGGCACGCATTTCGTCGTTTGGGGTGGGAGCTTCATCTTAGAGTTATCATTCGGCCATAGTGGCGTGGTACGACCACTGCTTCTTTACGCGCTTTATTTCTATCTGCGCAAGAACTGGTGGCCGAGTGCCATCTTGCTCGCCGTGAGCTTCAATCTGCACCCGATGACCAGTACATACGTGGGCGCGATGATATGCGCTGCGGTCTGGTTTCTACAGCGAGACGACCGGAGACGCATTCTTCTCCCAGCGCTTGTCTGTGCGCTCCTCTGCCTGCCCATGGGTCTGTGGTTGCTGACAAGCTTCAGGGAGCCGATTGCCGATCAGCCGCTCTACATGGCTCTCATACGCTATCGGCTCTGGCATCATCTCTCGCCTTTCACCTGGAGCGCAAAGCTCTGGGCAGTCTATGGCGTGCTCTTCCTGGCATGGCTATGGTCCCTTGCGTATGCACCGCGTACCGCAATCCATCGTCTCGTGCTCGTCTTCTGGGCAGCCACTGGCGTGCTCTGTGTGATTGGAACTATTGGCAGTGAGCTCTGGCCCCAGCCTGCTGTGATCAGGTTTCATTTCTTTCGCTCGCTCATCCCTGCGGCACTGCTCGCCTTCTGCTATGTAGCGCATCTCCTCATGCGTCTGTGCTGGCCCTCGGCAGGAAGGGAGCTGCTTTCTGCTCACCATTCGAGGCGGCCGACTGGCCACCTGCTTTCACCACAGGGACTTATTATTTTGCTGAGTATTGTTCTGATTATCTGGGGTGTTATTGGCCCTGCGCGCTTCTTGCCGAAAAAGCGCTGGGATAGCAAAGCCTTTACGGAATGGAAAGAAATTCAGGATTGGGCGAAAAGAAATACCCCCGCCTCAACATACTTTCTTACTCCCCCTTGGGAGACCGGCTTTCGCATTGGCTCGCAACGCGCATGCCTGGTGGAATGGAAAGATGGCTCCGCCCTGATATGGGCACCAAACTGGGCTCTTACGTCATGGTGGCCACGACTGCTCGCCATTTATTCTGATCTTGAGAATTTCCCGCCAGATCCGCTGGAGAAACTTCGTACAGCCTATGAGCGGCTCACACTCAGGCAGCTTCACACGCTTCAGCGAGAATACGGCATTGATTATTGCGTCACGCCGAGTACTTACCCGCTTCCCCTTCTCTACCAGTCCGCAACATACCGCATTTATCAAATTACCCGAAGTGACGATTCTGAGCTGTGATACGGAGTACCTGGCGGCCTTCTCCCAGTGCCTGTCGGACAAGCATTTCGCCTTCACAAAATAATTTTTCCCTTCTTGACTTAAGTCAAAGACAGTGCGCCCGGCCTGTTGTAGCCTCGGTGTTAGATGAATGCGAAAGATTTACAGAGAGCAACGAAAAATTTCGGGAGGTGTGTGAACATGAAACGCAAGATTATCACAATTGACGAGGTGCTATGCAATGGCTGCGGCTTGTGCGTGCCTGCTTGCGCAGAGGGCGCAATCCAGATTATCAACGGCAAGGCGAAGCTGGTGAGCGAGCGGTATTGCGACGGCCTGGGTGCGTGCCTGGGCGAGTGTCCGCAAGGGGCAATTCGGCTGGAAGAGCACGAAGCAGAGGCGTTTGACGAAATAGCGGTGGCGCAGCATCTGCGCAGCGAGGCAAAGAAGGCTACTCGGCCTGCAACCCCTGCCCACTGCCCGGGCAGTCGGGTGATGCAATTCAGGCAGGCAGCCCCGAGCCAGGATCGGCCTGAAAAGCCGCATGCATCAGGCGACGCGGCGTCTGGAGACGCTGCGCTGGGTCACTGGCCCATTCAGCTGACCCTAGTGCCCGTGACTGCGCCATTTTTTGAAGGCGCGGATCTGGTACTGGTGGCTGATTGCGTACCTGTGGCTTATGGAAACTTTCACCGCGAGTTCGTGAAGGGGAAAGCGATAGTGCTCGGGTGTCCCAAATTGGACGATGCAGAGTTTTACGCAGAGAAGCTGGGAGAGATACTGCGGCAGACGTCGGTTCGGAGCCTGACGGTGATGCACATGGAAGTGCCGTGTTGCTTCGGCCTGGTACAGCTAGCAAAGACCGCGATTGCTCATGCAGGCAGAAATGTGCCGTTACGTACCGTCACTATTGGCATTCACGGAGAGAAGCAGCTGGATACAGAGAGTCAGACTATAGACGCTCAGGTGGCCGCACATTGAGAGAAGTGAATAGGCTTCAGACTCCGCACCTCGCGCGCGTACCCAGACGAAGCGGAGCCGGGTTAAGGAAGGTACTCAAGATACTGCGCAGTGGATGCACAGAGGTCAGCAACGTTTGAGGAATAGTGCTCGCGGGACTCAGCGATCCAGCGTTGCTCACTATAGTAATCATCACGCTTTTCCAGAAGCTCATCAATTGTTATCTGGCGATTAAAGTACTTTGTAACACCACTCTCGTAGTCGGTACTGTAGCGTGGCAGATTCTCAGTAAGGGAGCGAAATTTGTTAGCGTTGGTTTCCATCCCAATCAGAGAGTCGGTAGTATCCACGAAGATGTCATCCTCCCGACTCTTGATGGCATTCTGGTAGCGGCGGATGTCGGCGCGGGCCCCTCGTTCCATACTTTTGGTAATGCGCGGATCAATATGGCGAATGCCAACCCCAGCGCCAATATAGTAGCCGTGCTCACCCTCGCTGGAGCCAGTACCGCCAAGAGTTTTTCCCCCGCGGAGGAAGAAAGACGTATCCCACTTGCCACGCTGAGCGAGGTTAAGCTCCGCTTCTGCGGAGGTAATAGCGTTGCGCAGCACCTTGATCTCCGGGTCGGTCTCAAGGCTGATGCGCAAGAGTTCGTCCTGAGTTTTTCCGCGGAAAGGATTAAAGTCTTCAGAGTCCAAGAGAATCTCACACTCAAAAGGGAGGCCAATGTGAGCTTTCAAGCTCTGTAACTCGATCTCTAACCTGCCGATTAGGGTTTCGAGCTCTGCCTGTTCCGAGGTGATCGTTGCAAGTACCTTGTCGCAGTCTTTAATCACTTCGGGATCGTTGGTACTGAGCATGCGCTGGTGGAGCTTCTGGAGATCAGCAATAAAGGATTTGCTGTGTTCGACGCGTTCCTGGTACTCAAGGACTTCGGAGTAGGTTCCCAGGGCCCAGTTGATGGCCTGGCGAACGCTGCGGAAGTATTCGAGATTCGCATCGTCAACCTCATTGCGCCAGTAGATCTTCTCGTTTTCGCGCTCAAGTGCTTCACGTGAAGCAAACAGGGGGTATTCAAGGTACGCGCCCACCTCGGTTGAACTGCCGACTCCCCCATCACTATTATCATAATCATAGCGGGAATAGAGCGATACTTCGCCGGAATTGAAGAATTGCTTCTCGACGTAGACCTCCGGGCCCCAGCCGTAATCGCGGCTGCGCGACCAGCGATTGTGCGTGACGTCTTTATAGCCGGCAATACGCGCACCGTACGAGACCGCACTGCGGCTGGCTATGAAGAAGTCGTAGCGCGCCTCCTTAGAGAGCTTCTTTTCGTACTTCTCTTTGATGTGGGGATAGTAGGCGTGGGTGTATTGAATTACGCAAACCGGGTTGAGGCTCAAAGGAGCCGTGGTAGCGGTCAGCTCATTGAGAGAGGGGATTGACTGTGGAGCGTCAGCGCCTGCGGGTTGCGCTTTGGGGAACAAGAGCAAGCCGTCATCAGGCCGTGTCGACACAGTAGAGCAAGAAAAAAAGACGCTCAAAACCAGTGCGAGAAAGCAGTGTAAGCTTTTGTGATTCATAGCCCTTCGTCCAGACTTTGTAACACTGAGCTACTATTAATAACCAGACGAAAAGAGAGCAGTCAAAGCCTTTTTTCTTCTTGTGAAAAACAAACGTGATGATCAGGGAGGTGGTGCTGTCAGGGGCAGAGCGATTATGAAGGGGCGTATTGCAATACGCCCGTACCTATGCAGGGCAGAAATAATACGTAGGGGCGTTCAATTGAACGCCCCTACTAAAGAAATGTTTCCCATGCTCGCTTTTAGCAAATGGCTTTTGGTTGACTTTTCCTGTGTGCTCCCATATGAAAAGAGCCTGGCTTGCAGCATCAGAAAGGCATATAGTGGCATTGTAAAGCTAGCCGTTGTATAAAGCTTTTATATCCTTGGATGGGCGCCGATGATTCTCCTAAGGCTCATTGTTTTTTTCACGCTATTTCCGCTGCTCGAGCTTTTCGTTCTGGTAAAATTAATCCAGGCTACGTCGTGGCCATTTACGGTTTGCGTGGTTCTAGGAACAGGTTTGGTTGGAGCCACAATGGCAAAGATTCAGGGGATGGCAACATGGCGGCGCATTGGGTGGAATTTGCGCCAGGGGATTGTGCCTACTGATGAACTGCTCAATGGATTGCTGATCTTTCTCGGCGGGGTGGTTCTGATTACGCCCGGACTTATCACCGACTGCATTGGCTTTTGTACGTTGATCCCTACGACCCGTACGCTCATGCGAGAGTGGATCAAAGCGCGGTTCACAAAAGCGGTGCAGTCTGGCCACACCACTCTCTTCTTTCATCACACTGACCGAGACGAGTGAACAAATAACCTCGCGCGCTCCTACTTCGCAGTCCTTAATCCGGATGCTCGCTGCAGTGTACACTTCCTTGCTCGTCAATGGTATATGTTCCGCCAGACGGACAGGTAGGGACTGAGTAGCGGGCCGTCTTTAGCTTCTCAATGGTAGGCTGTTCGCCAATATGCGAGGTCTGCCATACCTGAATGTTGGTTTCAAACGTTATCCGATTTGCAATGCAGGCCGTTTTCTTGGTGCGGTCTATATTAGTCTGATAATGGGAGACCTGCGATTCTTTGTCCCGTGAGAAGTAGCCCCCGGCAAGAATGAAAATGATCACCAGAGCTAACAGGAGTGAGATTATATAGAAGCCGCGAGTTGATCGTGTCTTGCTCATCAAATATCAACTCCCCCCTTCGAAATTTGAATTCCCTCTCCTTTGCTTCTAACTAAATTGTATATACCCACAGGCTTCCCAAAAAAGCAAGCGCTATTTTTATCACAGGCTAGTGCGAATATACGTTCGCTACACAACGGCGATGCCAGGTCAAACTATGGCGCTGTGCCTATTGGCCGCCTTGGCTTGATTGAAAAACGAGGAATACTGCGAGCTGGAGAAGGTTTATCCTCGAGGCACAGAAGAGGTTGATAATATATAAATTATCATTTTCAAAACTTTCTCTTGTCTTTAAGGCGTTTTTTCCTTGCATCGGAAACCCCGGTTTGGGACAATATTCAGATGTTACAACTTTCACGGGAGCAGTAGCCGTTCCTGTGAGAGGAGCGACACGATGGGTGACAAAGGGGTATCTAAAAATCGGCGGGCAGACAAGGACCGACGGGACTGGGATGAGTTTGTTATACATAACCGCCGTCATGAGAAAGAGCGGCGAGCACATGAAAATCGTAGGCACCAGCAGCAGCTCCTTGAAGGCCAGGACAGACGAAAGTCTTCGTTGCCCCAGCAAGAACATTCCTCGAACTCTTTACGCCAGCCCATAGGGAAACCCGTTGAGAAGAAGCCCGCAGGAAAAGTGTTCTACACCACAAGCGAAGCCGCTGAGCAAACCGGCGTTTCTCAAGCTACCCTCATGCTCTGGATTCGCAACGGCGTCATTGATGATTCCAAAATCAAACGAGACCCGAGCGGCAGACGCATCTGGAGAGAGAAAAATATCGATACGATTCGGGAAGTCAAGAAAAAGGAGGGCTGGCAATAGTCGTGAAGGGCCCCAAGCCCGAGCTAACAAATTGTAGTGCTGGTCTCCATATGTCCTGAGCGAGTCAGACCCCTCGCATTTGGGATAAATCAAGATTTTGCGTTAAACAAGATTTTCTTCTTTTCTAAATTCAGAATACAGTTTCTAATTTTTTTATCCTGTCCATCCTGTCTAATAATTTTCTCCTTTTTTTGTGCTTCTTTTCAGATAAAGTCTCCTTGTCCCCAAGCAAAGCCTTTTTCTGCCGTTCACTCCAGATGATGGACCTTTTTCAGACGGTATACCGCCTCGTTGATCTCACACCGTCTCCACTTCTCATCGCGAAGCGTCTGAATTACGATATCGAGTGACCCGGTTTGATCGTATAGCTGCTGGACAGCCTGGAATCGGTCATCGCTAATCCAGCAGCGATCGTAGCGATACCATGAACAGCTGAGACCAATAAGGAAAATAAAAATAAGAAAAAGAAAACAGGCTCGTCGTATCATGTTCTGAACACTCCCGTCTCAGGTACCCATCTTCTCGGCCAGCTGGTCGAGAAACTTCTCAATACCTCGAATGTCAAGCGTCACTATTACTGTGTTGCCGTAACGCTCGAGCTCTGTCTTAAGCCGCACTTCGCTTTTAACCTGCTTTTCTAGCAAAGGGAAAACTGAATTGTGGAGCAGCAAGGCAAGCTGCTCAGCAGTTGCAGCCTCGGCACAGTCGAAGATTACTGTAACTTTCAGTTCTTCGAAGGATTGCAACTCAAGAACTACCTGAAGGCCGGTGATCTGATCTGTCGAGATGTTCATCTGCTGGAGCTGAGCGTAGAGGTCTACAAAATCCTTAGCTTCCTCTGACTCGGCCTTAAGGTTATCGATAAGATGCTGGAACCAATTATCGGTATTGATAAGAAAGCCATGTGAAACTCCGCGTTGTGGAGTCTGGTTGAGAAACTGCTGAAATGGCGTTGAGGGGTGCCATCTCTGCTGGGTGGATTTATCCTGTTGGAGAATCCCCTGCTTCAGCATTTCCATACTATTACTCATAAGCAAGCTTGATTTGGTAAACGTATAGAAGAGTGCGCCACGCTGATTCTGGAAGATCGGGTATTTAAGAAACGTCTCTCTCTTTCCTCTGCGCTGCGGAAATTGTTTGAACGATTTCTTCGTAATGAAGTGGATGACTGGCCCGAGTCGTTTAAAATTTAGGACCGCAAGGAACCGCAGGGTCTGGGTCTCTGTATCGTTGTCAAAGAAGCAATAGATTCGGCGATAGAACAGAAAATCAATGAAGCCGTGCAATTGATCCACTGATGCCAGCTCCTCCTGAGGATGACTCTGATTGAAGGTCGAGACCATGCGGTGAAGGACTGACTGAAGTCCGAAATCATGTCGCGACAGCTCGACTTCCACAAAGCCATCCAGCGCAGGATTGAAAAATGTTTCCTTTGGTGTCTCGGAGATCTGGTGCAGAACAATGTATGCCAAAACAGCCACGACGATCACCACAAGGGCCAGGACTCCGCAGATGGCGGCTACGCAGCCCCAGCGGCGACGCTTTCCCGTATCGTCAACTTTCTCTTTCACGCGGGCCACAAGCTTGTTACCTCACTATATTCTATGTGCATCGCGTCACACACAATTCGCAGGCTTCGGCGTGCCATATTTGGAAAGGTGTGGGCGTATCGCCATACGCCCCTACTCCTTCTAATAGAGACACTATCAAAATAAAATTTTAATGCACCTAAGGTGCATAAACATCGTGCCGGCGTCGCAAGGGATGGTTAGCAACAGTCAGGGATTGAGAATTTGCTCGAGCAGCATGCCAGCGCTCTCCTTGCCCCGATCGCCAATATCCAGGGCTGGCCCCACGCACGATGGACACCCCTGTGCACACCTGCATTCGTCCAGCATATCTTTCGCCGCACGCATGATCTGATCATCAATCGTAAAGAGTTTACGACTGATCCCGATCCCGCCAGGGTATTTATCGTAAATATAAATCGCCGGGTGTTCATCGAAGGGTGCGCGGACCATCGGCACGGTGGCAAAGTCGCGCGGGTCGCACATGACAAACAAGGGGACGACGTTAGAGAGCAGATTCGCCAGCGCACGAAGCCCGCTGCCCAGATCCCCACCAGCACGCTCTAGCTCTGCTTTCAGATCTTCCCGAAATGTTAGCCAGTAGCTTTCAGTTTGCATTTCCAGCTCTGGAATGTAAATGTCGCCATAGCCGACGTTATCATGCGTCTCGAACTTAATCTTCTTGTATTTTGCAACAACCGTTTTAACGCTCACCGTGCCAAAATTTTTAGACACCAACGGATAGCCGCTCTTTGCACCCTCTGGCTTCTCCCCTGGCACGCTATCCACACCATAGCGGTATGTATTGTCCACAGTGAGCACCCCGATGTCGGTCTTCGCCTGCGCGTCGGTGTAATAATCTACAGTCACGGGGTTCGCATATGCAGTGCGGCCATCCCAATCCAGCCGCTCGATGAAAAAGGTCTGGCTCTGATGAATGTAAATGGCATCTTCATGGATAAGGAATGCCGCTGACTCATAATCAACCTCTCCGACGACCTCATTCTTTTCTGCGGTATTGAGAATGACAAAGTTTTCTACTGTGGCGCTGCGTAGCGAAATTTCTTCTGCAGGATAGACTTCGCTGGCCCAGTACCAGCGACCGCCTGTATGACGCAGAACCTGCTCTTTTTCGAGATACTCGAGCAACGGAAGTGGATTGGCGGTGCCAAACTGTTCGCCGTCCTCAAAGGGAAGTTCAAATGCGCCGCACTTGATATGGCTGGCGAGAATGGGCATGTTGTCGGGGTTAACAATTCCCATTTCCGGAGATGCGCCGAAAAAGTATTCCGGGTGATTGATGATATACTGATCCAAGGGTGCGGAGCTGGCGATGAGAATAGCCGCAGATGTATCGGCCTTTCGCCCTGCTCGACCAGCCTGTTGCCACGTGCTTGCTACGGTTCCTGGATAGCCGGACAGAATCGCCACCTTGAGCTGGCCAATATCAATGCCGAGTTCCAACGCATTAGTGCTGACCACGCCAAGCACTTCGCCTTTTCTAAGCCCGTGTTCAATGGCACGCCGTTCTGTGGGGAGGTAGCCACCACGATAGCCACGAATACGCTTGGGATCTTTTTTAAGCCTTTCGACCGCGCGCTTGAGATACGTTACCAGAATTTCAACGAGTAGCCGCGAGCGAGCAAAGACTATGGTCTGCACATCTTTCGCCAGAAAGCGAGTGGCAACCCGACGCGTCTCGGTTTTTAGCGATTTTCGAATCCCAAGTTCTCGGTTAACAAGGGGCGGATTATAGAAGACGAAAATTTTCTTGCCCTGCGGCGCGCCATTGCTGTCAAACAGGCTGAACGGCTCTTCCACCAGCTTCTCGGTCAATTCCTGCGGATTTGCAATAGTTGCTGAACAACAGATAAAGACCGGCTTGGAGTTATAAAATCTGCAAATGCGCTTTAGCCGCCTCAATACATTCGCCATATGGCTGCCGAACACGCCCCGGTAGTGATGAACCTCGTCAATCACAATGTACTTGAGATTCTCGAAGAGTTTTATCCAGAGAGTATGATGCGGCAAAATGCCGGTGTGGAGCATGTCGGGATTCGTCACGACAATCTGGCCAGCAGAGCGGATTGCTCGGCGTGCACTTTGCGGCGTATCGCCGTCAAACGTATGGACCTTGATATTACGACCCAGTGCGCGGGTGATATCGTACAGCCCAACGTACTGATCCTGCGAGAGTGCTTTAGTCGGAAAAAGATAGAGAGAGCGGGCCTGATCGTTGTGGAGAACGGACTCGACCACCGGAATGTCGTAGCAGAGGGTCTTGCCCGAAGCGGCGGGAGTCACCACCACTACGTTCTTACCAGCCAGGATGCTGGCGATTGCTTCCGCTTGATGACTGTAAAGCTTTCGAATGCCTCGAGCCTCGAGCACGCGGATGAGCTCAGGCGAGATCGCAGAGGGAAAGTCAACGAGCTTGCCCAGCTTTTCGTGCACGACGTGCCAGTGGGTGATATTGCGAGCTATGCCAGGCGTGCTTTTCAGGCCCTCCAGAATCTCGCCAACCCCAGCGGATGGTCTACCTGACACGAATGGAACTCCCTTGCCCCGTATGTAGGGGTTCAACATGTTGAACCCCTACCTCTATGCCTGACATTTCGCGAACGTTGTACACCGGCCACAATATTGGCCTTCTTCTGGGTGGTCTTACCTAGCCTTGCAAAATGCGAGTAACGATGTCCTTGCGATACATGATCCCTTCAAGCTTGTTATCCCTGGTAATATAAACACGGCGTCTGCCAGTCGAGACCATCTGATACGCAACCTCAACAATTGAGGTATCGCCCGTAACGCTCAGTACGTCTTTCGTATAAAGATCCTTTACCTTCAGAGTTCGCTCTTTTTTAAAGAAATTTTCAAACGGCTCAAACGAGGTCAGGAAAGAGACATTGCTCAGCATGCCCATATAGTCTGGAAGGCCAATGCTGATGATTTCTTTCGACGAGAGTTCGCCCAGCAGTTCATGCTTCTCATCCACGACGGGCAGGGCATCATCTCTTGCCGCGGTGATGAGCTCAAGAGCCTTGCTGAGCGGGGTGTCCAGCGTGACGGGCGAAAACGTTTTGTCCATGATGTCGCTCGCCACAAGGCTACGCTTGACGTCCATCCCGCTTTCTTCAATGACCTTGATGATTTTCCCGGACGCCTTAACATTTAGCAGCGCGTCGCGTGTCTCCCTGCTGGAGAGAAGTTTGGCAATTGCAGCCAGGGTCTGGAGCATGACGGCATTGCGAGTCTGCGGGCTCACAATAAGGAAAATCAGGTGGAATCGGCCTTCGTGTGGGGCAAGCGCGGAAATGCCCTCACGTGACGTGCCGATGCAGACAAAAAATTCCTCCAGGCCTTCTACCCGTGCATGCGGGATCGCCACCCCTTCGCATACCACGGTTGGACCCTGCTGCTCACGTTCCATCAGCGCACTGAGCACACGGTCGGATGACACGTTCTCCATCTTCGCTTCAATCGTCTGAAGGAGCTCCCGCACGGCTTGCTCCATCGTTGCGGCTTTCATATCAACGAGAATCTGATCCTCATAGAGAAGGCTAAAGAGTTTCATCGAACACCGTCTCCTTTTAACTGACTAACCGGCCAACCGACTGGCCGATTAACCTGCCTTTCTTCGCGGCTGATTGCTGAGGCTGGGTCAATCGCCTTCTGGTGGTTCGCCGAGGAAGAGCTCCTTTGTTTCTGCAGGTCCCTTTGCCAGCATAATTGCTCTGCGGAAATCTTTGTTTTTCAAACGGAGCACAAGCTTGGCCAACACCTTAAGAAAGTCCCCCGATTGCTTGTCAGAAGCCCCGATCATCACGACGATGTGCACGGGCTTCTCGTCGAGCGATTGAAAATCAATGCCTTTATGTGAGCGTCCAATCGCAGCAATAAAATCTTTCACCGATGGAATTTTTACGTGCGGAACCGCCACTCCAATCCCTACACCTGTACTGATAATCTTTTCGCGCTCGAAGATCGCGTGTAGGAACTCCTCCTTGTCTTCGATCAGCGGTGAGGTGGCAATTACATCCACAAGCTCACGCAGCACACCCTCTTTCGTGTCGGATCGCAAATCAATTATGCGTGATTCGTCAATCATTGCAGAAAAGTTCACAGACATCCGCCCACTCCTTCATGCATGATCTGTTACAGCAAATTCCAGCAGGGAAGAGGCGCCGACGCTCGCTCCTGCCTCGACCCGTGTCCTGAGCTGTTCATCTGTTCCAGAACAAAAATTTTTGCAGAGCAAAAATCAATCGCCCTATTGCTGTAGTAGCACAGGCATCCCTACCTGTAACAATTGGTATCACAGGCATCCCTGCCTGTAGCTACCTTATATCATTCAATCCAGCCCTTAACAATCAACCATTTATAATTTTCAGGCTTTTCAACAAGTCCTGTTTTTATAGGATTAGTCGCAATATAATTCCTCTTTTCCAACAGCTCTTTTTCATCTCTAACAAGCCTGTCAAAATTCTCATCCAGCCATACTTTAGGTGACTCAGCTTTCCCTAATGCCTCAGTTTTCCCCGGTGCCACACCCCTCCCCGGTGCCACACCCCTCCCTGGTGCCACAGGCATCTTGCCTGTGCTCCTTAACAGTTTATTAATCTGATTAGCAGAGTAGCTTTTTATACTATGCATAATTTCTGCAATACTATAATATGCACCGTTTGTTTTTTCTAATGGCTGTAATATCAAATGAACATGCTCGGGCATAACAACACAAGCATACAGTTCATATTTCTTGTTATCATGGAATCTGCAACTATCCAAAATAATCTGGCGGGCTTTTTCAGGCAATATGAAATGTTTGAATGTTCTAAAAGTCATAAAATAAATGTGTCCAGGATCCTCCCAGTGTGGAAGGTTTCTTTCATAGAGTCTAAATTCTCTAACAGGCTGGAAGCCTGTTCCACCATTTTTATTTCTCATCTTCAATTACTTTTCTCTTATTTTCGGTGGCTCGATAAAGGGCTCTTTCTTTAATCAGTTCCATTTTTATGAAATCTCCATAAACCCCTACTCAGTAAACTCAGGACGGCTGATTATCAATACCACAAACGCACCTAGCCAATAGCCAAGTGCTACGTAGACCCACACCACTGGCTCCCCGGGACGGTACTGATGCGCAGCCAACTTGTAAATAACCAGTGCTGTCTGAAACCCGCTCAAAGTCAGCGTGATCGTCCATGCCCAGAACTTTCGCAAGTACAAGCCGAAGACGAGCATTCCCCACAGCACATAGAAAGTCCAATAGACGCGACTTCCAGCTCCTATTGCCCGCATGATATCCAGCAGAGCGACCAGGACGAGAAGCCCCAGAGCAATGTGAAATCGCGTTTTCCAACGACGGAAATACCACTTGACCCGTCGGGTCAGATACGCTGATCCCGCGTCACCTGCAAACTCAACTGCCTGCAAGATCGCAGCATCAATCGGGACACATCGGCCCCGGCAGGGTGGGCTTTTACAGATGTGCGCGACGATCTTGCCGACTTTCTTGTGCTCCACGCACTCGTCACAGAAAAAGTTCTTACAAGTCTGGCATGTCCACTCTGCACTGCGATGCGGATGCAAACGGCAGGTTGGTATTGCCTGACTGCTCACTTGATCCCCTGAGGAACTAGCCGGACTCCTGAAAAAGCCACGTAATACGACTCAGTGTTGCCAGAAAAAATAACCTCAGAGCCGTTTTCCACGAGATTCAGCTCTTGTATCTTATCTGCAAATCCCTTTGTAGATGACTCTCTGATTATTGTTTCTCTTTATTCCTTCTTCTTTTTCCGACCAGGTTCACCAAATAGAAATATGGAAACTCTACGGGCAAGTCAAGCCTCAAAATGTAACCCGGGTAGCCTATGAGTAGCCCGGCGCAGATAAGTAGGGGCGGGTTTGAAACCTGCCCCTACAACTAAAGACGGGCACTTTGGGTTAGATAGGGAAGAAATTTCTCCTTTACATTCCCAACCGTTTTCTCACAGGATAGTAAAGTATTCCGATAAGTAAGAAGAGAGGCTGCGTCTGATTTTTTTTCACTATGGTCACTCAGTGCGTGCCTTAATTGTCCAACCTATACGATTGACGGGGATCAGCAATGCCAAAACTTACTACCGACAATCTGGTAAAAACGTATGGCGGCCGGCAGGTGGTCAATCACGTCAGCATTGAGCTGCACGAAGGTGAGATCGTCGGCCTGCTGGGGCCTAATGGTGCAGGCAAGACGACAACCTTCAATATGATCATTGGGTTTGTCATACCAACGGCAGGAAAGGTCTGCTTTGATTCGATGGATATCACCAGGCTGCCGATGTATAAGCGTGCCCGGCTGGGGATAGGATATTTAACGCAGGACGTGTCAATCTTCCGCAAGCTCACAGTTGAAGAGAACGTTCTCGCGATTCTCCAGACGTTAAACATCACGCGAGATGAGCAGAAGAAGCGCCTGGAGCAGCTGCTGGACGAGATGGGCATCGCGCATCTGGCGAAAAACAAGGCGTACACCCTGTCGGGTGGGGAGCGTCGGCGCGTGGAAATCGCTCGGGCAATGGTGACCTCTCCGTGTTTTATGCTTCTGGATGAACCGTTTTCCGGCGTTGATCCCAAAGCCGTCGAAGAGCTGCAAATGGTTATATACCAGATGCGTGCCCGCGGTTTGGGCATCTTGATTACCGACCACAGTGTGCGCGAAACCCTTCAGGTCACCGATCGCTCCTACTTAATCTACGAGGGGAACGTCGAGCTCTCTGGTACAGCGGAAGAGCTGGTTAACAACGAGCGTGCGCGCGCCCTCTACCTGGGCGAGCGCTTTTACATGGATACCACCCCTGATGTCCGGAAAGGGTCCGTCAAGTAGTGCGTATCTCAGATTTCAGACAAACCTCTGTATACCGTGTACGGGTCGAGTTTAGTAAAGTGACACGCAAGAACGGCAGGCTTTGCTAACCCATACCACAGTAGCACAGGCATCTTTGCCTGTTCTATCCTGAGGCAGAGAGGACAGAGCGCATGAACATTCGAATTACCGGACGGCACAGTGAGGTAACCCCAGAGATTCGCAGTTATATTGAAAAGAAAGTGCAAAAGCTTGCGCGTTATTTTGAGAAAATTCATGAAATTAACATTGTCCTGGATCAGGTCAAATATCGCCATATCGTAGAGATCGTGGTGAAGGCTGGCCCCATTACTGTGCAGAGCACGGAAGAGAATACGGATCTGCGGGTGACTTTCGACTGTGTTCTCAGCAAGGTGCAGCGTCAGCTGAAAAAGCAGAAGCAAAGGCTCATTGGGAATAAGAAGCATTTGAAGAAGGCCGCAAAACCGAGCCACCTGACACCGGTGCAAGCGCCTCCCGCAGATTCCGGAGCGCCTTCCGTAGAGCTGGAAACAGCTACCGTGACATCACTATCAGTCCGTGACGCAATATTGCAGCTCGAAGCTCTTGATCGGCAGGTTTTGCTCTTTTTGAACGAGGAGACTCATCAGCCAAACGTCCTGTATAGGCGCCCAAACGGACAACTCGCGCTCATTCAGCCGCAGGAAACTACAGAGACTTGATCGGGTGTACGATGGATTGCGCTTATGTATGGCCGCCGGAGGATCTGACTATTGCCAGAAGAGTTTAAACCAGCTGGGCCGGAGCGCACAGAATTAGGGTGGCTGCACGCGCTCGACAAACGCTATCCATTTTTACTGTACTGGGGACCGCCGGTGGTGTGGGCGGCCCTGATTTTTTATCTCTCCTCACAACCCGGCGAAGCCTTTCCTGAAGTCACATTTGTCCCAAATGCAGATAAAGCGGTGCATGTGCTGGAGTACGCAGTGCTGACGGGGCTCGTTGCCCGAGCCCTTTTCCATTATGCTTGGCACGGGCATACAGTTTGGGCATCAATTGTGGGCCTGGCTACCTGTTTTGTATTCGGGGTGCTGGACGAGTTTCATCAACTATCCGTGCCCGATCGCTCCTTTGAGTGGGGAGATCTGGGTGCAGATGCAGTCGGCATCGGGCTGGGCTTTCTCGTCTACGTGCTTATCCAGCTCAAGAGCACGAAGCGCAAATCGGCTTCCCGCGAGGAAGCATAGTGGCCTGCATGGGTTTAATAAAATTGCTTATAGCATAGAGAAGAGCCACGGATGCGCTTAAAGACAAAAAATTGCAATTATAGGATTTAAAATTTGCCTTTTCCAATTTTCAATTTGCACTTTACAATTCAATCCTTTTATGGGCCTCAGGCTCATTAATCAAAAATAAGCCCGCAGGGAGGAAGGGCATGCTTAAGAAGATCATTCTGGCTGGCTTTGGCGGGCAGGGTGTTGTGTTCGCAGGCCAGTTGCTCGCGACCGCAGGCATGCAGGACGGCTGTAACGTCACCGTATTCCCCTCCTATGGGCCGGAGATGCGCGGCGGCACTGCAAATTGCACGGTCGTAATCTCCTCCGAGCAGGTTTACTCCCCCGTGATCGCAAAGCCTGATCTCCTGGTCAGCCTGAATCAGCCATCGCAAGACAAATTTGAGGAGTGCGTGGAGCCCGGCGGACTGGTAGTCTACAACAAGTCTTTGATTTCGCACATCCAGGCACGCAAGGATCTCACCTACTTTCCCGTGCCAGCATCCGAGATCGCCACGCAGATCGGTACCACGCGGGTGGCGAATGTCATCGCAGTTGGTGCCCTTGTAGTCTATACCCAGCTGGTTCATTTCGAAACGCTATCCGCGGCGCTAAAAGAAATGGTCGGCGGGAAAGGGGAGCATCTGGTTGAATTGAATCTGAAAGCCCTCAAAGCCGGCAAACGGCTGGCCGAGGAGTTTCCCCCGTCGCACCAGAAGGCTTAATAGCGCACTTTACGACGCCCGACGTGAGCATGGTTTGTCTGAAAGGTTGTTCCGCATCATGTCAGAAAATACGCAAACAACAGGCGTGATCCGCAAAGCACGCATTCAGGATGTAGCGACTATTCATCGCCTTATAAATTTCTGGGCGGAGAAAGGCGAGATGCTGGCTCGTTCGCTGAATGAAATTTACGAAAACCTGCGCGATTATTTCGTCTACTCTGAGGACGAGAAGGTGCTCGGCTGTGCGGCCCTGCATATCATGTGGGGGGATCTTGGAGAGGTCAAGTCTGTAGCAGTAGCGCCGGAATATCAGCACAAGGGTATTGGCACGCAGCTACTTAAGTGCTGTCTGGCTGAAGCGGAGGAGCTCGGCTTGCCGCGCATTTTTGCCCTTTCGTTCAAGCCCCAATTCTTTGTGCAAAAGGGCTTCGAAGTCATTGACAAAAACACCCTGCCACAGAAAGTCTGGACCGAGTGCATCAAATGTCCGAAATTCCCCGATTGCAATGAGACCGCCGTTCAGATCTATTTCGGCCCCAAGTCCTCTATCTCGTAGGTAACACAACGTGTCTAAAAATGCAGAAGGATGTTGGCTTAAATCTTCGGCGAAAGTGCTTTGGAGTGCCGGCTGATGAAAGGTAAAATCAGGCATCTTGTGTGCTTCTCAATTGTCGCATTTATGATTGCTGTAATTCCCTCCTCATATGCCGCAAGTAATGATACTAATATTCGCACGGCTCTTGAGAAGTATCTCTCCTTTGTTGCGTATCCTGACCCACCCAAGATCGAACCCCAACTCTTCTCAGAAGATATCCGCGTGTTCGGACTCAATGCACAAACTTATCATGGGCGCGACGCCGTGGTTCAGTGGCTTGAGCAGATAAGGAACTTAATAGCAGCCCTGTGTACTACCATGAAAGCAACTGCTGAAGATGTCAAAATTCTTGTACGAGGCGACACAGCATGGCTCACATGCTTCATCTCCCTGGATGGCACCCTGAAAGAAGAAGAGCGGCCTTATAAAAAGAAATTCCGGACAACGATCGTGTTTGAAAAACGGGGCGAACACTGGCCAATAGTACACCAACATATCAGCCCCTTGCACGCAACCGTACAGAATGAAGCCCTTGAAAGTGAAGACGGAGCCAGGGACGTCCACGACCCGTGTATAATAAAGGCGGGCGACACGTATTATATCTTTTCAACCGGCATAGGCATTCCGATCCGAAGTTCAAAGGACCTTCGTCACTGGGAACAAACGGGCACTGTTTTCAGCGGTATGCCAGACTGGGCAAAACAGGAAATTCCGAATGACGGTAATATCTGGGCTCCTGACATCTCTTTCTTCAATGGCAGATACCATTTGTATTATTCGGTATCAACTTTTGGCACCAACCGTTCCGCCATCGGCTTGGCAACGAATACAACGCTGGATCCCAACAGTCCTGACTATCACTGGGTGGACCAAGGTAAAGTCATCGAATCAGTGCCTGGACGCGATGATTGGAATGCTATCGATCCCAACTTTGTCATGGATGAGGAAGAAAAAGGGTGGCTGGCATTTGGATCATTCTGGAGCGGTATCAAGCTCGTTCAAATACATCTCAGCACAGGCAAGCCCGATCCCGATAATCTCACATTATTCTCAATTGCGCGTCGTCCTGAGGCTCATGCAATCGAAGCGCCGTTCATCATAAGAAAAAAGGGATACTATTACCTGTTTGTTTCCTTTGACCAGTGCTGTCGGGGCATTGACAGCAGCTATAAAATAATGGTTGGGAGATCAAAAAAAATAACCGGAGCGTACATAGACCGTTCCGGGAAATCAATGATGCAGGGCGGAGGAACCCTCGTACTTTCTGGCTATGGCCGCTGGCGTGGGCCAGGACACAATGCGGTTCTTACGGATGGAGAAGACCAATGGCTTGTCCATCATACGTACGATGCCGAAATTGGGGGCATACCCCGTCTACAAATCCGTCAATTGATATGGGCGGATGACGGCTGGCCTCTTGCTGCAGAGCCTACTTCAGGAATATGGAGCAAGGGTCATCCACCAAGCTCGAAAGACGTTGTGGGGGAGTGGGAACATTCAGTTAACTTTGGCCCGCCAGACAAAATCGAATTAGTAGCAAATGGAACAATTGCTGGGAATAACAATGCACAATGGTCATTGGAAGGATCGAAGCTCATTCTTCGCTGGCCACGTGGCGATACCCCCGGTGGCGTCTGGATAGACAAATGCCTCATTTCCTCAGATGGAAAACAGTACGTTGGAAGAAACCAAAAGGATGTGATCATCAGGGGCAGAAAACTACATTAGATTGCAGAGAAAGATTCTTGGTCATAGCGCTTGGTGGACTATGCACCTGAGATATTGTTCGACTCAAGCCTTTTAACATTTTAACCTTGTACCTATCTCCAGATTATTAAAACACTGGTGCGCCAGAACAGGAGATGAAATATTTCGTGGCCCTAACACGCTTTTTGACATTCCTGTTTTCAACTTGCAAAGGTGAATGTCATAAACTCGGTGGTATAATAGCGTTCATAGATGAAACGAACACTATGCGTTAGATAGCCGATGCGGACCCTTAGGTGGCAATTCTGAGTTGCCAGAAGGAGGTCAACAATGAGCCGTTCTTTTATAATCATACTGGTTGCCTTGGTCATTGTGCTTGGTATCTCGATGGTTATAGTTCTTAAACCGGGCACAAAATCAGAACACGTCGGAGAGATAATTCTAACAGCCTCGAAAGATAAGGATGCGACTATAAGTATATCTGAAAAACCGTGCTACTCCAAATATAAGGAGATGCTCGATCCTTTTCTAAGGGATTATATAACCACGGTCTTCCAGGAAAGCGATGCTGGCGCGATCGTGGTTGACATGATAACGCGTACTGTACGCGATCAAGGCAGGTCGATGGAGCTCGATATTACAATCGCGTTTGGACATATGCAACACGATCTGCGCCTGACATTTCACAAGACAAATGGAACGTGGGAACTCGAGAGCAAGCAAGTGCTACGGGAATTAACCATTAAGTGATGGTAGAAAGACGACGTGGCATGCCATAGACTCCCATAAATCGCTGGACATGTATTAGCAGGGGGAAATTTCTGTGATCAATCCGAGTTGCTTCTATTCAAGAGGACATGTGGGTGCTTTGGAACACTGGTCTTTTGTTCCTGTCAGCAAATTATGGATAACAGGCATCATTCTGGTTGACCTTAGGAATAAAAGGATCATCGCCAGGCTTGGGAACGAGCGCGAGGCATGTGCCAGAGGCGTCTTCTCTACTAAAGGCAATACGTTCTACTACGCACAGGGAAATTATGGAAAATGCTCTTACGTACTGCACCGGTATGGAGGGGCAAAGGAACACAGTAGTTATAACCTCAACAAGCTAATGGCATATAATGTCAACTCCAATACTGAGAGCGTAGTTGCTGTGGCTGCAGAGCTTGAGGGAGCAGAAGACATAAGTCCAATTTTCATTTCCGATAAAGACGAGCTCTACGTGCTAATCTGCACAGAATCAGCCCTTTTATTAGATGCGAGCAGAATTATATGGAGTTTAGCGATTATTAATAAAGAAAGCAAACAACTGCAGGTAGTCGTGAGCAATTACTGGCCTTACAGCGAAGTGGCGAAAATAGATGATCTCCTGGTACATGCCAATGGATGGTCAGGAATCTGGAAGGATCTACTCGTCACAGACCTACGAACTAAAGACACTCGCATAATAGAGAACAATATTTATCTTGGCAGATTCTTGGTTTCCGATAGGCAAGTATTGTGTACGCAAAAGATCAACGAAGCAATATGGCTTATATCACACGAAGTGCGAACCGGAACGTCTGAAAAACTTATCCGCTTTGAGAAACTTTGTTCCCCTCAAGACATATCTGGCAGGCAGATTATTTTGCTGGAGCACTCTGACCCCGATAGATGGAGCCGCGGATCTCTCCGGATGTATCACGTAGGGAAAAGGGATTATTCCAAATTGCCGTTTCCCGGCTTGTTTTCGTATCCAAGATTTAGTTCCGACGGAAGAAATGTATATGCACTACAGGATTGGAGCAGACTCGTAAGCATTGACATTCGAACTCGCAAGATCGAAACAATCCTAGACCTCACCAAACAACAGCCAGTCATGTCCTGACAGTTGCATTAATACTTTTACCGCGTCAAATTCAGCGGCAATAGCCGGGTGCGTCTAAGCACATTGCGTTGCCGTCCGATTTGTCTACTATCCTCACGGGTTCCCATCCACCTTACCCGAGAGAAACGGTTGGCTCCGTTACACCCATACGATGGCAATTTGATTTTGCCGTTGCTTTTTCCAAGGGATTGGTGCTAGTAATAATGGTGTGCTTCTTCGGAAACACCGGAAACACAGATTACGTAAGCGTGAAAGTTAAACATTCTACGCTAGGATGTTAATCAGAACATGCACGAAAGGGTAAGTATGAGAAAAATAGTAGTGGGGCTGTTTATTACCATCAGTTTGGCAAGCACGGCAACGGCTGATGAGGTGAGAGCGCTGTGGATTACGCGCTGGGATTATACAACTGCTTCGCATGTCGATTCCATCATCAATAACGCTGCAAATCACAATTTCAACCTGTTGCTCTTTCAGGTGCGAGGCAACGCCACGGTATTTTATCAATCTTCAATAGAGCCGTGGGCGTGGGAATTGACCAGCTCCGGTCCCTCTACATTGGGTCAGGATCCTGGCTGGAATCCTTTACAATATGCCATAACCAAGGCGCACGAGAAAGGCATGGAGCTGCATGCCTATATGAACACGTATACGGGCTGGCGCGGCACTACCCCACCACCCTCAGCGGTGCCACAGCTCTGGAACACTCATCCCGAGTGGTTCTGCGTGAATAGCGCCGGCACTACACAAACCCTGAATTCCGGGTATGTTACTCTCAGTCCCGGTATTCCCGCAGTCCAGGACTACCTGTACGACATCTATATGGAAGTGGTGAATAACTATGACATCGATGGGTTTCACTATGACTATGTGAGATATCCCACCTCCAATTATTCCTGGGACGGGGTGAGTTTGCAGCGCTTTTTTGACGAATACGGCGGCACGCCAGCAAGCATGCCTGACCAATGGAGCCAATGGCGGCGCGACCAGGTGACTGCATTGGTGCGCCGAATTCACGACGCTGTCAAAACTACCCGCCCACAAACTGTGGTGAGTGCCGCCACCTGGAACAGCTATTCCAGCGGATATAATTATTATTTTCAAGACGCACGCGCTTGGGTTCAGGAAGGTATCATCGATACGTCGCACCCCATGTGTTATACGAGCAATCTATCAACATTCGAGTCCTGGCTCGGCCAGCATATCCCCTACTCTTACGATCGTTTTGTCTGTCCCGGAATTGGAGCTCATGCGATCAGCAGTGTGAGTACCTTTCTCGAGGAAGTATACATGACCCGCAATAAAGGTGCTCATGGCGTGACGGTATTTGCCTATTCAAGCCTTTTCCCCGGCCATACGCCCAATGATAAAGCGGCAGCTCTGATTAATGGGCCGTTTAAGTTTGAAGACGACATTCCCGCCCGGTCATGGAAAACGTATAGCGCCGATGATGATAATACCGGGCCGCGGATTCATAACTTCTCTACGGAACCAGAAGCTATTTTGGCAGGTGAGCCGTTTTACATTAAATGCGAAATCACCGACCCCTCAGGGATTTATGACGACAGTACAGGTTCGGAGGGCCAGGGTGTATTCCTGAAGTGGAACATGAATGCGCCTCCCAGGGAAGGCAGCGAGGTGGAAATGTCGCTTCTCACCGGCGATGTGCATCAGACTAATCAGTCGCTCACCATCGGCTCTCTTTCTGATATTCTGTACTACCAGGTGACTGCTTACGATAATGATTATGACGGCGGACTAGCGGATGATCGCACCAGTCGAACTACCGCCATCATGGAACTTCAAGCAGTGGAGCAACCTCTCTATGTGTTCGACGGCTTGCTTGGCTCCACACTGGGTCTCCCCCAGTATTGCGTGCTGGACCAATATGGAAAGCTGTGGGTGTGTGACTATTCTGGCGATTGCATCTACGTGTTCAACAGTGACGGCTCGGAAGCCTCGTACTCGCCCATAAGTTCAGGCCTTAATTCCACCAGCCAGACCACCGCCGTGGATTGCCCCTCGGGCATTGCCGCTCATCCTGATGGAACTATTCTCGTCACCCTTGATGATGCCTATGATGTGCCATTATATGAAGGCGTACTAAAGTTCAACAGTGCAACGGGGAATGCACTGCCAGGTATGGAGCTCAGCTTCCGGCCAGGTGATCTTGACTTTGATAATGACGGCAATATGTTTATTGTGGAAAAGATCAGCGACTGCTGGCATGTGTTCACTCAGGCCAGTGACTACGCCACCAGCTATACATTTGGCCCCGGCACTAGTAATCATACAAATCGGGGCATTGCGGTAACAAACGATGCCAGCAAGGTACTTATTGCCTGCCAGGCTCATGGGCAAATACATAAATGGACTGGTGGGGTTCTAAGCGGAGTAGCTAGCTATTCTCAATTGGCAGACTTAACCGGGGCAACCGGAACTTTGGGTGCTGTAAATATAGATAATAACGGCTACATTTTCGTGAGCAATGATGGTAATAACACGGTGAAGGTTTTTGACAGTGCGGAAAACCTGGTGCAAACTATCAAGCGCACCACTGCTCCGGCATTGCAGTCCCCCCGCGGTGTTGGATTTAATCACGACAGCTCTTATATTTATATAGTTCAATTTGCCGGAAGTTCTCAGGTGCAACGCTGGGAAAAATACCAACCCAGCGCAGTTGAACACTGGATCCTGTATTAAAGGCCTGTACTGTAGAATGCAGCCCTGTCTGCTTTTGGGAGTTTCGGGGACAGACTACAAAACTACTAGAGCTCATACTCTGAGTGCGGCCTTACCATGGTTCGTCTTTGCATAGCTGTTTAACACTCCGCCTGAAGAATTAATTGACAACCCATCCAACGCTACACTAGGAATAGCGTATAAACTTCCTGTATCAACACCAGCGTAAGCTTAAAGGCAACAACTTATCCATAGAAATTCGTAGTGTATCCCCGAAACTTCCTAAAACTTCCCCAAAACTAAGCATCGGCTATCCAAAAAATGCTTGACAGGCCACGTATGTTAAACTATAGGACTATATACTCTTATAGTTATAAAGGAATAAAAATGCGCAAAAAGAATAGAAGTCACACAAAGATGAACTGGGACGTACTTCGTTACAAGGCCGACGGACTGAAAGCCATGGCTCATCCCACAAGGCTGGCAATACTTGAGACATTACTAAAGGAAGAAAAGTGCGTTTGCGAACTTGTAGAGATTCTGGAACTGGAGCAGGCAGTAGTCAGTAAACACCTCCGTGTCCTTAAAGATGCGAACCTCGTCGTGTCCTACAAGAATGGACTGAATATTTACTATTCGCTGGCCTGTCCCTGCGTGGCTGATATGTTGCACCAGGTATCCTTTGCGCTGGGTGAGTGTGCCGCACAACAGAGGAAATTGCTAAGCAAGATCCATTAGCTCTGCTCATTTTTCTCTAAGAAATCTAAATAAAGCGAACAAAAATTGCTATCCGACTTCCACTAAAACCTCACTTCCATAGCGCTTTGCAAAGCCCGGGAACGTTGTGCCAAACTTAAGCAAATGAGCTGAGTGGTAAATATGGTAAATGCAAAAGACAAAAAACTTTCACTGCTAGATAAGTTCTTAACCCTGTGGATATTCATAGCGATGGGGGTAGGAATAGGGACGGGGTATTTTGCGCCAGTAGTGACTGAATTCATCGCGGGTCTCCAGATAGGCACAACCTCTATTCCCATTGCCATTGGCTTAATATTGATGATGTATCCTCCTCTCGCCAAAGTAAAATATGAAGAGATAGGAAGAGTGTTCCATCACAAAAAGCTTCTTGCTCTATCACTGCTTCAGAATTGGATAATTGGCCCAGTGCTTATGTTTGCTTTGGCAATACTGTTTCTCCGCAATTACCCTGAGTATATGATAGGAGTGATTTTAGTAGGGCTTGCTCGCTGCATTGCGATGGTAATTGTATGGAATGAACTCGCTGAGGGCGATAGAGAACTTGCGGTAGGGTTGGTAGCGTTTAACGCCGTTTTTCAAGTTCTATTTTACGCTGTCTATATCTACGTTTTCATAACCGTTTTCCTTAACTGGCTTGGGCTCGTTAAAGGATTGGATATCAGTATTTCAATTCTGGAAGCCGCTAAAACCGTATTCTTCTATTTAGGGATACCGTTCCTCGCTGGTATAACAACGCGATTCACATTGATAAATATAAAAGGCAAAGAATGGTACGAAAATGTGTTCGCCCCTAAAATAAGCCCCATCACCCTGATTGCATTATTGTTCACCATCATCGTCATGTTCTCTCTACAGGGTGGACACATTATAGCATTACCTTTAGATGTAGTAAGGATAGCAATACCTCTTTTCTTCTATTTCATCATCATGTGGTTTGTAACCTTATTCATCGCGCGTAAAATGGGTGCTAATTATGAACAAGTTACAGCGGTTTCCTTTACTGCGGCAAGTAATGATTTTGAACTGGCAATAGCTGTAGCCGTATCGATTTTTGGCATAGCTTCCAATCAGGCCTTTGCAACAGTGATTGGCCCTCTTATAGAAGTTCCTGTGCTTATATGTCTTGTAAATGTGGCATTTAGATTTAGAAAAACCCTTTTTAAAAAAGAGCAAATACTGTAAAAGTGAAAGGAGCCAGTTACAATGGAACGAATCGTAAAGCCACTTATAGTCAGTGTCATTATTGCCACAGCGGCTTTCGCCTACGCTGGCCAAGACGAAACATCTGGCACCGCGACAGTACATTTCCCAGAGACCATCACCACCCCGACACTTGAGGCCCACCATCCGCAGAAGCAGAAACCCTGGACACTAAAGGAGTTCGGTAGCAGCCGCTGCATCCCGTGTCGGAAGATGAAACCTATTCTTGTGCAACTTGCCAACGACTATAAAGGAGTGCTGGACGTAGAGGTTCTAGAAATTAACGACCACCTGGAAGAGGCAAAAAAGTATGGAATCACACTTATTCCTACACAGGTTCTTGTCGACTCTAAAGGCAATGTCCAATGGACACACATTGGGTTTATACCAAAAGAAGACCTTGAATCGGTTCTTCACGAAAAAGGTGTGAAGAAACCAGAGAAACAAGGCTGAACTCTCAGGTTGTTGACATAAAAGAATATTAGGTGGCGAACAATGGAACAATTGATGCAACAACTGGCCGGGTGGGTGGAAACAAATCTGTGGCTGGCGTTTGTCGGGGCTTTCCTGGGCGGTTTGCTCACGGCAACTAATCCCTGTGTGCTAGCGGCTGCTCCGCTAGCCATTGCATATGTGGGCGGCTATTCCGGCGAGCAAACGCGCGTTCTGAGACATTCTTTTATCCTTTCATTGCTTATAGTCCTCGGGCTCGCCACTACGTTCACGATAATGGGCGTGGCGGCCGCCCTCACGGGTCAGTATCTTGGTGCCATAGGATTAAAATGGCACTATGTGGTAGCTGCGGTCTGCATTCTTATGGGATTGCATCTGTTAGGAGTTTTCAGTTTCAGCATTCCTGGCGTTCATAAACTGCAGATAAATCCAAGAGGTTATCCAGGGGCATTCCTTTTCGGGGTGCTTTTCGGACTTATCTCAACGCCCTGTGCGGTTCCCATCCTTGCTGTCATTCTAACGCTGATTGCCGCCAAACAGCAAATCCTGCTTGGCGCTGTTCTGCTATGGGTATATTCCATCGGCCATTGTGTCCTTATTCTCATTGCCGGGTTTTCCATGGGCACGATAAAGAATATCATGGCAAGGAAAGGTCTACAGAAAGCCAATTTTATCCTTCAACGCATTGCCGCGGGCATACTTTTCGCCCTCGCCATATACATCCTCTTATTGTAGGGCGTTATGTACGCTGAATAAGACTGGCGAATGGTTGTGGTATACCAACCGAGCCGCCGAGACTCACAGAACCCGCAGACAGAGGTTTCAAACCCACCCTCCGCCCCCTGTTATTGGCGTCTTTATGTAAGGGCACGCCGCGGCGTGCCCCTACCTTCTCTGTGGCAATCTTTAATCAAACCGGCCGCAAGGCAAAATCGAGTTGACACAGAGTGGCTGCCGAATCAATGTACAGATAAGGCTTATTAGGTAATGGGCGCGGTCTCGCGATGCGTGCACAAAAACACCCAGGCAATTTCATCCGGCTGCGGCGGATGAAATTGCCCGCAAATAAAGGTTTAGGAGGGGAGCGCGAGGGGTGACCCTTTTCCCAAAGGGTCCCCCTAGCAATACCAAATGCATGACATAGGTTAACACTTGAACGATTGAACCGCTGGCTCCTCATTGCATTACTGGACATTCTCTGAGTGGAACAAGGTATGAAGAAGATTCAGGAACATTACATAGATCTCGGCTACGACACGGTGCAATGCACGCTGTGTCCGTTGAACTGTAACATTGGTCCCTCGCGGCCAGGGATATGCGGCGTGCGGTTCAACCGCCATGGCGATCTTTTTTCAGAGAACTACGGCCGCGTCAGTCTGTTAGCGGTCTCCCCGATCGAACACCTTCCCCTGTACCATTTTCATCCAGGCGCGCCATTTCTATTCGTCGGCTCGATCGGGTGCAATATGAAGTGCCCGTTTTGTAACACGTGGCGGATTTCGCAAACCGCTGCAGGGACGCGCTATTATGCACCCGAGCAGATCATCGAGCGAGCCCGTCTGCTGGGCGTTGCTGGCCTGGCTTACACGTTTAACGAACCAACGGTGTGGTATGAATACATGATTGATGTTGCACGGCTGGCACACGACGCGGGTCTGCTCAATGTAATGGCGACGAATGCCCTCATTTCTAGCGATGCGCTGCACGAACTCTTGCCATTGACTGACGCTGTGGTAGTAGGGATCAAGCGATGGAATAGCGAATACTACCAGGTAGCCTGCGGTGGGCGGATGGCCGAGATTCTGAATAATATTGTCGCGATTATCCAGCATTGTCACCTCGAGTTGAGCTATCTGGTATTTCCCGACGACGAGGCGCAGGAAGCGGAGCTCAAGGAGATGATCAAGTGGATTCTGGAACTCTCGCCGGAGATTCCAGTGCACTTGCTACAGTACCAGCCGCATTTTCAGATGAAGGACAAAGAAACGTCGGTTGGGGACCTCTTCAAGATACGGGCAGTGGTCAAGGCGCGATTGCCATTTGTCTACCTCAGTAACACAACGGAGAAAGACGCGAATGCGACACATTGCCCCGGGTGTGGGGTTGCGCTGATCCGCCGCAAGGCGGGCAAGGTAGACACCTCAGGTTTTAAAGAAGGAAAATGTAAGCGCTGCAAGGCTAAAGTAACAATTCTGGGACTTTGATGCTGTCCGACAACAGATGCAACGCTTCCATTTATGCGATAAAAGGTGCGATAAATCGCACCGCTACAAACCAAAATCGAATTATCGTATAGCGCCAGTGTCCACATAATAGCAGTAATCTAATGTTTCTTTTGTTTGAGGGCTTTTTGCGCCAAGTATGTCGTCGCTGTCGCTGCCAATCCAACGACAAGCTCAGCTTCCTCTCGATCCGGCACTCGCCCTTCTTGGAGATGTCGCCCCATTTCACAGGCGTAACCCCAGATTTTCTCTATCGCTTGATTAATCGGCGGCGGGAACAGGTCCGGATGGTCGTTTATTATTTTCCCGAGAGTGTGTTTTGGTTTACCGGAAACGTCTCGCGCAACACACTCAAGGCCAGCGATGGCATGTTGAATAGCGCCTGTGACGTCTGGATCGGGCCGGCGAGAAAGGTCCTGCAATGCCAGATGAATCTCTCGGCTCGCGGTAGGACGTTCCGTTGATTTGAGTACCTCTATTGCACCACGGACAGAGGTCTCGAAAGCCTCGTCGCCACGAGTCTGAATGGCACCATGCACAAGCTGCCAGCCAATACCTTCTTCTCCGAAGTATTCGTTGATGGACTTTTCAAACTGACGGGCTTTTAAAAGGCCCTCTCTTGCTTTCACAAGACGCTCATAGATACCCTCAATTATATCGTACACGCGAAACCAATCGCATTTATCTACAAGGTTTTGCACATTTTGCCAAGAAGATTCCGGAAAAATACGCTCGAAAACTGAAGCATAATCAAAGGTTGGCATAGATTTCATTACAGAAGAAATCCATTTAGATGTTCCGGGATGGTCGCGTTTTGGCGTAGGCTGGCGAATGATTTCGCGAAGCTCTGACGGCGTAAGGCCTGTTTCGTGTGCGATAGAAACAAGCGCGCGGCGCAGTTCCGTTGGAGCATCTTCTCGGACTGTTATTGCCTGGTAGCGATAGTAGCCGAATCTTTTCGAAAATGGTTTGCGAGGTTGCTTACTCATGATCGCACCGATTTTAAAACTTATTGCTTGTATCTTGCGCTACAGCGATTTCTTCTTCCGTGAGACCATACAATTCATATACCAAGCGATCAATCTGCTGATCGGTTGCCTTAATCTTACGTCGGAGAATCGTTTTCTCATGGTCGCTACGGGTTTCCGCCAGTTTCTCATGAAGGGTTAGCATGGAGTCAACCAGTTTTCCCATTCTATGGTTATCTACATTTGTGGGTTCTGGAACTGCGAATTGTAATATGTCTCTTATCATTATCTGGGGAAAAGTATCTTCATCGCTAATCTGAAACTTCTTCCGAAAATACCAGCCCATAAAAGTAGAATTCAGAATTGCCAGTAAATATTTATAACTCATCTTTGCATCATCCTTGAGCTTCAGGACAAAAAGAAGAGTATTGCAATATGATTTGTACGCAATATATGTTGCGAGTAAGGTTTTGCCCACAATCTTCCTGATTAAAATCTTTGGGCCGTCAAAGTGTGCCGCGTTACGTGGTGCGGCAAGCCACTTGCCATACTTGATCCAGTTATTTTTTTTCCAGAGACATTCATAACGTCCAATGTGTTTCCCGTCGTAAAAAGGCATCCAAGAACTATTTTTTTTGTGGTTAGCTGTAAAAGGTTTTGTGTCGCGAATTTCTTTAGTTTGTGGTGGTCTCCCTTTTCCGATTTCGTATGCTTTAATTCCAGAAAACATTTCTACAAAATCCGCTATACACTTATGCGATTTGTCTATTTTGGCAAAAATAGAGAATTCATTATTATCACTGTGTATATTGAACGCTTTCTGCTCGTACCAGTTTTCTGTTGGTGTAACGATTTCTCGAATAGGGTTTTTGATTTCCCTAATGAGACTTCCTTTCGCAAATAACTTGATCAAAACATTGCATTTGTGATAAGCCTCGATCTTGTGGGCTTTTTCAAAATGAAGCAGAGTTGTATCTACTGTTGACTCGGCAAAGACGCTTCCTGGCAGTGAGACAATTTCACGTAGCTTTGTATTCTGGAGCAAGAAATTGCGGAGATTTTGGGTAAATCCTAAATTGAGATACGTATCGGGCACAATGTAGCCAAACATTCCTACTGACTTCATCAGATTAGCCCCTTTCTCTATAAAGAGAACGTAGCTTTCACCGCGTCCTACAAATGTCTCAAATTGCGACCTCAGGTAGGATAAGCAGCCATTACTAAACTGCGCTCCATACGGCGGATTGCCGATGACGGCATCGAAGCCGCCGGATTTCATGATTTCGGGGAACTCGGCTTTCCAATCGAAGGCGTTGATGCGGTACATTTCTTCTTCATCGAACATATCCACCTGCTGGTTGTCGTAGAAGTCGGGGCCGATGAGGGAGTTGCCGCATTTGATGTTGTTGCCGAGGTCGGGGAGGGCGCGTTCATGTAAGAATGCGAGCTGTTTATCAAGTGTTTCGGAGGATTCGTCCTCAAGAACCTTGAGAAGGAGCGAGAGTTTGGTTACCTCCACGGCTTGCGGATCAATGTCCACACCGTAGATGTTGTTAAGTAAAATGCGCTTGCGTTCAGTGGTGGTGAGGCGCCATTCACCGCGACGATCCTGAAAGATTGCTGGGTTTTTTCTACGCGCCCATTTCTTGGGGTCGTCATTGACGTACTTCTCAAGGTGCCATTCGAGCAGGTACTTGTAGGCACCGAGCAGGAACGAACCGGAGCCACATGCAGGGTCAAGTATGCGAAGTTTGCTTGCGCCGCCGCGCGGGCCGGGTTTCTTGCCTTCAACCAGTTTCCCAACCGTGTTTTTGACGATATAGTCAACGATGTAGGTGGGGGTATAGTAAACGCCACCGGCTTTTCTGACCTCGGGCTTTTCCTCGACCACGGCGCGGTGGCCTTTTGTCAGGCGGATTACTTTGCCAAGAAACTGCTCATAGATGTGGCCGAGAATATCAGCGGGCAGGACGGAGAATTCATAGGGGCTTTCGGGATAGTAGAGATTTTTTATGATCTCCTTGAGATGCTTGTCATCTATTTTGATGTTGGGAGTGAGCGTGTCAGGTTCACCGGGGCGATCTTTTTCCACGTTGAAATAAAACAGGCCTGAGTTGTAGCGCTGGTCGGCAAGCTCATACAGGTGGCGCAGGCGCGCATACACACGGGTGCCGTTTCGCAGTGCCTGGAGGCGGCCGTAGTCCTCGATGCCGCGGTCCTCGCAGAAACGCAGGAAGATAATGCGGTCAATGGTACGCTGCACGGCGAAGTTGAGTTCGCGCTGCGTGAGGCCGGGGTTGCGGAGGGCGATGTTGCGGGCCAGCATGTCGCGCCACGATTCGATCTCAGCCAGGAAAGCGTCGTCAACCTCGGCGGTGCCACGCTTGCGGTAGGTTGACTCGGCATACTTGTCGAACGAGCCTTTCAAGACATCTTCGCGCGAAAAAATTGAGGCGATGTCGTCCCAGCGCTCCAGGTAGTCAGTGAATTTCAGATAAAGCGTGCGCGCTTTTGAAGGCTTGTCGGTCACCGCGGGGCGAATGCGGCAGTCGTAGACGACAAACTCTTCAAAATCGGTCAATATGCTGAGCGGGAGTTTGGCTGACCAGGCGTAGCGGCGTAGCTGGAATGCGGGAGAGATGTCTTCTTTCAGGTTGACTGCTGGTTTCTTCGTTTCGACGAAGAACTTGCGCGTTCCGCCGATGCGGAAACAATAATCCGGTGCTTTGGTAGCGCCGCCGACCTTGATGGCGTCCTCGTGGATCACATCCTTGTAAGCCTCGGCGTAGCCCTGGACGTTCTCGACGTCCCAGCCGAGTGCTTTGAACATAGGATTGACAAATTCCTGGCGCAGCTGTGTCTCGTTGTAGACCTCGGAACGGTAAGCCTCGATGTTGCGCTCGAATCTCTTGACTAATTCGTGGATGGCTTTCGGTGCGGGCAATGTTTGCCTCCTGTCTATTTGCAAAACTTCACAGAGGAGATATTAAGCTAAACGTTGTGTATCGCTTCTTCTCTCTCTAGCATCAAGACGCCTTGTCTTTCTAAATAAATATAGATATATTCAAAACCAAAATGGTAATAATGTCAATAAACTTCGAGGATTTTGTGGACAAAATACAGAAGAGTTGCGAAGACCTGGAGCTGAATCAACGGGAAGTGTCGGATTACAAAATCAAGTTGTTGATTTTGTCCAGAGCAGGAAAGCGGAGCAATTATGCTGAGCCAGAGTAAAAGAAACCAATTGGTGGGTGTCTTAGTGCTTATCTTAGTATTCGGAATCATTTATTTTATTGCGCCGAGGGTGAAGCATCACGCCGCGGAGGAATTTCCGGACATTGCACCACAATTGGCGGAACTGGAGGGGTGTCTCGAAACGCATTTAGCGATGTACGGAGAACCCCCGAGAACATGGAAGGCATTTCTGGACTTTTATACGCAGGAAAACCGCCTCGACCCAACTGCCCCACGCATTGACCCAAAAGCCTGGGTGTACGAAATCGGTCTTCAAAAGAATTTCTGGAGCGATCCCAGCGATCCAACTGCTAAAGGCATTGGATGGCGTGTGGAGACCGACCTGACCGTGCCAGCGACGCCTTCGGGCCTGAACTATCAACGCCGGTGGGTAGCTCAGGCACGTGGGTTGATCGTTCGGCTACGTCACAGACAAGAGCCGCATGTTCAAATGGTAAAATGGCTCCCCTTACAAGAGCAAATCTCGATGGCGAAGAAAGCGGATGCAGCAGGGCTAGTTCGCCTGCTTGATGCATGGTATGATAATGTGCCTGGAGATGGGGCTGCAGTGGCGTTTGTGGAAGCGATTTTCCCAACACTTGAAAGCGCATTGAAACATTCCGACCGAGATGTGAAACGGGCTGCGATCCGCTGCACTGCTATGGCTCTGAAACAGACCGTTGCCCTTGATCGTTCCGGTAAATCCGCTACAACTGCAAACGTTCTTGACTTGATCCGTTCATTTGTCCGTACCGCTGATGGACCCGATCGGATCACAGCCTTGAAACCGCTATATGCCCTGCCAGCTGAGACATGGCGCAAGGTAATGAACGAATGGATGAACGACCCCGATTCCCGGCTTCGGGCTGTGGTTATAGCCGCCTTTACGGCACAGTGGGATTATTTTGACTCTGACGAATACTATCGACGACCGCGTGTGCCATACGTCATCGATCCCCCCACCTTTAAGAAATTCCGTTCGGATTCCGACCGAACTGTGCAATTGGGATTGTTGCGCCTGATGGGCAAGAGGGCCTCGCGTTTTGCCGGATCTCAAAGGCGCTCCTACCTTGGGGAAGATTCTCTACAGCATATCGTTCTGCAGCTGTTGAGCGGCCAGGACGAAGAAGCTCAAATTGCCTTCCTCGAAAGCCTGAATTGGCAAGGCTATCGTTACATGTTGACGGTCGGCGCGGAGGAAAAAACGAGGGAAGAATTAAAAAACATGCTGGAAGCGCTTTGCTCGCATTCCAATCTTTCAATTCGGCGACACGCACTCCGCCTACGAATGGACGGCGAAAATTGGCGGCCCAACAATTTCGAGCAGGTAGCTCCGTTGCTCGAGTCGGACGACCCGGATAATCTACGGGTAGCAGGGAAAGCACTACTCCCTACTATTAGTCAAGAAGAGCCATCTATACCTCGTGGAAAAGACGCATTTCTCGAACGGGCTCTTTCCCTGGAAGACCCGCTTCTGGCGGCATTTTTGGGGCTTGATGCGCGGCATCCATGGAAGTGGAGTGGAAGCAAATACCGTCGCGCTTTCTCCCCGAGCGAGGAAATACCCCTCTTGCGGAAATGGAACAATTCGACAGATCCCAGAATACGTCGCCTACTTGTGAGCCGAGTAGCTGCCTTACTAAATCACCGCGAAAAATTATCTGATGAAGAATGGCGCGAGATCCAAGCGATGAAGAAGCGTCTGCTCAACGACTCGGATTCAACCGTCCGTTTATATGCCGCCCAGCGATTCCTCAGAGAAAACCAGGAACAGCTATTGGCATGGATACGCAAGCAGGAAGATCCCGTTCGGCGCGATGCAGCTCTCTTCTTCGGCACCCGGGAGCGCCCCTCGCTGCGGAAGGAACTGGAACGGGTGCTGAAACTCGGAGATGCACGGAGCAGGTGGCAAGCCCACAACAGCTTGCTGGAGTTGGGCGAGTCACCAGAGTCTGTTCTTTATCTAAAGAATCTAAGTCAACGGCTTAAAGTGCAGAAATCGTTTCGGGATTTTCGCACTCTGTGGGCCGCTATCCAAACATACAGCATTGACAATGGACAGGGGCTTTACGAATTACGCTGCCTAACCACACCTCATGCGTATATATCCGTCATGCCACACGACCCGTTTCAAGCTAAGATTCCATCCTATTATCGGTTTTTTCGACCGCGTAAACTCTATTCCTGGGCGCTTCAGGGAATTGGCACGGATGGGCGTGACGAGTTCACCCCATTAGTTCCGCAACTTGAGGTTCTGGCCACTTCAAGTCCAAACGATTTCCGTCAGAAGGCCCGGCAATCCATTCTGCCGGTTTGTTACGATCCAACGAATGGACTCCTGAGCTCCGGCGATTATCTCTTCGTATGGTAGCGATTGAAGTAACTAAGAATATAGCGACAGCAGGAGTATCGGACAATTCAAGGTTCCTGATGTCAGGAGATCAGGCTGTGGATTTCGTCGGCGATGGTGAAGGCAGCGTGGGGACGTGCAATGCGGGTTGCCGCGTCGCGGAGCTCTCGAGCGCGATCAGGATGCTCAAGCAGGTATCGAAGCTTAAATTCCAGATCCACCAGACTATTGACTTTGACTCCGGCGCCGGCCTCCAGAAGATAGTCGCTATTGCGCTCTTCCTGGCCGGGAATCGGTGAAAAGATGATAATCGGCAAGCCCTTCGCCAGTGATTCCGACGCAGAAAGCCCACCTGGTTTAGTGATGATGAAGTCCGAGACTTCCATCAGCTCTTCGATCGTTGAAATAAACGGAAAGGTCTTTAGCTGGATGTGATCTGGCAGGGTCATAGAGTCCAGCTTGGCTTTCAGCTTCTTGTTCTGGCCTGCCACAGCGAGGATTTGCAACGGCACAGGAATGTTGGCAATTGCCATTACCGCGTCTTGTATCTGCCGCATTCCGAATCCGCCTGACAGCACCATGATTCGGGGAGTATCCGGGCTGAGCCCCAGATCGTCGAGCACCTTTTGCTGATTGATAGGCCTGGAGAAAACCGGGTGAATGGGAATACCAGAGATTGAGATCTGGTTCGGACCATAGCCAACCTTCTGCAATTTATAGGCGATAGCCTCGGTTGCCACGAAGTAGCGGGTAATGCCCCCCATGCTCCAGAGTGAATGCATGTCGAAGTCCGTAACAACTACGGTGAGGGGGATGGAAAGATTTTTTTTTCGCACATAGCGCGATAAAATCTCGGCAGGTAAAAAGTGGGTGCAGAGGATGATATCGGGCACTTCCTTTTTGACGAACCGCACCAGCTTGGTTGAGTTGAAGTTCTGGATCACACCGATGATTTTTGGTACATTGGTATCTGAACTTGCCACCTCCTTATCGAATCGCTCGTACACGTAGCCCCATAAGGTTGGGGCGTAGTTGGCCATCTTGAGGTAGCTAGCGGCATAGAAGCGGCCAAACGTTTTGGTGGTAAATTTCAGGGCATCGATGTTGCGGACAACCAGACCGGGATAGCGTTCTTTGAATGCAGATTCAAGGGCATCGGCAGCACGGACGTGTCCAACTCCCGCAGACACCGAGATGAGCAGCACCTTCTTGCCCATTTATCGGAATTCCTTTCTGCGAAGCCTAAGGGGAATCAACTGCTTGTTACGTTGGAAAGAGTTTAACATGAAGAGTGCATCAGGCAAGAGAATTTTTCTTGTGAGCCATGCACCCGGAACCGCAACGATGTACCCTGAGGGAGTAGTTGGCCTGCAATGCGAAGACGTTGGGGTTCAGCGAGGAATTTTACTTGCTTTTTTTCGCAATGTGAGTCAGATGTTTTAAATCTTGCAGTCAAAAAGCCAAAGGAACGGAGGAGCGATCTGACCATGACAAGGAAAATTAGCGTTGCGCTTATGGGAATGTGCCTCCTGGGAGGCGTATCCCTGGGAGCGGAAGAGCTCAAGCAGCCGCCTGGCACGTATGTGGTGTTTCATACCACAAAGGGGAAGGTCGTATGTCGGCTTTTTACCGATAAGGCGCCAAAGACAACGGCTAACTTCATCGGACTGGTTGAGGGGACAAAAGAATGGGTAGATCCGAAAACCAAAGAACGCGTGAAGCGCCCGTTTTATAATGGCCTGATCTTCCATCGGGTAATTCCGGGCTTCATGATTCAAACCGGCTGTCCGTTAGGAACCGGAACTGGAGGCCCGGGCTACAGGTTCTCCGACGAGTTCCATCCGGCCCTCAAACATAATAAGCCGGGCATCCTGTCAATGGCCAATGCTGGCCCGAATACCAATGGCAGTCAATTCTTCATCACGCTGGTTCCTACGCCCCATCTGGATCGCAGGCATTCTGTGTTCGGCGAAGTGGTTGAGGGTATGGACGTGGTTAACGCGATAGTCAAGGTTCCGCGCAACCAACGCGACCGGCCACTTACCGACGTGGTGATGACCAAGGTGGAGATCGTTCGTATTCCAAAAGCAAAGCCCGAGGCGCCGAAACCCGAAAAGAAAGAGGCCAAGAAAAAGGATGAAAAGGAAAAGCCGAGTGAACCAGAAAAGGTAGAGGAGGCAACAAAGGATAAGCCGATAACGCCGGAAACAGAGACAGTATATTAGTAGGACTTACGTTCAGAGACGTACATGCGCCTTGAATTTGGCAGCGAGAGATAGGGGGTCTCGCTGCTTTTTTTATTGCGGCTCTTGCGGCTAATTCTCTTGTGGCCTATTTTGATGGCTCTTTGTCAGATAGGTTAGCAAGAAAGCCTCTGATGCATTGAATAACTTCAGTGTTTTCATATCTCGGCAAGTGTACGGCAGTTGCTTGGATCTGTGCCTCATTACGTAATGTGCCTGCTGTGTATTCCCTCTTCATCAGCCAACAGGGCGAGTAGGGGCGTTTAATTAAACGCCCCTACTATTCAGCCGACCTTTCTCTATTGTTACGATCAAAAAACGCTACCTCATTTGACAAAGAGCCTCTTTTTCTATGATCTTGTTAATGCATTCATAGCCCCCTCACCTTACTCCTCTCCCCCAAGGGAGAGGAAAAAACACTGCGCAGACTGCTGTTCATTTTCGCGCAGCCAAATCATGACAGACAAAATTACTTACATTCGTCCGGAGATGACAGTCCAGCAGACAGAAGACCCTACTTCCCTCTCCCTTGTGGATCGCCATCTCCAGTCATTGCCCAATCTTGCCTCCTCTCCCCTTGCGGGAGAGGATAGAGGTGAGGGGGGAAATGCGTCTTGTGCGTAGGGATTATCTCTCCCAAAATGGTAACTCATTTGACAAAGAGCCATAAAATACAAATCTACTTCGCGGTCGAAGAAGGAGTGAATATTCGCCTATCTTCTGTGCCTAGCCACCTTGCCAGAATACTGCGCTTGGGAATCACTGTCTCCCGGTAGCGAAAATCCTCATCCGCAAAATTGGCTACCATCTCCACCCGGCTTCCAAATACCGTGCGCTGGACCATTCGATCTGCCCTGAGCCACGCAAAGTCCGTCAACGGCAGAAGGGCCAACTCGCGGTGGAGCGGCGAAAAGAAATCGTGGTGAGCCTTCATCCTTTTTTTATGCTTTTCAAACTCAAGCAGGTTCATATGATACATCGGCGGCACATTGTAAAGCAGCTCCAGCAGTTCCACGGTATCCACCTGGTCCTTGAATTTAAGGCTTCCATAACCCCAGTGATGCGTCGCCACGACAGAGTCATGAAAGACCGTTTGATATAGAGGAAGCCGAAAACGCGGGTCGTAGTAAAAAGTACGATATTTTTCTTTCAGCGGAACTTGCTTTACGAAAACCGCAGGGCCGTCCGGCGGCCACCATCCTCCGAGATGGTACTTCGATTTTTTGTCCTTTTGGAGATCGGGATCCCCCCATCCAATCACTGGCGTCATCATGCCGTGGGCAAAATGGATGACGGGTGCCGCGTACGCTGCTCCCCTTTCCGAACCGATGACCAGCCCATACGAATCCCGAATCCGGACCATTCGATCAAGTCGAGCGTTCATGTCGTCTTGCTGTGTGGCAGGATGCAGTTCCGAGTAATCATCATAGAGTTGCCCATACGCATCACAGTCGATAAACCATGAATTGAGGGGTTCCGGAAGCGTTTTCATGATGCCAGTGACCCGTTTTTTGACGTAAGGCATTGCCGCAATCGGACTGAGTATGTAACCTTTTCTCTTGAATCCGCGTTTCTTGGTGCCATCAGCCCTAACCACAGCGCCTGTCTCATAGAGTTGGAGATCGAATTGAGCCGTTTCCCATGTGTCAGGCTCTTCAGGATGATGGATACTGTGATAGGAGTCATACGTTGCAATCAAGTAACCGAGATCCTTCGCTTTCTTGATCGCCTGGGGATGCCTGAATCCACCTTGCCACGTGTTCAACCCGAGCCACAGCCGGTCAAAACCGCTTTCAGCAAATTTCTCCATCATTTTTACTGAGACACCGTCTCCCCATAGGTCACTCTTGATGAACTCATCTGGAAAGGCCGCCTCAAGCAGCAGACAGTTCAGCCACCATAGCTGCGGGTCGTTCAGCTTTGGAATACCCCGCTTCAAGAGTCCTTGCGCTTCTTCAGGCAGTTTGACATTCTGCCAGGCGGATTCCGTGTAGAAGTTCCGGCGTTCGAGCAGATTGCTCAATTCATTCGTGACCTGGCTTTTGATATAGGCATAGGGATATTTTATCAAAACGATTTCAGCGACGGCTTTGCGAATCTCCTGACTCATCAGTTCCCAGATCCGCTTACCAGGCGAAAGCTGAGAGGCCTTCCCTTGTTGCATGAGCTTTGCGGTAAAGCGTTTCCAATCCAGGACGTCATGTCGGGTGATGAGTGCATCGCCCCAGAGATAGATGTGCGCTGCACCAAGCAGTTTTTTCACGCCGGAGACCTTTTTGATCTTGTCCTGCAAACTCGCAAACTGCCCTTGCTCGATCAACCACCTGCGATATTGCCTGCCAGGCTCAACCGGAGAAGCTTCCCCTAGCCGTATGAGCAGCCCATATTCCTTCTTCACCCAGTTCTTGGTGAACTCATGAGTGCATCGCATGGCAATCCTGCCTTCGCGATTCTCAAAAACAAGCTCATTATTGAACGGGTTAGTCAGGATATAGGTCAACGTATAATCCCCGCAGTCGACTCCCCAAAATGGCATCGATAGACCTTCGGTGGTGTTCATCGGACTGCTCTCAGTAAGAAAATTCAGCCATTGAGCGTTCCCGGATGGCACGTAACTACCCTCGAACAGGGGCAAGATGTATGCTTGCACCGCCGGATCATTACGCAAAACAGGCCAGGTAAAGCGTCCTGGCGCTTTTGATGTAAAACGCACAAACAAACTCTCGCCATCCAATTTGTATGAAACAAGCAGGTTCTTTTCGCCAAGTTCCCAGCTCACTTCACGTTCGCTCTGCTTGAGTCGCTTCACGGCGCCGAGATTTTCCTGCGGTGCGGACAGTTGTACACTATCTTTTCCCTTCGGCTGGGCCGTCACCTGAAGCGACTGGGGATAAATATGGATCGTCCACGTCTCGCCTTTCAGCACAACGCTTTGCCCGCTTTCCGCCAAGGCCAGCGTGCTGAAAGGACTGGCGGTGAGCATGACCATGAGTAGAAAACTTCGGAGTGGATAAAGAAAGAATTTCTGCATTTGAATTTCCCTCGCTTCAGCCGATTTGAAAAAACCGATCGGCTTATGCGTATACTAGATGCACTTGCGAAGCGCAAGTGTAGACTGAAATTAAGCGTGGGAGCTGTTTACATTTGACTTGGCAAAGGATGTTAAGGAACAACGAGTAACATGTGCTGCCATATCGCATGATCCTTTTCTTGACGCTTTAGCTTTAGTATGAGCAAAATACTTCCTGTTTTGCTTCTGTCGAGATTCTGTTCCTGTCGTACCTGTCAAGGTCCCTTCCGGACAATTCCCACGCGCCAGGTCACACGAAAGGACAGTGCTGTGTTTCCGCAGATTTACGAAAGGCTCATTGATCTCTTTGGTCGCGCGAATCAGGGCATCCGTGTGAAGTTTGCTCGACTGAGCTCTGGCGCGCGTACGCTGCTGCTCCTGGTTATTTTTTACTACACCGCGGTCAGCCTTTCAACGATCTTCGTGAACGTATTCTTTTATAAAATCAAAAGCAGCTTTCCGCTCCTCGCCACGTACCACGTATTCCGCTTTGCCGCGCTTCTCATTGTGTTCAGCATCGGCGGCTATATCGCCAAGGCGTGGAATCCGCGTCTGCCGTTTCGCATCGCCATGTTTTTCTATGCCCTCTTCTACGCACTGGTGCTCTGGCTCAAATCCGATGCCATTCTCTACATCAGGCCGCTGGGTGCACTGGAAGGCGTAGCCCAGGGCCTTTTCTTCTGCTCGCTTCACGTTCTGGCTTTTGACTACACGGAAAATTCAAACCGCGACTATTTCTACGGTCTCAACGCCTCACTCTTTGCTCTGGCCGGCATCATCTCGCCCTTTCTCGCGGGATTCGTGATCTCTCGATTCACCGGCCTCGCTGGCTATTATTATATCTTCGGTGCCACGCTAGTCCTCTTTCTTCTGATTATTGGCCTCAGCTTTCAGCTTCGCCGCACGTATCATCCGAGCCGTTATCAGCTCTTCACCTTTCTCCTGAATTTCAGAAACGCCGCGTGGAACCGCGTCATGGCTGCCTATGTTGTGCATGGAGCTACGACCGGCTTTCTACTCTTTATCGTCAGTCTGCTGGTTTACCACACCACGCAGAGCGAGTTTATGGTTGGCAATTTCCAGGCACTTGTTGGCGCGCTTGCCTTTGGCGCAACCTACGTGCTCGCTCATGTCATCTCTCCCCAGCGCCGACTGCGTTTCTTTCTCATTGGCGCTACAATGACCTGCATATCCCTGGTAATCCTGGCCCTGCGGGTCAGCTTCATGAACCTGATGGGCTACGGGCTTCTCTACGCCGTCTTTAATCCTTTTATCTACATTCCTATGATCGCCCTCACCTTCGCGGTCATTGACCAGGACCCTCAAGCTCCCTCTGCGCGCGTTGAGTACCTCGTCTGCCGTGAATTCCCAATCGGCGTGGGCCGTCTTCTTTCGCTTGGCCTCTTCCTCATTGGATATCACTACCTCCAGCTCGGATTCCTCCGCATTCTCCTTGTGCTGCTTGGCCTCAGTCAATTTGTCAGCTACCTGCTTTTCCGTAACGTAGCTGCGCGCATCACTTCGCGCACAGAGAGCTAAACTTGTGACTTTTTTATTGCCATTCGTAGCCTGCTTTTATAGAACATAACCGTAATCATGTCCTTGTCATGAGCTGGAGCGAAACATAACCGAGAGGGAAATACCATGCGTAGAACCGCCATTTTAATGCTCACGGTTTTGCTATGGAGTTTTCTTGGACTTGCCTTTGGCCAGAGTCTCACGCGCGGCCCTTACTTGCAAAATGTCACGCCTACTTCCGTTATCATCGTCTGGCGCACTAATACCACCGGCAATAGCGAGGTTGAATATGGTGAGACCGCTTCTTACGGCTCGTCGGTCAGTGATCCGACGAGCGTCTTCCAGCACGCAGTCACGCTGACCGCCCTTTCTCCTTATACACTCTACCACTATCGCGTGAAAACCAACAGCACAGTCCTCAGTACCGACGCTACGTTTCGCACTGCTGCGGACGCCTCGCGCGATAACCTTGTCTTCGTGGCTATGGGCGACCACCGCAATAACCCCTCTGCTCATCTCTCGGTTGTGAACCGTGTGATCGCCATCAACCCTGATCTTTGTGTTGATACCGGCGACCTCGTGGGTAATGGCGACAACGCCTCGGAGTGGGATCCGCAATTTTTTACCCCTGAAAAGGAGCTCATGAAATCGGTCTGCCTCTTCCCCTCGATTGGCAACCACGAGGGCAGTGGCGCTAATTACCTTGCGTACTTCTACCTCCCGACCGGCTCTGGTACGGAACGCTACTACTCCTTTGACTACGGCAATGCGCATTTCGTGGCTCTGGATACCACCTACCCCTATAGCAGCGGCAGCGCGCAGTACACCTGGTTCGTGAACGATCTCCAGAGCACCACCAAGCCCTGGCGCTTCGTCTACTTCCACCATCCCCCCTACTCCTCTTCATCGCACGGAAGCAATACTACTGTGCGCGCTCAGCTTTGCCCTGTTATCGAGGCTAACGGCGTCCAGATGGTCTTTAGTGGCCACGATCACGACTACGAGCGCAGCTACGTGAATGGCGTTACGTACATTGTGACGGGCGGGGGCGGGGCGCCGCTATATAGCGCGAGTACCAGCAGCTGGACTCAATTCTCCGCCAGCGAGTATCACGCCTGTAAAGTTACCATCACTGGCAATAATTCGACCCTGGAAGCCATCAAGCCCGACGGCACTGTGATTGATACCTTCTCCACCTCCACCGGCGTTCCTGAGTGGTATCTCTACTAAGCGTCGGACTGGGTGATGTATTCGCGCGCATTACCTTGCCTTTAAAAATGAAACCGAAGGCGATATTGGGTTTCATTCGCCATTCCTGTTGTGCAACCAAGGTATCCACCTGACGGGTTACATGTCCGGCGCACAAAATCCGTACATCTTGAACCTTCCCAGGTCGTGCTGCCACAATGCTCGCATGAAATCCATCCACGCAGAGTAACTGTATGGTGCAGCTGAGAAATTCTCATAGACAATGCAGTATATAGTGGATATTTAAGCTTTGATGCTTAACATTACACTCATTGCCGCACAGGCGTATAGCTGCGCGACAGCAAATGCGCGGGGCATATCTCGTAGATAAGGAATCCGACTGGATAAAAGCTGTAATCTCACAGTTGGCGACTGCCGTTAGAGTTTTTGGTGGTGGGGTTTGCCGGAGTGTATATCCAGGCTAGAACGGGAATCCCAACATGCACGATTCGCAGAAAAAGCATTCTTTCGTTCAGCGAATCTCCGCGCTGATCCGGAGGGCAAGTCGCAGCGACCTGGCGATGCTCACGGTATTTTTCCTCTGGATTCTTGCGTGGTTGAAGCGTTTTCTGGACATGCCGTACCACTGGGATTCGGTCGGCTACGTTTCCCACCATACTTATAACATCTACCAACATCTCTTTCTTCCTTTCGTGACCGGTGATTACGACGTAGGCCACCCGACACTGATTTTCTGGATCTCCGCCGCGGCCTGGCGCATCTTCGGCGTTTCGCTTAAGGTATCGCACATAATTATCTATATGTTCGGTTCCCTGCTGCTGCTCTACACGTATAAGCTGGGCCGCCGTCTGGGTTTGGGAGCGGCAGCATTCTGGGCGGCCCTGATGATGAGCCTGATTCCGCTCATCGCCTCTCAGACCGCGCAGTTTCAAATCGATATTCCGTTCACGGCCCTTTTCGTAGGCACCTCCTACTATCTACTCAGAGGAAACCGTCCTTGGCGTTTCATTCTGTTTGCTACGGCACTACTCTTGACTAAACTCACCGGTATTATCCTGCTGGCACCGATGATGGTCTGGACGTTTGCCGATTCCCTGCGCCTCAGCGGAGTGAAGGATTGGAAGTCACACCTGCACCGCCTGTTACCTTGCGCTCCCCCCGTGCTCATATTGGGGCTCTTTTTTCTGGGCCGATATATATGCACCGGAACCATAGTTGCCAAGTTCTACAGTAATCAGATTGCCATTTCCTCTAATCTCACGGAACTGCTGGGTAGGGCCCGCAATTTTCTATACGCCGTGACGTTTTTCAACGACGCCTATATTCTTCTGCCACTTACTGCCCTGGCCCTTATTCTTTTCTGGCGCCCAGGACGCCCTGCCGTCCCTTGGAGGAACCACAAATACCCCACGTCTAACATATCCTGGTGGTCATTCGCTTTCTATGGTCTCATTACATTTCTGATCTATAGCATTCCCCACATTCTGAGGTCGTTCAGCGGGCAACTTCCTCGCTTTTTCATGGTGTACCTTCCTTTCATCTGCTTGGCTACCGGATGGGCTTTCCTTAGATTCTGGCGTCTGAACCGACTTCTTGGCGCAGGGCTTTTCATCATTGTGTGTGCAGTTCTTCTTTTCCACTGGCATCCCAAGTACGCGGACAAGTTTCCCTTTAGGCTATCGAGACCGCTGCTTATTAATAAATGGGTGATGGAGGGAGATGGAAGTGGGGAATGTAACTTTGCCTGGATTGACTTCGTCAAGGTGGTGAAACGAATGGCCTCCTACATAGAAAAGAACTTCCCGGATGATCCTCCCATCTTAGCGGTCTTCCCGGAGGACGTCAGTCTGAGAAGCCCCTACAATGGTTACGTTACTCGTCCCCACGTAGTCCATCCTGCATGGAGCGTAGAGCAATCCCTACGACTGTTTACAGGAGGACACGTCAGTCTTTGTGTGCGAACAGCGAAGAGCTGTGTGTCCTTCAGTATGGACCCTTTGGTAAAGCGTGTTCCACTTCGCCTCATCATGCGTTACGAGCGCCGAGGCGCATGGTGTGCGTTGTACGAAAAGGTAGAGCCCTCGGAAAAAAAATGAGAACGCCCATGACAAATAGATGTCCAACCCCACTTTTCCTATTAACTGACAGGCAATCCAATGGACACCATTTTCCTGATCCCGAACCGCGCGCATATCCGATTGCTATTCCAGAGCCCGAGGATGCCTTGCGGCTGGCAATGATAAACCAGCATCTGCCCTGCCTGGTTAGCGTGAATTTACAAAAAGGGTGATGTGTGCATCCAGCATAGCCAGGAGTAGAGAGATTAAGAAATGCTAAAGTTTGAATATGAGGGATCGGAGGTAAAACTCCCCGACCCCTCAATTAGCTTGGCTCTAGAAATGAAGCCGAAGGTGAGATGAAACTTCATTCATCATTTTTATTGTACAACGCAGGCATCCGCCCGGCGTGTTACATCTCAGGCGTACAAAATCCGTGCATCTCAAACCTCACCAGGCCGTGCCGCTACCATGCTCGTATGAAATCCATCTATGCATAAAAAGCTGTATGGTGCAGGTGAGAACTTCTTGCAGGCCAATGAATAGAATCTCTTCGCAGAAACTATCGCTTATCCTGATAGCGGCTTTTTCTGTTCTGTTCTTTGTGCTGTGCTTCTATGGCGCACAGCACAAATCCATAACTCATGACGAAGTCGCTCACATCCCTGCCGGGTTTATGATCTGGAAGACCGGCGACTTCCGCATAAATATCGAACATCCTCCCCTGGTAAAACTTTTCGCCACTCTCCCTCTTCTTCCTTCTCATTTCTACACCCCGATCAACGACTACGATTGGATCGCTGGCGAGGAGTGGCATTTCGGCGGATACTTCATGTTCCAGTACAACAATGCTGATCTTGTAGCAATTCTCGCGCGCTTTCCAATTATGGTTCTTGGAGTCATGCTGGGCTGGTTGGTGTATTTCTGGGGAAGGAGCATATTTACTTTAAGGAAAGATTCATTGGCGCCTTTTGCCGGACTTTTCGCGGCTGCTCTATATTTTACGGAACCGAATGTGATCGCGCATTCATCGCTTGTTACCTACGATCTCGCGTTTGCCTTTGTAACGCTTTGCGCGGCGTATTTTTATTGGGCACTTTTTGTACGAGGAATCACTACCAGGAGGTTCGTTGGTTTTGTATTGTTTATGGCGCTTGCGCCTATGGTTAAGGCAGTCGGGTTCTTTTTGTATCTTCTGATATTTTTGCATTTCTTTGTTTCGGCTATATTCGGGAAAAGAAAATGGGTGCTTCACCTCAATAAACGCATGTCGCGCCCTCTTGACAGACGACGAGAGAAATTCCTCACCGTGATTGTTGCCCTCCTCCTCTGCATGGGACTCTGCTATGTTGCGCTATGGGCCTCTTATGGATTTCGATATAGAGCATCGCCTGATCACGAAATGCCCCCTGGCCCGCAAGCAGGTAAATATCTGAATTATTCAAACATCACTTCTTCGCTTGTAAGAACGCCGCTGCAATTTTTGCAGAGAAATCACCTCCTGCCGCAGGGCTATCTGGGCGTCATCGGACACGCCTTGATGGAAAGGGAGCGTGCTGCCTATATGCTCGGCAAGACAAAATATGAAGGCGGATTTTATTCGTATTTCCTTATTACAACGCTCCTGAAGACGCCGTTTGTCCATCTCGTGGTCATTTTGGCTTTTATGGCGATTTTTGTTTTTCAAAACCTGTCTATTTACGTAACGAGGAGAAAGGTGCAATTTCAAAGGCAGCGATTCTATGTACATCGCGCCGCTATCCCGGTATATCTCATCGTAGGAATTTTCGTTTTAGTATCCCTCTCGCGTGTTAACATCGGACACAGGTTTATCCTGACGATTATCCCATTGGAGTGCCTGGTGGCGGGGAGTTTGCTGAATGTAATACTATCTCGCATGCGGCCGTTGCGGCGGAATTTGTTGAGCGGCATTTTTCTTGCTATCCTGCTTATACCGTCTCTGAATGCCTATCCTCATTACATCTCGTATTTTAATCCGTTAATCGGGGCACGGAGAAACGCCATCCACTTCCTCTGCGACTCAAATGTAGACTGGGGACAGGACCTCAAGCTGCTCGGAGAATACATTAAGAACCATCACATCCAGAAGATAAATCTCTCGCTCTTCGGCAAATCAGACCCTTATTATTACGGAATTCACAAGTGGATTGACCTGGGGAGCTTTGAGATTATAATCCCCCGCTTCGAGACCGGGCCACCTGATTATACACTGCCGACCGCTATCAGCGCAAATATGCGCGGCTACATCACGAAAAAATACCCACTGGTTCTTAGCACGGCCAACCCTGTTCTGATTGGCGGCTCAATCTTCTTTTATCCCCCCGCTAAACCACAATAATCGCGGTATGCCTGATGTGGTTTCCAATTTAGCTTGACCTTATATGGCACTTGGGGGTATCTTTTTAAAGATACCTATTGAGTTATATTCATTAGGTTACAACTAGGCTCGGCTAGAATTTTGTGTCTGCTGGCAGAAAAAAGAGGAAGGGGGAACATTGCAGAATTTGAAAAACAGACTGGCTTTTACACTCTTTTGCTCAAGGATTAAGGGTTTTTAGTCACCCAAAAAATACAAAAAAGTCCATGAAGGAGGCGATCTAAAATGCGCTGTTTAGAAAAAAATCTACCCTGTACTTATGGCCTGATTGTCTTTTTCTTTATGATCACTACACTCAGCTGCCAGGCCTTAATGGTGGAATACAACCTTGATAAACTGGTGAAGGAGTCAACGGATATAATTACTGGAAAAGTAGTTGAAAGGGGTTCACACTGGAACAAGGACAAGACCGCAATTCTTACTGATGTAACTATCAAGATTGACAAAGCCATCAAAGGTAAAGCGGAAAAATCTATTATAGTACAGTATCCTGGCGGCGAGATAACTAAAAGTGACGGTACCGGAATTGGAATGGGTCGCTCTGATACCCCAAAGTTTGACGTCGATGAAGAAGTCCTTCTCTTTCTCAAAAAAGCGGAAGAGGGCGACATGTTCAAAGTAACCGCTAATTTCCAGGGTAAATTTTCGGTAATCGAAGACAAAGAGAGCGGAAAGAAGATGATTAAAGGCGCTCCGAAAATTCTGGCTGATCCGAAAACAATGAAGATCAGAGAAGTGAAAGAATACAAAGTTGCGCTGGAAGATTTTATGACTCGGGTAAAGGAAATTATTAATAAGCAAGAGAAATAAAGATGCCTGAGGATCAGAAAGGGAGAAAGATGAACGGTAAAACTATAGCCTTTGTGCTTCTTATGACTTTTCTACTAGTCGCCTTTAGTTTTGCTTACGAGGTTTTGCGTGACGGCACATACAACCGTCCTGTCAAATGGCGGTCTTCAGACATCCCGGTAACTTATAGAATAGACGATACCGGGAGTCCGGATGCTAGTGTGTTTACTGCCATTCAGACTGCATATCAAACGTGGGAAAATTACTGCGGAATAGATTGGACCTATGGCGGTACTGCCAGCTATGTGCCCGCTGATTGGGGCGTAGATAATGGTATAAATATAAACGTGTGGTGCGAAGCCAATTGGACGACCGTAACTGGACGTGCCATTACTACTATAGCAATCAACAATTTTTGGTATTCAATTACTGTCTCAGAAACCTGGATCACTGACTCTGATATAATTTATAACGGAGAACACTTCACCTGGTCCTCCAGCGGTGAGGGTGGTGAAATGGATGTAGAAAATGTAGCGACCCATGAGACGGGCCATTCTTTGGTGTTGTTAGACCTTTACGACCTTGGCGACACGGACAAGACAATGTATGGGCTGGTGTTCCTTGGTGAGACTAAGAAACAAACCCTGCACTCGGACGATATTGCCGGTGCACAATTTCTTTATGGCGCTGTGGTAACCCCAACGCCAACACCCACGCCGACTGTAACGCCCATGACGCTTCCCGGGCAATATACGTTCAATTCAGATGTTGAATACTGGGGATTCCTATCGCTAAGCGGCTCAGGCTTTTCCGGGGCATCGTCCAGCTATACTAGTGGACGGCTAAGCGTAAGTTCAACGAATGATGCTACGCATC
>JAUWMI010000035.1 GCA_030613245.1 Candidatus Sumerlaeota bacterium
ATCGGTACAGCGACTCTCAAAGGTCGGGTGTTACGAAAGGGTGAACCCCTGATAGCCCGCATTAGCTTGAGCCAGACTAACCTTTCTAAATATACTGATACTGACGAGGCTGGCGGCTTTGAGATAAAAAACATGGCACCCGGGCGTTGGAGGGTAAGTATCTCCGTACCGCAGGATTGGAAGAAGAGAATCGAAGAATGGATTGATATCGCGCCACAGAGCGTGACGGAAAGAGTATTCGAATTTCCCGCAGGCCGAATTGTTGGGATGGTTGTTGATGCCAACGAAGCAGCAGTAGCCGGCGCGAAGGTTTCAGCGCGTCGTTCCCGCGTCGCTGATGGTGAAGATGGGTACCAGCCCCGGCCAAGGCCTGTGACCTCCAACGAGGACGGCTCCTTCGCGATCGAGGATCTCTTTCCCGAGTCGTACGGGGTTTCCGCAAGCACAGAAGACCTTGGCATCGCTCTGGTCGAAGATGTCCAGGTGCCTCGCAATGGTGATTCAGAGCCCGTAACGCTACGGCTTGGCGCAGTGCAGGGAGGTACGCTGGTTTCCGTCGTGCTGAATCTGACCAACGGTGAACCCGTTCCGAAGGCGTGGTGCCGTCTTGCGACATCATCAGGGGTACGATTCGATCAAGGACAGAAGCGCGACGACGAAGGCGTCCTGCGGATCAAGAACATCCCCCCGGGGACTTACAACGTCCGGGTGAGTTCTTATGGCTTTGAAGTTAAAGAGCACACGGTAGAGATCAAGGCTGGCGAAACAGTGGAGCTCATGGACGTACTCTACGAGGCAGGAGCACTGCGTTGGGCGCTCATGGACAAAGGCGGAGCTCCGCTGGCGTATGTTGACTGTCGCATGGTGCCGAACGATCCCAACTCCATTGAAAAGATCCGCGAGGGGAAAACAGATGCCAACGGTTTATGGATCGTGCGTGGCCTCTACCCTGGAGAATATACGGTAACCTCCACGCTATCTGATGGACGGGGAGTGTCGGAAGTCGTCCTCATCAAGGAGCACGATTTCACGCATAAAGAGGTTGTTGTGGATTGAAAAAGACTGAGCCCACAGGTTAGATCTGCGTATTTATGATTGAAGTCTGCGTCAGCAACTCTGACCTTGACGTCTCACATTGCTAAGCAAAGGATAAGATGGTTTCGAGGGATCAATAATGCAGTAGGCCCGGGAGGGAACAACGGTTGGTGATGCAATAGGGGGCAAATTTTCCCTGAATCAGGCGCTTACGAAAGTTGGTGTACTTTTCACCGAACCAGATTTCGCGAAACGCCTGTTCGCGTACATTCCCCATTTTCTCGTCGCTGAAGCAACATGGAAACACGTCGCCCATTGCAGTTATGAAGGCCTGGTCGAAGCCCACTGAGCACCTTTTGGCCGGGCAGAAGGGTTTGTTTTCGCGGACACAAGTCTCCTCAACCTGCAGTTGTGGCAGAACTACTGCGATATTGCAGGGAACTCGTGAATCGCGAGCGCAGGCCGTGAGGGCCTCCAGCGCCTGACGGAATTCATCCGGGGTTAACTCCATTTGCGGGCTGATGGGAATCACAGGCTCAAACTCGATGAAATCTGCTTCAACCTCCTCAGCAAATGCGAACAGTTTATCAATGGTTGTGAGGTTTTCGTGATGGATAACGTGTAACATGATCAGGCGGCATTGAAGTTCAGTCCCGGCTTCCTGGCGCAGGCGGACGAAGGTCTTCAGATTGGCAGCCAGGGTGTCGAAGCGGTTTACCCCTTGAACAACACGGTATGTCTCTGCATCGCCCGCATTCACGGAGACGCGCACCAAATCCCATCGCATATCAATAAGAGCCTTCGAGACCGGCTCTTTCATCAGTGTTCCGTTGGTAATCAGAGATCCCTTCAGGCGACGGCGCTTGATTTCGCGCATGATCTCAACTGCTTCAGGATGAATCAACGGTTCCCCACCCCCGACTACGTTGACCTCTTCCAGGCCTGGCGGCATGCTGTCAAAGAGGGCCCTGTAGTCTCCCAGGCGCATTCCCTTTTCGAGGTCTTTCTTTTTCTGGCGCTTCAGCTCCTCAGGGGGGACGTGATGCAGCCAGCACATTGGACAGGCGTGGTTGCATACATAGCCCATCGGATTGATGCGCAGGAAGTAAGGACCCACCAAGGCTCGCTCATATAACGTGCCGGCCCGGCGGAGCCCGTGAAGTGCCGCTCCTTTGATGCCACGCTGTCTTACGGCGTTGAGAAGGCGGGCCAGATTTATATATTTGAGGAGATTAATTTTGCTCATTGTTTGAATTTCGAGGTATATTAACTGCGTAATCTTAACTTAGCAAAATGAGTCGATCGAACATAATTACTTTCTACTTTTACATTATATCTGAAAGGCGCAAGGATTTTTTATTGCCTTTTGTGCGCTGACTTTGAGTTTGGGCTTTCAATCTACTTCAGCGATGTTTTTCTTTTCCGTTAATGTTTTGATTGCTCCTTTTTCACTTTTTGCATCAGCCAGAAAGGCAGAGAATTCTTAGTAATCGTCAATCCTTAGAAAGATAGACTACTGGCCGTGCGATGATGTGATTAGGGGCCTCGTAGGAGTCTTTTCTTAAGGCTGGTGCCATACTAGAAGTATGGCATATGAGCAAAATGCGCAGTCAAAATAAGAGTTTAAAGATCAAGACCTAAGCTCATTTATTGTACAGCCGGTTGTGCCTTGGGCTGTATCCCCTGGCTCCGAAGGCTCTGGATAATATCCTCTGTATCGTCCTTTATTTCGATGCCTGCTGGAGGGGAAAAGGTAAAAAAAGTCTTTGAAAGATCCGGGTTGAGGCGAACATTCGAAATTGACTGAGTTGATAAGACCTTACCCTGTGCACCCAGAAACTCAACCTTCCGCAAAATGCCATCTTTCTTGTTGATTGTGAGTCTAAGCAAGCTTATACCCATCATAGGTATGTTGGGTTTGGCGACAAAAACCCACCCAGAGGCATCCTGTCTATCTAATTTGAGGGTCGCCATATAGCACTGTCCGAAGGGCTTCAATAATGTGCCCGAGCGGGCTATGTCTTCCGCAGAATAACCTGCCTGTTGCAGGCGCTTTAGGTTGTATTTATAGATTTTCGGGGTCTCGTGGCGCTTGATCAATTTCTGTATTTCTGCCAGAGGTAATCTATGGTTAGGGTCTATTCGGTTAATCATTTTCTGGCCAGATCCCGGTGCGTTCTGCACGTATCTCCAGAGGTTCTTGCCATCCACGACGCAATAGGTGATGCTCCCTATCATATCCAGGAATATATGTTTTGTCTGGGTTAGCTTGCTAAAAAAGAGATTCGGTCGCCTGAAACATCGTTCATCATAATGCGCTATTTCTCTATTATTTACTATGTTTGAAGCTTGCACCACATATGAATATTCGTTTATGCCAGCCAGTTTTTCCTCAATCTGCTGAAGGATTTTTTTAAGTGCTGGATCCTGTACATTCGTCTTGTCGATTAAATCGGGTTTCTTTTTTGCACTCTTTGCATCCTCTGATGAGCCCTGCGACGAAGACGGTGAACTCAATTCCTCGCCTTTAGAAAAGGAAGCTACCGTGACGATGAAGATGACGAATATTGTAATAAATCCCGCCATTTTTTTCATAGAACTCACCCTCCCTTACGCCTATTTTGTGTTATCAAAAGATGGGCAGTCTATTACTCTCATAGTTTAATATACTAACTAAAACATTGGCCCTTTCTCAAGCACTAATTGCAATCTTGCACTTAGTGCATTGAATTCTGACCCTCGCGGGAACTTAACCTCTTCTTCACATTCGATTCTTATGTGGAAATAATAGTCAATAAAGTTTGATGTAAATGGATAATTGCCTTGCTTCTTATTTTGACGTAAGAACTCTGGTAACGTTGACTAATGTTCTTCTATGGCTCATTAGAAAAGTTGTCTAATAATTACTCTTGTTTACTGCGGTCAAGTCTTTGAAGTTCCTCAGTGTACCGGAGCTCGAGCTCAATGAATTGTTTCAGCAGGTGAGCGTGCATCTGGTTGAAAGATATCTTTATATCAGAGAGATGGAATTTATTTATTGTATCACCCAGACAAGCAGAAATCTCTTAACAATCATCTCGTCGTCTTGTTAACGAAACGTCAGAAGGGCACCTTACCTCCAAACCTATCCGCTCTCAGTGAGATAGGTGTGACTCTGCCTACTGACCCATTTTCAAAACATGCGCTCAAATACAGATTATCTGGCAATAGCGCGACCCTCTACAGTATTGGCCCTGACCTTATTAGCAACGGAGGGAAACCGGAGTATGACCCTACGAATGGTACCATCTCCCCCGGCGACATTACCGTTAGTGTACGGTAAGGTGCAGCCTAAGAAGATCTGTTCAAAAACAATGTCGAGGATTAAAACCTGCCAAAATGCTGATCTAAAGACAAGTTTGTCAATACTTCCAGCGGAATTGGTTCGAACTTCCCACGCTAAAGCATATCCTTTGAAATTGCCGCTTCATTTTTCAAGCAGCAAAAGTGTTAAATTTGTTTGACAGTTCAGGCCTTTCAAGTAAAATTCTTAAGGTATGTATCTTATAATAGTTGCTCAGCTCATCTGAGTGAGAGATTGTAAAGGCAGGTTTGAAACCTGCCCCTATCATAAAGAGGAGTGGGAAGAATGGAATATAAAAAATTGTTACTTGTATTTGTTCTGGTGCTTATGACTACCGTGTGCGCTGTGGCAGAAACGATTATTATAGACAACAAATCAGGTGATTTCGTCACCACTGGAAGCTGGAGCACGGGCTCTTTTGCAGGCTATCATGTCACAGACTATCATTATGCAATTACAGTCACAGGTTCAGAAACTGCGACTGCTGACTGGTTCCCCACCTTCGAGTCGGCAGGGACGTACGAAGTAGCGATCTGGTATGTTCAGGGTACCAACAGACCTACGGACGCACCCTTCACCATTAATCATTCCGGAGGTCCCTCTACAGTATCTGTAGATCAGACAACGAATGGTTCGCAGTGGGTTGTTCTTGGCTCGTATAGTTTTCCTGCATCAGGCGGCTCCGTGGTGGTGAGTAACTTATCATCCGATTCCGGAAAGGTGGTAATCGCTGATGCAGTGCGGTTTGTGCGTACGGGAACTACTTACGGCGACGCATACCAGGGCATGTGGATTTATTCATGGGGTCTCGGATTCTTATCAGAATCGCAGACCAACGATATGATTTCCGTAGCGCGCACAAATTACCTGAATGCTATCCTTCCCGAGGTGCGCAAAGTAGGCGATGCGTATTACATCAGTGCAACAGAGCCTTTCGCGTCTAACATTTACGCAGGATATACAGACCCTCTCGCCGACATAATTGCCAAGGCGCACGACACCTCTGGCGGTAAACAATATATCGAGGTTCACGCCTGGATAGTTCCCTATCGTGTGTGGAGAGACACACTCGGCACTCCGCCGCTCGACCACGTGCTCAGCGAGCATCCTGAATGGCAAGGCCAAACCAATACGGGTGCCACGTCGGATGGATCTCAATATATTGATCCCGGTCATCCCGAGGTTTTGGACTACCTGATTGATGTGGTGACTGAAATCGTTCAGAATTATGATGTTGACGGCATTCATTTTGACTATTTCCGGTATCCGGGGACGCAGTGGGGCTACAATCCAACGGCAATTGCACGTTTTAACGCCCTGTATGGAAAGACTGGTCAGCCCGCGACCAACGATCCCGATTTTAGCGACTTCCGCCGTGATCAGATACGTCACTTAGGGCGGAAAGCATATGCAGCGGTTAAGGCGATTGACTGGGATTGCAAGATGTCTGCAGCAACCATTCAATGGGGTAGTTGTCCCGGGGATTTCACACAAAGTTCTGCCTATGCAAGCATCTTTCAGGATTGGGTCGGTTTTATGTCGGAAGGTATTCTGGATATAAACGTGCTGATGAACTATAAACGAGAACATGTTTCCTCGCAGGCATCTGATTATCGCGACTGGGCTCAGCTGCTGGCTTCCTCTAAGGCGGGACGCCACGCCGTTAATGGGCCGGGCGTTTACCTGAATAGCATTCACAATAGTGTAACACAAATACTGTATGGGCTTGATACACCCGGAATGGACGGCACGAATATTTACGTGTATCATCAAACCAATAAAGATGGCGATCCGGCAGATGATTTCTGGTATACCATGCGTGCAGATTGTTACACACAACGCCGCAGTGTGCCAGTGGCTTCATGGCTTGACACCCCGACATTCGGTATTTTGCGCGGAACTGTGACGGGCGATGGCTCTTCGCTTGATGGGATTACCGCCACTCTTTCGGATGGAGTAACAGGAACAAGTAACACAGACGGGACAGGCTTCTACGCATTCCTCCAACTCAATCCGGGATCTAATTACACTGCAACGACATCTACACCGGGTTTTTATGATCAATCGAAAAACTTTGACATTACTGCAGGCACTGTGACAACTCTGGATTTTGCATTGAGCAGTACTACCCCAACTCCAACACCTACACCCACTGCGTCTCCGACCCCTTCCCCAACCCCCACAGCCACGCCTACTCCGACGCCAACGCCAGTAACAGGCATCTCGCACTGGCAAGATTATGGACTTTAAACAATTATGACATGTAATAGCGACTAAACCCCTATTCTGATGTGAGCCAACTCTTGAATTTGAAATTATTGTGGAAGACTCCTCAATAGCAAGGCAAAGAGAAGGCTCTATTGTTTACAGCTAAGCTCTTTCCATCATTTTGATTTGGCGATTTAGACAAGCAGTACGAGGCTCTTTTGGCGCAAAAAAACGTAACCTGGATAATCAAAAGCAGATTTCTATACTCCTGCGCTGACGTAATTAGGTAAGGTGATATAGCTGATATGGAAGAGGCAAATAAACACTCAAGGCACATCTCATTATTGAGTGAACATAAGCGAAAACGATCGCACAACTGGTTTTTGATTGGATGTTTCGTTTTCGCACTTATAAAAATCGCCTATCTTTTCATCGGCTACAACAAGAACTTGTATGTACAAAGCTATGAAGATCTTGCCCGGTTTTGGTTCAGCTGGAACTTTTACGGACTCAAACCTATAGCAATTGATACCTGTTGGCTACCGTTGCATCTGGTTCTCCAGTCCGTTGCTCTGAGTCCTAGAGTGCTCCCCTATTTTTCAGCGAGTTTGTTTCAGACAGCTGTCAGTATTGCAGGCGGCATCTTTGGGGCATTAATCGCCTATGATATTTGCAATAAGAACTGGAAGGCGGGAGTGGCAGCACTTGTGGCCTGGCTTGGCTCAGCCAGATTAACGCTTATGGGTATTGGCTTCCTCAGCGAGCCCCTACTTCAACTTGAAATGCTGGCTGCGATCTGGTTTGGATTGAAATTTGTGCAGGAGGGGAAAAGGAAGTGGTGGTTGTGGTCAATACTCAGCATTTACGCAATGGAACTAACACGTTATGAGGGATGGTTTTTTTCCGCCGCTCTTTTCTTACTATGGTCCTCAGCAGTCCTTTATTGCAGTTGGAGAAAATGCGGCCATGGATATGCAGGTTTGAAACAGAGCACGCCTGTGCAGATTATTATCTCCGGAGGTCTCATTGGCGTGCCTCCGTTGGTCTGGTTGCTCATTAATTATTTGGTTAAAGGTGACCCGTTTTTCTTCATTAACGCGTCAAAGGAATATGTGTTAGTGAACATTCCCTTCCTATTTCAAGACAGAGTCGAGTTCCTAATGGATTTCATAAGAGGGGTTTGGTTCTGCCAGCCATTGGTGATCCTATTTGGCTTTGCCTCACTGTTATGGCGTGATGTGCGACGCGGTCCAGGGGTCGTACTGATATTTTCCATCTTCATTCTGTATTACTTCAACTTCATCAGCATTATGAACGGCTCCACGGCCTTTTCATTTCCCGAGAGATTGTCGTCTAATATCTTTGTTCTCTTCTGTCCTCTCTTTGGATTGTTTTGTGGCCATTTTTCTTGTTCTTTTGGAAAAGAGGCAAAGATGGTGCTTCCGCCCGTTCTGCTTAGCATGATGTTGATGGGATTCTTTAGCTTTTGGACTGCAGAGCCTGTTCTTGAAAATACGATGGGTAGAGGTCTCGTGGACAGATTGGTTGAACGATTGGATGAGACACCCCAGCATCCCCGTCCGCGCGTCCTGATTGAGACCACGCAAATTGATTATTCTATAGTTCTGTTCGCCATTGCCCTTGATAAGGATGATTGGCTCGGCTTCAACCGGCAAACAAACGGCACCCTGGAGGGAGTTCTAGCCGAAAACAAGTCACTAAGATATCTTGTTCTTAATCACAACAGCAAAAATGTTCGTTGGATTATGCAGAAGAAAGTTTTCAAACTTGTGATTGGCGGATCTGTTTGGGATCTTTATGAATACCGACAAAAAACCAGCGTTAAGGATTTCATCTGAATATTTCAGGGCGATTTAGGAGTCTTTGAAAGGCGTTCCTGGCGGGAAGAATGCTTATGGCAAAGTACGCAGTCCCTTTGCCACTCTATTTGATTTTTACTCAATCTTTGACCTGAGAAATGATAATAGATTCGCATTCCATTGCTCTAAAGCCCGCTACTCTATCTTCCATGGGCATGTTACCTAATACAATAATAGACAGAATCGGTTTGATGATACCTAAAGAATGGAGCTTTTTATGATTGAAGACAAGGCAGACACTCGGAAGTTACTCCTCGGCAAGCGCATTGCGTCAATTGATGTATTCAGAGGCTTAACAATTCTCTCCATGATTTTTGTTAATGACGTCGCCGGAATTAGTGGTGTTCCCTGGTGGTTGAAGCATTTCCCAGCTGATGCTGATGGAATGACTTTCGTTGATATCGTCTTTCCAGCCTTTCTGTTTATTGTGGGGATGGCCATTCCCTTTGCACTTGGCAGGCGCTTTGAAAAAGGTGAGTCGGCTCTCCAGATATCGAGACACATTCTCATCCGCACGTTCGCTCTGCTGGTCATCGGTGTGTTTATGGTTAATATTTCTAGTTTCAATGCTGATGCTGCGGTAGTCAGCAAACACCTATGGATATTTCTGATGTTTATGAGCGTCATTCTTGTTTGGAATCAATATCCGAGAAGTGAAGGAAAGAAGCGGTCTCTGTTCATTGCACTGCGCATGGTGGGTATTGGGGGGCTTGTTGTTATGGCCGTACTTTATCGCGGTGGAAGCGGTGAAAACGTTATCTGGATGCGGACAAGTTGGTGGGGAATATTAGGCTTGATTGGGTGGGCATATCTAACTTCGTGCGCTGCGTATTTGTTGTTTCGCAAACAAATTGCCGGAATGATAGGAGTGCTGGCTTTACTTATTGCACTTTACATCGGCAACGAGTCCGGTGCTCTTAAGTTCCTTGATTTCATTAACAAATATGTCTGGCTTGCCGGGCATATAGGCGGACATGCTTCACTAACCGTTGCCGGGGTCATTGTTGGCATGCTTTTTCTCGAGCACTCACCTGCCAGGACTCCTGGAAAACGGATTGCTTGGATGTTGCTATTCGCACTTGGCCTATTCGTCGCCGGTTATCTTCTGCGTCCGCTTTATGGTATTAATAAGGTCAAAGCTACTCCCTCGTGGTGTTTGTATTGCTCGGCGATCTGTTGTATTTTCTATACTTTCTTGTATTGGTTGATGGATCTGAAGAGCGTAACACGGTGGTCGAATTTTGCCAAACCTGCTGGAGCCAACCCGCTCTTAGCGTACATTTTGCCGGCTATTGTTTATGCATTGCTCGCAATCTTAGGCATTCAGTTTCTCAAGACACATCTTAATACAGGATTAGTAGGCATTATACGCTCTTTAGTATTTTCCTTGGCCATAGTTGCACTGGCAGGACTCTTTTACCGCTGGCGCGTGAGGCTGCGCCTGTAAGCTGTCATAGGGAGTTTCAGGATGATGTTAAATCCGCAAAGGATGCAGTCGGTAATGTGATATTTAGAGAGCGTACCGGGAATTGTGGTGCACTATATGGGAATTTAAACCCTGAAAAGGCCATTGGCTCTACTGGGCGCTGAACCGGGAGGCAACACGTTAGACTTGTACTTATGATATGAGCTTGGTTATGAATAGAGTTAAATAATGAGTCTTGCCTGCCCCCAAAATTCTTTTTTAAGGAGCAACCAGATGCAGAAGGTGGTTTTGATTGGAGCTATGTTGCTGCTTTTAATCCCAAGTTCGGCAATGCTAGGCGCGGAGGTGGATGAAGTAAGAGTACTATTGTTTCATCACATTTGCCCTCTCGGGCTACCAGTAACCCGTTTCGTGGAATTCATTGATTTCTTGGTGGCTGAAGGCTATCACACAATAACGCCGGACCAGTTGCTGGACTGGGTTGAATACGGGACGGAATTGCCAGCCTATCCCGTGCTGTTGACCTTTGATGACAACAAAATTTGCGTATATGATAGTGTTTACCCAATATTGCAGGCACGGGGAATGGTAGGAGTTGACTTTACGCATACTAATTATGTTGGGGCGGTAGTCTGTTGCGATTGGAATGAGCTTCAGGAGATGGAGGATGCCGGGGTAATACTCTGCGAGTCACACACTAAATCGCATCCTCATCTGCCCGCGTTGAGCGATGCGAATAGCTGGGAGGAGATCAACGGCTCGAAGCAGGTAATTGAGGCAAATCTTAATGATAAAATGTGCTTGTATCTTGCCTATCCTTACTGTGAATATGGAACAAGGGAGATAAACTACTGCAGTTTGGCTGGCTACCGGGCTGCCTTTAGATGTCACAGTAGGCCAGTGACGCATTCATCGCCGGTGTATGAGCTGGGGCGATACCCGATAGTTAATACGGCAACACTCGATGATTTTAAGGGAAGGCTGGGCTATGTGGCACCCGCGCCTCCACCTGAGCCCAATGCAATCGTTATTGATAATTTTCATGAAGATTTTTGCACAACCGGCGGATGGTACTTTGGAAAGGCTGAGGAGGTAATATTTTATCGTGAGAACTACCGCTACAAAGAACCTGGCGATGGAACTGCACGGGCAGAGTGGCAGTTTCAACTTGCTGAATCAGGAGATCATAATATCTATGCCTGGTGGGGCTGGCATGCTAACAGAGCGAGTAATGCTCCTTTTGTCATACATCACGCAGGGGAAACGGAGGTGGTACGCGTTAACCAGCAAGCGGGAGCAGGCCAGTGGAATCTGATAGGCAGCTTTCATTTTAATGCGGGCGAAGCGCTGATAGAGCTTGCCAATGATGCCGATGGGAACGTGATTGCTGATGCGGTGGCTATGGCAAGACAGGTCACGAGGGTCAGTGATTGGCTTCTCTATCGTTAGGTTGATGTACGATAAAGCGAATATTTAACCGGCATAAGAGGATATGCAATAATGTCAGTAGAGAGGCGTGGGCTGAAATTACGCTTTGGAGATAGGAGCAGTGGATATGTTAGTTCTAACAACACCAAATATTGAAGGGAAGAAGATTGTCAGGTATCTTGGGCTAGTGAGCGGAGAGGCGATCTTGGGGGCAAACATTTTTAAGGACTTTTTCGCCAGCATAAGAGACATTGTTGGAGGAAGATCAGCCGCCTACGAAAAGGAATTGCGAAAGGCGAAAGAAATTGCTATCAACGAGATGATAGAACAGGCAAAAGCGCTTGGTGGCAATGCAATATTGGCAGTTGACCTGGACTACGAAACCATAGGCATCGGTCGGGCCGGAAATATGCTCATGGTGAGCGCAAGCGGTACGGCTGTGAAATATCAAGATTAACAGGTTGTTGTGTGACTCAAGCTATTGGCGCGTTTGTCTGCGGGCACATGGCTCGCTTTGTTCTTCATTGGTTATGATGCTGCAAAACTCCGCTACGCTTTACTGAGCTCGGGGTATGGAATTTATTCCTTTTTGCCGCTACAGCGTCACGACCCATGCTCTATTCTCCGGCTTTTAATCGAACGACCTCAGTATTCAACTCCCGGATGCGCCCGGACATCTTCTGCACAATACGGAAAGCAAGGGAAGGATCCTCGTTTATCCTGCGGAGGAGAGTTCTTTTGTCTACGGTGAGCACACGCACCTCGCCCAAGGCGCGCACAGTGGCCGAACGAGCCTCGCGTTCAAAGAGAGCCATCTCGCCAAAGAAATCCCCCTCGCCCAGCACCGCCAGGCGTACTTCTTTGTCATTTTTCTCCTGAAGTACTTCGACCTGTCCCGTCTGGATTACATACATGCAATCTCCTACCTCTCCCTGGCGGACAATGCTCTCGCCGTCTCTGTACACCTTGCCCAAAGCTCCTGTTTCCATGGCATTCTCCTTTTGCCGTCTGCTCGCACTGAGAGGTGAGGTTCCAACAGCTGTGTCCCAGAGGAGGCGGACCAGAAAAGAGGGGTGAAGGGTGCGCAGAAAGACTTCCCGGTATGGAGCGCTCCCTGTAAAGATATCCCACAATACGATGCTCATGCGCCGGCGTCCACCCTCGTTCTGTTGTTCTCTGGAGACCATGCGCAAAATGCCACGGTTAGCAAGCCGTATCTTCTGGGTCAGGCGAGTGACAGAAAAAATCATCTTTCCGATTTTGTTGTCCGTACCCATACCCTGGCAGACTGGCCGGTAGTGGCGGCGGAAGTCCTCAGCAGATACGCCCTGGAAGATCGCGGTCTTGGCAGCGGCCTTGGCAGTGCGGTAGGCGGCCCCGACTCCGTCCTTATACAATCTGGTAATCCCACAATCGCCAATGAACACAATCCTATCAGCAAAAGGCTGGACAGCACCCTGGACATTTATCCGGGGAGAGCAATGGCAGAAGTCCCGGGGCACGCGCCAGTTAGGAGGAAAGCACTTCTTTACCTCGGGCGCATCCAGAAAGAACTGCACTAGAGACTTATCTATCTCCCGGCCCAGGAGGCACACGGTCACATAGTCGCCCTTGGGGATAATGGCAGCGAATTCCAGCCGAGGTATGTTGAGGAGAAATACATGCATGGAGCTACCTAAATACCTCTCCACTGTTTCCCGGCCCAGGCAGAACTCACAGATATAGGTTCTCGTGGTCCGGGGAGGTTTGTAGCTCAATCCCAACCCCTCAGCGAGTTTCAGAGTGGCGGTATTTACTCCCACGGCTGGCACAAGCAGGTCATAGGTCTGGAGCAAGCCGCCCCAGGTCTTTGCCTGTGGCCGGCCGTCCTTGCGGCTGAGACTTTCTACCCGTCTCCGTACCAGTTTAGCGCCCTTGCCCACGGCAAGATCTAGCAGATAGTCATCAAAGCTGCGCCACTTCATTCCCTCCATCCCTCGTGGGCCAGCTCCCCGGTGCACTACTGCAATTCTCTTTTCGCGAAGCGGGGTGTCAATACGGACGTTGCCCTCATCCATGTGCAGGACATACGAATCAATGCCCCTCTGTACCACTGTGGGAGGTAGGTTGATGCCTTCGGCTGCCAGGGTTTGCACCAGCGACTCGGAAATGACCCCACCACACATGTTGCAGCCGACTGGACCAGGCAGGGAAAAGTCCCGCGGCTCATAGATGTCTACCTGGAGGTCTATGCCAACTCTTTGGGCCATATCCAGAAGGAAATAGCTGAAAAAAGAGCCCGCCGGGCCGCCTCCAATTACTGCTACATGAGAGCCATTGTTTAATTCAAGTTTAGGTGAGTGATCTTCTGGACTTGTATCAAACTCATTCTCAAGCATTGAATTCTCGCCGCCCTAATTTATTTGCCTTGCTTCTGGCATTCATAGGCGCGGGACGCACAGGCTATTTATAGCGTAGCCAACGCACCAGTTCTCGCAGCTTTGGCGTCTTTCCGTACATGAGGATGCCAGTGCGGAAAATCTTCGCCGACGCCCACATGACGACAGGAACTGACACGGCAAGCAGAAAGATAGAGGCGATAATTTGAAACAGCGGGAGGTCGGGATGCGCAGCAATCCGCAAGATCATTATCATCGGCGTCATCGGCGGAATAAACGACAGAACGACCGACAGCGTCGCTTCTGGATGCTGTACAATGTAGAACCACGCGACCATCGGGATGACAAGAAACATCATGATCGGTCCCATGAGGCTTTGCGCTTCCCTTAATGTGTTGCAGACTGAGCCGATAGCCGCGAGAATTGAGGAAAAGAGCAGGAAGCCCAGGATATAATAGATGACAAAGTACACCACAATGCCGGCGCTTACGAGGTCGCCCATGCCCCGGGAGGCTGCTGCCAGATAGGCAGCGATACCCCAAAGGCTCACGAGGGTTAATCCAATGACAGCTAGCCCTATAATCTTACCCACCATGAGCTGAAAGGGACTCACTGCAGACAGGAGAATCTCCATGACGCGGGAGTTCTTTTCTTCAATGAGAGTCGTAAGCATTTGCTGGCTTATACCAAACACTCCCATGAACATCAGAAATAAGAAGAAAAACGGGGTCATCATCATGGCCATTTCCCCGCGTTTCTTTCCCGTTTTTGAACTTACATCCACTTGCTCCATGGAGACGCTTCGGCGAAGCTCTGCAATCAATTGTGGCGAAAGGTCGTGCAGTCGGAAACGTGTGTTGGTCACCGCATCATTCAAGAGACGACGTACGGTTGAAAACAGTAGGAGATCCGCAACTTTTTTCGCATTTGCGTAATAGTACGACTTGTCACCGCCCTTGACCACGTCTTTGGCAATGACGAGGTAAGCATCGAATTTGCCTTTGCGCACTTCATCCTTCAGTTTATTTATGCGTGCGTCGAGGTCGTGCTCCTCTGCGCTGAGCTGTTTCAGGATAAGCTGCCGCTGGGGGTGTGATGTGTTGTACTGTTCAAATGCGCGCTCAATCTCTGCGGATAGTTCATTCGATAAGTCCGTGACGGCAATTTTCCTGGCGGGACGCGGCCCCGTTACGCTTTCCCGCATGAGACGCCCGGAGAGAAATATGACACCAACCACCAAGACAGGCATTAAGAAGACGCTTATCAAGAACATTTTGGTCTTGACGGTCTCGACATACTCTCTCTGCGCGACTTTAAGAATCTTTCGCATTGCTTTGCCCAACCAGATGGATAAAGATTTCATGCAGCGACGGTCGTTTCACCTCGAAGGCGCGCACCCGAACCCTACCGACCAGGGTCTGGAGCAATTCCTGGGTATCGGCGTTCTCCGAGAGGGAGATTTCCAGTCTCTTCCCAGTACGTGTGACGCTTTTCACCAAGGGGAGATCGTTTATGAATCTTGTATCACCTTCCACTTCCGCGGTAACCACATCGGATTTGTAGCTCGACTGTATCTGATCAAGTGTGCCGTCAACGACTTTTTTGCCCTTGTTAATGAGGAGGATGAAATCGCAGAGTTTTTCGGCCTGTTCCATCACGTGTGTGGAAAAGATAATCGTCTTCCCAGCGTCACGCATACGGAGCAGGATCCCCTTGAGGAGCTCGAGATTGACGGGATCAAGGCCTGAGAACGGCTCGTCGAGAATCAGAAGCTCAGGATCATTGATCACGGTGACAACGAACTGTAGCTTCTGCTGCATGCCCCTGGAGAGATCCTCTACCTTTCTGTCTGTCCACTCCTTCAGGCCCACTGTATCGAGCCATTTTGGTATCCCCCGGGCAAGCTCGCTCCTTCTCATGCCTTTGATTGAACCAATGTAAGACAGTAAGCTTCGTACCTTCATCTTTCGATACAGTCCGCGCTCCTCGGGCATGTATCCAAGCTTTTCCCTGGCTTGTTCGACCGAGTTTTTTCCGAGGATCTCGATCCTGCCGCTGTCTGGATAGAGAATGTTCATAATCATTCTGATTGTGGTGGTTTTTCCTGCACCATTGGGTCCCAGAAAGCCATAGATACTGCCGGTCGGGATTCGCGCGCTCAAGGCGTCCACTGCGCGAAGGTCGCCGAAAGTCTTGCTGACTTCCTCGAGAACAATAGCATTCATGTTCGCTGATTTTTTCACTTGTTCGGAATTTCCCATATAAACACCATACGGCACTGTGCCGCCTCCTATTACTTGCTAATCTACTCGCTCCTGGGCTTCTCTGCAAGGACTTTTTCATCTATTCTATTGTGACGGACTACTAGTCTTACCCCTTGATTTTGAGAGGCCGGTTTCGATCCTGTGGACTTTTGTAGAGTTTTGACCAGATCAGGTCTTGATTCTTGAAACTCTAGAGGAGAGATTTTCTATGGCAAGACGAACAGAAGGCGTTCAGACAACTAGCGCCATTTTCCATTTCCACATGTTTGCAATTGTTAAAAGCATCTCCATCAAGACATATTGTCATTTTATGACTTGATTCTTTGTGTTTGCCTGCTGGATATATGTTCAGTTTTTTTGGTAGTTTAATTATACCGGGCGGTTCCGAAGTGAGGTTCAAAAGGGGTAGGTTGCTATGAGGGAAAGCGCTACACCGACGCCAGCGCACTTTCTTGATTGCACGACGGGCCAAAAGCGTGCGTTTGGGCTCGATGCGCTTCGAGGATTTGCGATTCTTACCATGGCTCTTTCTGGATACATTCCCTGGGGAGTGTTGCCGAGTTGGATGTATCACGCACAATTGCCGCCGCCAGCCCACACGTTTGATCCGACGATACCGGGGATTACGTGGGTAGATCTTGTGTTTCCTTTCTTTCTATTTGCTATGGGAGCAGCAATCCCGCTCGCCCTTTCCCGCAGGCTCGAAAAAGGCTATTCTTACCGGAAAATTGTACTCTATATTCTTGAACGTGGCGCGCTGCTCGCCGCATTTGGAATGTTCTACCAGCACATTCGTCCACACGTGATGAACTCTAGCCCAACTTCAACAACATGGCTCCTGGCATTGTTGGGATTTGCCGTGCTCTTTCTGATGTTTATCCGTATGCCAAAATCAATGTCACCGATCGTTGGCTGGTCAATTAAAGGGAGTGGCTGGCTTGGCGCAATTATTTTTATGGCGCTCATACGGTATCCGGATGATAGCGGTTTTTCTCTTTACCGGAGTGACATCATTATTATGGTGCTTGCAAATACTGTCGTTGCTGGCTCATTCATCTGGCTGATCACGCAAAAGAACATTCTTTGGCGATTGAGTTTCCTTGGTATTCTTCTCGCACTGCGTTTGTCCTCCACAGTGGAAGGGTGGGGACAATCGTTGTGGGGATATTCACCTCTGCCGTGGCTCTTTAGATTTGAATACTTGAAATACCTGTTTATTGTGGTTCCTGGAACGATTGTCGGCGATATGATTTTGGCATGGATAAACTCATCATCAGAGGAGCACTTGGGAAAGGAGGGGTGGGGTGCAGGGCGATTGGCCGCCATTTGCTTTGTGATGTTTTCACTCACTATATTCCTTCTCATCGGGCTCAAGGCACGCTGGCTCATGGCAACGAATATTGGCGCTTTTGCGATGTGCGGCCTGGGCGTGATGCTTCTTTCTCATCCGATAAGTCAAACGGAAAAATTGTTGAAAAATCTTTTCCTGTGGGGAGCGTTTTGGCTTGTGCTCGGGCTATTTTTTGAACCCTTCGAAGGAGGCATCAAAAAAGACCATGCCACCTTTAGCTACTTTTTTGTCACTACAGGACTCGCCATTTTTCTAATGATTGCGTTCACGATTGTCATTGACATCTTCAACAAAAAACGATGGCTCCAGCTTCTGATTGATAACGGACAAAATCCGATGATTGCTTACGCCGGTATCCAAAACCTCATCCTTCCGCTTCTTGCCTTAACCATGCTCGACCAGCTGCTTCAATCTATTACTCCGACACCATGGCTTGGATTCCTGCGCGGTTTGTTCATGACGCTCGTGCTGGCGTTAGCGGTGAGTTTCTTTGCCAGGCGCAAAATATTCTGGCGAACTTAATCTGAGTCACGTTGGGCGGGAAAAGCGGAAGGGAACGAGTTAGCCGAGGGATTCCGAGCAGAAATTAATATTAAATTCTTTCTTGCAATAGGAAGGTTAAGTACTAATATAGATCAGCTTGATATTTTCTTGATAGGCGATTAGCTCAGACAGATTAAAGGGCTCTCTAAGTCCTGGAAGCCAATCGCAGATATTAAGAATCTTGACAAGAGCCACAGGAATATAGAAAATATATAAAGAACGATAAGGATTCCTGAATTGCTATTCTCATTCGGAGCAAAATACTGATGGAAATCTCCCAGCTGATAGAAGGAGCGGTTAAACTCAACGCTTCGGATATCCATTTGATGGAAAATTATCCACCATACTTTCGCATAGACAGCGTCCTTGTTCCAGTAAAGCACCCACCGGTGACTCACGAGGAGATGATGGATATTTTGAAATCTATGGTGCCAGAACGTATAAAACACAAATTGGAGGAGAAGCGCGGAGTAGATGTTGGGTATCAATATAAAGACGTTGTGCGGTGTCGTGTCATTGTTTTCTTTGAACGACAACGAATAAGAATTGCCATGCGTTTGATACCATTGCGCGTGCCAACCATTGAGGAACTCGATCTTCCAGCGATATTGAAAAAGATCGCTGATTTTCCGCGGGGGATGATTGTGTTAACCGGTCCGACTGGTTGCGGTAAATCTACCACACTAGCTGCGATGATTGACTATATAAATGAGACAAAAAAAATCTCCATTACGACCATTGAAGATCCAATTGAATTTGTGCATCAGAATAAGAAGGCCATCGTATCACAACGAGAAGTTGGGGATGACATAGGAGATTTTAACAGTGGATTAATTCAGGCGCTGCGCCAGGATCCGGATGTCATTTTACTGGGTGAGATGCGCGAGGTGGATACCATGCGCACCGCAATAAGAGCTGCTGAGACTGGGCATTTGGTCTTTAGTACCTTACATACTACCAACGCCATACAAACAATTGAGAGAATTATTGCCAACTTCCCTGAATCCGAGCAAGATTTAGTGCAGGAACAGTTAGCATCGAATCTGAAGGCAGTTATTACCCAAAATCTTGTCAGGCGGACTGAAGGCAAAGGGCGAATTGCTGCATTAGAAATACTGGTCGTCCTGGACATGGTGGCAAAACTAATCAGAGACAACCGATTGGGTGATATTTACGGAATGATGAAAGGCGGACAGGAAGGGATGCAGGTCTTTGACCAGGCATTAGCAAATCTTGTGCGGGAAAAGAAAATCTCGGAGGAAGAGGGTGTACGGTATGCCAGGGATCCGTATGCATATCGCCGCTTTATAAAAGGAGTCCAATCTTCAAGTGACCGTGGTGGAATAATTGCCGGCTTTTAAGCTCAATCCACACTTACGGGGGTTAGAAACGCAGATGCCGCAAAGAATGAAAACCGGAATATCAGGATTAGACAAAATCCTGGACGGAGGTTTTCTTTATCATAACGCGATCTTGCTTAAGGGTCCACCGGGCTCAGGAAAAACTACCCTGGGCATTCAAATCGTCTATAACGGAGTGATACATTTCAATGAACCGGGGATCATTGTCCTATTTGAGCAATTCCCCCAGCAGCTCTTTCGTGACATTTCTTCCTACAAGTGGGAGACTGAGAATCTGATAAAGGAACAAAAGCTCACCATTTTATTTGCCCAGGCAGAGGAAGTAGTTGCAAAAGACCCTGGGTCAGATTCACCACTTCTCTCAAAGATTCACAATATCGCTGTTGACACATCAGCCAAGCGTATAGTGATTGATAGCATCAGTCATTTTATTAATATCATTAAGCCCAAGATGGATGAAAGGGAACTGCTCTTTAGGTTTATTAATTCCTTAAAATCTATCGGCCTGACGCCGATTCTGACTGCGGAGATGGAGAGTAGAGATGAAAAGATTGGGTTTGAAGAATATCTCGCTGATTGCGTTGTAATGTTGTCCAGTGAGGCAAGCAAGGATAAGACGTTCCCGATGCGTCTGATTGAGGTAAGAAAAACCCGGGGGCATAACCATATCCGAGGTAAACATCCTTACAGAATTAGTGAACGCGGTGTAGAGATTTTTCCCCATCTTCTTCCCAGGCCCTATGGAAAGGAAGTCAGTAAGGATGTCAGGCTCGAAAAAATATCCAGTGGCATCGATGGTCTGGATGAACTACTTGGCGGTGGCTACATCTCGGGGACGTCAATGATTGTCGCCGGGATGCCCGGAACCTTTAAGACTACCGTGGGGGCGCAATTCTTAACAGCAGGCGGGAAATCAGATGAAACAGGATTGCTTATTAGTTTCAATGAAAGCCCGCACTTTCTTACTCGCATCATGAAGGAGAAAGGGGTTGATCTGGAGTCATACCTTTCAAGCGAAAAAATAAAGATCTGGCACTTTTTCCCCAAAGATTTCTATATGGATGAACTTTTGTATCTACTTGAGGACGAATTAAAACAGCATGACATAAAGAGAGTTGTTGTTGATGGCATTAATGAGCTGGAAAGAGGCATCGAGGATCCGGCAACGTATAAGGATTTCATTGCAGCGTTTTTATCTTTATTAGGGCGCAATAACATTACCTCTTTATTCATACAGAAACTAGATCAATTTCCGGGTAATGCGCCGCTTACCAGCATCAGATACGCTTCGATGTTCGACGGGATAATTTTTCTTGGCACCATTGAGATTGAAAGTGCCGTGCATAAAGTTGTCTCTGTACTAAAAATGCGCGGGGGAGATTTTTCAAGCGACCTGAGAGAAATTTCATGTGGCAAAGACGGCCTCTACGTTCTCGATAAGTTTGTGGGGCTGAGTGGGATTCTGGCTGGCAATCCCCAAGGACAATATAAGAAAACCGTAGAGGAAATTTTTCAACCTTTATATTTTGTACGCGACTTTATAGACATATTGGCTAGTTCTGATCTCGAAGAAGAGCAAAAAGGGCAGATTGTTAATAATCTCAGAACTGAAGTGACTAAATTAGTGGAGAAATTGAAGAAGCATTTCAGTGAGGAAGAATAGCCACCACAATGCCAAAGAGCATTTTAATAGTAGATGATTCGGAAAGTATCCGGACGATTTTGAAACTGACGCTTCAATTCAAGGGATATACAGTCATCGAGGCTGAAGACGGCAAAGAGGCGTATGAAATTTTGAAACAGACCAATTGCGACTTGGTCATCGCCGATATTGTCATGCCCCATATGTCAGGGGTGGAGCTCCTCAACAAAGTCCGGCATGAGTTAAAAAAAGAAAATCTCCCCTTCATAATTTGCACCGCTGAAAAAAATGTTAACGAGGAAGAGTTCATTAGAAAAGGTGCTAGCAAATTGCTAATTAAACCTGTTTCACCTCGCGTGTTATTAGAAATAGTGGACAGCTTAATTTAACGTACATAGTTCAAAAGGTTTGCAGACAAGAAGTATCATGCAATAGGGTTCGGCCAAACCGTCTTAATGCATAGAGTGCGACGCGGGCAGGGATTTTATCCCTGCCTGAACTTTTGTGGCCAACGGATAAGAAGTAGGGGCACGCTGCAGCGTACCCCTATTTGCTCAGTATTCCGCGGTTCGTTTGATTAAGGTCTAAGGAATCGTGAGATAGTCAACGGCAACGCTGTCCAAGTAGATGGTGCCGCCTTGCGCCGAGCTGAAGTCGAGCATGTCTATGGTCACAATGAATCCATCCTCTGTTGCCGACGGCGAGCTTGGCAGCGTTGGTGTATCGAAGTAGACGTCGTAGTCAGTACCACCAACTTCCGGCATTGCGCCTGGGCCGGTACCTTGGCTGTTCAGCTCCATCGTCTGCGTCATCTGGCTGTCTTCATTCTGACAACGCAGTCTGACCTGTGGCATGATGTTCCGCGCCGCGTCACTCGGGCACCTCAGCGTATATGTTGTCCTATAGAGCTTATCCGCCACATATGTCAGCTCATTTGCCGTGCCACTCGACTGCCACCATCCAAAATTGCTGGAGCTAGCAGTGGTGGACGTAATGGAGAGCGTTTCAGTGCCAGCGCCACCCGACGTCACTGGACCAAATCCAACGATTGTCACGAATCCCCAGTTGGCAAAGTCAGTTGAAGAGGTATACGTCTTGACCGCTGTGCCTGCTGCTGGATCTGGGAACCGCTCCACAGTCACTGAATCCACATAATGCGTCCCATACTGCCCTGTGTCGAAGTCAAGCATATCAAAGGCAACACCCATGTTGTACGCCAAGATCGGCGCAAAGTAGCAGGAGTATTCTTGTGTTGTTGGGTCAGTTGGCAGGGAGTTGCTGTACGGCGATGATGCATTCACTACTTGCGTTGCGGACTCGAGCGATTGATCCTGGGTCCATCGCATGCGGAACTGCGGATTCGCAGAAGCCGTGGCTTGACTTGAAGATACCAGGAACCTTGCCCGGTAAACGTTATCTGCCACGTAAGCAATCTCCGTTGGCCCGTTCCAGAGCCCCACGCGGCTCGTTGTATTACTTGCTGAACTGATCCCCAACCGGCCATCACTATAGCTGGACGACGCCCCGGAGAACGTCGAACCACTTAACCCCAAGAATCCCCAGCCCTCAACACTTGAATCAAACGTATATTCCCTGACGGGTATAATTGTCGTTGGCGTCGGTGTTGCGGTTGGAGTTGCTGTCGGAGTCGGCGTGGGGGTCGGTGTGGGCGTTGGCGTAGGGGTAGGTGAGGGTTGACCGAAAAAGTTCAGGATGCTTCCCATCACATTTGAACGGGCAAAAGCATCATAAATGGTTTCAAACGGAAAGCCGAACATCACGACTTTACCTTCCGCAGAACCGCCACTGAACATCCCTTCATATGTAATACCGGCTATGTTCGGACCAGAGTCATAGTAAAGGCATGCAGCGCTCCCTCCATGTGTTGAAAGCACATCCGGATAATTTGCGTCATATATACCGTGCGTGCCGTCGTCGAACGGGAATGATAGCCCCTGGAAAACCGTGCCCGTAACACCCGTTACATTGTAAGTAAGTGCATTATCGTCCGCGTAACCGGCTTTCAGGTAATTATTGAAGAATGGCGTATCGTTGACAGAGCCGTTGGAGTAATCATTTGCGCTGTCAGCCTTTTCGACGAGGTCCCACCCTATTTCTGCACCGGAGACAAACACTTGCCCGCCGTTTTTTAGATAATCCTGCACGAGGTTCTGCTCCGTCTCACTAAATGTCTCGCTCTCTGTTGATTCCTCCCCGCACATCCACATTACAATGTCATAAGTGGAAAGGGCAACATCTCCATTCGTGACAGTCTCATTTGTGCAGGAATCATAGCGAGCACTATTTGCAGAAAGGGCATCGGCAAAGTTCTCGATAAGCGTGTGATTATTCCCGCCGCTCTGGTAAGTTTGTGCATTCCAGCGGTCGTAGCCATCAACGATGAGGATTGAATTTCCGAAGTCTCCCAGCGCAACGCACAGGACGTCTGAATCGCCACTTGCACCACCTGAATTCACCGCTTGCAGTTTGAATGCGTACCGCGCGGATGCGCTCAGGCCGCTCACAACTGTTGAGCGTGCGTCGGGACCGAGCGTTGATTCATTTTGTATTTGCGTCCAGCTACCGCTACCCGTTTTCTGGAAAAGGCGGAATCCCTGACTTGCATGACCATCCCAGCGAATGGTTACCGCATCAGCGGCTGTCTGTAGCGCCGACTTTATCGTGGGCGGCTCAACCGGGATGTCAAAATAGTTAAACGTTGCACGCATGACCGAGGTGCGAGCGGATTCAGGATAAATAGTCTCAAAGCCAAAACCCATATTCACAACCGTGCCGAATGATGGACTCGAGCCGTACACACATCCCACGCCCCCTGTGCCGCCCTGGTAATTCAAACCTGCTGTCCCGCCATTCATTCCCGTGATTACATCGGGAGATTCCACATCGTATGTACCGTGAGTGCTATCATCGAAGTAAAAATCCAGCCCATCGAAAATTGAACTGGACGCGCCGGCGACGTGATACGTGTTGGCGTCATCCGCAACATAATCGGCACGTAGGTACTGATTGTAGAAAGGAGTGTCGTTCAGGCTCCCGTTTTTCCAGGCTGTATAGTTGCCGTATTCATCGAGGTCCCAGCCTATTTCAGCACCAGAGATAAAGAGATGTCCGCCGCCTTTCAAAAAATTTGTAGCATGCATCTGTTCCGGCCAGGAGAATGTCTCATCAAACCTGGATTCTTCAGCGAGAATCCACACAACTGCATCGTAGTCATCGAGGGAAATTTGTTCATCAACTACCCCCTCATTGCTGCAAAAATCAAAACCGACACCACAGGCACCGAGTGCCGCACCGACCCGCGTAAGAAATGTATGGTTCGCACTGTGCTGTTCTCGGTACCGATCTGCGCCGTCAACAAGAAGGACACGTGGCGAAAACCCATCAAAACGATACGACGCAACCACTGAATCAATCGTCTCGCCACCTGTATTTACTGATGTCATTTTGAAGAAATACGTGGTATCCGGGAGGAGGCCTGAGACTTCGCATGTCCGCATGGAGGGTATGAGTTCGGCGGTGTCGCGGATGAGATCCCAGGTGCTGCCGTTTGTGCTCTGATACAGCCGGAAGCCGGTGTCAGCCTGAGCATCCCAGCGCACCTCGACTCGTTCAACACCTGTTCTCTTTATGTATGTTATCGTGGGTTCTGGGAAATCATACACCTCGTAGCCGGATGGATTATTATAGCGGATCGGTTGATAGGATGTGTTGCGACTAAGCGAGCGGTGTACTGTCTTCCACAAGACTCCGCTGCCTGAGGTTGATTCATAAAACATAAGCTGCCCGGAGTTGCTAACATAATAATCGAATACACGAATATGAGAACCAGCTCTATTTGTGGCATCGTCCATACGGAGGTCTTCCCAGGCAATGTCGTCGCTGATGCCAGGGAAACTCGCGGTGGCTCTGCGCGGCGATGTCCAGGTGTTTGATGCAAAACCAGAACAGTCATGCCCGGCAGTGAATTGATCATAGGAAGTACCGTAGCCCGTCCATTTATTTCCTGCACCCCAGCCATTCGCAATTTTTTCCAGATACTGCGCCGTTGTATCTTCGCCACCCCAGCAATATTTCGGGCCGGTCTTCCAGCCTACGGTTGGGTCGGGACATGTCGCGCCCCAGTATGTGCTGTAATCAATATTTTCCGGCCCGCAATACCAGTAGAGCGTGGCGTGATCCTCAGCGATAGCAATAATGCGATCGCGCTTTACGTCATGACTCAACGCACCTAGATACGGTGCAGCGAATGCAATTGCAGCTATTAGCAAAAGCCCTGCTGAAAGTGCGGCCAATTTAAAATAATTTGAATGCATTTTCCATACCCCCATTAAAATTCCCACCGCAGGATTCTAACTTCCTCAGGGGTGGTGAGCATTTGATATACCGAGCCGTCACGGGCCAGCTCGGTCTTTTTATAGACGGTGGTAAAATAGTCGTTTGGCAGGTGAAGAACGCCCAGTCGTTTCCCGGATGGTGAATAGCAATGCACCTTCAGCTCTACCTTGTTCCCCTTCAGATGCTCTACTTCCACGTAAAGATTGGCCTCCGCATTCGTGCCTTTGAACAACACAGCGCCCGGCTCTCCGCCATCGAATCGTACCGGCACACTCACCAGCACTTTACCATCGGGATCAAGACCGAGAATACGTACCTCGTTTCCCGAGAATCTCTTTATCTTGTAATGAAGCGATGTGGCGGAGGTAGCAGGACTGCTAGACGAAGGGGTACGCATACGTGGGGCATCGGAGATACGATGGGCTTTCTGATCCAGCCCTCTCACGCACAGGTAGCCAGCCGAATCCTGGAACATGTCCATCCCATAACCTTCGACTAACTTGGGCAATGCGCCAGATTTTTCCTCCACGGTGAAACGGCTTTTCACCTTGCCACTTCCATCAATATGCATGATGCGTTTGCCATCCTGAACAAAAACGCCGCCGCTACCGTCAGTACAAATGCCCCAGCCGACGACCTTGCTGGCAATCACCTTCGCCTCTCCGTTTGCATCAATGCCCACAATCCGGCTATTTACAGTATCGAGAACAAACACATTCCGGCCATCGGTACAAAATGATAGAGGCCCGCATATTTCCTGTTCAGGCTGATTAATAAGACCCATCTCACCCGGCTTATCTCCCCAGGGCGCAGAAAAGATTAGTTCCGAAGTCTCTGCCGCCACGGGTTTTACCAGAAGGAACGAAAGCGTCAGCGCAGACAACATAACCGCATACATGAATAGCTTAATACTTGAACGAGCCATAATAGCACCTCCTCTTTCAGACATTAATGATCTATAGTTAGGGGATTGCGTATCCGCAAGAAAAAAATAAGGGAGCCTAATAGTGGCTCCCCTATATTCTCTCAGTGACAAATCTTTTTGTTCAATCGTGCCGCATCTGCCTATACAGCGTTACCAGTAAAGTGTCCATTCCTGGCCGACAGACAATGGCATCACGCCCATGTAATCGCCGCCGCCGCTTAACGGACTTCCGTTGTACGCTGCTCCGTACGCGGGGTTGTAGACGTCAAAGTAGGTGGTGCTGAGGAAATTCGACGTCTCCGTGAACTGCGGGTCGGAAGTAATGACACTTGACTCGATCAACGTGCCATCCCCAGTCTTTTTCGCGCCGAGTGCGTTTGCACCCGCCATAACGAGAGCAGAGTATGCAGCGGTAGCCGTGCTATTCGCAGCGATGTTAAAACCATTATCTCCAGACGCGACAATGCAGCCTGTAAAAACCGAGGTGTTTACCATCTCGTCCGGCAGGGTAACCTGATCTTTCGTATCAGGCGAAACCGCGTCAATCGCATTACCGGAAATCGTTGTATTCTCAGCTGTTATAACTGTGTCCCACGACGCCGGAGTCACGTGAATCACTTCGAGTCCGACATCTCCGTTGTTTGCTATAATAACGTGATTCATCGTAACGGTCTTACCGTCCGACTGAATGCTCACACCGTTCAATGTGTTGTCAGCGATGATGCAGTAGGTCAGGTTCACCGCAAACGCACGAGTAAGCCATATACCTATTCCGTGTCCATAGCCGGTCCCCTGTGCCTTTATAAGGTAGATTGGGCTGTCATGGGTGCCGGTTATATTGAGCGTTCCTCCGTTGTGCTGGAAATTTAGCCTCTGGGCATAGGAAATAATTGATCCATCGGTTATATTGATAGTTTTTGCGCCACCTCCTGTACAAAGGATATTATCTGCTGTTGCCGCCGGTGGTCCAGCTGCGTCTACAATAATTGTTCCCGAGATGTTTACAGTCAACCCATCTGAAGCGGTAATAATGTTGAGTCCATTATCGCCGACGCGAGCCGTGGCTGTTCCTACTGGTGCTGTAAAGCCATCGGTGTTTGCAGGGGCGCCACTGTAGTTTGACGAGATTATGCAGTCGTTAAAAGTGATCACGCTATTTGCTAATCCATCAACAACGTCAATTAGGTCATCTGAAGCCGTCGATGTCGCTGAGGGAATTAAAATGAGATCATTAAACTCAACCACTGCATCTGCAGGCAGATCAAGCGCAAGCCCATCATTACCATCGCCGTCGCTCGATTGTTGCAGCAGAACTGTCGACTTTCCAGACGCGCCGTTTATCGTCAGCTGCACGTCAATCTGGGGGAGCTGCTCGTCATACGAAGCGTCTAGACAGTTAATGACGTTCGTAGCAGTATTGCCGGCGTTGGTACCGCCAGTCCTAAAGCTAGTAATAGCTGCCGCAAGGGTGGTAAAATCACCTCCGCTACCGGCGGTGACCGTCTGTGCCCATACAGCAACAACCGGCACAGCAAGAAACAATACAATTAAATATAAACATCTTTTTGACATTTTCTCCTGTCTCCTTTCTTAAAATTTCATCAAAGCTTGCGATGATTTCTCTTGAATCACCCCCTTTTCAATTATTCAATTCAATGACCCGTTCCCTACTAGAAATTTCTTGATACCACGACTGTAGAGGTGGATGCAAGAAAAAAGCGCTGTCGCCACAGGAGCCTGATTTCACCTGCCCGGCAAAACTTGTGCATAATCCCCGCGATATATTCAACAGCCGCTATTTTAAGCACATGCAATTTTTACATAATATTTAATCACAATATGCCTGTGGGTGAACTGTATTCATTTGACTGATTAATTGGGCATAAAAAAAGCCTCCCCGTAAATGGGGAGGCCTTAGCAAAACCGTGTTTACTTTCATTTATTCATACAGTATCCAGTTCCGAGCAGAAACAAGACCAATAAAGAAGGTCTGAGAAGTTGGGGCAAGTACGTCAATCGAAGTTGTTCCTTGCGGACCATATGCCCGGACCTGTTCGTCACCACGGTCTGAAATATATAGATTCCCAGCGTAGTCCACGCCGATACCTTGTCCGAATCCGCTGGGATCAAATTCGCTAGGATAGGCAACAACTCGATCTGTAGAGGTACTCAGGGTTTTCACATTTGTAGCTGACGAGACATTGCCAATTAGATAAATGCCTCTGACCGAACCATCGCCTGCTGATTCTGTAGCACAGGCCGCATATACATCTCCATCGCGGTCAATAGCGACACCCTCAACATCTAGCGTGCCGGTGGGGAATTGAACATCCCAGCTCGCATTGGCTTCAGTCAGCGAGCCGGCGGTTGCAGCCTGGACTAGGGAAGCATCCCATCGATAGATGGCCCCTCCTGTTCCATCTGTGTTGTTTCTTCTGGAGGCCCAATACAGGTTCAAATTGCTGTCGAATTCGACACCCTTGGAGTAGCGGGCAGTATCAGACAATCCGAGAATGTTGAAAGGCGCAGGACTTGCCGCTATGATGTCATTTGTGACATCGCATTTCCAGATTTGTGCATTACTGGCGGTGACGTACGCATATTTGTTGGACCCTTCAATGGCTACGACGATGTCTCTGGCGTACAGGAGATCCGCTTGGGTATTGGTTACATCGGTAAGGGTGGTTGCATTCCATTTTCCCCGCATAATGGATACGACAATAACATCGTCCTGACCAGCAACCCAGACATAGTTGGGGTCTTCAGGATCGAAGCAGTTACCCCACACGCCCTGATTGTTAGAAGGCGTACCGGGAAAATTCATCCACGTGCTTTGACCATCGCCACCGTCATAGGTGCTGAGGTCAGGATTAAAAACCACGTGTCCATCGATTCTGGGTGCACTAAAGGAACTCGAGCAAAGGATGTACCCAAAGCTGTCGCGGTCTGGGTCCAGATCAATGAGCCATTCCATTCCAGAGAAACCGTCCCAAAGCGTTTGTTTCTCCGTTGCAATTCCAGAAGGTACAAAATTTCCAAGAGAGCTGTTGGAATGGATCTCCGCCCAACCCGCTGCGTTTGTGGCGTTGACCGTGATTTCCACTCGATAATTTCCGTTCGCCACTGCTGTACCACCGGCGTTGTTGTTGGTTCCATCCCATGAAACTGTGTTGCTTCCCAGAGTGGCTGTTCCTGCAAAAGTCGCTGCCACGTTGCTGGGAGTAGCTTCTTCAACAATTTCTATGGTAACAGTTCCACCCGCTTCATTCACGAAATACGTGATGTCGAGCCCGGCACCGGACGCAACTTGTGTTACGCTGACCGTAATCTGAGAGGCATAGGGAACAGCAAAAACCACTGCAGTTAAAAGTGAAAACATAACTAATAGAAATACCTTTTTCATGTCAAACCCTCCCTTTTAAAATTTAAATGAATATTGCAATAACTCCTTTTAAATCACCTCCTTTCCAATTATTGATTTCAATGATCGACTTCCCTAGCAATATATTTTATTAGCACGACTGCAGAGCTCGATGCAAGAAAAAAATAAAAAAGTGTTGCTGCCACTGAAGCCTCATTTCTCCTAGCCAGCAAAACCTGTGCATAGTTGAAAACACAGGGGTTATAGTTCCGTATCAACCCTTTTTTACCGAATAAATGTGTGAATAAATCAGATTTATTTCTGTTCTCTTACATTATCTGGTTCTGACTGAAAGGCCTTTAGTCTATTGGGACGTAATATTCTTCTACGCGCCTCTTGGCCTCTGCGGCCTCTTCTTTCTTGCCCATCTTCTGAAGAATCTTGGCCCTATACGCGTGACATTCTCGTGCTACCCAGGAATCAGGAAACGACCTTGCGGAACGAGTAAACAGCTCATAAGCCTTTTCAAGAGCGTTCGGGGTTTCCTCACTCATAAGCTGCTCGGCTTCCATGAAATCCTGCTGCCATCTCTTTGCTGTCTCATTCATTCGCTCAGCCTCTTGAAGTACGCGAAATACAGTCACCTTGCCATGAGAGTACTTCTCCTTAATTGGCAATGGTGGCAATGAGAAAAAATCCTCAAGGGCTTTTACGTAGGCTTCCGCCTCTTTACGATTGTATTCTTTATCTTTCAGACGTTGTTCTTCCTCAGGATTGCTGAAGAAGGAAGCTTCACAGATGGCACCCGGTATACCATAACAATGGCGCAAGACAGCTGTGCCTGCAGTGGGGAAGATTGTGTGATCGGAAGCAAGGCTCACTGGCTTCTTGCCGTCAAAGAGAGATTTGTTCATTGTGCGCGCCAAGCACTTTCCCAGTTGAACGCTGGCCAGATTCTCCGAAGCATTCGCATGATAATAAATAATAGGGAAATTGACGTTACGGTCGGCCGTGGCATTGTGGTGGATGGAGATGAAGACGTCGGCTTTGTTGTCTACAGCCAGGAGGGGTCTGTCTTTCAACGGCACCTGTACGTCCTCCGTGCGTGTCATCAAGACCCGGGCTCCTTTAGCCTCAAGCATATCCTTCAGGAATAAGGCAATTCGCAGGTTAATCCACTCTTCTCGTTCCCCGGTCGGCCCAACGCGGTAGTTGTCAAATGCAGCGGTACCTCCATGCCCTGGATCTAAACAAATGACCTTTCCCTCCAATGGGCTAATAGACCGAGCTGTTGGCAAAATGGCGCACGATAGCATAATCAAAGCACTGAGGGTGAGTGTTGTGATTTTGAAAAACGAATTAACCATGGGACACCTCCTGTACAAAGAAAATAGGTACAAAGCAACTGTCCGGCAATTTGACAGTAAAGGTGCTGCCCTTGCCGACCTGGCTTTTAACATCAATTTTCCCCCCATGGGCGTCAACAATAAACTTAACAATTCTGAGGTGCCTGTATCCACAAAACATGAGACTATCATATGCTTTTGAAGATGTCCCTATAAACAATCGAACCCCTGCGGACACTTTTTACAGTCGGGTTCAAGATGAATCCCGCACTTACATCCCTCAACACTTCAACCACAACGACTGCACCGGTAGCTGGGATGTTTTGTTCTGTAAATGTTCCGAGCTCTATATATGGATACAGAAACGGGCGTAGTTTTTTAGCAGGATCTTATCAGATGGCTTCTGCTATTATTTTTACTTTTAACAAGAATCTGGAATTGCCTATATGTCCATGATCACGTATATAAACCATTGGCATATCTTTCTGCATTATGATTATGAGAGTCGTCATTGGTAGTTTAGGGCAACATTTTGGCACCCGCGTAAAGTGGAAACCAGCCACCATACCAGCGGTTACGACTAAGGGAAAGGAGAAGATTCGCTGAACTAATTGCCTTGACTCGATTAAGAGAATGGGAAGACAATACAGTTTCAATCCATATAAAAAAACCGATAATATTTGCTGCCAAAATGGAGAAATATTTTCGCATATCTGTTTTTAACAGAGGTTGCTGAGGAGATAGGTTGAATGTTCGTCAAGCGAATCACATTATTCAAGATGTTCGGCTTCTCGGTCCGCATTGACGCGAGTTGGCTGATCATCGTTGTATTGGTCACGTGGTCTCTGGCCGAAGGCCTTTTCCCTGTGATGTACGAGAACCTGCCAACGATGACTTATTGGTGGATGGGCATTGCCGGCGCGTTGGGTCTTTTCGCCGCTATAATCTTTCACGAGCTCTCGCATTCTCTCGTTGCAAGAAGATATGGATTGCACATGAAAGGGATTACCCTGTTTCTTTTTGGCGGCGTTGCCGAGATGGGCGAGGAACCTCCAAGCGCCAAGGCTGAATTCATGATGGCCATTGCGGGGCCTATCTCCAGTATGCTGCTCGCTCTGGGGTTCTATGGCATTTACCTTGTTGGCAAGGGAGCCGGGTGGTCGGTCTCGATCATTGGAGTTGTTGGCTACCTTGCGGTTATCAACGCAATTTTGGTAGCCTTCAATCTCATTCCAGGCTTTCCACTCGACGGGGGTCGCATGCTGCGGTCGGCTCTATGGTATTGGAAGAATAACCTCCGATGGGCAACCCGCATCGCGTCGAAGATAGGCGAGGGATTTGGCATGGTACTGATTCTCCTTGGGATTCTCAAGGTGATACTGGCGGGAAATTTTATCGGGGGAATGTGGTTGTGCCTGATCGGGATGTTCCTTCGGGGTGCTGCGAGACAATCCTATCAACAAGTCCTTATGCGGCATGCCCTGGAAGGAGATATGGTGCGACGTTTCATGAACACGAATCCTGTGACAGTGTCACCAGCGATTTCCGTGCAGCAGCTTGTCGAAGATTATGTCTACAAGTACCATCATAAAATGTTCCCCGTTGTGGATGGTGGAAGGCTCATTGGTTGCATTAGCATCCAGCAGGTGAAGGAGATTCCTCGCGATAGATGGAGTCAGCGGACTGTCGGCGAATTAATAACGGCGTGCTCCAGTGAAAACACAATTCGGCCAGACGATGATGCCATGAAGGTGCTCTCGATGATGAACCGTACGCGCGCCAGTCGACTCATGGTCGTTGAGGGCGGTCAGTTGGTGGGCATCATTGCGCTAAAGGATATGCTGAGCTTCTTCTCCCTCAAAGTAGAACTGGAGGACGGTGGGAGATAGGGTTTGCGTTGCCCAATGAAGTATGTGTATGAGTGCCCTGCATTCCGAATTTTTGTGTTTAATTTTTGTAATAAAAAAGACCCGTGTGAATTAGCCCCACACGGGTGTTGTTTTTAGCCAATCAAAATTCTCAAGAATACAAGTTCAATACTTGGGCACCAAGTTTTGATGTTTTTTCTAATTAGCCGGTGAATTGTGGGCTATTAATTTGTGCTTTTCATCATCTATGAGAAATCTCTTGAATTGCTCTTGCCATTCTGCGTAAGATTGCGGTTCATCTGGACTAAAGCCTATATTCTTATGCTTATAGCGATTTAAAACATTAAAAGTTCAATACACTGGAGGTTAGAAAGGCAAAGATGAAAAAGATCCTGATTCCCATTGCTATTTTGTTCTGCTTTTTGTGGGATTTAAATGCACAGGAAGCTCCGCAAGGTGGTATGCCGCCAGCAAAAGTTGTTGTTGGTGAGGTGTCAATAGGGATGATTGCGCCAGAAGCGGAATTTATAGGAACGGTTTTTTACAATCAGGTTTCGGAAGTTGCTGCTGAAGTGAGTGGCAGGGTAGAAGTGGTCCATTTGGAAGAAGGTCAGAAAGTTAAGAAGGGCGAGGAGCTGGTTAGAATTGATGCAGATTTGCTCGAAAAAAGTCTAAAGTCAACGCAAGCTTCCCATGAGCAAGTGCTCGTAGAGGTTGAAAAGGCAAAGGTAGAATTGCGGCGGGCGGAAAAGCTGTACAGGGAAGGAGCCGGTTCCGAACAGGTCTATGATAATGCACGCTTTCTGGTTAGAGTGCTTGAAAAGCGCGCAAACTCACTGAAGGCCGAGATGGAACGTATTGAAACAGAACTGAAAAAGAAGAGCATAAACTCTCCGTTCGATGGTCTGGTAATAGAAAAGAAAACCGAAGTGGGTGAATGGCTTGCGCCTGGCGATGTAGTCGCTACGATTGCCATGATAGAGGTAGTTGACATAATAGCGGACGTCCCGCAAAGGATATTATCGTTTATAAAACCAGAAATGAAAGTAAGTGCGCTGGTGGGCGGTAAAGCAATTACGGGCAAAGTGGTTACCATCGTGCCCCGAGGTAATGTCGCCACAAGGACGTTTCCGGTTAAGGTGCGTGTAACAAACAATGAAGGGCTAATAGAAGGAATGGAAGCAAGGGTCAGTCTTCCCACAGGAGCAAAGCAACAGTGCCTCACAGTGCCTCGTGACGCACTGGCAACACAATTCGGTCAGACCGTTGTGTTTTCGGTACAAAATGCCATCGCAAAAATGCACATTGTGAGAGTGTGTGGATATGAAGGAATGCTTGCAGGGATAGAAGGAAACGCACTCCAAGAAGGTATGAAAGTTGTTATTAAGGGAAATGAACGATTACAAGATGGCCAGCCAGTTGAAATAATGGAAAAAAGTGAATGACCACCGCCTGGCAAAAGTTCATCTTCAGCATCAGGAAGTTCTAAGGAGAGTTAAGAAATTATGCGGTTTGTTCAATTTTCCATAAACAAGCCCGTTCCTGTTCTGGTGGGCGTCATTCTGATTGTGCTCTTTGGTCTGATCGGGCTGTTCACAATGCCTTATCAACTCAGCCCAGATGTGACTGAACCTGAAATTACCATAACCACCGCCTGGATGGGAGCAACGCCTTATGAAATTGAACGCGACATCATTGAAGAGCAGGAAAAGGTTTTAAAGGGGATTCCGGGTCTCATTGAAATGGAGAGCACGGCTTCAAGCGCATTCGGCGAGATAACCTTGCGTTTTATAATTGGTACAGATGTGGATGACGCACTGTTGCGGGTTTCAAATAAACTCAATGAAGTTGCCTCCTACCCTGAAAATGTAGACAGACCGGTTATCAGCGCCACCGGTGCTGCCACTTCTCCCATAATATGGATGGCGCTAAAAACAGAAGAAGACAACCCGCGGCATATAAACACGTATAGGACATTTTTTGATAATGAAATTCGCCAATATCTTGAACGTGTGGAAGGTGTTGCAGATTTATTCATTGGTGGCGGCACTGAAAGAGAGATGCACGTAATCGTAAAGCCCGAAAAACTGGCAGCTTATAATTTAACAGTTGCTGACATTATGAATGCCTTACGTGAAGAGAATGTGAACGTCTCGGCGGGCAATTTGGGCGTAGGTAGACGGGACTATCGTATTCGCACAGTTGCAGAATTCAAATCGCCTGAAGAAATTGAACAAGTGGTAATAAAGTCAGATGGGCAACGCAGAATCACCATCGCCGATGTTGCTGAAGTGCGCTTCGGCTATGAAAAACTCTTTGCGTCTGTCATTCACAACAATAGTGGGGGGATCGGCATTGGCATTAAAAGGGAGCCGGGTGTAAACGTGCTTGCGCTTACTGATAGTGTGGAAGCCGTGGTCGCATGGCTTAATGAGGCAAAACTTAAACCGGAGGGATTGTATCTCGACTGGATTTATGACGAGCGACCATACATTCGAGGGGCGATCAATCTGGTTCAGCGAAATATCCTGATAGGTGGAGCACTTGCTATTGCAGTTTTGCTGATTTTCTTGCAAAGCTTTAGCGCCACACTGGTGGTCGCAGTCGCTATCCCCATCAGCATTATAGGCACATTTATTTTTATGAATGCCCTGGGACGAAGTTTAAATGTGGTTAGTCTGGCAGGGATTGCGTTTGCCGTCGGTATGCTTGTTGATAGTGCCGTTGTAGTTCTGGAGAACATAGACAGACATTGCAAAATGGGCAAGTCGGCTTTTAAGGCAGCCTACGATGGAACAGTTGAGGTCTGGGGTGCAGTGCTTGCCTCTGCATTAACCACTGTTGCGGTATTTCTTCCCGTTGTGTTTATTAAGGAAGAAGCGGGCCAACTTTTCAGAGATATTGCCATTGCGGTTAGTTGTGCGGTGATTTTGAGTCTCATAATCTCGGTCTCAGTGATTCCGATGTTCTCTAAGCAATTGTTTGGCGTGCGCCTGGCCAGATGCGACGCGCTCACGGAAAAAAGGGGTTTATTTGTAAACATTGGCAATGCATTGAAAGAATTTATTTTGCACCTGGTGCATCTTGCTACTCGAAACTGGCTGACAAGGATTGCAACCATTTTGTTACTCACATCCTCTGCGGTTGTAGCGGCATTTGTGCTTCTGCCCAAAATGGAGTATCTTCCGCAGGGCAATCCTAATTTTGTTTATAATGTCCTCATACCCCCACCGGGTCTTTCCTACCAGGAGCGAGAAGAAATTGGTAAGTCCATTTTTAATCAACTACAGCCTCACTTTTTTAAAGACCACGAAGGTTATCCAGGTATAAAGCACATGTTCTACGTTGGCGCCGAACAATTCATGTTTTGTGGTGCAATGAGTATTCACGAACAGAGAGCGGGCGAGCTGGTGCCGCTTTTCCAGCGTGCGATAAATAGTATTCCCGGAATGTTTGGTATCAGCCTCCAGGCAGGAATTTTTCAAACCCGGCTTGGTAGAGGACGTACTATTGCTGTGGACATCAGCGGAGGCGACTTAAATCAATTGGTTCAGATAGGTGGAGCGATGTTTGGAATTATCGGCAAGGAAATCGCTAATGCTCAGGTTCGGCCCGTGCCTTCGCTTGAATTACTTTTCCCGGAGGTTAAGATTTTGCCCTCGCGGGAGCGACTGAGAGCGGCAGGCATGAGTGCAAGAGATCTCGGGGTAGCGATTGATGTGCTCATGGACGGCAGAAAAATCGGTGAGTTCAAACAGGAAGGGGAGAAAAAAATCGATCTTGTCTTAAAGGCTGAGGAAGAAAATATAGCTACGCCTGAGGACCTTTACCAAAAGCTCATAGCCACACCTCAGGGAAAAATTGTGCCGATTTCATCGCTTGCCAAATTTGAACGGACAACAGGAATGACCCAAATTCGGCACCTGGAGCGCAATCGCACCATTACCCTTGAGGTATCCCCACCCGAAACAATCACCATTCAGGAAGCAATGGAAACAATTGAGCAGAAAATCTTGCCTGCTCTAAGGTCGCAAGGAATGCTTAAGGATATTGATATCAGATTGAGCGGTACCGCCGATAAATTAATAGAAACGAGAAAGGCGGTTCAGTGGAATTTCTTGCTCGCTGCTGCAATAGCGTATCTTTTAATGGCTGCGCTGTTCGGGAATTTCATTTATCCTCTGATTATCATGTTTACTGTACCGCTGGCTGGCGCAGGTGGCTTTATCGGTTTAAAGCTGGTTAACATGTTTATTGCACCACAACCGCTCGATGTATTGACTATGCTTGGCTTTGTTATTTTGGTTGGTGTGGTGGTTAATAACGCAATTTTGATTGTTCATCAGGCACTTAATAATATTCGCTTTCATGGAATGGATTACAAAGAAGCCGTAATGGAATCTGTAAGAGTTAGGCTACGTCCTATTTACATGAGTGCGTTGACCAGCATATTCGGGATGTTGCCGTTGGTGGTTGCACCCGGACCGGGCTCGGAAATGTATCGCGGGCTGGGAAGCGTGGTGCTTGGTGGCATTGCCGTCTCCACAATTTTTACGGTCTTTCTCATTCCTTCTCTGCTCATGTTTTTCATAAGACTTGAAAAGAGACAGCAGACATCCGGATAAAGAAGCTGCTCATTTACCAACGCGCTGGCATTTAAAAACCAGGGTTTAAAATACTGAGAACCCCAAAATGCGCAAACAGACTGAGAATCTATAGCTATGAATGAACCATTCGGCTCAGTTAGAGATAAATTCGTTATGGAGCGCCAGCATCTCCAGCAACTGCTCGATGTTTTGGGCAAGAAGGGGTACCGTGTTCTGGGGCCTACCGTTCGTGACGGTGCTATTGTATATGACGATCTGTCGTCGATTATTCAGCTGCCCGTTGGGTGGACTGACGAGCAGGATGGCGGTACCTGCCGTCTCAAGAAGCGAAATGACCAAGCGCTCTTTGGCTATGCAGTAGGTCAGCATTCGTGGAAAAAATTTCTTAGTCCGTCGGTGGTATGCTTATGGCGGGCCAAGCGCAAGGAAAGCGGCTTCCAAGTTATTGCAGGAAGCGATAAACAACCCAGGTTTGCCTTTCTCGGTGTGCGTTCTTGCGATCTGCACGCTATTGCCATTCAAGATAAGATCTTCATAAATGGACAATACGTTAATTCCACTTATAAATCGCGGCGCGAAAATGCATTTATCGTGGCGGTCAACTGTGGACAGGCTGGAGGAACGTGTTTTTGTGTGTCTATGAACACCGGGCCAAAGGCAACGTTTGGGTTTGATATTGCTCTGACTGAAGTCCTAGAGAATAACCGACATTACTTCCTGGTGGAAGTCGGAACAGAACTGGGCGCAGCGATTCTTCGAGAGGTGCCACATGAAGAGGCACGTGAGGAAGAAAAGGCGACCGCCGAGTGCATTGTGGCGAAAACCGCCGAGCAAATGGGTAGAACTATGGATACCACTAACATTAAGGACTTGCTCTATCGTAACTATGAACATCCCCGTTGGGACGACGTCGCAGCTCGCTGTCTGACTTGCGCGAACTGCACGATGGTATGTCCGACCTGTTTTTGCTCGACCGTTGAAGACGTCACTGACTTGACGGGCAAGCACGCGGAGCGCTGGAGCAAGTGGGACTCGTGTTTCACCATGGATTTCTCGTACATACATGCCGGTAGCGTACGTGCTTCACCAAGGGCACGCTATCGCCAATGGATGATGCATAAACTGGCCACCTGGATTGACCAGTTTGGCACCTCAGGCTGTGTTGGTTGTGGACGCTGTATCACTTGGTGCCCTGTGGCTATTGATATCACCGAAGAAGTCCGCGCCATACAGGAAAGCGAACGACCCAGCGCGGCACCATTTAAGCTAGGGAGGTGAACTATGCATACTCTTGAGCCCTACTTGGCAGGACATCCTTTCCTGCAAGGTCTTGATCCAGATTACATTAAACTCATTGTCGGATGTGCATCTAACATTCGCTTCAACGCTGGAGAATTTGTCTTCCGAGAGGGTGAAGAAGCGAATCAATTTTATCTGATACGCCACGGTGCTGTAGCTCTGGAAATATTCGCTCCCGGACGCGGGCCTATCACCATTCAGACCCTCGGAGAAGGCGAAATTCTAGGCTGGTCGTGGCTCATTCCACCGTACCATTGGCATTTCGACGCTCGAGCCGTTGAACTCACACGTGCCATTGCCTTAGATGGTAAATGCCTCCGCCAAAAATGCGAAGAAGACCATAGACTCGGCTGTGAATTGCTTAAACGCTTTGCTCATATTATGGAGCGTTCGCTTCAGGCAACCAGATTACAACTTCTAGATGTTTACAAAGTGGATGAATAAGAGGCAAATGACGGTGAGTGTTTGTCCTCCCAGCCCAATGGTTACACAACCATATCGCATTGTCAGGGTACGCAAGGAAACCTACGATACCTTCACGCTTGAACTCCAACCGACTAACGGTGCGGCTGTACTTTCATTCGCCCCTGGGCAGTTCAATATGCTCTACGTGTTCGGTATAGGCGAAGTGCCGATTTCAATCAGTAGCGATCCAACCCAGCCGAAAAAGCTTATTCACACGACTCGTGCAGTTGGGACAGTGACAAAAGCCATGCGTAAACTGAAGCCGGGAGATGTGCTGGGAGTGCGAGGTCCGTTCGGAAGTCACTGGCCCGTTGAGGAAGCAATGGGAAAGGACGTCGTGATTGTGGCTGGAGGAATTGGATTAGCACCGCTACGTTCCGCATTGTACCAGATTCTCTCGCAACGGGATAAATATGGTAAGGTTGTTCTTCTTTACGGCACTCGCAGCCCTCGGGATATTCTCTACCGGCGCGAACTTGAAAAATGGCGCGCACGCTTTGATCTTGAGGTCCATGTCACTGTTGACCGAGTCACGGGCAGTTGGCTCGGCAATGTCGGTGTGGTCACAACACTGATTCCGAAAGCGGCATTTGATCCGCTCAATACGGTCGCGATGATCTGCGGTCCCGAAGTGATGATGCGGTATACGGTGTTAGAACTGCACAAACGTGATGTCGAATCAGAGAACATCTTTATTTCAATGGAACGCAACATGAAATGTGGTGTCGGCTTTTGTGGACGCTGCCAGTTCGGACCCAACTTTATATGCAAGGATGGTCCCGTGTTTCGCTATGACCGTATCCAGGAATGGTTCGTAAAGCGAGAGATTTGATATGAAACGGAAGCATAAACCGAAACTTGCCGTTTGGAAATTCGCCTCCTGCGACGGCTGTCAATTGAGTTTGCTGAACTGTGAGGACGAACTACTCACAGTGGCTGGCGAGGTGGAGATTGCATACTTTCTTGAGGCATCCCGTGCGGTGGTGAAAGGGCCTTATGACCTTTCTCTTGTCGAGGGTTCCATCACTACTCCACACGATGCAGAGCGCATCCATAAGGTTCGCCGTGCCTCAAAATTTCTCGTGCCGATTGGAGCATGCGCCACGGCTGGTGGCATTCAAGCCCTGCGAAACTTCACGGACGTGAAAGAGTTCATTTCCACCGTCTATGCCTCGCCGGAATATATTGAGACTCTCAAAAAATCAACGCCCATTTCTGAGCATGTTTCTGTTGACTTGGAGCTGCAAGGGTGTCCCGTCAACAAACACCAGCTCATTGAGGTCATTAGCGCCTTTCTCCACGGGCGCAAGCCGAACACACCACCGCACAGCGTCTGCATCGAATGCAAGCAATGCGGAATTGTCTGTGTGATGGTTGCTCATGGCACACCGTGCCTGGGCCCCGTGACCCAGGCCGGATGTGGCGCCATTTGCCCTGCGTATAGTCGCGGGTGCTACGGCTGCTTCGGGCCAAAAGAGACGCCGAACACAGCTTCATGGAGCACGTGGTGGAGCAATCTTGGGATGAAGGAGAAAGACATCGTCCGAGCCTTTCGTGGATTCAATGCTTACGCTGAAGCATTTCGCAAAGAGAGCGAGGCCCACGAAAGGTGAACTCCGCAGGAAATACGCAATAGAGATAAAATAAGCCGGACGTTTTTCCTTAAACCATATAAAGAAATAGCTGGGCGTTATAATGAAGAGTGGTAAAGGGCGAAGCAGAACGATCAAAGTGGACCACCTTGCTCGTGTCGAGGGTGAAGGTGCACTGTATGTGAAGATCAAAGGGAACAATGTTGTGGATGTCAGATTTAAGATTTTCGAGCCACCGCGTTTTTTCGAGGCATTCTTGCGAGGACGCAATTACAGCGAAGCACCTGACATCACGGCCCGCATTTGCGGCATTTGTCCCGTCGCCTACCAGATGAGCGCAGTGCATGCGATGGAAGACGCCTTTGGTATCAAGGTGGATGGACCACTCCGTGCGCTGCGACGTCTCGTCTATTGTGGCGAATGGATTGAGAGCCACGGGCTGCATGTTTATATGCTCCACGCACCTGACTTTCTTGGCTACGACGATGCGATCCAGATGGCAAAAGACCACCCTGAAATTGTCCAGCGCGGCCTTCAGTTGAAAAAGGTGGGAAATGAAATTGTCTCATTCCTTGGCGGCAGAGAAATCCATCCTATTAATGTGTGCGTCGGGGGGTTCTACAAAGTCCCTACGAAAAAGACACTTGTCCCACTAGCTGAGCGTCTAAAATGGGCAAGGGACGCAGCTCTTGAAGGCGTACGTTGGGTGGCGACGCTTCCTTTTCCAGAGTTTGAACAAGACTATGAGTTCGTTGCTCTTCGTCACGCTGCAGAATATCCCTTTAACGAAGGGCGGCTTGTTTCGAACAAGGGCTTAGACATTTTAATTCGAGACTATGATAAGTGCTTTGTCGAAGAGCACGTGCAGTATACCACTGCGCTGCATGCTGTACTTAAAGACCGAGGGGCATACTTCGTCGGCCCCCAGGCCCGCTACAACCTCAATTTTGACCGGCTATCTCCATTAGCACAAGAAGCGGCCCGCTCAGCCGGGCTTTCGCCCCTCTGCCGTAATCCTTTTCAGAGCATCATTATTCGGAGTGTGGAAATCCTCTATGCCTGCGACGAGGCGCTGCGCATTATTGATGAATATGAAATGCCAGATAAGCCGTGTGTAGAAATTCAGCCGCGGGCTGCCACCGGCTACGGATGCACTGAAGCGCCCCGTGGCATGCTCTATCATCGCTACCGAGTGGACGAAGATGGCATGATTCTCGATGCAAAGATTGTCCCTCCCACGTCGCAGAATCAAAAAACCATCGAGAGCGATCTCAGGCAAGTTGTATCGAAATACATCGATATGTCCCACGAAAAACTCACGTGGCAATGCGAGCAGGCGATACGAAATTATGACCCTTGCATCTCCTGTGCAACGCACTTTTTAAAACTTGAGATCGACAAAGAGTAAGGCGGAAAGGGTTAATGCAAGGTTTCAGGGACTCACAGATCCCTGTCAGTGAATTCCCTGTCCTGGTCATCGGGATTGGTAATCACTATCGGAGCGATGACGCTGTCGGGCTAGTTGTTGCGCAGATGCTTAAGACAATGAATCTTCCTGGCGTGACGGTTATTGAGGGGAGCGGCGAGAGTGTGGCATTGATGGAAGCCTGGAAAGATACTGACAGGGTTATCGTTGTTGATGCTGCTTTTTCCGGTGGTGCGCCAGGCACCATTTATCGCTTTGATGCGCGAGTGCAGCAAATTCCAAGAAGTTTGTTCGCACATTACTCAACTCACGCCTTAAGCATTGCTGATGCCATTGAACTTGCACGGACATTGAACCAGCTTCCGCCCTGCCTGATTGTTTATGGCATTGAAAGCAAGTACTTCGAGCCCGGGATCGGTCTTTCTCCAGAAGTTGAGCCAGCAGCGCACGACGTTGTTCATCGTGTAGCGCAGGAGATTCAAACAAAATTACAGAAGCTGAACGCGGAGCGCCGATAGATGCGTGTCCGCGCGTGAAATTGCGTGCATTTTTGCCCTTTTCTTGAAATTGTGCTGGATCACACCCCGCTTACACACGAAGAAACAATCTTTTTCTGTACATCCAGAAAAGAATGACCCACCAGAAGCAGATATAGCTCATAGTAAACAACCACGACCCAACATTGATACCGGCCAGATCGGTCCAGAAATTCAGCATTGCCTTCCACAAAGTAATTTTTTCTCCGCTGGCCGTCTGCGTGTACCATTCTTGCACTGTGTGAACACGCACTATTATTGAAAAGAAGTAGGCAGTGATGGCGTTCATTACATAGATCACAAAGGGGAATGCCCATTTCCTATAACCTTTAATATCAATGATGGAGAAGAGAGCTCCGAGAACAAGACAGGCCGTTCCAGCGGAAAACAAAATATAGGAAGCTGTCCACACCGACTTGTTAAAAGGAAGGTCAAGATGCCAGAGAATACCTAAGGCAATAAGAATGCCACCTGTGAGAAAAATGGTTTTCAATTTTGCTGCGATGGACGTATTTTTGTCTCGAAAAAGATCGCCGAAAAACGTCCCAATTAAAACCAGGGCTGCGGTGGGGACCACTGAAACAATCCCTGCCAGATGGTAAGGGCGTAAATGCTGGTTAATATAATAAATCAGGTTTTTGTCCGGCTCGAAAAATCCCGCCCCTACACCCGGGATGGGAATGAAGCGAATCGCCGCCCAATGCAGTATGAGTAATCCCCCAGCAATGATAGGCCTCCAGCGTCTCGGCAATTCGTAAATTATCGCACCCCCCAAATACGCCAATCCAATCAATTGGAGCACATTCAGACCGATGACTATCCGTTTGTTAATGCTGCAATCAATCAATATCCCGAAAAAAACAAGCAACAGCATCCTTCTGAAAACTTTTTGGAAATAGGGGAGGAAACCGGAAATCTTTTTGTGAAAAGAAGAGGCTGAATAGGGGATGGCAACACCCACTATGAACAGAAACCATGGGAAAATCAGGTCGCAAAAAGTTATCATCTCTCCCCAATGAGCGTGACGAAATTGGCGTGGGAATGCCGCATCGTAGCCCGGATTGTTTACCATGAGCATTGCGATGATAGTGAAACCACGAAAGGCATCCAGTGACGTCAAACGTTTTGGTAGGGCTCGCTCTTCTGCCACTTGTCATTTTCTCCTATTCAAGTTTGCAAAAACGACACAACAAGTTATTTTTTTCTGTAGAACATTGCTTACCCGTGAAAAAAAAACCAATTCTTTTGAAACGACTCAATTTTTATCATTTCTCGCGTGTTTGCAACTATAACTTTAAAAAGTAGCTCTTCGGAATTTGTAGTGGGCTAGCTGCGAGCACAATTTTGGGTGTCTGAGGCTGTGCGGCCATGTCTATAAATATTCCGCTATTATAACAGAAACCTGAAATATCGTACAGCCACATTTATTTTTTGGGGCTAGCATGTAGGGGCGTTTAATTAAACGCCCCTACTACTATCCTGGCATGTGGAGAGGGACGAAACTCCTCGCATTAAAGAAGGGCCCTGCTCAACCTTCTACATGAGATTCCTCAGTGAGAGGCGCATGGAATGAGCGCGCGATTTATTAGACTTATACTCTAATTTGGTCGAGTTCCCTACAATGATCCTTGACCTCAAGGCTTTCATTCTGATAAGTAATGTTGATAGATTTATAAGGTTATGCCGATGTGAAATTGAATAGGAGGTTTCAAAGATGACAAAGAAACTTCACTACCCGGGGAATAAAAAGCAGCGTCTTATTGTTTGGAGGATACGGCTTGGCGCTCTCTGCCTTGTGGCAATACTCCTGGCTGCATTTGCTGTAGCGGGAGATTATTCACTTGAATATTCCGCGATTAGCCTCGACGGTGGTCAAAGCCAGGCGACGGATTATGAAGTCATCGGACTATTGAAAGCCGAAGGGCTCGATGGCGAGCCGCAGAGTAGCACCGACTATGCCGTAGCCACCACTACGGGCCTCAAAGATGAAGGTGCTACGAGAGTAGATGATTGGATGTTATATTAATTCAAGACATACACAAAGCCTATCAGAAAGGAGGGTATCATGAAGTCGAAAACTGGAGCAATTTTCTGCGTGATTATTCTTTTAGTAGGAGTAGGTGTGGTCTTTGCCGATGACCAGGTTATGTTCAACTACCAGGGTCGTGTGCGCGTGCAGGGCACAGCATTTGACGGCACGGGTTACTTCAAATTCGCTATTGTGAACAACGCGGGGACAATAACCCTCTGGTCTAACGACGGAACAAGCGTTGGCGGCGGGGAACCCACGGCCTCTGTATCTGTACCTGTAACTGACGGGATCTTTAACGTTATGGTCGGCGACCCGGACCTGGGTATGGAGCCAATCAATCGCAGCATTTTTAATCATCCCAGCCAGATTAAACTCCGCATCTGGTTCAGCGATGGAACACATGGATTTCAGCGTCTTTTGCCTGACCGACGCATTGTTAATCCGGAGCTAATGGGGATCATAAGCGGCACGGAAGATTTCACCATCTATGTGAACGACACTACGGGTAATGATGAGAACAACGGTCTGACCACCGACACCGCAAAGCTGACAATCCAGGCCGCTGCAGACGTTCTTCCTGAGCGCCTGCGCTGCAACGTTACCATTGACATTGCAGACGGTGTCTATCGGGAGCAAGTGGATGTTTTTGGCATCACTGTCAAGAAGGGAAAGTATCTTACTTTTTTAGGCGATGAAAGCTGGACTCCCGCTTCTCCCGGTGACCCGTCAGTGCGAATCACCGGAGCGGACGAGGATATAAGCCCCACAAAAGTCAGAAATTGCGGGATTTGGGTGCAAAGATGTTCAGGGATCATTTTAAAGGGTATTTTATTTGATTACGCAAATATCTCAGGAGTTAATCTTACCGATGGATCAAGTTACCAAGTTCGTAATTGCAAGGCTGTAAACAACCATGCTGGGTTTACTGCAGGTTCCAACGCAAGTGCGTCCTTCACCGGTTGTATTGCTGAACATAATGACTCTAATGGATTCCATATTGGCTCACATAGCTGGGCAGGTCTATCGAACTGCGTGTCTAAGTATAATGGTTCGATGGGGCTGACGCTAAATACAATGGCCGCTGTGAGTTTTACCAACTCTGGAGAATTCTCCAACAATAGCGATAGTGGCATTCTTGTGGTTCATAACTCCAAGGCGTGGTTTTCCGGATTTTCCCCTGCCTACAGTGGCCAAATCCGTAACAATGCCAGATATGGCATCCAGATCCGGTATGATTCCTATACCGAGGATCATACTAGGAACACATTTTCTGGCAACGGACTCGGCATTTTGCTGGTTGATAATGGCGGACATACGTATTTTTGATGAATAGCCAGCTCACTCTATTGTGTGATTAAATACGGGATGTCAGTATTAAAAAATGGAACAAAAGAGGGGACTCCAATGAGAGCGCAACTGAACACTATCGTCGTGGTTTTTATGGTGTTGATGGTAACAAGTACGGTCTTTGCCGATGACCAGGTTATGTTCAACTACCAGGGGCGAGTGCGCGTGCAGGGGACAGCATTTGACGGCACAGGTTATTTCAAGTTCGCCATTGTGAACAATCCGGGGACAATAAGTCTCTGGTCCAATGACGGGACAAGCGTTGATGGCGGGCAACCCACGGCTTCGGTATCCGTTACAGTAGCTGACGGGATTTTTAATGTAATGGTCGGTGACCCAGATCTGGGTATGGAGCCAATCAATCGCAGCATCTTCAATCATCCCAGCAGGATCAAACTCCGAATCTGGTTCAGTGATGGAACACATGGCTTTCAGCGTCTCTTACCTGACCGGCGAATCATCAATCCTCAGCTAATAGGACTGGTCAGCGGTACGGAAGATTTTACCATCTATGTGAACGACGCTACGGGTAATGATGAGAACAACGGTCTGACCACTG
>JAUWMI010000050.1 GCA_030613245.1 Candidatus Sumerlaeota bacterium
CTTTGTGTCTTTGTGGTGATTAACTTGCATTAGTATTTTACCACGAAGTCCACGAAGATTTCTTGACAAAAAAAAGACACAAACTATTAGACAGGATGAAAAACGTAAAGAATCTTGTAAATCATGTAAATCTTGTCCAAAAAAAGAAAGAAGCACAAAAATTATTAGACAGGATTAACAAGATTAACAGGATAAAAAAGTCTAAAGAATCGCCCCAATCCCCGGTAAATCCTATAAGGAGAAAGAAAACAGTTCATAATCTTTCCCAATTTTGCAGTTTTTCTTCGTGTCTTTGTGTCTTTGTGGTGATTAACTTTAACTACTATTTTACCACGAAGGCACGAAGGGCACGAAGATTTCTTGACAAAAAAAAGACAGAAACTATTAGACAGGATGAAAAAACGTAAAGAATCTTGTAAATCTTGTAAATCATGTCCAAAAAAGATTTAAAAAGAAGCACAAAAATTATTAGACAGGATTAACAAGATTAACAGGATGAAAAACATAAAGAATGCTGTCAATCCCAGGTAAATCCTAGTCATCTTGTAAATCTCGTAAATCGTGTCCAAAAAAATTAAAAAGAAGCACAGAAATTATTAGACAGGATTAACAAGATTAACAGGATAAAAAAGTCTAAAAAATCGCCCCAATCCCCGGTAAATCCTACAAGGAGAAGGGAAACAGTTCATAGTTTTTCGCACTTTTGCAGCATTGCTTCGTGTGCTTCGGTGTGATTATGCGGCTTCCTCTCTCCTTTTGGAGTTTTATTTGGCACAGCATGCCGTGTCCCCTGCAGAGTTACGGATTATTTGTGCTTCAGGTTCTTATTCCGCTGAAAAGGCTTTGACGATGTCGTCTAGAATCATATAGAGGGAGGGGACGAGGAAGAGCGTCAGGACAGTGGCAAACAGCAGCCCAAAAGTAATACTGACTACCATTGGCTTGAGAAACTGTGCCTGGAAACTTGTCTCCATCAAAATCGGAAAGAGCCCTGCGAAGGTGGTAACGGTGGTTAAAACAACGGGGCGAAATCTATCTTGTCCTGCTTCATAGGCTGACCGGAGAACGGGCATATTTTTTCCGCGCACTGACTGGTTAATGAAATCAATCAGCACAAGCGAATCGTTGACCACGATACCTGCCAGCGCAACAATCCCGAACAGACTCATTAAGGTAAGCGGCAGGCCAAAAATGAGGTGTCCTACAACTGCGCCAATCATGCCAAAGGGGATGGCGACCATTACGATGACAGGCTGAATATAAGATCGGAACTGTGTGGCAAGAAGGCAAAAAATCGCCAGCATAGCTAGCGAGAATCCTCTTTTGAGGCTACCGATTGTTTCTTGCCAGGTTTCTTCCTGTCCGCCAAATGAATAGCTAATATTGAGGTGTCGTTCTATAAGATCAGGCAGGAATTCTCTTTTTAAATCCTCAATGATTTTCTTGGCATTAGCAACCGCTTCATCAACATCAGCGGTGATGGTAATGGTGCGCAAGCGGTCGGTTCGATGGATAGTAGAGTAGCCACGTCCCTGCTCGACTTCGGCCACCGTAAAGAATGGGACTTCATCGCCTGCGGGCGTACGGATTCGCATATTCTCCACGCTTCCCAGATTGCGGCGTTCTTGCTCCGTATAGCGGACCATAACTTTGACGTCGTCTCTTCCACGCTGGATCCGTAGTGCCTCATCACCGTAGAATCCCTGGCGCACCTGACGCGCAAGGTCAGCTAACGTAATACCGAGTACTCGTGCGCCTGGTTTTGTTTTAATCTTGAGTTCTGGCTTACCGGGTTGGAAGTCATCCGTGATATCAAACGTCCCCGGGTAGGTAGCGATTTGTTTCCCTAGTTCATCGGCGGCGACCTGGAGCTCATCAAAATCAGCGCCGGTGAGCTTTATTTCGATTGGAGCACCTCCGGGACCATGAACAGGCGAGTCAAAAGTAAGTTTCTCGACGCCAGGGATTTCGCCACTCAGGTCACGCCAGCGGTTCATGATTTCCGTATGGTGAATTCTGCGTTTTTCCGAGGGAAGCAATTCGAGCCATATCTCGCCGACGTGAGAGCCGTATGCGCCCTCCGTGAAGCCTTCGCGCATTATTTCTCCCACCAACGTAAAAACTTGACGAATGACTCTATCATTATTATTCCCTTTTATTTTTGCTGCGTATTCGTAGTTAACCTTTTCTGCTGCTTTTTCTATGCCTTCAATGGCAGATTCAGTAACCTTAAGAGAGGTGCCATACGGGAAGTGAACTTTTGCAACAATCCAGTCGCTGTCTGTTTTTGGAAATAGAACAAACGGCACTCGCCCACTAACTACTATGCCGATAGCGATAATTAAGACAGCGAGGGCAGTGGCAAATATAGTATAGCGGTTTTGAAGAACCCGCTCAAGTGCTGGAGCATAATAGCGCTCTATCACTTTGTCCACCAAGCCCTCTCTAAACTTTCCAACTCGGCTGAGGCCGTTTTTAATTTCTTTTCTCTGTGCCCGCAGCTCCTGGTGCTCAAGGTTATGGGCCAAATGCGCTGGTAGGATGAACAAAGCCTCAAAAAGCGAAAAAAGCAATGTGGCTATGACCACCACAGGCAAGATCGCGATAAACTTGCCCATGACTCCGCTAATAAAGAGCAACGGCATAAATGCGACGATAGTGGTAAGAATGGTCATAATAACGGGCCAGCCAACTTGTGCGGTTCCCTCAATGCAGGCTTCAACGGGAGAAAGACCTTTGCGGAATCTTCTAAAAATATTTTCCCCGATGATTATTGCATCGTCTACCACCAGCCCCAACACCATAATAAAGGCAAATAGGGAAATCATGTTGATTGAGTCGCCCCGAATTCCAAGAATCCAGAAACCACCCATAAAAGAAATAGGGATTCCCATAGCTACCCAGAATGAAAGGCGGAATTGCAAAAACAGAGCCAGCGAGATGAAGACCAGAATCAGTCCTTGCAAACCATTGCGAACAAGCAAGTTGATGCGGCTGCGAACTAACTCGGATTGGTCGAAGAATACCGACATCTCAATTCCGGAGGGAAGCTTATCTTTGTTATCCGCCACGTATTTATGAACCGTGTCAGCAATTTCTAGAATGTCTTGGTCAGCAGTTTTTAGAATATTGACTATTGCGGCAGGCTTGCCATTGAAGCGGATTTTTTTGTCCGTATCTTCAAAACCATCTATGATGTTTGCTATTTGCCCGAGCGTGAGGATAGTGCCATCAGGAAGTGTAATCAGAGGGATTGTTTCAAATTCGCGTCCTGTGTACCGTTGCCCTTTTGCGCGAAGAGACAATTCGCCAGCAGAAGTTTTAATTACGCCGCCAGGTAGGTCGAGGCTGCCACGTTTCACAGCCTGCGTGACATCGTCAAAGGTGAGACCATAGCGGCGCAGGTTGGCTTCGGAAACCTCAATGGCGATCTCATAGTTACGAACTCCTGCAAGTGTTGCCTGAGTGATCGCACGGGTAGCGGTCAGGTCATCTCTGATCCTCTCTGCAATTTTCCGCAAGGTAAGTTCTGGCGTATTCCCATATACAGCGACGTACAGAACAGGCTCACGTATCGTAAGTTCTTGAATAACCGGCTCTTTTGCCTCTTCGGGAAATGTCTCGATTCGATCTATTTCGGTTTCTACGTCATCCAACACTTTTCGCGGGTCGGTGCCGGATTCCAGCTCGGCAGCTACAGATCCGAAGCTTTCCATAGCCGTGGAAGTTAATTTTTTTATTCCCTCTACCCCTTTAATTGCCTCTTCAATTTTTACGCAGATCCCTTCCTCAATTTCTTCAGGGCTGGCGCCGGGATAAGAAACTGACACTAAAATCATGTCGAGGGAGAACTCGGGAAACGTCTCTCTTTTTAATCGCAAAAGTGATATCGCACCTGCGGCAAGGATTAGTATCATCAAAATGTTGACAGTGACCCGGTTTTTTACCGACCAACCGGCAATTGCATTAATCATTGCAAGCTACCTTTTTTACTTCTTAACATTTGCAGTAATTGATAAAGGCTGGCGCGTTATTAAATAAACCCCACTATTTTAAAGAGCATGAGCAATATTATTATTCCTACAGGTAGTCTGCTCAACTGCTCTTGAAAATATTTTATCGCCCGTTCGTCCATAACAGTGCGGATTTTCATTCCTTCCGTTACGGCAGAGAGAGGGGATGTGATTATCAATTCACCAGGTTGAATGCCCTTGTTAACATAAGCGTTGTTCTCCACGGTGTGCGATATTTGCACTGGGCGAATTCTCAATAGTCCATTTTCAGCGATATAGACAGTATTATCGGGACGAATTACGCTACGGGAAAGTTCAAAAACGTTGTCCATTCTTTTACCAAAAATTTTTACCCTGACGAAAGTTCCAGGCACAAGAGGGGGGCTTTGATCAGTCTCTGTTGATGCCCACGGTTCCGGAAAAACAACAACTACTGCGATGGTGCGCGTAGCTTTATCCAGAACGCCACCAACGCGAGAAACAGAACCTTTCCAGGTAGATTCATTTTCTCCAGTATCGAGATATGCGATAGCTGCGGGAAGACTTTCGACTGAAATGTCGTCGCTGTTTAAGGCTTCCTTCTGAGCTCTTAAGGGCGCTATTAAGCCGATCAAAGTCACATCTTCGAGAGGCAGCTGAACCGTTACCTCGACGGCGGAAATATCGTAGATTTGCACCAGTGGAGTTCCAACGCTTACGAATTGTCTTTCTTCAACTAGTTTTTTTGCGGTTCGACCGTCGAAGGTTACAAATATGCGGGTTTTGGAGAGGTTGAGTTTTGCATCTTCGAGTTCGACGCGTGCAATGCTCAACTGTGCCTCTGCCGCCGCTTTTTGATACACCAAAACTGCAAGAGCATTCTCGATAGCTTGTTTCTGAGTTTTGCTCTGGAGATATTTTCTCTCAACAGACTCAACAACGGCTTCGGAAGCGACCTTTGTGACTCCAAGGTTTATATATCGGTCCCATTCTTTCGCGGCGAGTTCAAGCTCCTCGGAAGCAAGTTCTAAGTCACTCTCCTTATTCTTATTCTCCTGATCAATTCGTAGAAGATCCGCTTTCAGCTGTTGAATCCGTGCCTGGGTTCGCTTTACCGCCAATGCATATGAACGGGGGTCTATTTCCAACAACAAGTCGCCCTTTTTGAAAAACATGCCCTCTTCGAGCTTAGGTGACATCAGGGTGATTCTGCCTGAGACCTCGGCGATCTCCGTAACTTCCGTTTTTGCACGAACTGTTCCAAAGCCTTCAACAGTTATCGTTGTAGGCGAAAGCCAGGCTGGCATTACTGTAACCAGTTGACCTAAATCAGTATGGGACAGTTGCTTGGGTCGTGGGCGAGTAAGATAGAGAATAGATGCTATGGCGAAGCCCACAAAAAGGATCAGAATTATTCGGACAACAGTAGTGGTTTTGCGCATTACTTATACCTTTGCTAATGTATTTACAGGATATGTTAATATGTTCCTGGGTGCGGACTAAATTTGATATAATGGCAAAAAAAGACAGCCTGTCAAGGCATAGTAATGCATCCAACAAGGAAGGGAAATGCCTTTGCCTGTATTTGTGGAGCCTCCGTCAAGAGGTGTGAAAAAGGAATCAGGCGAGGTCAGGAGACGTTGCGGTCAAGGGTCCTCCCTATTGCAGCAATTCTTATGGCAGGCCAATTTCAAATTTGCACTCGGGATTTCCTGCGTCCTTCGCTAGTGTCTTGGTACCTCCAAATTTGATTCTTTTCGAACCGGCATCGGGAATTGGTATATTTTCCTACTGAAAAGTGAAGGTAGCCAGGACACTTCGGGTATCGCAAAACAACACGAACAACTACCCCTACCTTTTTACAAAGTCCAAAGCATCCTCATGCATGCCTCCGATGACCGGGGCGTCGGTTTCCTCGGTGCTGATGCAGTCCCATACCGGACAGACATGCTTGCACAAGAGACAGCCCACACAACGTTCCTTGTTAGCTTCGGCTTTGCGTGTTTCGGTGTCGAATTGCATAGCCTGATTGGCGGCGTCGTGGCAGACAGTGTAACATAAACCACAGCCGATACACTTGTCGGGATCCACCTTGGAAATCACATGCTTGCTCTGATGATGCTCCGAAGGATCAACCAGGTACTTCAGTCCAAGCCCGACCAACTCGGTGACTGAACTAAACCCTTTCGATTCCAGGTAGTCCTCCAATCCCTCACACAGCAACTCTACTATGCGAAAGCCATAACGCATCACGGCGGTGGTGGCTTGCAGGTTGGAAGCCCCCATGAGCAGAAACATCACCGCATCATGCCATGTCTCGATACCACCGAGTCCCGAAACCGGTAGACCCAGCTCCTCGCTTTGTGCGAGTTCAGCAATGAAACGCAGCGCGATAGGTTTCACTGCCGGACCGGAGTATCCGCTGATCGAACCCCGCCCTTGTATCGTGGGCATGGGCGCGAATGTGTCCAGATTAACCTCCGTGATTGCGCGCAGAGTGTTAATAGCTGAGATGGCGTCGGCGCCGCCCCGCTTAGCAGCAAGTGCCGCCGGCACCATGTCCGTGATATTGGGTGTCATCTTAGCCATTACAGGGATGGAAACATTCTCCTTTATCACGCGCGTAAAGTGTTCGAGCATGTCATAGGCCTGACCAATCTTGTGTCCCGCACCTTCCACAGCCATCTGTGGACAGGAAAAATTCAGCTCCAGCATGTCTGCGCCAGCCTCTTCCGAACCACTGGCAAGTTCCACCCAACCCTCGTCCGAATAGCCCATGATACTCGCAATCAGAACCCGGTCGGGATAATGCTTTTTCAACCAGGCGATATCCTTGAGGTTCTGCGCAAAGGGTCGCTCGCTAACCATCTCGATGTTTTGCAGACCGATAAAACGCCGGTCACCGTGGTGTAAAGCATGAAGGCGCGGCGTGGGGTCGATCACCTGATAGTCCTTTTCCAGGTTTAAAGTCTTATAGACTACGCCACCCCAACCCGCATCGAATGCCCGGGAGACCATCTCGGCAGTGTTGGCAATCGGAGATGCAGAAAGACAGAAGGGATTTTTGAATCGTAAACCGCAGAACTCAATTTCCAGACTCGGTCGAGAGCGCCCTGGTACTCTAACGGCAGTTTTTAACGGGAGAGATTCCACAATCGCTTCGGCGGCTTTTTTGCCGTCCATAACCGAGGCAGCGACGGTTTTCCCAGCAGCAACCATGTCTCCACCTGCAAAAATTTTCGGGTGAGAGGTTGCCATGGTTTCACCTTCAGTCTTCAGACGTCCGTTTTCGATCTCTATACCGTCAAGCAGGGTTGCAAGTTCCCGAGACAATCCGGCTCCGATTGCTTCCACCAGAATATCAGCAGGTAACGAAAATTCCGTTCCGGGAATATCCTTGGCATTCTCGGGCACAAATCGCCCAGGTTCGATCCATCGGATCTCGATACCTCTTATTGCTTTAAGCCGACCATTTTCGCCGATGATCTCTGTTACCCGACAGCTCGGTCTGAAACGGATCCCCTCATTAAATGCTAGTTCCTTCTCCGCGACGTCAGCCGGGAGTTCCTCCATAGCCTCCAGGGAAATCGTATAGACCCGTTCTGCACCGAGTCGCTTGGCGGTCACGCCGCAGTCCATTGCTACCGAACCGCCTCCGATAACCACCACTCGTTTGTCCTTTACCATAGACTCCAGATTTTTACGAGATTCCAGATCCTTGCTGCGACGCAGAAACTCATCCCATAGGAGGACACCTTTCAGGTCTTCGCCGGGAAGTCCCAACCTGTAAGGCTGGTCACAACCTGTTGCAAGAAATATGCTGTCATAACCATGCTTAAGCAGCCTTTCTAACTCTTCTTTACTTCTTATATCCTTGCCGCACTCGAACCGGACACCCAACTTCTTGATGAGATCGATTTCGAATTTTAAAACATCCGGTGAAAGACGATGCTCAGGAATCCCATAGCGCAGGAGACCACCGGGCTCCGGCATCTTCTCGAACACAGTCACAGCATAACCTTTCATAGCCAGGTTCGCAGCGGCTGATAGACCAGCGGGCCCAGAGCCAATCACGGCGATCTTGCGACCACCTGGCGGCGGCGCCTTGAGCACCTGCATCTCTTCCTGTCGTTCGTATTCGACCAGAAATGCCTGAAGTTCGGCGATTCGGATCGGTTCATCAATGCCTGAGCGGGAACAACCCTCTACGCAAAGACGGCAAGTCGGGCAGACCTGCGCACAAGCGCCCGCCAAAATATTGTTCCGCCGTATCGTCCGAACTGCACCCTTGATATCCCCAAGACGTAACTTCAGGATAAAAGTGCCGGGATCAGTATCGGCACCACAACCGGTATTACACGGTGCATCGTAACATAAAATACACCTTCCTGCTTCCTGTATGGCACTTTGCAGGTTAAAAGGCCGTTTACCGTTTTTCATCTTTTTCTCCTCCAAAAAAAGATCACCTCTCCTAAAGGGAGAGGGAACAGTAATGGTGCCTCACAATGACATTCTCTTATAATTCTCCCCAGGGTTGTCGTTTGACAAATCGGCCGTGCCCCTCGGTTCCGACAAATGCGCCATCTGCAACTACAATATTCCCGCGGCTGAGTGTCGTCTCCGGGAAACCCGCTAACTTCATCCCCTGGTAAGGAGACCAGTCGCAATTCGTGGCAAGCTCCTGCCAGTCAATTTTTTTCTTTCTCTCCGGATCGAGCACAATCACATCCGCGTCACTCCCTACCACCAGGGTACCCTTTTGCGGATACAGACCCATCAGCTTAGCAGGATTTGTGCTGACCAGAGAGACAAAATGGTTTACTCCGAACCGCTTCTCAAGCACACCGGCGGTGTAAACAGCCGGAAGCAGTGTCTCGACACCGGGTAAACCGAAGGGAATTTTGGTGAAATCGCCTTCCCACATCGCCTTTTGCTTGGTATCAAAGGTACAGGTATCCGTGGCGACCAGTGCCAGTTCACCGTGGGTAATCGCCTGCCAGAGCCGTTCGCTATCCCCCTTTTTCTTGATCTGCGGACAGGTAGCATAAAGATGCCCACGTTCGGGGTCTTTAAAAACCTCATCGTCCAACAGAAGATACTGAGGGCAAGTTTCCGCATGTACGTTGGTCCCTTTCCGGCGCGCATCACGAACGAGATCCGCCGCACCGCCGGTTGACATGTGAACCACGTACAACCGACCACCGGTGACTTCCGCCCATTTGATTGCCCGCTGAACCGCTTCTTCCTCAACGAAATTGGGACGAGACAAAACATGAGCGTAAGCCCCGTATTTCTCCTTTTCCCGCAGATACCTGTTAATGAGAAGAGACATCACTTTCTCACTTTCCGCATGGACACAAATCCGGGCGCCGTTCTCCGCCGTCGCTGCCAGACCGCTCCAGAGCGCTGCATCGTCCGACTGCCAACCTTCTTTCTCATAAATCATGAACATCTTAAAGGTCGGAATGCCGAATTCGATAACCTTATCCATTTCCCGGCGCGTCGCCTCATCCCATTTTACGACGATAGAATGAAGCGAATAATCTACACACACTTTCCCTTCAGCCTCCGTCATACGCGCTTCTATCCCTGCCATAAGTCCCTTGTCCCGATCCTGAATGGCGAAATCGATCACGGTAGTAACCCCGCCGCGTGCCGCTGCCCTGGTACCGGTGACGAAATCGTCGGCGCTGATGGTGCCGCAGAAGGGAAGCTGCAAATGAACATGGACATCTATACCTCCCGGCATCACGTATTTCCCCGAAGCTTCGATCTTCCGGCATGGGGCGTCGCTGGATAAACCGTTCCCGATGGCGGCAATAGTTTCTCCCAAAATTCCGACATCGGCTACAAACGTATCAGAAGCAGTTACGACCGTTCCTCCCTTTATGATGGTATCAAACTTCATAATCATCCTCCTGCTTTCGTGGTCTGCCAGTTTGGGTTCGTGGTAAGAGAGCAAACTTTGTCATACCTTTTTTTTGCTCTTCGGAATCTGTAGTGGGCTATCTGCGAGCAAAATTATTGGTCTTCAAGGACTATTTGAGAATGAACATACAGGTTTGCGACATGACTACGTAGGGGAGAGGTCTCCTCGCCCCAGGGCGGGGTAACCCGCCCCTACAATTGATAACGTGACCACCAAATAAATGCTATTAAAACCACCCACCATAGAATCCCAAGGACCCTTTTTTACTACCTGATCCCTTAACCCCCTCTCCCCCAGTGGGAGAGGGCTGGGGTGAGGGGGGATATTTACGAAAGCGTCTTAAAACAATCATCCAGAACTTCCAAAAGGAAGTCCGCATCATTTTCAGTTATGCACATCGGCGGTTTGATGCGCAACACGTTGCCATACAGGCCGCCTTTGCCGATGAGCAGACCACGGTCTTTGGCGAGTTCGAGCACCTTGGCGGTTGCCGCCGGCGCAGGATTCCGGCTTTCTCGCGACTCCACAAGCTCAATGCCAAGCATCAACCCCATGCCGCGCACCTCACCGATCAATTCATACTGTTTGTACAAACGCCGAAATCCATCCATAAGTTTGGCGCCTATTCGGGTACAATTTTGCTGAAGTCCCTGTTCATCTATTTCCTCCAGGGTTGCAATCCCCTGTGCCATCGAGACAGGATTTCCACCGAACGTGTTGAAATATAGTTTTCCTTTAAGTGCTGCGGAAATTTCTACGGTGGAAGTCACCGCACCAAGGGGGATGCCGTTACCTATCCCCTTGGCCATAGTGATGATGTCCGGTTTGACATCCCAATTTTCAATACCCCAATAAGCCGAGCCAGTGCGCCCGAGACCGGTTTGCACCTCATCAGCGATAAAAAGTCCACCATACTTGTGCACAATCTCATAAATAATTTTAAAATATTCTTTCGGGGGCACCACAGTTCCCCCCACTCCCTGAATCGGCTCAGCAATGAAAGCAGCCACACGTCCGGTAGTAGAACTCTGAATCACATTTTCCACATCACGCGCACACTGCAAATTGCAGGAAGGATAAGTTAACCCAAGCGGACATCGATAACAGTAACCGGGGATAACATGATGAACATTGGGCTGCATCGGAACCGGGTAGCGCCATGTGGAATGGCCGCACAGACTCATGGTTATGCGGGAGTCCCCGTGATAGCTATTACGCAGCGAGAGAATATCGAGGTTGCCGGTGGCGAGTATAGCAGCCAGGAGCGCCAGCTCGTTCGCCTCGCTTCCGGAATTAGTGAAAAAGGTTTGTCTGATCGCCGGGGAGGGCATTTTTTCTGCCAACATTTTTGCAAATTTCACAATCAATGGATGGAGATAGATGGTAGTGGCGTGTTGTAGCAGTTCCATTTGTTGGATAGTCTTTTCCAGAACCCGCGGGTTGCAATGTCCCACGCTTATGGTAACTACTCCGGCGATGGCATCGAGGTACTGTTTGCCTTCGCTGTCATAAACATACTGCATATTCCCCGCAACGATGGCGATGGGGTTTTTGTAATACAGCAGATGGTTGGGCATCAAATATTCATTCCGCATGGCAAGAATTTCACCCGCCGAGGGACCGATATAGGGAGCAGGCGGCGGTATCTCGGGATTAGGTTTGCGATATTCGGCCATTCTGGGCTTCCTCCTTTAAAGATCGATAATCGGGTCGTAAGTTTCCGGACGCCGGTCGCGGAAAAATTGCCATACCTGGCGGACTTCTCTTATCATGTCGAGGTCCATTTCGGCGGTGACAATTTCGTCCTTGTCACGACTGCCAACCGTCAACATCTGTCCCCGTGGATCACAGAAGTAACTTTGTCCATAAAACTCACCGATGCGCCATGGCTCTTCCCAACCAACCCGATTGATGGCACCGACGAAATATTGATTCGCCACTGCTTGGGCGGGTTGTTCGAGTCTCCAGAGGTACTCCGATAGTCCCGCAACGGTCGCTGATGGATTGAAGACAATCTCAGCACCGCAGAGACCTAGAATGCGTGCACCTTCGGGAAAATGGCGGTCGTAGCAGAGGTATACCCCGATTTTCCCCACCTTTGTGTCGAAAACCCTATATCCCGTATTGCCAGGACGGAAATAAAATTTCTCCCAAAACCCTGGTTTGCAGTGCGGTATATGGTGTTTACGGTAAATACCCAGAAACTCACCATCTGCGTCAATGACGGGTGCCGTATTGTAATACACTCCGGTCATGTCCTCCTCGCATATCGGAGGAATGATGACCATTTTGTATTTTTTCGCCAGTTCCCGCATCAAAATAGTCGTTGGTCCGTCGGGAATACGCTCGGCCATTTCATACCACTTCGTCTCCTGCTCAGCAGGAAAATAATGACCATAGAAAATCTCCTGCAGACAGAGCACCTCCACTCCCTCCGAGGCTGCCTGTGCAATAAGCGCTACATGTTTGTCAATCATCACCTTTTTTATCTTCTCCACCGATGAAGAAGAGGGTTCCGGACATGATGCCTGAATGAGACCACCTTTTACAATTCTTGCCATAGCTCATCTCCTGATTCTGTTTTGAAAAATAGGATATAGTACACCTTTTCAGTCCCAGGTACCAATTTTGTCAATCTGAGCCTGCGGGTCTTTATGCCAACGGTATGTTACCGATTTCTTTTCAGTGTAAAAGAGAACGCCATCTTTACCATGACTATGCAAATCACCGAAGAAAGACTGTTTCCAACCGGTAAAGGAAAAGAAGCCAAGCGGCACAGGAATACCCACGTTGACCCCCACCATCCCAGCATCTACGCGACGGACGAATTCGCGCGCATAGTAACCGTTAGTTGTATAGATAGCGGAACCGTTACCATAGGGACTTGCGTTAATTGTCGTAATCCCTTCATCGAAGCTCTTCACTCGTTTTAGACAAAGCACGGGGCCGAAAATTTCCTCGCTGCCGACGACCATGTCATTAGTAACATGATCGAATATGGTTGGTCCTAGATAAAACCCGCCCGGGGAATCTTCCACTTTGCATTCTCGTCCGTCGAGAAGTAACTCAGAACCTTCAGCTACTCCCTTATTGATATACTCGGTCACTCTGCGTAAATGCTCGGGAGTTACCAGCGGCCCCATCTCGACACCCTCCGACTCCGATGGACCTACTTTGACCCGGGAAGCGCATTTCACCAACTCCGGTACCAATTTGTCCGCGATTGCCTCATGGACCACCGCCACCGGTAGCGCCATGCAGCGTTCACCCGCACAACCGAAAGCAGCATTCACGATTCCTTTCACGGTCGGCTTAAAGGCACAATCCGGAAGCACCAGAGCATGGTTCTTCGCCTGGCAGAGAGCCTGTGCCCGCTTGCCTGCCCGGGCCGCTTTCTCATAGACAATCCGTCCGATACTATTAGATCCCACAAACGAAATCGCTTTAACATCCGGATGCTCGATAAGTGCAGTAGTACCGTCCTTCTCACACAATACCATATTGACCACACCCTTCGGAAGTCCCGTTTTTTCTAAAAGTTCCATAAGCCGTTTTGCTGAGTTTGGACATTTACCGTTCGCCTTGAGTACAAAGGTATTGCCGGCAGCGATAGCAATAGGGAACATCCACAGGGGAATCATGAAGGGAAAATTAAATGGACAAATGCCGGCACATACTCCCAGCGGCACGCGATATGTTATTACATCCACTTCACGGGAGACCTGCGCCAGGGATTCCCCCATCATAAGAGTGGGCATTCCGCAGGCAAATTCCACAATTTCAATCCCACGCGCAACCGAGCCGACTGCCTCCGCATGAGTCTTGCCATTTTCAGTAGCAAGGATCGTGGCCAATTCATGCAGGTTCTGATCCAGGAGTTGCTTTAGCTTGAAAAGGTACTGGACACGCTCGACAGCCGGCCTCTGTGACCATGCCGGGAAAGCAGCCCTGGCGGCGGCAACCGCCCGGCTTACCTCCTCCGGCGTACAGTCCGGGGATGCGGCGATCACCTCGCCGGTGCTGGGATTATAGACCGGCGCCCAGGTTTCACTCTGCGATAGAATCCAGCTTCCATCAATAAAAAGCGGTATTCGGAGTCTACTCATCAACGTAATCTCCTTCATGATATGTTGAATGGAAACAAAACACCCGGATAAAATCTAATTTTAAAAGTTAACGGCGGCAAACTACGCTGACCAGCTCATCGCCTCGAATCCCTTCCATTACAATCCCGACCTTTCCCTCAGCTGTATAGCGTTTACATACCATCCGGCGCACCTGCTGGATTGAGCGATTGCCCACATGTCCTTGCTTCGGCTTGAATGCTGTCATTTTCCTGATCTCTCTGAGATTTATTCTACTCATTTCCGGATGGGGGTCAAGCTCGGACTACTCCCATGAAGATCTATTAGACAGTTAGTTGAGCAGTCGGGGAGTTTTCTATAACGCCGACTGCTCATCCTGAGGAGCGAAGCGACGAAGGATCTTACTCCTATAATGACTAATGATATGAGAAATAGATTAGGATATGTATATGTTCTTATAAACAAGAATAATCGTGTGTTATATGTAGGGTCAAGTAGTAACCTGGTAAGACGAATCTCGGTCGCCTTGGCGACCAAGTTCCATAAAAAGGATACCTTAGAGGATTTGCTAAGAATTATTCTGATATAGTAAGTGCTCGTCGTAGAGAGCGTCAGATAAAGGGTTGGAGACGTGAAAATAAAATAGGGTAATAGAATCAATGAATCCGAAGTGGATGGATCTCTATAATGGCTTGAAAGGAGATCCCTTGCTTCGCTTGGGATGAGGGGTCGGAGGTAAAACTCCCCGGCCCCTCAGTTAGTTACACATTATGTTCAAACCCAAAAGTGTCCAAATTACGCTAAAGAGGGAAACATTTATGACCATATCTTATCCAATAAATTCTTTCTCTATTGTATAGCGAGATAGCCACTTTTTGCCTTTTGTAAATCACTGCATATTGACGAATAGAACTGAGCATAATCTGGCATATTGTAGTACAATGCATTGAAAATGAAGTTGCGGAGTTATTGAGATAAGTATCTGCGGAACTAATTTAAGGAGAGTTAGATAGTGGACTGTGAAGGAATGGAACCCCCAACCTTCTGATTAAGCGTCAAATTCCCGCCCCTTTGCAGATAGTTGCATATCACTGCATCTACTTGCAAATAGGCGACAGCATCCCGAAACAAAGAACGCGACCCAAAGGGCTATAATCCCAGGAAGCCGAGCCACCTCCTAATCCATCCTTTGCGCTCACGTTTCCCGTTAGAGGATGATCCGGAGAGAGAAACTTTAGTTTTTGTTCTGGGCGTCTCGTCCATGATGGGAACCAACTTATGGTCTTCGATATTCAGTCGCGGCCATGCAGGAACAGGATTATCAGCCTTCATTACCTGCGGCGTGATAAATATTGTCAGGACGCTGTGCTTGATGTCCGTTTCCACCCTTGTGAAAAGCGGCTTGATGAGTGGGATGTAACCCAGGATGGGAACTTTTACCGTGATACGGTTTTCTACCTGCAGCCGCAACCCCCCGATGACAATGGTTTCCCCCTCCCCAACGGTGACTTCCGTTGTCGACTTTCGGCTTGTTTGTTCGGGGAGTCCTGCGTCCTGTGTAAATGTAAAGGTACCGACACCGACATCAACCACAAGATGGATTCGTCCATCTGCCAGAAGCGTGGGCGTGATTCGCCCTTCCGTGTCCGCGGAGATGTCGCTTTTCTTGACGATGGGCCGCCCAGCGTCGTCGAAGCCTTCTTGGAAGAAGAAATTGACCGTTTTGCGTATTTGAATCACGGACTCTTTTCCGCTCATGGAAACGGTTCTTGGGTTTGCCAGAATCGTTGCCTCGCCGTCCTTCACCAAAGTATTGAGGCGAACAAAGAACTCGCGGGGCAGTTTACCCACCCCTTGGTAGAACGACTGTCCAACACCGGGGTAAGTGATCAGGCCATTGAGCCGTTCATCGGGGTTGAGGTTTCGAATGGCGTTTCCTGTGGGCTGGAAGAAGGCGAACCGGCCTTCGGCGTAAGTCCAATCGAGGCCGAGATTCCGGTTTGCCTCGTCGGAGAGTTCTACTGCCATGAGGTCCACCAGGATATGAGGAGAGGGCGTATCAATCAACCGCAAATCGCCGCGTAATTCTGCCAAGACCTCAGGAGGACCTTTGAACAGGATAATATTGCGCGATAGGTTCTTCGAAAAGTACTGACTATATTCGGATGGGAGAGAAGAGATGGCTTCCTCGACCGTCATGTGTAAGAGTCTAACGACCTCGGTGATGATGCCTGTCTGACCGGCTTGAACTTCCGCCGGAACCTGCGAGGACTGTGTGGCGACGGTCTGGTCCGGCGCCACTGGTTCCGATAACTGCTCAGGGGCCTCGCCCGCACGCCCCATAATTGGACCAATGTGTTGCGGCGCGGAGGTATCGACGAATCGGTCCGGTAAGTCCAATCGGTAGACATCGGATTGAAGTATATTATCTTCCTTGCTTACTATACTCGCTATAGTCAGGAGAATGGAGCGATTATCGGGTGACCAGGAAATGTCAGCCATGGTATCTCTGTCTGCCGCACCAAGGATTCGTTTCCTGTCGTGTTCCTCACTGTAAAAAAGAATTTCATCAAGTTTTTTTTCCCGAACATTGTATAGACCCAATATCCATCGAGTGTTTTCATATTGGGGATCATTCTCCCAGTTTTTCACGACGCGCCGCTTGATAAGAACGGCTATTTGGGAACTGTCGTAAGACCATTTTGCGGACTGAAAGGAGTCGATCTCATGAGTTTTCTCGGGGACGGACGTCAGGATCGGCTCATACCCGCCATTAACTGGGTCGATCAGATAAAATGTGGATATTCCCCTGCCCTGATTGTTGTATCGATATCCTTTTCCAAGAATCCACCGTCCGTCCCAGGACCATAGAGAACTGTATAATCTGAGCTGTTTTTCAGTCACGATGGAAGTGGCGTTGGTAAGATTGCGCGCCTCCGAGGCGTCCGGCCGGGCCACCCAGCAATCTGTGCGCTCGTTGTTCCGTTCATTCTGAGTCATGTCGATGTTGTACATAAAAGCAACCCATTCGCCGGTTGGGCTCCATTGTGGATTCTCTGCTTCCAGAGACTGCCCTCCAATGTTGGTCAGGAGAACGAAATACCTACTGTCGGGATTGACGGTGGCGATGTCATCAGCGCCGCCGCCTACTTCTGTACGCAGGGCGAGTTTCGGGGGGACGGAAGGGCTCCAGGTAATTTCCTCTCCCTCACCGCGATTTGGCAGAAGACGCCAGGACCTGCCGGTCCGGACTTCCCCAATCCAGATCTCACTAGACCGCGAAGCTCCAGGCTCGACCATGTAGCCGACATATTGATCATCCGCCGACCAGAGCGGCCCCTCATCTTCATCCATGACCCGTTCGGTATACGGCGCGGACACGGGAATCGTTTTATCGCTGACTGCATCGTAAACAAAAAGCCCGCCCTGGCTTTCGCCCGAGCGCGTGTTTGTAAACCCGTATGATAGTTTTTCTCCCGACCAGGACCACTCCACAAAGAATGGATTCCCAATTGGGGTTACAGCTTTCTCACCGATCCCGTCCGAATTCATGATTAACAGTTGCCTCTGAGTCTTGGACACATCCCGCACAAAGGCGATCCTGGTTCCGTGATACGCCCAGGACGCCGCCATCGATCTCCCATCATTGGTCAGGGGCGTAAGCCTAACGCCGTCCGCAATAGTCTCCGCCCTCACGGGAGTCAGGACGAAGAACATAATGAAAGTCACAAGCCAAGATAGATGATATTTATTTCGTACTGAGTTGATCTTCATTGCCAATGCTCCTTTGCTCCTTTAGTTCTTTTCGGGGATGGAATGGGGAATTGCCATAGTCAGGTGAAACTCTCCCGATTTTGATAATTCCAAATTGAATGTCCATTCCAAGGATGCGGGCGAAGGCCTCTGTCAGCACCAGGCCTTGGCCACTGTGGGAGCCCTCACTGCGCGCTGGGTCCTTTCGCCATAAGAGTTCGAGTAAATGCGGAAGATCGTCTCCGGTCAAGGAATCGTTGCTGTTTGTCATTGTGAGTTAAACCGATTTCGAAATATATCAGGATCTACATTACCGGAAGATTACGCGGAAAAGAAAAATATTGGTGTGGGGAGTAGGCTGAAAGGCAAGACATAAGTAAAACGCTAAAGCCCTGACCCTGATTCCAATGCAAGGTTAAAGCTTGAAGACAACTCTTTAGGGAAAATTCAAAAAAAGACATCTATTGCAACCGCTGAACCAGCAGATCGTCCTCTTTTACCTGTTTTATCACACAATTCGCTCTACTTCTACTCTTGATGCCGAATAGCCTGGCTATCTGCTGTATTCTCTTCATTCTAAAACGATAACAGAAGATATATTGCTGCCTTGGGAGCAGCCGTTCTGTTCCTCTAGTATGTTGTTGCGAGGATTTTCTCAGGGCTTAAACCGGCAACTTCCGCGACTAATTCCACGATTTCTTCAACGCTGAAACTGCGCTACCGCCTCCTCCAAGTCTTCAGGTGAGCGGTACAGGACCACTCCCAGACGCGCTTTGGCCGTACGGTTAAGCAGTCCAAACTTCCCCGACGGTTTGGGGATGGTACGGTGAGGCCAGGATGTGCTTGATTTTCATCACCCGCAGATACTCGGCTGCATTGCCTTTTCTTACGACTGCATTTTATTCAACAAATACTGTCTCTTTTGTAAAGCAATTTAACCATTTTACACACCTCTTGACGCAGGCAAGTTCCTCCGGATATGTGCATGAATAAGTTAGGCGAACTAGAGGCGGTCTCAGAAGCCGTTGCGGGCAGGGGTTTCCCTATTGTCGCAATTCTTATGGCAAGCTGATAGACTGTCTTAGCATAAGTCAGGAATTTACGTTTGACACAAGCATACGAAGTGGCTCAATATTCGGATTGTGAATTATACCTTATGTTTACTCTCAAAGTGTCCAAAGAATTTGACGACGTACACTAATTAGCGGTTTTAGGAAACAGGAGGTCCTAACAATGACTCACGCCATGCAAGTTCATTGCCGGTTTATGCATTTTGTAGTTGGCGCGATTCTAACGTTTTTCGCTTTAAATCTTTGTGTAGCCGAGAATAACAAGCCAACCCAAAGGCCTAATATTCTGTTCATTTTCACCGACGATCACGCGGTTCAGGCCATCAGCGCGTACGGGTCGAAGATCAACATGACCCCCAATATCGACAGCCTTGCCGAAAAGGGAGTAATATTTGTAAACAGCTTTTGCGCCAATTCCATCTGTGCTCCAAGCCGCGCAACCGTGCTCACGGGCAAACTCAGCCATAAAAACAGACACCTGAATAATCAAACCGATTTTGACGGCTCGCAGACGACATTTCCCAAGCTGCTTCAACAAGCCGGATACCAGACCGCCCTTATCGGCAAATGGCATCTTCGCTCGGAACCCACGGGCTTTGACCACTGGGAAATCCTTATCGGTCAGGGCCGGTACTACAATCCAGAATTCATAACACCCGAGGGAAAGAAACAATACATGGGGTATTGCACTGACATTGTTACCAGCCTTTCTCTTCAATGGCTTGGCAACCGCGATAAAAACAAACCCTTTCTGCTCATGTGCCAGCACAAGGCCCCCCATCGCAACTGGGCGCCCGGTCCCAAACACCTGACAATGTACGATGACGTTGAAATACCCGAACCATCCACCCTCTTCGACGACTATTCCAATCGCAACGAAGTATTGAAGAACAACGAAATGGAGATTGGCCGCCATATGATGATGGGATGGGACCTCAAGCTCGACGGGACTGGCATCAAGGACGCCCTGGGTCGCGACTGGGACAATCCGGAGTACAACCGTCTGACGCCAGAGCAAAAGGCTATGTGGGACGCGGCGTACGATCCAAAAAATAAAAAGTTTCTGGAAGACATGCCGCAGGGCAAAGACCTGGTTCGCTGGAAATACCAGCGCTACGTAAAGGATTACCTGCGATGCATTGCATCAGTGGACGACAACATCGGCCGGCTTCTCGATTACCTCGAGTCGACAGGTGAACTGGAGAATACACTTGTTGCTTACAGCTCCGACCAGGGATTTTACCTGGGCGAACACGGCTGGTACGACAAGCGGTGGATGTACGAGGAGTCGCTGCGAATGCCGCTCATTATGAGCTGGCCGGCAGGGATTAAAGCCGGTACCCGCGTGACGGAGCTGGTCCAGAACATTGATTACGCTCCCACGTTCCTCGAAGCCGCTGGAATCGAGCCGCCTGAAGAAATGCAGGGCGACAGTCTCCTGCCGCTCCTTGAGCAGAAAAATCCCGACTGGCGCGATACCATATACTATCATTATTACGAACAGGGCGAGCACAACGTCCCCCGCCACGATGGCGTGCGCACCCATCGTTACAAGCTCATTCACTTCTATGATGACAACGACTGGGATCTTTACGATCTCGAGAAGGACCCACACGAGATGCGCGACGTTTTCAAGGATCCTGCCTATACAGAAGTGCGTGAGATGATGATGCGCCGTTACCGTGCGCTGCGGAAGCAGTACGACTTGCCTCCACTGGAAACCACTGAGTAAAGGCAGCTCGCCTAACAGAGGGACAGATGCGCGCAAGTACCCTTACGGTTCTCTTTGCCATTTGCCTGACAAATGTAATCTCCGCATCAGCAGGACAAGAGGCCGCACCAACCACCTCGACGCAAGCCGTGAACTGGTCGCAATATGAGGAGTATACGGGTTCTCTGAGCTGCAGGAAATGTCATGCGAGGTTCCATCAGCTATGGAGTGCGTCATGGCATGGTCTTGCAATGCAGCCCTTCACGCCTGAACTGGCAAGGGAGAAACTCACCCCTCAGAAAGAGGACATCGTCATTGAGAAATTCAATTACCGTGCAGAATTCAATGACGAAGGTGGCTGGGTTCTGGAAAAGGGTTTTGAAGGAGAAAAGAAATACAAAATGCTACACGTCATGGGGGGAAAGAACGTCTACTACTTCCTCACTCTGTTGGAGAGGGGACAGTTGCAGACGTTACCGGTTGCCTATGATGTTCGCAGAAAGGAATGGTACGACACGGCAGCCAGCGGTGTGCGCCACTTCACCGATATCCGGGACGAGCCGATAAACTGGAAAGAATGGCCCTATACCTTCAATACCGCCTGCTTCAACTGCCACGTGAGCCAGCTTTCTACAAACTACGACCTGAAAACGGACAGATATAACACAGTTTGGGTGGAGCCGGGAATCAATTGTGAAACCTGCCACGGTCCTGGGGAGGAACACAATCGCATCTGTCGAGAGGCGCCTGAGGGACAAATACCGAGAGACCTCAAGATCATCATAGTCAAGAAATTCACCGAGGATCAGACAAATACAATGTGCGCGCCGTGTCACGCGAAAATGGTGCCCATAACCACAACCTTTCAGCCGGGTGACAAGTACTTCGACCACTTTGACCTCACGACACTTGAACACAGGGATTTTTACCCGGATGGGCGTGATCTGGGCGAGAATTACACCTATACGCTGTGGCGGATGAGCCCTTGTGTCAAATCAGGGAAGCTGGACTGTACGCACTGCCACACGTCCAGTGGCCGTTACCGGTTCAATGATCAAGACAAGGCCAACCAGGCCTGCATGCCATGCCACGAGAAGCGCGTCGAGGACGTAGTAGCGCATTCCCACCACCCACCAGAGAGCGAGGGCAGCAAGTGTATTTCCTGCCACATGCCTATGACCGAATTCGCGCGAATGCGGCGAAGCGATCACTCGATGCGGCCGCCAATGCCAGCTGCAACAATAGCTTTCAAATCGCCCAACGCGTGCAACCTTTGTCATACCGACAAGGACGCGGCCTGGGCTGAAAGATACGTGCGCGAATGGCGCAGCCGTGATTACCAGAAGCCGGTTCTTCATGTGGCCGGTCTTATCGATGCAGCCCGCAACGAAGACTGGTCGCGCTTGCCGGCAATGCTTGACTATGTGACCAGTGCAACCCACGGCGAGGTATTTGCCAATTCTCTGGTGCGTCTGCTTCGTGCTTGCGAGGACGAGAAAAAATGGCCGGTGTTCCTCAAGGTGTTGAAAGACGACTCTTCACCGCTCTTGCGTGCGAGCGCTGCGGAAATATTGTCCGACCGTCTCAATGCCGAATCCGTCGAAGCACTACTCGCAGCGACACGTGATGAGTATCGCCTGGTAAGAGTGCGCGCAGCGGCAGCGCTTGCGCCTGTTCCTCGAGAAATGATCAAGGAAAAAGACCGTAAGCCCCTGGATAAGGCCCTGACAGAATTTAAAGCCGCTATGAACGCTAGGCCTGATGATGCTCTGTCTCATTACAATCTCGGCAACTTCTACTCGGCGCGTCGTGAATTTGATAAAGCAATTTTCTCTTACGATACAGCTCTCAAACTGCGCTCCGACCTCCTGATAGCCTACGTCAATACCTCGATTGCTTACAATATTACCGGTGACAACAAAAAGGCAGAACAGAGCCTGCGCAAGGCTTTAGAGATTGAACCAGACAACTTGGCTGCCAACCTCAACCTCGGCATGTTGTTGGGTGAGATGGGGCGGCTGGGCGAAGCCGAGCAGGCGTTTCGCACCGCCTTGAAGGCCAATCCTAAGTCCGCACCGGCAGCGTATAACTTGGGCGTCATTCTGGCCAAGAATCGTATTGACGAAGCTATTGAGTGGTGTCGCAAAGCCAGTGAACTAAGTCCGAACGAGCCGAAATATGCGTACACCCTTGCCTTTTACCTGCGACAGAAAGGTGATGTGGACGGTGCCACCAGAACGCTTCAACAGATGATTGAACAAAAAGCAGCCTACAGCGAGGCCTATGCCCTATTGGGCCAGATTTATGAGGAACAAAGGAAAACCAGGGACGCTATCGCTGTGTACCGCAAGGCGCTAGAGAATGAGAAACTGTCCGAAAGTGAACGGTACCGTTTCGCGGCAAGAATTCGAGCACTATCATCGAGGTAAGCTGATAATAGCCCGCCGTTGAAGGAAATCCTCGTCTCTAATGATTGAGAAAGCCAAGATTGAAAGGGGCTACGTTTCCCCGCCAGCGTAATTTGGACACTTCTGCGTATTATTCTAGCATTTAGTTCACAGCAGGGGGAACTCCTTTGCACTTGACCGGCATATGTATATCATGATCGAAGGGGGATATTCTGGCCAGAAGAAAAGAGATGGTGCGAAAAACGATGCTGCAACGAAGCATGTGGAATTTGGAATTGACTTTATAAAATGAAGCGGCTTAATATTCAGCTTGCGAATTACACCTTATTGTTGCTCACAAAGTGTCCAAAGGAATCAGACGACGTACAAAGGAAAGGATCGTGATGCGTGACAAGACGAAAAATCGTTTTACTTCTTCATCCGGATACACAAACATACAGCTGACAGCTTTGGTTATGTTGAGAGTCTTGATTGGGTGGCACCTTCTCTACGAGGGGATTGCAAAGGCGATAAATCCGTATTGGTCCTCGGGCCGGTTTCTGAGCGAGTCGCAATGGATCTTTTCGCGTCTTTTCAACGCCATCGCGGATTCCCCGGCCGCTTTGCAGGCCGTTGATTTTCTCAACATCTGGGGAGTGGTATTGATCGGGATCGCACTGATTAGCGGGTGCTTTTCCCGAATGGCCAGTATCTTGGGAGCAATTCTCCTGCTCTTGTATTACCTGGCCGCCCCGCCACTGGTTGACTTAAAGTACTCGATGCCCAACGAGGGAAGCTATCTGGTGGTCAACAAGACCCTCATCGAAGCGAGCGCCCTGTTTGTCCTTTGGCTATTTCCCACAGGCCGAATCATCGGTTTGGACCGGCTGATCTTTGGGCAGCGTGGAACGTGTAGACAGATCCCTTCTGAACCCTAGATATTAGGAGGAAGCAAAATGGGTCAAGAGAAACCCGAGCTCGGCGATGCAGCCAAAAAGCAAAACCCTGACGGAAAAGGGAAAAACATCACGCGTCGCGATCTGCTCAAAAGTCTTGCGACCATTCCGGTCTTTGGCGCGCTTTATTATAACGTCATAAAAAAGCAGATGAGCGACGCTTTGCGCAAGCAGCAGATACTCGACGAACTGGGCTTAAAAGACAGTGCGCCCGCAGTTATTCCCCAGACCACCGGCGAGCTCGTTCGAATCGGCTTGATTGGGTATGGGTTTCGAGGTGACCAGGTCGTGCGAGCGGCGGGTTTCCCCCACCCGGAATGGGTCGAAGAGCAATTGGAAGTGGCGCGAAAGACGGGCCGTGATATCAGGCTCAAGGCCCTTCTGGAGCAGGAAGATCTGAATATCGCAATTACCGGAGTCTGCGATCTTTTCGACGTTCGAGCGGAACGCGCCGTGACGACCTCCAGGAGGGATAGCCTCCCGGGGAGCAAATTCACCCCTCTACCGGCTGCGAAGCGTTACCGCCACTATCAGGAGCTCCTGGACAGTAAAGAGGTGGATGCCGTTATCATTGCCACTCCCGACCATTGGCACTCCCAAATCGTAATTGATGCGGCGAACGCGGGCAAACATATATACTGTGAGAAGTGCATGACCAGGACAATCGAGGAGACTTTAAAGACCGTCGATGCCGTCAAGAAAAGTGGAGTGGTGTTTCAGCTCGGGCACCAAAGCTTTCAATCGCAGAGTCATATCAAGGCTCGGGAAATCATCAAGAAAAACATTCTGGGCGGCATCTCGTTAATCGAATCCACCACCAATCGCAATTCTCCATTCGCTGCCTGGGTGTGGGATATCCATCCGGAAGCGAGTCGGAAAAACATCGATTGGGAGCAGTTTCAGGTCCCAGCGCCACATAAGGTTCCCTTCAGTCTCGAGCGGTTTTTTCGGTGGCGATGTTGGTACGATTATGGCACCGGAATCTCGGGGGACATTCTGTCCCATTCCTTTTCAGCGGTGAACCACATTATGGGCCTGGGAGTCCCGCGATCGGCGGTCGCTTCCGGAGGCCTTTACTATTACAAGGACGGGCGGGATGTTCCGGACGTATTCAACGTGGCGCTTGAGTTTCCGGACCGTAACTTGACGTTCCTCTATAGTGCAACCCTGGCGAACGGAAGGAATCGAGGAACCGTCTTCATGGGCCACGATGCTTCGATGGAGGTCAGTCGGAACCTAACGGTCACGGTTGATGATCAGTCAACGCGCTATAAGGAAAAAATTGAACGAGGAATCATTGACACCTCGCTTCCGCTGTTTTCCTACAGGCCAGACTCCCAGGGAATCGATGCAATAACTTCGGCAACGGAGAAGTACTATTTCGAAAAAGGTTTTATGTACACCTTCAAAGCGGGGAGGCGGGTTGATTCTACGTACTTGCACCTCAAAGACTGGCTGAATGCTATCCGAAACGGCGGTCAACCCAAATGTGATATCGATCGAGGATTCGAGGAATCGATTACCTGTCACATGGCGACCCTCTCCTATCTGCAGAACCGCAAAGTAGAGTGGGACCCGGTCAACCGGAGAGTGATATAGAGATCGAATTAAGAAAGGAGGAATCGGCATGTCAAGCGATCAGGAAGTCACGCGAAGGGAGTTTCTGAAGAAAGGCGCGCGGGTGGCCGCGGGATTCGCCATGGCGAGTCAATTGGGCGTGCCGGCCTTTTCCCAGAACAGGTCCCCCAATGACACGTTAGGCATCGGCGTCATCGGTTTCGGCATTCGCGCTCGCCAGATGATGTGTCGGCTGGGGCACTTTCACCCTAAGGCGGCAGAGAAGGCAACGGGATTCGGGTCAATTTCCCGGGAAGATCGGACTCGAGGTTATGGGCGTCGAGCGCCGCCTGTTAAACCATTCGTTAAGGAACAGATTCGGGCCGTGTGTGATGTGTATGAAGATGCACGGAAGTATGCAGGTGAGATGTTTGATAGCAAAGTGACGCTGTACGACAACTACCGCAAGGTGCTGGAGAATCGAGACATTGACGCGGTCATGATTTTCACGCCGGATCACTGGCACGCCCAGGTCGCGATTGATGCGTGTGAAGCGGGAAAGGACGTCTTCATTGAGAAATGTCCTACCCACAGCTTTCAAGAAGGTGTGGCTCTGAAAAAGGCCGTAGAGACCCACAAGCGGGTCATCCAGCTCAATGAGAGTACGGTCCAAAGTCCGGTTACGAAAAAGATGCGGGATCTGGTTCGCTCCGGTGCTCTGGGACGGGTCCACATGGTTCGGGTCTTTCGGTTTTACCCATTTTCCCGGCGCCTTTGGGACTGGCCGATTCCTTCTAATCTCAACCCTAAAACAATCAACTGGAAAGAATTTCTTGGGTCGGCGCCCCATCGTGCATTCGATCCCAAGCGGGTCATCCAGTGGAGGTGCTACTGGGACTATGGCACAGGGATATGCGGCGACCTGTTCTCACACGATATGGCCTCCATCAATATGATTATGGATATTCATATCCCTCACACGGCGGTGGCCTCCGGCGGGGTCTATGAATTGAAAGACTACCTCGAGATTCCCGATGTCTATAACTCCATCTATGAGTATCCTGACAAGAACTTAACTGTCGCCTTCAGCGCGAACTTCACTTCTACCTTTCGTCCCAGAGGAATCGAATACATTGGAACCGAAGCCTCCATGACCAAACGGGGAAACGAGATTCAAATCTGGGCAGCGCCGGATTCAAAGCGGTATGCTCATTTGCTTCAGGAATCGCCAAAGGAGGGTGTCCCGACGGAGATCATTGAAGTTCCTTCCGAAGGTCAGATGTCTTCCGGGGAAAAGCATTTCCATGAATTTTTCGATGCTGTCCGAACGCGAAAAGAGACGAGTGCCAACATGCACATGTGTTTCGGCGAGGACATCTCCTGCCACATGGGAACGGAGGCATTTCACCAGGGTCGAAAGGTAAAGTGGGATCCGGTCAATTTAAAGATCGTGTAACATCAAAATATCAATTGTGCCAGAAAATCGAAAGGAGAAGATCATGATCATTTTCAAAACTTTGCGGAAAGGTGCGTTATTATTACTTTTGCTGGCATTTGCGAGTGTCGGATTGTCGGAAGACGGCCAATTTGATGCCATGCTTGGACGATGGGACGTAACGGTGACCACCGGCTCCGTGACATTCCCCTCCTGGTTTGAATTTAAGATGGAAGGCGACGAGTTGAAAGGGCGATTGGTCGGGCGAATTGGAAGCGCTCGGCCCATCACAAAACTCAGTTTTGATGGGGAGAACCTGAACATTGCCCTTCCGCCCCAGTTCGAGGAGCAGGAGACGGATGTTGTCTTCAAGGGACGATTTGAGCGGAGAAGAATCATTGGCGAGACGCTCGACGAAAAGAGCAACCCTCTCAAATTCACCGCCGTTCGAGCGCCCAAGTTGGATTACAGAGAAGTTGTCAAGTGGGGAGAGCCGGTTCGCCTATTGCGTGACGACCTTTCCAACTGGAACCTGAGGTATTCCGACGGTCCTGATGGTTGGAAATTCGAGGACGGTATTCTGAGCAATACACCGCCCAGTGTTGATTTAATTTCGAAAGAGACTTTTAGGGACTTCAAACTGCACATCGAATATAAACTCCCGCCGCGGAGCAACAGCGGCATCTATTTGCGCGGCCGTTACGAGATCCAAGTCAACGATCCCGGCAACCGCCCCCCGAGTAAAGGAGTCAACAGCGCGATTTACGGGTTTATTGCACCCAGTGAAATGGCCGCTAATCCACCGGGAGAGTGGAATGTTTATGACATCACCCTCATCGGTCGATGGGTCACAGTTGTTTTAAACGGCAAAACCATTATAGATCACAAGGAGATCCCCGGCATTACCGGGGGCGCCGCTGATAGTCACGAGGCCAAACCGGGTCCCCTGATGCTTCAAGGAGATCACCGGGACGTGGAATACCGGAATATCGTGATCACACCCGCAGTGTCGTACAAGTTGTCGCAGGAAGTTGGAGAAGGCGCGTTGATGGCGAAAAAGCCCGCAGTTAAACTTGGCATTGATATGCTCTTTGAGAAGCACCTTGATGTAATCAAGGGGAAGAAGGTCGGGCTTATTACAAATCCAACCGGCGTCGACAGTCGTCTTCGATCAACCGCGGACCTGTTGGCATCGCATCCGGATGTTGACCTGGTTGCTCTGTTCGGGCCCGAACACAGCATTCGCGGCGGAGTCTCGGGATCGCTTGGCGACAGCGTCGATGCAAACACGAATGCCACGGTTTACAGCCTATATGGCAGAACGAGGAAACCTACTGAGGAGATGCTCAAGGACATTGATGTTCTGCTGTTCGACATTCAGGACATTGGCTCAAGGTCCTACACCTATATCTCGACCATGAAGCACAGCATGGACGCCGCGGCCGAGCACAAAGTCAAGTTCGTCGTTCTGGATCGCCCCAATCCCGTGAATGGAGTAATCGTCGAAGGGCCCATGATTGAAGAGGAGTTCTATTCGTTTATTGGCGTTGGACCTATCGCCTATATGCACGGGATGACGGTTGGTGAACTTGCGCAGTTTTTTAATAAGGAAATGAACGTCAACTGCGACCTGGAAGTAGTGAAAATGGAAGGTTGGAAACGTGATATGACCTGGCGCGACACAGGGCTTGTCTGGGTTCCCACGTCGCCTCATATTCCCGAAGGCGATTCTTCCTGGTTTTACCCAATCACGGGGATTTTTGGAGAAACGCCGCTGGTCAGCATCGGGGTCGGTTACACGCTGCCATTTAAACTTGTCGGCGCGCCGTGGATGAACGCGGGAGAGGTGTCAAAAGCTATGAACGACAAGAATATCTCCGGCGTTTATTTCGAGCCGTTTTTTTTCAGGCCCTACTATCGCCATTACAATGGCGAGATTTGTGAAGGATTCAGGATCATAATTACCGATGAAACAAAGATAAAGCCCGTAGAGGTCGGATATCATATAACTGAAACGCTGATAAAGATGTATCCGGAAAAATTCGATCTCTCAAAAACCAGAGTAAGAGGGCTTGATCTCGCGAACGGAAGCGACAAGATCAGATTGATGTTTCAGGATGGCGTGCCGGTTGAAAAAATTATCGAAAGTTACCAGCGTGGAGTGGAAGAGTTTCTGAAAAAACGGCAGAAATACCTGCTGTATTAGGATTCGCCTTGGTAAGGAAATTGTATCCCGGATTCCCCAGATAAATCAAAAAGGACTTTTCAATGAATACGAAACGATCAAGGGTTTGTTTTATCGTGGGGATATTGCTGGCGGCACTAATAGTGACGAGCCCTACAATTTGGGCGGAGGACGCGGGAGAGAAGATGGAACCTGTGACTGTTTCTTTTGAAAAAGTGGTTGATGGGTTGGAGTTTCCGGAGGGGCCGGCGTGGGACGGCAAAGGAACATTGTACTTCTCGGATTGTTACGGCAAGGCCGTCTATCAGGTTACGCCGGAAGGGGCTTCGGTGTTTCTGGCTGGAACGACTGAACCCTTGACTTTTCAAAAGACAAACGGGTTGACGGTAGGCCCTGACGGAGGACTTTATGCCTGTGAGTTCGAGCGAGGAGCCATTCTGCGAATAAGTCCTGAGAAGAAAGTGGAAGTGTATGCCGCCGGTTACCAGGGCAAGAAGTTTAATCGGCCCAACGATCTGGCCTTTGACGCGCACGGCAATTTGTACTTTACCGATCCTCACAAGTATTCGCGGGACAATCCGGACGGGGTCGTATACCGAATCGACAAAGAGAAAAGAGAGGTCGTCCCGGTTGCTGAGGGACTTGGTTTTCCGAATGGAATTATTTTCAGTCCCGATGGGAAGCAGCTGTACATTGCCGAGTCGGCCTTTCATCGGGTGCTCAGGTTTGACGTACTGCCGGACGGGAAGCTGGAGAACAAGACGGTCTTTGCTGAAATGCCCGGGGGAGATCCGGACGGAATGAACTTTGACAGTGAGGGCAACCTTTACGTGGCCCACTTCGGAGGCAGCGCAATTCACGTCTTCTCCTCCGACGGTTCAACGAAGAGGATTATTAGAGCACCGGGCAGCAAACCGAGCAACGTCGAGTTTGCCGGGGAGGATCTTCGGACGCTTTATGTGACGGAAAATGAAACAAAAGCAGTATACCGCACCCGGGTCGAGGTGCCGGGGGCGGTCTTGAGCTATCCGGTTAAGAAAAAAAATCAGCAATCTTGAAAGGATAGGAGAGTAAAATGGCAACATACACAAGACGTGACTTTATTAAACTCACTTCGATAGCCGCTGCGGGGATCGGCTTGTCTTCTTGTGCAGCATTAAAAACGAAATGGCCAGCTGCTGCGGCTTCGTTAACCAGAAGTGCGACTTTGCCAACCAAGAATGCGGTTTCACTGGCTACGTGGTCGTTGAATCGAACGTATGCTGCCGGACTTTGGACACTCAAGGACATTCATCGAATCTGTCGTGAGGATTTTGACATCGCTGGGGTTGAGTATGTAACCCATTTCTTCACCGATGTGCGAGATCTATATTTGAAGGAATTAAATAAAGCAGCGGACGAGTATGGGGTTAAGAATGTTCTGATTATGGTTGACCGCGAAGGAGACATGGTATCCAAAGACAAGAAAACCCGAATGCAGGCAGCGATCAATCACCGTAAATGGGTCGAAATTGCCGCCTATCTAGGCTGCCATGGGATCCGATGCAATGCAACTGTCGCCCAAGGTCTACCCGAGGGGAACGAAACTCCAGAACAGGATCCAGGAGGATTGGATAGAGCGGTTGAGTCTTTCAGCGCCCTTCTCGATTATGCTGAAGAATTTAACATCAATATCCTGGTGGAAAATCATGGGAGTAAACTATCAAGAAATCCCCAATGGCTAGTAGCGCTGGCCAGAAAATTGAATCATCCCCTTTTCGGTCTTCTCCCCGATTTTGCAATTTTTGATGTTTCCACCGAAGAAGAGATATATGAAGCCATTCGATTAACAATGCCCTATGCGAAGGGGGCTTCCGTTAAAGGAAGGTGGCTTCCTGATGGAACGCATACCAGATATGATCTCGAGAAGGGTTTGAGGATCGCTAAAGAGTCGGGATTCAAGGGATATTGGGGGATTGAATCCGGCATTCGTCGCCCTGCCAACTACTATGATTCGAAAAGCCCTGAGGAAATCAAGAAAGATGAATGGCAGGCGGTTCTTTGGACCAAGGCGGCTATCGAAAAGGTAGTGCTTAAGGGTTCCTAGCCGACAACAGACTGAGGAGCATTCCTGAGCGGTATAATGGATGTCGTTGACCGATTTGATTTTATTTATTTTCTTGGCTTTTTGTCAGATAGGTTAGCAAAATAGCGATCGAAACACATAGTAAATACAGGTTCCTTAGGCTTTTGCAGAGAGGATTGCGTTCATAACAATCTGTTCTTGTAGCCCCATCCCTCTCCCGCTGGGGGAGAGGGGGGTAGGGTTCTCCGTCTGCTGGAATATCCTCTCCGGATGAATGTCAGTGATTTTGTCTGTCACGATTTGCCTGCGCGAAAGCAAACAGCAGTCTGCTCAGTGTTTTTTCCTCTCCCCGGTGGGAAGATGGACACGTCTTGAGAGAAAACTTAAACTCATTTGCGTTTTCCCCTCTCCCCTGGGGGGAGAGGATCAAGGTGAGGGGGATTATCTTTCCTCTAAGAATGCTAACTCATTTGACAAAGAGCCATTTTCTTACGTATTGTTTGTGATAGGGCCATGAAGAGACATTCGATCGTGAATTTTGGGTTTCACCACATTTCACGGTCATCTCTATTCCACCTGGAAAAATATTTTGTTATTTTGTTGATGGCCATGCAGTTGCCTATGACTTTTGCATCCACTGAAAACGACACCCAGATAGAGATCGTTTTTAAACGAATTCC
>JAUWMI010000086.1 GCA_030613245.1 Candidatus Sumerlaeota bacterium
GTAAATTCGACTTCATCCATGTGGGACATGCCCGTGGATAAGATAAGCGGTTTCCCTTTTTTAGCTAGATGGGCGAGCAAAGGAATGTTGGTAAGATCGGCGGAAGCTACTTTATAGGCTGGTACACCTAACTCCTCTAAGAAGTTGGCGCTCTCTGGATCGAAGGCCGAGCACATAAAGGTGATCCCGTTATCACGGCAGTAATCCACGATTCTGTAGTAGGCTTCATTGGGCAACTCTACTCGTTGTAAGATCGGTAGGAGATAGCGCAGAGTCTTCTCACCAGCGTTGACATTTTCGAGATATTTTTTTGAATAGAGTTTATTCAGGTCGCGCTTTTGAAATTTAACTGCATCCGCACCAGCGGTAACGGAAGCATCGATCAGCTCAATGGCTAAATCAAGCAGACCATTGTGATTAACACCTATTTCGGCGATGATATACGAGGGGTGTCCATCACCGATTAGGCGGTCACCAATTTTTATTTCGGGCATTTGTGCCTCCACATGGAAGGGGTGAGTGTTTCTGGGCGTATATGTGATTGGATGGCTTTCTAGTGTTCCGTCAAGTATCATTGTTTAGTAAGAATTCTATATGAACGGAACACTTTAAGCTTTGTCAAGAGTGTATCAACACGGATATCGAACTGAACATTCACTCTTGACAAAGCACTAGAGCTGAAAGCCCAAATCATCAAATGTGATTTCCAAGCTTTCTAAAAGTCGTTCAGCACGGCGCCAGTCGTCAGGCGAGTCGATGTCAATCCACTCGCTCGGATCAATTACCAGAGGTAGGATACGTGTCCCGGTCATAGAGTTTTTTGTCAGGATGGTATCGACCCAGGCAGCATCTACGTATCCGGTCTGCCAGTAGACCTCTGGAAGCGCCTGACGGGGCATGTTGTAGGGTTCTTCGAATTCAGTCTGTAAAAGCGGTTGCATGATACCATCCTGACCGATGCGCCACATCTTGAATGGGTTCTGGAAGGGAATACATACAGTGCGCACAGAATCTGCTTCTGGATGTTCAAGCAAACGGTAGATGGCTTGGTCGATGTGCTGAACGCGCCGAAAAGGAGAGGTAGGGCGTAGTTGGACGACAATCTCGGGCAGGTAGTCCTCGTTCTTGTGTAACCATTCCAATGCATGCTGGAAAACGGGCAGGTCGGGAGTGCTGTCTTCCGAAAATTCTGCTGGGCGCAGGAAAGGGGTCTCGGCCCCGTAACGCCGTGAAATTGCCGCGATTTCCTCGTCATCCGTCGATACGATCACACGGGTAACTGTTTCTGCAGCCAGACCAGCGCTGATGCTATAAGCGATCAGTGGATGTCCGGCGAAGGGGCGTATGTTTTTTCGAGGGATGCTCTTCGAGCCACCCCTAGCGGGGATGATAGCCAGAACTTCAGTTTTGTCCATCAGGTGGTGTCTTTTGGTGGGGGGAAAGAGTTGCCTGGCAGCTACCAGGTGGACCAACCGCCATCTACGACCAGGTTTGCCCCGGTCATATAAGCCGAGGCATCCGAGGCGAGAAAAAGTAGCGCTCCGTTCATATCATCTTTTTGGGCCATACGGCCGAGGACGGTCTTTGCCGAATAAGCTTGGACAAAGTCATCGGCGTGGTCGTTGTACACCCCACCAGGGGAAAGGGTATTAACGCGTATATTTTTCCCGGCATAATATGTAGCTAAATAACGTGTGAGACCGATCACGCCGGTTTTAGTGACGGAATAATATACCGGCTTGTATTGCGTCACCTGCCCATGGCGCGCGTACATGCGTTGGTCAGGCCCAGTCAGTCCATAAATTGAACTGAGATTGATGATGACACCATTGCCCTGATCAAGCATTGGACGCACGGCTGATTGGCAACATAAAAACATACCCGTCAGGTTAACTGCTAAGGCTTGATTCCAGGCTTCGATGGGGTACTCTTCGAACGAATTTGTGTGCCCTCCATGTTGGGGATCAAACTTTGGGTCAAGCACGGCGCTGTTGACCAGGATGTCAAGGCGTCCGAAGGCTTTTAGAGTAGCCCCCACCATTTGTTGGACGGAATCACTATCGGTGACATCGGTTTGCAACCCGCGGGCGTCAAAGCCGCGCTCGTTGAGAGTTCCGGCGAAACGCTCGGCAGCACCGGCGTTTATATCTGCGATCACCACCGATGCTCCCGCCTCAGCTAGAATCCGGCAGAACTCTTCTCCCAGCAGCCCCGCCCCCCCCGTTACCACGGCGACTCGGCCATCGAGCTTGAATAACTCAGGAATTTCATTCATATTAATCGGAGCTTATTTTGAGAGCTATCTGTTGAGTGATTAGCCCTCTAAGTACGGTCACATAAATTATGCTGGATCAGAATAGCCTTGCGAAGGTTCTGGGGCACTTCTTGATCTGAAAACCTAGAGAAGCCGCAGTATATTGGTGCATTGAAAGTAATTTCGAAACCTTCGCAAGGTTTATACACCCAATAATTCATTTATGAATGTACTTAGCTAGCGGAGATGGCTGCCTCCTCTTCGGGCTCTTTTATGTTATTGTTGGTCCCGTCAGGTTGCAAATGCCCTTGCCCTTCTAGGAAATCGATGATCTTGCGGGCGTTTTCTTCAGGAGTGGTTTTCACTGTATAGAGAGTTATTTCGGGATCAGTGGGAGCCTCATAGGGATCGTCTACTCCTGTGAAGCCGGTAATCTGACCTCGGCGGGCACGAGCGTAGAGTCCTTTAACATCGCGCGATTCGCAAACTTCAATTGGCGTGTCAACGAAAATCTCGATGAAGCGGTCTTCGCCAACCATCTTGCGAGCCTCATTACGAGTGGCACGATAAGGGCTAATAGCAGCACAGATTACCGTGCCCCCATGACGGGCAATCTCACCTGCCACAAAACCGATGCGCAAAATATTTGTATCGCGATCTTCGGGGGAAAAGCCAAGACCTTTAGACAGATGAGTACGCACAACGTCGCCATCCAATACAGTTACTTGCTTGCCGCTTTCGAGTAAGAGCGAAGTGAGAATTTCCGCGGTTGTTGACTTGCCAGAACCACTTAAGCCAGTGAACCAGACACAAAATCCCTGTTTGTGGCGCGGCGGGTACATTTCTTGTAGGATATCAGCCGTTTCTACACGGGTGAACCACTCGGGTAGTGTTTTTCCTTTGGCTAGATAGTCCTCGCGCACCTCGGTGCCGGAAATTGAGAAGATACGTGCGTCCTCGGGTACCTTGTCCTGCTCCTCATAACGCTCATCATCGGCAAGATAAACTAAGGTTTTGAATTCTACTGGCTGAACGCCGATCTCTTCTCCGTATTGAGTCAGCATCATCTGGGCCTCATAAGGTCCGTAAAAAGGCCTGCCGTGACTGTCCTTACCTGGTCCAGCGTGGTCACGGCCGATGATGAAATAGTTGGCTCCAAAATTGCGGCGGATTATGGCATGCCAGAGAGCTTCGCGTGGTCCAGCCATGCGCATCGCAAGCGGCAGTAGGCTCAGTAAAGTCCGGTTATTGTCGTAATAGTTTTCGATGAGGGAGCGGTATACACGCACACGCGTGTAGTGATCGACATCACCTGGTTTGGTCATCCCCACCACGGGATGGATCAGCAAGCTGCCGTCGACATCCTCTGCTGCACGCTTGGTTAATTCCTCATGGATGCGATGCATTGGGTTGCGAGTCTGGAAAGCGACCACATTGGCATTGCTCATCTTATCTAAACTGGCGCGTACCTGGGCTGGGGTACGGCGCAGTTCAGCAAAATCATAATACTTGGGAAGGTCAATCATCTTTAGTTCACCTGAGACATAAACCTTGCCCCAGCGCACCATTTCAGAGATCAGTGGGTGGCGAGTATCGGTTGTACCTAATACCAGGCGCGCTTCCCGCTGCGGATCGTAATGATAGACTTCCTCAATTCGCATGACCGCCAGAGTGTTATTACGGGCATCACTGAGGGTGATTTGCTCGCTCCAGCTTGGTAAATCGCTTTCATCCACTGGTAATGTGATTGGAATAGGGAATAGTGTGCCATCGGTTGTGCGCATTTCAGTCAGCACACGCTCGTAGTCTGCTTTGCCCATGAAACGATCGATGGGAGAGAAGGCGCCAGTTGCCAGCAACTCCAAGTCGTTGAGCGAACGGGCAGAAATTTGAATAGATGGCAAACGGTTAGATTTTTCAATTAGCTCCTGACGTTCTTCTCCGGTGACCATCAGGTCGACCAGTTTCCCTCCGTAGGGACTAACCAATTTGCTATTTTCTTTTGTCATTGTTTGCGTTCTCCTTATGATAATGATTTATTTCGTCTTAGTTTTTGGCGTGCTTTCAGCTCGCTTGGGTAAACACGTTTTTGACCATCGCCTAGGGCGTTCTCAATCACGCGTATATCTCGTACTAGCCGCATCAAACCCCATGGCTCGACCGAGGCAGCTTGGTCGCTACCCCACATGGCACGATCAATGGTGATGTGGCGCTCGATGAAGTCAGCACCGAGAGTCACCGCAGCAAAGGTGGCTTGCAGCCCCACCTCGTGTCCTGAATAGCCGACGGGGCAGTCGTATCTATTCTGTAATGTTTGGATCATACGTAAATTCAATTCCTCTGGCGGGCAGGGATAAGTGCTGGTGCTGTGTGCGATCAGCAGGTTATCGGTGCTCAAAAGGTTTACCGCAGCCTCGATTTCCTCGAGGGTGGACATTCCAGTTGAGAGGATGATGGGACGCTTGGTGCTTTTTATTTTCTTGAGCAGCGGATCATCAGTCAGTGAAGCGGAGGCTACCTTGTAACAGGGCGGGGTGAATTGTTCGATAAAGTCCACCGAGTCCTCATCCCAGCATGAAGCAAACCATGAGATACCTTTTTCCTTTGCGTAGCGATCAATCTCGGCATATTCCTCGTAACCGAATTCAACCTTGTGTCTGTATTCCAGGTAGGTCATAAACCCCCAAGGTGTCTCGCGCTTTACATTTTGGTACTCGGGGGGAACGGACTTTTCAGGGGTACGTTTCTGAAATTTCACCGCATTGCAGCCAGCCATGACGGCGACATCAATCAGTCGTTTAGCAATGCTCAAATCGCCGTTATGATTGATCCCAATTTCACCTATGATAAAGGTTGAATAATCCTCTCCAACCCACCGTTCTCCAATTTTAATTGCTTTTGGCATGGATTCTCCTTGATATAACTTGTTCTCCTCTTGTCTGGATAAGCCGAAGGGTGTAATGTCCTAGAGCTGGCAGTTATTCCACGCTCAGACGCTTCATAATCAAGTCACAAATCTCGCGGATGGCACCGTTTCCGCCATTGTGTTCTAGTACCAGGACAACTTGTTTAAGAACGTCAGGATGAGCGTCAGCGACCGCAACGGCGCAACCAACTTGGGTCATGCAAGATAGGTCATTAACGTCATTGCCGACGTAAATCACATGTGTGGGGTCAATGCCTTTCTCAGTCAACCATTGCTCTAGGACTGCACCTTTATTTTTTATCCCATGCAGGCAGGGAATCCCCAATTTGTCGGCGCGCGCCTGAACCACAGGGTTTGGCTCGGAAGATAGAATCAATATAGGTAAACCTTTCTTCTTAAGTTGTCCGATACCCCATCCGTCGCCGCGGTCACTCAGCACGGCTTCGCGCCCGTCTTGGAAAACGATGACTTTGTTATCTGTAAAAACACCGTCAAAATCGAGCGCCAGCGCGGCTATGGGCTCGGGCAGCAGGTTGAGCTTTTCTGCCTCCTGCTGTTCACGGATCAGCATTTCAGCGATTTGAAAATCCACTGGCTCATCAATCTCGAGTCGCCGCTCGTGGGGCATTACATACACGGCGGTTTTACCGAAGAAACGGTGCTGGGCTTGGATAAAACCATCCGCTTTCATGGCGTATACAGCACCCGTTTCCAGATATTGTGGCTCACGTTCCTGGCGTAGTGGGCGTATTCGCTTATCGTGGTTGATACCTTCAACATTGCCATTTGGTAGCGTTCGCCATAGGAAGTAGTGGAAGGGGATGCCTGCCAGGGATGACTCGGCTCCCTCATCTAGAAGCGCTTGGATGGTGCCATCGATATCCTCGGCC
>JAUWMI010000076.1 GCA_030613245.1 Candidatus Sumerlaeota bacterium
GGTAGATTTGTTCCCAGTTTTCTTCCTGAAGGATGCGCGGGATGAGGTCCATGTTTGGATTCGCAGGGTGGAGAATGATGGTGCGGTCAGTGTGATCCAGAATGATAAACTTTGCTTTCGTGTACGAGCAGTCGAATGCGAAGCGGTCGGGCGTGAGATTCCAATGCCAGGTTGTTCCGCCTGCGGTTTTCGCTACGGTCTGGTAAAGATTAGCAGCGCGGCATTGAAAGAGCCAATAGATACGTTCAGGTGCGATGATGAAATCGTCAGGCTTGAGCTGGGGATTGAGGTGTTGGGCAAGCGCACGGGCATCGCTGATGTTCTTGACTGATCCGACGGCTTCGTATTCGGAATGAATCGTGGTTACAACCTCTCGCATACTGCGCGCACCTGCGATGACAATAGGAATAGCAACGAGAAGCGCGGCCAGCGGGCGAGGCGAAATGGGCATGCTGCGTTTCAGGCTTTCCTGCCAGTTCTCGAATACATTTCCCAGTAGCTCCCAACAGCGGAGTGCAAAGAATGCAAGTCCAAAGTAGAGGCAGAACATGTGGGTCGTGGCATTGTATTTGAGGCTGGGGTCGAGTCCCTGCTTCTTGAGCACCAGCACAATCAGTACCAGCCAGTAGGCAAGCACGATCCGCCCTGCTTTTCCCCACCAGAAGAGCCCGATTACACCAAGCAGAAAGACGAAGTCGTGGGAAATCATCCTTAGTGTGGCGTGTGCGAACATATACACCGGCGCGATCAGTCCTTGCTGGGGAGTTTTTAGTTGCCCGAACAACCCGATGAAATCCGCGAGAAACGCGCTGCCGCGTCCGCTCATTCCCCAGATCAGGAAGAGGATAAACGGAACAAGGGCCAGGGGAATCACGGCCAAGAGCGCGCGTGGCCGCTTGCACGCGGCAAAGCCGATCACAAAGAGCACTGTCGCTAGGCCAAAGAAGCTGCTGATTGAGGATAGCCCTGCGCAAAGCGCTGCGCCATAGATCGCCCATGCCTTTTTCTCTTTAAGATAGAGCACCATTCCGAGGAGTGCCAGAATGTTAAAGAACATTGAGAGGTTATAGGGCATACCCCAGCGCGTGAAGAGAATTGAATAGTGGTGGATAGTGAAAAAGAGGGCCCCGAGGAGGCCGAGGCGTGGGGAGCTGAGTTTGGTGCCAATCAAGTAGAGCGGGAAAATTGCCATGATGGCAAGCAGGGCTGAGAGCAGACGCGCATGAAGAATATCGGGCTGCGTCAGGCGGAGCACCCAGCCGTTGAGGAAGAAGAAGAGAAACGGCTGAGCCAGGATTTCTGTGCCATAAGGATGCAGGATGGCACCGTAGCGCGCCTGGCCGTGCGCGAGAAACCATGCAGGGCTGATGTAGTTCGACTCATCAGTGTACCAGAGGGGATTTGTGCCCAGATGATAGAGCCGGAGAAACGTCGCCAGGGCAAGCAGTGCGAGCAGCAGGAGAATTCTGACGCGGCGGCTCACCATTCTCTCCTTCCGGTTGCACTGCTGATGCGCTGTGCAACCCAAAGGCTATAGATCATCACCATAGTCGCCAGCGCCAGCAGGCTGATATAAAGTCCAAGCCTGAACGAAAAAGGTTCGTAGCAAACCGTGACAGAGGTGACGTTTTTCGGTGCGTAGAAGCGCGAGAGAATCGCATTTACTGGAAGAAGTGGGTAGCGATCCCGGCCCATGCGTACCACCCAACCCGGGTAGCTGGCTTGGGAGACGAGCACATCGCCTTCATCTGAGGGATCTTTGATGATTTCGATGCATCCAGGCCCAAGGGAATAGAGACTCAGCTGTTTGCGCTGTTTATGCGGGCGCCTGGGCGGATTTGCAACAGTGTAATCCTTAGGCTCCTGGCCGAGGCTCATCGCCAGAGTACCAGTGGTCAAGTAGGTTCCTTCAAGACTTCGCAGATTGATCCGTCCTTCAAGTTCATCTTCCCAGAAAGCGCGGGGACGCCAATCGCGGTTTCGATATAGACGATATGACAGCTGTGTGTCCCATGGTGGGGGGAAAGGAATAAGTTCCAGCCGTTCAGGTAGAACCGGAAGCGGCCACTCTGTGTAGACGTACTTAACGTTCATCAAGCCGAGGAGTTCGGTATCAGGCTTAGGGCGGCGAATATTGCGATTAAAGGTGCGAAGAAAATCTTTGTAGCGCACTGGGGGAATGAGTCCTTCTTCATAGCCGTCAAGCAGCTCGAGTTTTTCGATCATATTTGTATTGGGCTGGAGGCGCTGGTAGCGACCTACAACAGCCTGAGGTTGAGGATTTGCGTACAAGTCGGCATCGTGAATCATGAGGCGAAACGTGCGAAAGAGAGTAGAGTCGGTCTGCAGCGAATCCCAGGGAAAGCGGGCGCGTTCCGCCAGGCTGGCGCGGATAGGGGCGTTGAACATCTCGTTGAGGCTTGCCAGGAAGAGATCACCGATGATTAGCACAGGGACGGCAAGCGCGAGGATGATCTTCCACCGCCTCAACGGGCCACTTACGACAAGCGGATGCTTAAACAGGCAGTCGAGCCCGTAGGCGGCAAGGATGGAGAATGCGAACGTAGTCAAGCAGATAAAGCGTGCTGGCACGCGGAAGTTTTTTAGTGCCGGAGAAATTAAAAAGACGAACCGATATACAACCGTATAGTCTCCCATGGCCATGTAAAGTGCGAAGATGGCAAGCAGAGCAAAGAAGAGGTGTTCGCGAGAGCGACGTCGCCATGCATAGCCGATCCCAACGAAAACGAGCAGAAGTGGGAGGATGCCGATGTAGCACCCGTACTCGCTCAGATTGTCGCTGCCGGGAATGGTGTTGGAAAAAGTCCCGAATGCGGATGGATAGAGGTAAGTAAACAGAAATTTTGGGTTCAGCGAAAATTCCGTGGCGTAGCTATAATCATTGAAAATGCGATAGGAGTGGCTGGCGAGTTCCTGTGCAGGGAGGAGCTGAACAGCGGCGAGCACTATGCCGAGAGAGATGGCAAGGGCCAGTTTCGCGATACCTGCCAGGCGATGCCTTAGCTGGTATCGCCGTCCGAATGGAACCCAGAAGATGAGATAGAAGACGATCATCAGCAGAGTATAGAAAACATATTGCGGATGGCCGGCAAGAATCTGGCATGCCAGAGCCACGGAGAAAATAGGTACCAGGATCAATTTCTTTGGCTGGAGCATGCGCCTGAGCAGGATGAAGAGCAGGGGGAGCCACGTGAGGGCAGCGAGCTGGTTGATGTGTTCGAGGTGACCAAGCACAAAGCTGCTGAATGGCAAGATCAGAGCGCCACAAATAGCGGCAAGGCGAGTGCGTTTGAGCTCCACGTGCAGCAGCAGGTACATAAAGTTTGCCATCAACCAGAGATGCAGCAGTTTATAAAGATTCAGTGCGATGACATGATTTCCCTTATGAAAAAGAAACAGATCGGGAGGATAGAACACTGCAGGCTGCATGGAGGCAAAAAAGGGCGTGCCGCTAAAGTTGTACGGATTCCAGAGGGGGATGAAACCAGCAGCGAGGGATCTGGCAGCGAAAACTTTTAGGGGATAAAAGAGATTTATCATGTCGCTGCCAGGCGTGATGAGCTCGTCTGACAGAAATCCATGGTAAAAGAGCAGAATGGCAAGGAGGAGAATAAGGAGGTCAGTAATGATGGATTTCTGGATCATGCCTTCGCGCAGTAGATCGTGTTTCTGGTTTAGTGCAATGTGGTAATGAAGCCGCACTCCCCATGCAATCGCTTAATTTTGCCCTTCATTTGTAAGGGCAGTTCATGAATTGCCCCTACCATTATATCAAGGCGGAAAATACTACTCGTTGCAGACCGATGCAATAAAATAATCAAAGAAGGAGTAAGGAACAACTTCTCGTGGGATGACTCTCAGTATGAATCGGTGGGCGAGCGGCGACGCAGCTATTGGATGGTCTCCTCGATTTCGTTCAGGCCATTGGTGATCTCGTCAAGGTCTGTGGTTTTTACCGTATAGACGTCTTCATGGTCGAGCAAGACGTAAGTCTGGCTGTCTGTCGCATTGCCAGATGCCAGGGTTCCAATGGCATGATCCGGGCTATCGTAGAGTCGAATGATGGTTTGCGGTTTATCGAGGCCGGCATCGCGAAGAGATGTGCTATCCATTAGCACGACTTTTTCGTATTTGAGACGGCTGATTGCGAAGAGGAACGACGAGGCGGTAAACGACTCGACTTCGCCGCTCTTCTGGCCCTGGGTTACGTCCCACTTACGCTGCGCTCTGGTTAGAACGATGTTTTCTTTCTCCTTCTGGGTGATCTCAATCTTCACTATGCCAACGGTTTCAAATCGCAGAATGGTTCTGTCAATCAAATCTGTCCTCGTCGTGAAAAATTCCCCGGTGAGTTGCCAGTCCATTCCGAGAACGGTCTTTTCGCTGAGTTTTTTCACATAGGTAATATCACGATCAGTGGGTTTTTTTCCGAGCAGGATGCCTTCAGTAGTCGAGCCGTCCATACTAGCAACGATGAAGCGAATTTTGGGTTCAGCGAGGCCGTAGTGCTCGAGATCTGTGGGCTTATCGGTAATGATTTCTTTGGCTTTGACGCGCATAGTCTTCGAGAGAAGAGAGAATACAGCGTCCTGGTCAACAGGTGTGGTTTTATCATCAGTAAATTCCCACTGATTTTCGTGGAGATTTTTTTTGAGCCGCACGATGCTCTTGCCGGCAGTAATGACAAGGTCAGCGACTTCAGTCATATTGAGTGTAAAGAGCGATTTGTCGCGATACGTATTGGGGCCTTGCTCGAGCGTGTCCACGAGATCTTCACCCACAAGGAAGATCGGCTTCTCACCTTTGCGCATGGCGTAATAGATGGTGGCGTCCTCTTTCTGTTTTCCAATGAGCAATGTGGTTTCGGTCGTGGCTTCTGAGTCGTCATTCAACATTTTCTGCACCGTGAGAGATATGGTGGGTCTTGCAAGTTGATATGCGTCCAGCGGTTGGACGTCCGTATCCACGAATTCAGCGGCTCTGCCACTGTTCGTCTTGCGGAGCAGATTCTCGATCTCAAGCTTATCGCCAGGGTAATGAACGGGCTTCTCCACAATCCAGCGCCCTTCTTTGTCTTTGGTCGCATGGAGCTCGCCCTCAGGATTCCGTAGCGTGATGGCGACCGCCTTGTCGGGTGCAGAAGCAATAACGGTTTTATCGCGCAGATCATGGAGGTTCTTCTTGAGCGTGTTTTGAATATGCACGCTCACAGTGAAGACCTTCTTTTCAGTTGCAAGCCTGGCATAGACCTGGCCGGAGTAAGTTGAGGCGTCGCCAATCAGAAGCGCGACGGGCTTCGTCGGAGGCTTGAACTCGAGATCAAGACGAATCCCTGGGTCTTTGAGACCGTACTGTTCCAAATCTTCAGGCTTAAACTCATTGCGGCGCTTGCCGCCAGCCAGATTCGACAGTATCACATTAACGGTGTCTTGATCAGCCAGGGTGTGGAGAGGACTTGCGATGTACCATTTGTCTCCGGTTTTGTGCAGTCTGAACGTGCCATTTGGATTGGCAAGCGAGAAGCTGAGCACGGCATCCTTTGCCAGCGGCACAATGCGTTCTTCTTCAGAGATGACAATCTCGCGTTTTAGCTTGATCGTCTTATCTGCAAAATAGATCCCCAGGATAACTATGAATATGGCGCCGGCAATAAGGGTGCGCCTTAAACTCATCGCATTCTCCTCCTCATCATGGTATAGCTCAGCCCACCGAAGAAGACAAGCGACGGAATCAAGACAACAAGCAGGACGAACAGGTACTTGGCCTGGCCTGCGGAGAGGTAAATTGGCGTGTCTTCGAACATCTTTGGAGGAATGGCGATCAGATCCTTTTGCGCGGTCAACCACCTCACGCTGTTCAGGAAGAGCAAAGCCGGGGCATCGCTGACCAGCAGCTGATTGGAGAAGATATCCGAGTCGCCCAGCACCACGAGCTTGGTTTGTGCCTCTTCAGCGCTTCCCTGGGCGGATTTCGTTACTGCCACGCCAAGGCACTGCGGATGGATTTTGCTCCGATCTGGAACGGTCAGATCACGCTTCTGGATAAGCGCAGCGAGCTCTTCGCTCCAGCTGTACTCACTGGAGAGCAGAAGTTTTTCGACGCGAATGTCTGACGGTATCGGGTCATCAGGATTAACTGTTCGCGCATATGGAACAATGATCATTGAGCGTATGTAAGGGAGGTCGCTGGTGATAGGATGAGTGCCATACTCCGTAATCAAGGGGGCAAACGCATTGCCATAGATGCCCTGGCTGATGGGGTTGGGATCCACAATGATGTCGGGTCTAATGCTTACGGCATAGCGCTTGAGGAGTGTGGCAAACTGGGTCAGGGCATTTTTCACCGATTCATCGGGATCGAGGCAAAACAGTAGTTTGCCGCCATTATCAAGGTACGTGGCAATAGCATCAACCTCTACGGAAAAGAGATCCGTCATTGGACCGGCGCAAACCAGGACTGAGCAATCCGCAGGGACAAAGCCTTTGTGAGCGAGGTCAAGGGTTTTGATCTTATAAGCGCGGTCTTCAAGCACCTGTTTAAGACGTGAGAGGCTGATATCCGGCTGGTCTGTGCCCTGCGCATAGTCGCGCTCCAGCGGCTTTTCGCCGTGGCCCGTAAGAAAGTAGAGCACAGTGTCTTTCTCTCGAGTGACTTCAATGATAGCGTTTGTAAAGTCCCCCTCATCGAGGCCGTGTACTTTTTTCTTTTTCTGGCCGTAGACGATAAAACTATCGCCAGGAATTACATTCGTATCCATTTCCCGCGCAATCAGGGCATCTCGAAAGGGATTATGGATTTCGTAGGTAACGTTACTGCTGACACGGGCGTAGCGCTGAAGGAACTCCTGAACCGGCTGTTTCTGGTCGGTAAAGGCGACGATTTTGACAGGTTTTGTCAGCCCATTGAGATACTTGACCGTCTGGGGCGAAAGGCTGAAGTATTTGGCCTTCGTTAAGTCCCAGCTTGTTGGATGATTTAAAACAATCAGGTAGATGACCACCATGATTCCCAGGACGAACAGGACGTAGAGCGTAACGTTCAGGTACTGCCTGAGATTTCTGCTTTCAACGCGGAGGAAAAGCGACAGGAAAAGCAGAATGCCTACAATTGCAAGAACCTTGGTCGCCAGTGTAAACGATCCGTAAAAGGCACTGATAACATTCGCCAGGATAATGAGGATCATGCCAAGGATCGGAAGCAGTTTGAGTTTTGATCTTTCCTGATTGGACATGGTCAGACTCTCCAGTGCCGGGATTGAAGAACCTTGGCGCTGAGAAAGAGAAAGAAAAGGCTGAATAGTACGAAGTAGGCAACGTCTTGCAGCTCAATCACCCCTTTAGTGAAATTCATACTATGCTGCCGGATTGACACTGCGTCGAACACCGAGCCAACAAGGCCAGTTTCTACAGAGGCTAGATCGCCCACGAGGTAGAACGTCAGCAGGCCGGCAAAGCAGATAATTGCTGAGACCATCTGGTTCTCCGTGACTGACGAGGCAAACAGGCCGAAGGCGATATAACTCGCACTGATTAGAAACAAACCAAGGTAACAACTGGCGATTACCGGGGTTTCCGGCTGCCCCAGGATTTCAAGCACAATAGGATACACCAGGCACACTACAAGGAAGGCCCCGACCATGCTAAGACACGCGAGGAATTTACCCAGAAGAAGATCCCAGTCGCGAATCGGACAGGTGACCAGAAGCTCAAACGTCCCGCTTTTCTTCTCTTCTGCAATGAGACGCATGGTCAGGATGGGAGCAACGAATAGCATGAGGAAACTCAGCAGGCCAAAGGTGTTGCGCACTACAAATTGCGTGAGATTGAGCTCATTCATGCCAGTCATGGAGCGCATATTGGGATTCATGCTCAGCTGGGCGAAGTAGACGAGAATGTCGTGGAAGAACAGGCCTGCCAGGGCAAAATAAAGTCCCCCAAGCACATAGATGGCGGGCGACTGGACGTAAGCCTTAATTTCGCGACGAAACACCGGATAGAATCTAGGCGACATGCTTGTGGCCCTCCGTTTCGCCTGCGATAACCTGCATGAAAATGTCCTCCAGCGAAAACCCAAGCGTGCGCAGTTCGAGCAGCTTCCATCCCGCCGCAACAATGGTCTGAGAAATTTGCGCTCGGATGTCGGTATCCTTTTTCGACTCGATGAGGTATTCATGCTGATTGGGGCTGATTTTCCTGGCAAGCTGTGCCGTCTGCACTCCTTGAATGCTGCGCAGTCGCGCAATCACTTGCTCAGCAGGCCCCTCGATGGTGGCGCAGGTCTGGATGGTCTGCTGGAGTTCGGTGATGAGCTTTTCCGGCGTGCCGAATGCGACGATTCGGCCTTCGTTAATAATGACTACTTTGGAGCAAATCATGCTGACCTCAGGGAGTATGTGCGTACTCAGGATGACGGTTTTCTTCTTTGCCAGCGATTTAATAAGGATGCGGATTTCGGAAATCTGTTTAGGATCCAGGCCGATGGTTGGTTCGTCGAGAATCAAGACTTTTGGATTACCAATCAGTGCCTGGGCGAGACCGACGCGCTGGCGATAGCCTTTCGAGAGATTGCCGATCAGGCGCGTGGAAACAGACGCGAGTCCGGTTTCCTCAACGACGCGATCCACGTACGCTGGCCGCTCCTTGCGATTGTAGCCTTTGGCGTGGGCTATGAAGTCCAGGTAGCTCGCAACGGTCATTTCATTATAGAGGGGAACTGTTTCGGGCATGTAGCCGATGTTACGTCGGACATCAAGCGAGTGCGTATGAATATTATATCCGGCAACCGAAGCTGTGCCGCGAGTCGGTGGGGTGTGGCAGGTGAGAATGCGCATGGTGGTGGTTTTGCCAGCGCCGTTAGGCCCAAGAAAGCCGAGAATTTCCCCTGCATTAACAGAGAACGAGACATCCCGAATAGCAATAGTGTTTCCGTAGACTTTTGTAAGTTTGTCAACAGTGATCATTCGGTGTCTCCATCAGCCGTACCATTGCACCTCAAGGTGAGAATGTCGTGAGAAAAACAACCTTGCGGAGTGGTGCTGCAAAGCGCTTACCCGACGTGAAGCACCGTTTAACATAAAAGCAGACGGTGCCATTTCTCTGCCGCCCAAACAATGATCAGTCAGAAGCATTAGTATCTCCAGAAAAAAAATCAAGTATAAAGATAACGGCCTGTGTTGCGGTAGAAAGGGCTTATCTGACGAGAGGTAGTGAAAGGCGCGGTTGTGATTAAGCGACAATCTGACACATACAGTGCGAGCAATTTCCCATCCTGTGTGCCATTTTTTTGTAGGGGCAGTTCATGACTTGTGCGCCTCAGGAGTAACTGCCCTCTAGCAGTTCTTTACGTTTCTCTATGACTGGGAATCCAGCATGAGAGTTTGGAGAAATCTTCAACTTTCTTTCTTGTCTGCTGTTAAGTGAAATTACCCATGCCCGTCAAATGAAAGAATATTGGGCTCTTTGTCAGATAGGTTAGCAAGAAAGCCTCTGATGCATTGAATAACTTCAGTGTCTTCGTATCTCGGCAAGCGTACGGCAATTGCTTGGATCTGTGCCTCATTACGTAATGTGCCTGCTGTGTATTCCCTCTTCACCAGCCAACAGGACGAGTAGGGGCGTTTAATTAAACGCCCTATTATTCAGCCGACCTTTTTCTATTGTTACGATCAAAAAACGCTAACTCATTTGACAAAGAGCCTCTTTTTCTATGATCTTGTTAATGCATTCATAGCCCCCTCATCCCTTCCCTCTCCCCACTGGGGAGAGGAGTAAGGTGAGGTTGAAAATGCGCCTTGTGCGTAGGGA
>JAUWMI010000043.1 GCA_030613245.1 Candidatus Sumerlaeota bacterium
AATGCCACACTAATAATTCTACGGACATCCTCCTCATCATCCACCACCATAACACGCCACTTTGCCATGAGCTACCACCTATCCCTTCAAGAAAATGAAAGGGTTATCCCCTTCAATCTCCAAATATCACTGTTTTTAGAATATCACGTGCTCGATTGCAAGCACTATCAACATGCGCAAGAGTCATTCGGGCTGGCAAAACTGCGCAGCAACCGACACAACCGTACGCCACGCTTTGAGTAGTCAATGTGCTATCCATAACATATAATAAATTGGAAAGCGTAAACTCGTATAACAACGTTGCACCACGCTGAATGTATATGTGTATCCTTTCATAAATCGCATTTGGGCAATTGACAGCAGCGAAAAAAGACTTGACACTTCAGGGTACTATTGTTACGAAAAAGCGGCGTTTTGAAAGGAAAAAAACCACGAGAAATACTCGCCAAATTTTAATCATTTGGCATCTTTCTTTCCTCATCCGGGTTCCCCTGTAGCTCAATTCGGCAGAGCAACCGGCTGTTAACCGGTGGGTTGTAGGTTCGAGTCCTACCGGGGGAGCCACTTCGACTCGCTTCGCTCGCTCATGGCAAGCCAATCTAGCCGTAAATGGTATGTCTACATATGCGACCGCCGTGGACAGCTTTACACGGGGATCACCACCGACCTTGAGCGGCGGACGGACCTACCGAAAGCCAATCACTACCTTCCAGCGCATAATCGCCTCTCTGGTTCACACCATTAATTTGTAAGATGCCTCTCTCAATCGGTCTGTCGTAGAGAGCAATTCGCACTTCATTGGGTGTAAATATGGTAAGATAGACGATTCGAGGGATAAGAAGTTTCTTTTCATCGGGAGCCAAGTCCAGAAAATTCTATAAGATTGCATCTCCAGAGGAGTCTTGGAAGAGAGATAGGGAAATAATAGTATAGCTTTGACGCATTTTTATTGCCAATTTCAATAAGCTTTGGTAGAATTTTTCTATTTCAGAGTGAAAAGGACTCAAGAAATGCGTCATACCGTACTCATTATTCTTTGCATTCTAGTGCTCTTCAATCTTAGTTTTGCCGATTGCATCGATGATGAATATTATGCATTTTCTATGGAGAATTTATTAGATTTTTGGGAATACGGCCATTCGATCCTTGCCGCATCACCGCAGAAAATCACAAAAACCGTAGATGGCATTACTTTCACATCCGACTATGACAACGGAAGTTTGGAAGACGTTTCATCTGTCGGTATCGATGAATTCAACTGTACAATATATGGGGAACCTGGTGCTCTGGGAACGGCAAAGTATTGGTTCCGTTTCAAAATGACAGGAGTAGCAGGGCGAACCATTACACTTAACATTGATCATTCGAGAAATCCCCGCCCGGTGATCAGCCTGGATGGAGTCACCTGGCGGAGACTAACGGCCGGTGAGGCACCTTCGCTCTATCAAATCGTCCTCGCCTTTGGACCATCGGAAGACTCTGCCGAGCTCGCCTTCTTCTATCCATTTGGTGTGGCGGAAATTTACCAGCAAGTCTCCGATATAGTGAACACCACAGAGCATGCCTCAACCCAGACAATCGGTCAGAGCTTTCAGGGACGTGACATGTGGATGGTGACTGTTACCGACACAACCGTTCCTGATACGGACAAGCATCGGGTATGGGTGCACTCCCGTGTTCATGCCGGTGAGGTGACTGCTACACATACAGTGCTGGGTATTCTCGAACAGATAACCGAAAACTCCCCATTGGGGGAACTGCTGCGAAGGCATTGCATATTCAACATTGTGCCTCTAATGAATATCGATGGTGTCTTTCTCGGGCATACTCGATGGGACTCACAAGGGTTCGATATTGAAAGAGACTGGTGCACGCCGGTGACCCTCCCGGAAGTTTTGAATATCAAAGCTCAGGTAGATAATTTCATGGCAGGTTCGAACCCAATTGAAGTGGCCCTCAATCTACATGCGACACAGGGAAATTATGTTGATACCTTTTTCTTCAAACATGTTCAACCGAGTGTCACTACCAATTTTGAACAAATCCAACAAAATTACATAGACGCCTTCGACAACGCTACCCCTCTTTTTGACAACCTTAGTCCTCACACCAGCCAACTGCATGCCTGTTATTTTATTGAGTCCTACTTCTGGAACAACTGGGGAGAAAATGTTATGGCACTGACACATGAAGGGCACTTTTATAGGCGTATCACCGATAGCGATTGGATCACCGACGAAGACTACAGAGAACTCGGTCGTGAGCAAGCTGCGGCACTAGTCGAGTATTTGAATTTACCCGGATTTACAAACGTCCCCGACTGGATATTTTACTGAGTTTTCCCCTGGCCCAAAGCGATCCAGGGAGACTTCTTATTGTTGAATATCCCCCCTTTTACAAAAACAATTTGTCCCGGATACTTTTAATAGGTTAAATTCGTCTTGTGATACTCAAGAATTTCTTTGACGTTAGTAGTATCAGCAACCAAATGAAAGACCGTGCCACCTTCGAGAGCCCCTTGCTACCAGCTTTACCCTGATCCGCCTAAGGTGGAAAAGGTTGCACAAGGTCATTACCAAGCCGCCCCATCAGCAGGCCGTAAGCCATGCTGGAGACAGCAAAAATGCCCTAACCCCTGCCGCAAGCATCGAAGTTTAGATAGCCGCAATGAAGCCGCTGCGCTCTCAGATGCTCCAACTTGCCCAGCCCATAGCATATCTTGAGCTTTACGTTGCCCTGCCATGAATTTGCCACTGTAGACGCCAATTTCGTCATTTATATTCTCAAGAATTGTAATTCTAGGAAAGCCACTGTCTCAGGAGATGCCCTAAAAAGGTGCATAGTATGGTTAGTGCAAAACAAATGTAGGCCGAAAACACCCGACTTGAATTGACAAATTAAAGATATTATGGAAGATTTACTATCAATTCTGAGATAGAAAAAACATTAAACTGATAAGGAGCGTAGAACCATGATAAAGCCAAAACTGAATTGGAGAATTTCTTTTGCGGCCCTACTTCTCATAGGTACGTTGTTGAGTGCGGGCTTTATCCAGTTGGACATCTTTGCAATAGAGTCTGGCGGAATTCATACGGAATCCGCCCTGGATATCAAAACTGAGAATCCTGACGTCCTCGCAGCGGCGCCTAATCTCCGGGTAGATCCCCAGCCCATGGAGTGCACTCCTACGCCCACTCCGACCATTACGCCTACTCCCACACCCACACCGACATGTACTCCAACGCCGACACCGACCCCTACTCCTACGCCGCCTCCCACTATCGGCGTTATTAGCGGCACTGTCTTTGAAGACTTGGATGGCAAGGGTACCCAAGATTCAGGTGAGCTCGGGATCGAAGGCGTGACTATCACGCTCGATGGAGCTGCTACCACTGTCACGGATGCCGCAGGATTCTACAGCTTCGATATCATATCGGAGGGTGTTCACACAGTGGTCGAAACTGACTTACCAGGATACCTCTCAACCACCCCCAATGAGGTACATGTTAATGTTATCTCAGGTAATAACTATGAGGTCAATTTCGGAGACGTGCCGGCGGCAGTGGCTCTACTTGCACCACTGGCACCACTGCATGGCACTGTCTTTGAAGACCTGGACGGCGACGGTGAATATGACACCAATGAGGTTGGAATCTCCGGTGTAAACATCAGTCTCTTGTATATGGGTGGCTCGGCCGTGACCAATTCCTACGGCTGTTATTCCATTCCCACGACAATGGAGAGTTTGGACACAGTCGTTGAGTACGACAAACCAGAGTACTTCTCAACAACTCCAAATGAAGTGGTATTGGATATTATTGAAGGAAATGACTATGAGGTAAACTTCGGCGACGCACTTAGGAGTTCCAATTTTGCGGTCATCTATGGCACTGTCTTTGAAGACCGCAATGGCGATATGATAAGAGGCCAGGGACAGGAAGGAGAACTGGGAATTTCTGGTGTAGTTATCGCCCTTGATGGCACTACCATAACTTTGACAAATGTCTTCGGACAATACACGTTCAGCACTTCAGAGGGAATTCATACGGCAGTTGAGACAGACAATCCTGGATATTTCTCGACCACGACTAATACAGTGACCGTTGAGGTAGATTTGGGCAATGGCTATGAGGTTGATTTCGGTGACGCACTTCCTAGCGCAGTTCATGGCATCACCTTTGAAGACATAAACGGCAACGGGGCTCTGGATGCAGGAGAGCCGGGTATCCCCGATGTTTCTGTCAGTATCGTTGATGTTGGTACCACAGTAACGAATGCCCTCGGGCAATACACCCTTATCACTACGGAGGCGGGCCCCACGTCAGTAACCGCGTCACTCCCACTTGGTTATTTCAGAACCACGCCTGGCGCGGTGTTCTTTGATGTCACCCTGGGTGACGACTACGAGATTAACTTCGGTTATAAAGATTCACCATCTGTATTTGGCGTCATTTACGGTACGGTCTTTGAGGACGCAAACCATAATGAACTTCAGGGCCTTGGCGAGAATGGCCTGGCGGGTGTAACGGTGTTCTCCACGGATGCAGTGACCTCCCATGTGACCACCAATCAGCTTGGCCAATACACGTTGCGCTACGATACTGCCGCCACGGTAACGATTACCGAAATCAATCCGCCTGACTACGTCTCTACAACGCCGGACATTGTTCAGGCCGGAGTTGTTCTCGGATCCAGCGGGCCTTCACCAATTGATTTCGGAGATTTCCCGGGTATCAAAGTCACCGGGCAGGTCTTTGACGACAAAAACGTCAATGGTGTCAATGACGATGGGACCGGTGTGGCTGGAGCGACGGTTGCTGCGAACACAGACAGCTTCTTGACCCTGGGAGACGGCATTTATAAACTGTACGTCACCCTCACCGACAGTGACCCGATTCTAGTCACCGAGACAGATCCGTCTGGTTATGTATCCACTAACGCCATACCAGGCACGGGCATGATCAGATTTGATTATAATACCCTGCGCATTGACAGCCCCTCATCCGGCACTGTCTACACTAACGGTGACTTTGGTGACGTAGAGGCTAGTAACGTTATAACTACCACCGGTCAGGTGTGGAATGACAATGGCGCTGGTGGCGGGATTCTTGGAAATGGGGTGCGCGACGGTACAGAGCCTGGCCTTGGCGGCGCTGTAATTTATCTCAGCAGCGGTTTGTCACAAACCACCAGCTCAGATGGATTCTTTACCCTCTACGCTCCCCCTGACCAGGTAACCACTGTAACCGAGACCAATCCTGTCGGCTACATATCTACCAACGCTATACCCGGTGACTATGGCGTGAAGTTCGACAATGACACAGTAGTCCTTAGCCCTATGCCACCTTCTTCTACCTCCTATGGTAACCTTTTCGGCGACGTCCTGGAAACTCATGTAGCTGTGATTACTGGTACCGTCTTTGACGACGAAAATGAGAACGGTGTGCTTGACGGAGTCGAGCAAGGTATTCCCGGAGTGGCGGTCAGTATGCAATTTGATGGTGGTACCAGCATAACCGTGCCTACGGATTCTGCCGGCTCCTACCAGTTTGCCGTGGCTCCCGGCACTCAAGTGCGAATCACCTCTGCTGGGCCGGGTGGCGATTACTATCCCACCACGCCGGAGAGCATTATCGTACGTCCTCCGACAGCCGGCACATACCCCGATAATAACTTCGGCTACAGCGATGATATCGATGTCGCTATAATCTATGGCCTTGTGTTTGATGACGCGAATAGCAACGGCCAACAGGAGTTTGGAGAACCGGGGCTGGCTGGAGCTACTATTTGGCTCGACAACACCACTTCCATAACAACTACAAGCAATGGACTTCTTTCAGGCACTTTCACGTTCGTGGTATATGAAGTGGTTACCTACGCTCTGACCGAGACGAATCCGCCCGGATATCGCTCTACTACACCTGACTCTATCAACGTCCAAGTTACCGAATTGAGTAAATCCTACTACGTTGAATTTGGCGATGTCCTCAATCCCTCTACTGCCTCCATTTATGGCACCGTGTTCAACGACACAAACGGCGACGGCAGACAGGACCCAGGTGAACCCGGCATCTCCGGCGTATTAATATCACTCGATGGGGTGCTTGATTCTGTGACGAAAGCCTTCGGACAATACGCTTTCGAAACCACAGTGGAGGGTTCTCACTACGTCGTGGAGACGGACCCTGTTGGATTACACTCAACCACGCCAAATACAGTAACGTTGATGGTCCACATGGGCAATGACTATGAGGTCAATTTCGGTGACACTTCGGATCATCCTCATATGGTCTCTATCTTCGGTATGGTTTTTGAAGACCTTAACGGTGATGGTAAATGGAATTGGAATACGGGAGAGCTCGGTATTGCCGGTACGACAGTCATTCTTGATGGGGTGACTACTCATGTGACAAATCAGTGGGGACAATACGCCTTCACTACCACAGTAGAGGGAGCTCATACAATAGTGGAGACCGATCAGTCAGGGTACTTCTCGACCACGCCTAATGAGGTGCACCTTGATGTTGCTTTGGGCAATAGCTATCAAGTCAGTTTCGGCGATGCCATTGAGGATTCTGAATTCGCTTCCATCTTCGGCACTGTGTTTGAAGACATCAGCCGTGATGGTGTGTGGGACGACGACGAGCTTGGCATGCCTAATGTGACCATTACCCTCGATGATATTGTTACCAGTGTGACGAATACTTTGGGACAGTACACCTTCAAAATTATAGAGGAGGGTGCCCACACTGTCGTCGAGACAGATCCGCCTGGATACTTATCTACTACACCTACTTCAGCGACGCTGAATGTTACCTTTGGTCAAGGTTATCAGGTCGACTTTGGTGATGCGATTGCCCCAACACCTACCCCAACACCAACTCCGACCCCATCGCCGACACCTACGGCTACTCCTACGCCGACAGCAACACCTACGCCTACACCATCTCCTACACCATGGCAGATTGTGTTTGACTTCATCCCGGATCGAGAGGAGTGGACTACTGGGGCTGCACCGGTTTTCTATAGCGTCCCGGATTTCGCGTGGGAACCAGACTACCTGAAGATTATTTCTACCACGAATGCTGATTGCTTCGGCTACTGGCAGAGTCCACCGAACGCCATTCCTGCTGATTCGGATTATCTCTATCGCGCCCGCTTTAACGTCTCGACCGACATAACGGATCAAGCACTAGTTCCTCAATTACGGGTTCGTGCAAACTCGCTCAACTTGCAGCAGTACGATGTCCTCTCAATTGAGAGTGCGGGTGACGGCGCTGCATCTCCCGACGTATTGGGCACAGATTACGACCTTTACTTTGTGCCGCCAGCGAATGATAGCTGGGCTATACTTGCCTTCGACCTGCTTAACTTCAACCCCGACGATGCGGCGGGAGCAGAACTTTGGCTAGATACGGTTACGGTGAATCGCATTGCTCTGGATTCGCTCTCCGCCCCCGTTGTGGTGCAGGATTATACATTCGAGCTGAGTCAGGATGGCTGGACAACCGGAGGGGCACCGATATTCTTCAGTCCGCCGCAGTACATTTATTCTGCAGGCGCGCTTGAGCTACACGCCACAACTAACACGGATACGTTCGGTTACTGGGTGAACCATCCCGCAGATATAACTATTGAGACGGACAAACTGTATCGAGGGACATTCGAAGTTCGCACAGACGTGACCAACCCTGCGCTTGTTCCGGAGATGCGGCTGCGATTCAACACTGGAAATTTTCAAGTCTCCCATTCGTTCGGCATTGCAAGCATTGGTGACGGAGCGAACTCTCCGGGCACGACAAACACGACGTACGATCGGCTCTACTTTGTGCCTCCAGCGAACTGCGTCGGTGAAGATTTACTCATCTCCTTCGACATACTCAACTTCAATCCCGGAGACGCCCCAACTGCGAGCCTGATCCTCGACCGCGCAATAATCGAGACACTCTCGCTCCCAGCCTTGCCCTGACCCGCCCGAAGCGGACGGAAAGGTTTACCACACAGGGGCACGCTGTAGCGTGCCCCTGATTCTTTTCGGCTGGGGTAATGGTTGGAGCGGCATCAGCAACCGTAACGTCAAGGAGAATTTTGCCCCTGTGGACGGGCAAGATGTGCTGGCCAGCCTGGCAAAGATCCCGATCGAGACGTGGAACCTGAAGAGCCAGGATCCCTCGGTCCACCACATTGGCCCCATGGCCCAGGACTTCTACGCCGCGTTCGAGGTGGGCGAGGACGAGCGCCACATCTCCACCGTCGACGCCGATGGCGTAGCAACATAGGTTCTTAATTGTACAGGTGGCTCCCAATAATTCGGGACGTTACCTGCTTTTTTTTATCCTCAAAACAGGGCAGATTGATTCTCCAACTTTGACACTTTCTTAAAAGATTCAATTGGTGTTTTGATACTCAAGCATTTCTTTGACCTTAATAGAATCATTGCTCAGATGAAAGTTTGAGAGTTAATTCTGCCGTATTTTTCAGATCCTTGTCACGCCCTTGAGTAATACCTTAGAAAATGCTATTGAAACTTTGACACTTCTTCTGCACTATACTTTTCCCAGTTTATCTTCTGTTGTCTGTGTAATAAGTGTGGAAACTGATGGAAGATCCACGCTAAGAAAATGTAGCTTTTTGTTGGCCCACCGCATCAGGAACGATTGATGTTTTATGGGTTAATAACGTTGATTCTTTGGAAGAATATGATATAGGCACTGATGAACATCGAGGAGCAATGCCAATTCTTATACCAACGTCTATGGTGACTCCAACTTCGTTCAGGTAAATGGTCTGCCTGAGACAGGTGTTAAGAAATAAGAATAGTAAGAGGAAATCAGTAGAGATGATTGCGAGCGTGAGAACGGAATGACTGTGCAATTAAGTAAAGATGAGAAGATTGGTGAATTGCTGCATAAAGCATTGGGTATTCTTGCAGCGTTGGTGACACTGGCGTTCTGCACCATCATGCAGAATAGCAATGTCATTAAAGAGCTTATCTGGTGGGATGGACTTCTATTACTACTGGCAGTGACTTTGCTTACAAGAGTGTTTCCTACAGTCTTAGCCCCGGTGTTTGAGCTCTGGCAGGCGGGGAGATGGTGGCGCTGGGCCTTAGGGTTTTTATTCCTTTATTTTTTATGGGGGGTTATCAGTCTTGCCTTTACCCCCGAGGCATCCAGGGGAATGGTTCTGATTGCTCGTAACGCTGGCTATATAGTTATGTTTCTTTTTGTGGCAGGTCTGCTCAGAAGGTCGCAGGGAGAGATCTCAGTACTGGAGCCAGTTTTGTGGGCGGCAACAATTGCAAGTCTTTATGGAATTTTGCAGTATTTTGGCATTGATTTTCTCAGATGGAAGCATTTTGACCGACCTGTGGGGACATTTGGCAATCCTAATTTCTTTGCAGATTTCCTGGTAGCTCTGGTTCCTGTGTTGGCAGTAAGGGAGCTTGGATTACGTAATTCGAGGAAGGGATTGCGCTTTCCAGTGCGAACAATCTTGGTAACTTTGGCCATTTTGGCAACTCAGTCACGGCAAGGCATGCTTGGCTTTGCCATGGTAGCCTGGTTAGGAATACTATTCGTTAGCACAGGTTTCAAGCATGACAGGGGACGGGTCAAGCTCTTGGTAAGAAGAGCACTCCTTCTGACGATCCTTGCCTCAGGGATTTTCGTTTCATTGAGTGTAAATTTCTTCCCCCAGTCATTCAGGCACCTCTCCAGCACCAGCACCATAAGACTGCGTTATGAGTTGTGGAGAGGGAGTCTCGAGCTTGTGCGTGAGCGACCGTTCACCGGATATGGGCTGGGTTCATTTCCAGAAGTTTCCTTGATTCTAATGCCACGGATAGAACCTATCGTCCATGGGCAAAGACCAGCACATGCCCATAGTTGGCCAGTAGAATTTATGGTGGATGGAGGTGTAACCGGCCTCTTGCTATTTACAGGATTTTTATTTTTCCTCTTAAAAGGGTTAAGGGAAGGCGCAAGGTCCTCTACTTCTATGCCAGGTGAGCGATTATTGCTGTTGGCGATAATAGCCGGTATTAGTGGACTTCTTGTAGCTACCAGCGTGGGAGTGTGGTTCAACTGGTTCGGCGGTGGCTGGATATTTTATCTCCTGGCCGGGATAGGCGCCGGGATAGCAAGCAGACAAGCTAAGTGCACTTCCTCCATTAGGAGAAAAGGCCCCATTATAATAGGGCTTTTGGTTCTTCTGTTCTGGGTAGGGCTGACGGTATTCTCGGTCAATGTGTTCCTGGCTTCGCACCAGGCATTTCTGGGGAAGGTGTTCATGACAAGTAATCCAAAGATAGCAGTCGGACACTATGAACGAGCCTTCCAAAAGTTCCCGTGCTGGCAGGATTTCCGAAGAAGCTACGTAGCGAGTTTAATAAAGGTAGGGAGGCTGAGTGAGGCAGAGAAAGTGCTCCATAATGTAGTAAGCCGTGGTCATCCCGACGCATGGTCAGCGATATTTATGGGGAAGATAATGACCGCACGGAAAGAGTATCTAGGAGCGGAGAGATATCTTCGTGAGGCTTATAAGCTGAAACCCGACGGCAGCACACTGATGCTTCTTCTGGACGTGCTGGATTTAGAAGGGAGAACAACAGAAACTTTAAGATTGAGTGAGAGACACCTGGAGAAGGAACTCTATCTTCCCCTCTATCACCGTTATCTGAAACAGCAGCATAAGCTTGGCAGAACAAGACAGGCGAGAGATTTTCTCCGCATGCTTGCCAGTAACCCGCCTCCCTGGGCGCCCTTAAAGGGAATGGCCCATATATTGCGCTGGGAAGCTGAGTTAAGCTCTTTGCTTGGCGACCTAATAGCAGCAAAGGCGTCATACCGTCTGGCATTGAATTTTGACCCGAACAATTATCAACTCTGGAACGATTACGGGCTGACGCTCTGGGACATGGGAAGGCTTGAGGCGGCAGACAAGGCTTTTTCTCGGGCAGAGAAACTTAAACCGGACGAGATTTTTGTGCGCTATAACCGACTGGAGCTTGCCCTACTTTGCGAGAATTACCAATTAGCCAGGGAAGAGATACAACACCTGCGCACTCTACCCTTACCTGAGAAATTACGCGTCTCAATAAATGAGATAATGCAACGGTTCCCCCAGTTGAGTGAGTGATATTGGCATAACCAACAGTTTTTTGACTTTGCACCCAGATTTCGTTTGACCTGGCAACGTGAAATCATTTATCTGCTGTTAGCTGCGATCTGGTTTCATCCTTTAAGACACAGCAGAAAAACTCTACACCTCGTCGTGATCCCCTTTAAGTAGATCTTATTTTTTCCGGGAATCGAATAGGCCCGTTATGTCCATCTGTTTGTCGTGTGCCATCCTGAATCGGTACGTTACCACTACGGCGTTCTCATTGATGACTTGTGCCGGAATCTCCAGATCCCACCGCAACTGCCCCTTCTTCAAGCTCGTCGTTTGATACTCTGGATCCTCACTGATATTTGGTTCGGCTTCCAGCAGCTTAATTTGAACCGATCCGTCCCGGCTATAAGGCATCCGATCCTTTAATTTAAGTGATATAACCTTGTTTAGGTAGTTGGATACCGTCAATTTGTATTCAAACTCAGAAACCTCATTGCCTCCCTCTATGTGTTCACTTTTTGTTACCAGTTCCTTTACAACTTGCACCTGGGGATCAACACCGAAACCTGCCTTGAAGTCCTCGCCACTAGCGACTAGCTTCAGTGTTCCGCGGCCAACAAACTCACCATTAAGATAAGCATTGTAGGAGCCGGGAAGGAAAACATAGGCGCTGGTGTTCTTCGCTGAAGCCTCCTCATACACAAAATCAGTTAACACTGGAGCTGCAATATGGGTGAAGTCAGCAGGAACACTTACCGTGGCAATCTGTAAGATCTGTTCATCAGTCCGGCTGGCGAGGCTCACAGGCTGGGATAACTTGTATGTAACGCTCACACCTTCCATACGCATAATTCTCTTCCTTCCAGCCATAATTATATCTGCTTTCTGCGTCAATTCTAACCATTGTGCCTCGTTGGCAGCAACATTCAACGCGGCCCAACGCTCAGGTAGGGGTGCTTGCACCTGTTGTGCGGCATAACGTTCCTGCTGGACTCTTCCTAAGGTCCTTTCAATCTCTTCCGCTTTCAAAACTTTCTTCGGACCCAGGGCTATTTCCAGGGGTTCAATCACCGGAGGTTCTGCGGTGAATGCTGGCTGAGCTGTTGAAAGCGTAAGTCGTACACCATTCCAATCTTCCCCACTTCTCTGCCTTACAAATGCATTGTATTCCAAACCCACTGAGTCACGTTCTTCATCTGAGCGTAGATTATACTGTGGATACCAGCCCACCTGACTTACCAAATAATGTAAATTGATGGCTACTGGTTGGTCTGTATCCTTTGTCAGATGCACCAATGCTTCTCTCTGCGTCCGACTATAGCCTGCTGCAAGTTCGGAACGCTTGCGCTTCAGAAGGTCAATCTCCTTTTCGGTCTCTTGTCTCTGCTCTTGTAATTTCAAGCGCTCTTGCACAAATTCTTCATGTTTGCCCAGGCCGTACTCAGCCAGTTGTTGCAACTCCTGAAACTTCAAAACCCCCTGCTGCAGTTCCTTTTCTGCGGTGCTCGCAGTAAATTGATCCAGGTTGCCGATAATGTTTTCCTTGACCAAGAGCAATCTCTCGTATGCGCTAATTTCCCTTAATTGTTTCTCGAGTTTAGCGATTTCCTCGTCAATAGCCTTGACCTCTGGCCGTGTCTCGCCCGTGATTGCCTTGGTGCGATAAGTGACAGAATGAATCCTGCTGTTCCCTTCTGACTCGGCAGACAGACTTGCTGGGATGATCCTATCCGGCAGATCGGTCACCACAATTTCCAGAGGCCCCTGTGGTCCCACGACTTGCACTGTGCGAGTAACCAGAGCCTGATCCCTGTAAACTGTTACGTCCGTTACGTCCCCCTTTGTGACCTGTGTTGCCTGAGCTACACCAGCCGCAAAAGTCACTACCAATACCATTGCCATACAGGTTCTGTACATCGTTCTATTCATTGCGACCACCTCCTGTTTTATAAATACGACATCAAAATTTCTGATAACGTTCTGCAGATAAAGTGACTTCGCCGAAGGCAATTTGAGAGAATTCTTGATTTCCTCCTTATGCGCTGTCACCCGAAGTCACCGCAATCTCGTCAATCTCATTAGCCAGCATAGACTAATTTATTGACCACTAGAATAGCCAAAAAGTTAGACGGTATTTGAAAGAGCCAAGTCCATAATATGTTGCCAAAAGATGTCAGAAGCCCTAGCCAAATAAGACAATACAAGAGAACGCTAAAATCTTCGTAATAGCTCTCCTTCTTCATCCCGATTTCCGCTAACGGTCCGCGGTTCCGCGAAGTGCCGGCTTGTCCGCCGAAGCTCTTCCGTAGGTGGAAGGCATTTAAGAGAGCTGAGCGAACCACAAACACACTTTAAGACAAGGTTGAGCTTTAATCTTTGGAATATATATCATCATCTATCAGTTCTTAAGTTGCTTAGATCATATAGATAAACCGCTGCTCCAATACTCTTAAAAGAATCAAGCCTTATTGCTATGCTGTCGAGGTAGTCCAGAAATAATCTTTCTTCATCAATACCTTTACTTTCCCGTCTGCGGACGTGGGAGAAAATTATCCATACTAGCTTATTACCGCATAGTTTATTCAGATCCTTGATGTATCTGCTCGGATTATCTCTGGAAGATACACCCTCAACGTAGTCACTTTTCTTGAAGTCGTACTTATCCGAATAAAATTCAAATGCTGGCCATGAACCATAGTATACATACAAGAGATCTCCGTCCTGCTGATGATCTACAACATAGCTTATGACTGGTTTGATCTCTTCACGGGTGCGCGGCTTTATGAGATGATAACTCGCAAATAGTAGCGGTGGAAAAACTAATAATCCTATAAGAGCGATTCCTATGATAGGTAAATTACGACGTGTTTTAGCTCTGATTTGCTCTGCTCCTTCTGCCACAAAAAGTAGCAGAAGAGGAGCAATGAATAATAACAACCGCCCACTGAATGGATACCTATGAAGCCCAGACGCTAACAAGACAAAAAGTATGGGAGATATCAAGACAAAAAACGCTTTCCTTTTCTCCCGGAACATTGCAATACAGCCAATGAGAAACGTTAATCCTCCAATATGATATAGAGATAATCCTGCTGGTTCGTCAAAAATCTCAAAGAAGGCTTTGACAAGCCATTTAGCATCAGAGAAAGACATGGGTGGAAAAGGTATAAATCTTCCACCCCAGTAGTTCAGTAAATGCTCATGGTGACTTAAATCACGAAGGGAAACGAAATAACAAGCGGCAAAACTCAATATCCATATTGCATAGATAATTGAAAGCCGCCCGATTCTTGACCATTCCTTTGCGCTTAAACAGAATAAAGTTAAGCTCGCTCCCACGCCCGCCAAAATGAATACAGCGGGATGCGAAAACCAGATTGCGATTGCTCCAATAGCTCCAAAAAGAATAATCCGTGAAGTGGTCAATCTTTCTGATTGGATATAAATTGCCGCAACGTATAATAATAGTAACCCTATAACTACATCGCCTGAGTATTGTTTAACCTCTGACGAATAGTAAATCAGACTATCTGAAACCGCGAAAAGGCCAAGAGCAATTGGAACAGCTTTTGTTGCGATGTAATGTGTGGCCAACCTGCAGAAAAGAAAGAGTGAAATTATTCCACACAGAAAGGGAAGCAGCCTGAGTACATATTCGCTGGTGCCAAGTGCTTGAACAAAGAGTTTTTCAACAATTAAAAAGCCTACTGGTGCAGCTTGAAAGGTGTCCAATGGTTGCAGAAGTTCTGAAAACGACCTATTAATGATATTTAATGCAAGATAGGCTTCATCCAGCCATAGTGAACGATTGGACAGGTATTGAGTAAGGCGTAAGACAATGCCAAAACAAATAATCACCCACAAGAGCTGCTTAGAATCATAGAAAAGACTCGCTCGCCGGGATAAGTCCTTCAGCTTTGAGTTTCTTATATCCAACGCCCAATGTTGCCTAACTATAAAATAACCGCAGTATTGCGTTTATGCCTCCGAATTGGCATCTTATCCGCATTCATGCTACTGGAAAAAAATCCTTCCATGCTTAATTCAAACATGAAAATTCAGAAGTCTTTAATGCGCTATCCTTATCAATGCCTGTAAAATTGCTTTCTCCTCGCCCTCAAGGAGTGTCCTCATATCCAGATGCACCTCGTCGTTTTTGATCCTGGCAATTATGGACGGCTCGTTCTGCCTGAGACGGTAGATCAAGCGATCAGGTGACAGGGCGGATGAGCTCAGCGCCAACACAAACGTTTTGATCGGGACAGCAGGTAAGGCACCACCACCGGTTGCGCTTTCATCTTCCGCCACCCTGACACTGACAGGAAGTTTCTCCTTCTCGATCATCTTTTTCAATCTTATTGCCCTTTTCTTGAGAGCTTCAGCAGGTGTGGTCAGTATCCTTAAGGTTGGGTTGTTCTCAATGAGCGTATCCGGATTAAGAAAGAGTCGGAGCGTTTGCTCCAGGGCTATATCGGTCATTTTACAGACGCGTAACATTCGACTCAGGGGATGCTTCTTGATTCGGGCGATCAATTCTTTTTTGCCTACAATGATGCCTGCCTGAGGGCCGCCAATCAATTTGTCGCCGCTGGAACAAACCAGATCCGCTCCTGCGGCAATGCTCTCCTGTATGGTGGGCTCTTTCGGCAGACCATATTCCTCCAGATTGACCAATGCCCCACAACCCAGGTCATCAACGACAATCACCGGCTGCTTCGGTTTGAGACTGACGAGCTCGGCAACGGATACCTCCTGGGTGAATCCCACTATTCGATAATTACTTGGATGGACCCGCAAGACAACGCCGGTGTTTTCGGAAAGCGCCTGCTCGTAGTCGCGCAGATGCGTCCTATTCGTCGTCCCCACTTCCACCATTATGGCACCGCTCTGATGAATACAGTCCGGCAGGCGATAGGAGCCGCCTATCTCGATCAACTGGCCGCGAGAGATGATGACCTCTCGGTTCTTGCACAGCGCCGCCAAAATGAGAAGCGTAGCAGCAGCATTGTTATTTACCACCATTGCCGCTTCAGCGCCTGTGATTTTCGTCAGCAAGTATTCGGTCATATAGTGCCGTTTACCACGGAGTCCTGTTTCCAGGTCTATTTCAAGGTTGCAAAAGCGATTGAGCCCTGCCAGCACATCAACCGCACCCTGGGGCAGAACAGCTCTGCCAAGTCCTGTGTGCAAGATAATACCTGTGGCATTGATGACGGGACGTATCCTTTCCGACTGATTTTGAAGCAGGGACGACTGCACCCTGGCCACGATGTCATTGATTTCCGGACAGCGATCGCCAGTTTTAAGATTGTCTCTGAACCATGCCAGAACATTATGAATTGCATCCAAAACCATGGGTCGTGAATATTCTGCTATCATGGCTTCAATTTGAGGTTCTTCCAGCAAAACGGAGACGGATGCCAGATTGCGTCTTGGATCGTCACTATTGCCCATCTTATCAACCTTCCTTGAATAGAATTCCTCACTGGGCAAGACATTCCTTTGGTTTCTACTTTGAATTGTTCTATTTATTACCTTAAACTGGTTGTCATGCAACAAATATCTTCTACGCCGTATTTATTTGGTGGTGATGTGCATCATTGAGCATGTCCTCCGTGTCAGCTTAATACGACGTTTGTCTGCACTTGACTTCGCCTGGCAACGCGAGCAAGATATAATTGATCAGTTGCTGGTACGGGGACGGTACCGGGACAGGTTAAATAGAGGGGCCAGGGAGGTACAAGAGGGGGGAAATCAGTAAGAACACCCACACAGGGCGGCCGACCCGACGGGACGCATTTCATAGAAAAACTGGAAGCGCTGCTAGGCCGTTGTCTCAAGCGTCAGAAACCGGGACGAAAAAGAGAAATCCATAACCTGTCCCCATGTTTTTAAATGAGTTTAAACGATAGCTTAAAGAGTGAAATAGAATGCTGGAAACTCTAGAAGCACTAATGATATCTTGGTTTTTGTTTTGTCTGTTGGGAGGATACATAGGCGGGATAGTCAAAGTGTTCTTTAAACCAAATTCTAATATAACTTTCATTCTGGGAGTAGGCATTGGATTCCTACTCGCAACAATAACTGTTTTATGTTTTGGCATTAGCATTGAGCTAACATTGAAGCGATTTATTTTAGTGTTTTTCTTGATCCTTGTTATTTCTATACTTAATTGGTTCGTCTGGACAAGGTTCCCACCCAGAGCTGTCCATCAGAAAAAATCCAACCGGGATTAATCCGAGGATTATGAGTTGCTAAAAAATACAGTAAATGAATCAGCAAAGGAGTTTGGCAATCGGCTTGAAAAGTCAGGCTCCATTGTATTTCAACGAATGGGTAAGGTGATAAAGGAGGCTGCAGAGAAGCACCTTATATTCTAAATATAAAAAAGCTGGACTTAAAGATGAAAGAAAGTTTTAAGACTATTCGTTTTACAAGGTTCCCTTTGGGGAGCACAGTATTAGGATTTGTTGGCATGTTTTTTTCCACCATGTTTCTCAATATTAATCCAATATTAGGAACTTTCTCTGGTGTATATGCTGATATTTTAACGAATATGCCAAGAACGCTTAAGTATTCACTGTATTTATTTCTAATCATTGTATATGTGTTGCACTTGGTAATCCAGTATTGGCATCAAGTTCGTCTTATTGAAGACCGTATTGTGATAATCGGAGCTAAAACAGAGATATTAGACTGGTTATCTTCCGTTTGTAATGGATTACTCGTGCCTATTATGGTATTGGCATTTGTATTTTTCTCTGTAATACATGAACTGCATCCCATAATCTACATAACAATGATTCTTTATTGCACAATTCTTGCTTTCCTTACCTGGCGCTCGTATAAAACCCGGTATGAAGCAAAAGTAAAAGATGTGAAAGATATGAAGCAACGAGTTTTCTTCAAGGAGGATTTAACAATAGAGATCAACGGAAACGAATTTGATATCGATTGCGCCTTCCGAAGGAAAAAGTTTATCAATGAAGTTCGTAAGAGAAAAGCAGACTCCATACAGGGACAGGTTAAGTAATAGCGGCTCGGTGGGTGCTCGCCGTTGGGAATACTACGAATGACTACCCTACGCCCTCCAGCGAATCTTTTGCGCGCTCAGAATGGCAGGGAAATGAGGGGTGAGTGGGGGTCGTAGGCTAAAGCGACCTGCTCGGGCGTACGCGCTTGCTCCTCAAAAATCATGAGCACGTTCTCTCGTTCGAGCCACGGCCGGGGAAACTCGGTTGCAGCCTTCGCCGAGCCTTACCCAGGCGAAAGAAATCCAGGATAGAATATGGCGCAAAGAGCAACCCTGTGCCCAGAAACGTCGTTTTCAGAAACTCGCGCCGGTCCACTCGCTTTCCCATAACTCCATGCTCCAGCTGAAAATTTTTCTCTTGCGCTCCGTTTCAGTTCTCATATACTCAGCAGCTCAGACCACAAAACATGCATGCATTAGCCGCATCCAATACGCCTCACAACACCTTTTTCCGCAAGGGAGACTTTCTATGAAACGATTGCTGGTTGCAATAATTTGTCTAATAACAATGCCTGCCATGGTAGGATTCGCAAGCGAGAAAACAGACATACAATCCGGATCCACCCTTGATGCCCTCCCATTTCTCCAATCTTACTATGCCAAACGAATTTCCAGTGCAGACAAAACAGGGAAGAATCGCGACTGGATTCGAATTGAGCCTGGCGAGACCGCAACGCTCGCCGAAATTGACGGCCCAGGCTCAATCACCCACATCTGGTGCACCGTAAACGGCGGAAAGTATTACCCAAGAAAGCTGGTGTTACGAATGTACTGGGATCATGAAACCGAGCCCAGCGTCGAGGCCCCACTCGGTGACTTCTTTGGCGTGGGACACGGCCTCAACCGCAACTACGTCTCGCTTCCCTTTACGGTCTCCTCAAATGGTAGGGCACGCAACTGTTTTTTCAAGATGCCCTTTGCCACACATGCCTTAATCCAGGTAACCAACGAAGGCCTGGAGTCTGTGTACAGCCTTTATTATTATATTGATTACCGGGTGCTGGACGAGCTGCCGCGTAATATGGCACGCTTCCACGCCCAGTACAACCAGGCCTTCCCCTGCACGACGAGAGACAACTACATTATTCTCGAGGCCAAAGGCCAGGGTCACTATGTAGGCTGCAACCTGAGCGTGGAAGGTACAGCCAAGAACTGGTGGGGAGAAGGGGACGATATGATCTATATTGATGGCGAGACCACCCCATCGCTGGCTGGCACAGGCACGGAAGACTACTTTTGCGATGCATGGGGCATGCGCCCGTTTGCGTCGCTCTACTACGGGTGCACTCTCTGCGAAGGATTTTACAGGCCAGGCCAGAAGACCACCATGTATCGCTTTCACATCGAGGATCCCATTCCATTTCGCAAAAGTATTCGTGTCACCATCGAGCACGGCTCAGAAAACGACCGGGCCGACAATCTCTCCAGCGTAGCCTATTGGTACCAGACTGAGCCACACACGCCGTTCACGACTCTTGCGTCTGTATATGAGCGCCTGACCGAAGATGGAAGAATATTGTATGAAGCACAGATGCTGGAGAAGCGCGCCCAGACAGCAGTGGCGGCTGAAGAATGTTACGACATTATCGCAGATTGCGAGAAATTCGTCATCATACATCCGGATCACGAAACCACAGGCAAAGTACGCGCCGTTGCTGGCTTAATGCACGAGAAGCTCGGCAAGTACAAAGAAGCTAAAAATATCTACCGCCAAATAGCGTCGGACTTTCCAAGAAAAACTACTATTGGCCGCCGGGCGCGAGCCCAGCTCCGAATAGTCAGCCGTCAGGCTCGAATCAGCAAAAAATTCAACGTCAATGATATACTACTTCTGGAAACACGCAATGCCTTTGGCTATCAACTCGATTTCACCTCATACCGTGAAACGCCGGACTGGATAAATAGCTTCTCCAAGAGTAAAGCTCCAGGGCTCTACGGCACAGGCTCCCGCTTCACTTACGCTGAAACACCGGAAAGCATAGCATTTATCACTCCTGATATTCCTGTTGAAGGCCGCTACGAGGTCTATGTAAGCTGGGCCAAAGCCGCTAACGCATATAATGTCCCCTATGTTGTTTATCATGCAAAGGGCATGAGAGAGATTGTTCTTACGCAGGACGGGAGGGGCGGCGAAGGAGAGACGAACTGCGATCGCTGGCACAAGTTAGGAACTTTTTGGTTCCCGGCTGGCCGCGATGCGAGTCGTGCAGCGGTTTCGGTTAAGGCAGGCGCATCGCCTCAAGAAATTCGTCCTTCGCGCGGCCACGAACGCCGGGTCTACATGGATGCAGTGAAATTCCTTCTCATTGAACCCGCAGAACCACAACCAAAAACCCTTTTCCAGAAACTCCTTTTCTGGAAATAGATGTGCAATGCCGGGAATGCTGGCAAGTACGCCTTTGGCGGATGGGTGGCCCTATGGATTTGGACGCACCCACACGGATGTCACAAGGACAACCCATCGGGCTATTGTAGGGGCGTTCAATTGAACGCCCCTTCTTCGCGCTCGATCTTTAGCTTTACCAGCAGCCGGTTCATCGTCAGTCCTTGAATCACCAGAGAGAAAAAGACAACACCAAACGCAGAGAGCAGAATCAGACGGCTGATGTCACCGTATATTCCCTGATAGGAACCGATCACTTCGTGCGGAAGTCCCAGCACCAGCGCAATAGGAATTGATCCGCGCAACCCGCACCAGAACAACACATGACTCCAGCGAAATGGAATACTATCGCCGAGCCGATTAGCGATCTGCACGGTTGGATACACGGTTATAGCTCGCGCAATCAGGACAACAGCAATTGCCGGTATAACCTCCAGTAAATGCGCAACCAACCCGCCCGTGAGTAACGCACGCAGTTCAAGACCAATCAGCAAGAACAAAATCGAATTCACAATAAAATCTACAGCCTCCCAGAAAGTCAGTACCGTAACGCGCGTCTTTTTGGACATCGAAAACAGCGTCCCATAGTTTCCAATGATCAATCCTGCCATTACTACTGCAATTATACCGGAGACGTGGAGCATCTCCCCTACCCAGAACGCACCATAGGCCAGCACAACTGTGATTGAAACCTCCAGTAGGTGATCGTCAATTCGTTTCAGAATCGCATACGCCAAATATCCTAATGCCGCACCAACCACCGCCCCGCCGAACGATACCCAGACGAATTCAGCAATCGCTCCCGACACATGAAATTCATGGTGCCCTGTGAGTATCCCTACAATAATACCAAACACCACCACACCCGTGCCGTCGTTGAACAGGCTTTCGCCTTCTACAATCGTACGCAGCCTCCGGCCTACACCCATTTTTCCAAAAATTGCCAGTACGGAGATCGGATCCGTGGGCGAGATCAGTGCACCAAAAAGCAGGCCAAATATTAACGGAACCGACCAGATCGCACTCAACATCACACCAATCACAATTGTTGAAACTACCACGCCAAATATGGCCAGTATGCTGATCGGTCGGAAATTCTCACGCAAATGCTGAAGATCGAGTTGCAGGCTCCCCTGGAACAGCAACGGAGGCAACAGGAGTACGAAGATCATTTCCTTCGTGATACCGATCTTCTCCGGCTCGGGACCAATCTTGGTGACGGCAATCACCAGACCAACGATCACCAGCGCAATCGTGTATGGCAGCCGTACTATCTTGACAGCTATGGCTACCAGACATGCCAGGAGTAATAATCCAATGTATGCGCCCAGGACCTCAGTCATTTGCTGTTCCTCACTGCTATTATCATGGCGACTTGCTTCACTTTGGCTTTTGCATCTTCTGATAACGAAACGAAGCGGCTGAGTCAACCGCAAATAATGGTAAGGGCGTATTGCAATACGCCCCTACAAAAAAATTTGGTTCCTGGGATTCCATAATGGGTGGTTTTAATAGCATTGATTGGCCTTCACATTCATCAATTGTAGGGGCGTTTAATTAAACGCCCTTTTAAAGCGCCTGTCCCTCCTGATATTCCAGTTGACTTACCCTATCATCCACTTCTTTAATCTTTTGTAGGGGCAATTCATGAATTGCCCCTATATCAGGATGACCGACATGTACGAACCACGTACCTATCGTAATTTCGTCCAGGCGAAGAACCTCAAGAGATTCACTGTTCGAATTGAGGAGACTGACCTGTACATTTCCGTAGGGGCAGATTATAATCTGCCCTTACTCAACGAGGCGAGCACTGCAGCAAGTCAGGCACGCCAGATTATTCAAACCTACATCCACGCCCATCCCGAATTTCAGACTTCTCTCAAACCGCTGCCGCTCACGCCTGATACCCCTCCATTGGTGCGCACCATGATTGAGGCCAGCGCGTCCGTGGGCGTCGGCCCAATGGCTGCAGTGGCTGGAACCATTGCGGAACACGTTGGCCGTGCGCTGCTCGAGGCAAGGCTGGCCCCCTTCGACCGTTCGCCGGAAGTCATTGTCGAGAATGGCGGCGACATTTTCCTGCGCTCCGTCATGGCGCGCACAGTCTTGATTTATGCAGGGAATTCCCCCCTATCAATGAAGGTAGGAATACGGGTAGACCCCATGCCTAAGGGTCTTGGGGTCTGTACGTCATCCGGAACTGTTGGCCACTCGCTCAGTTTTGGACGGGCTGACGCGGTAATGGTCATTTCATCCTCCACCACACTTGCGGATGCAGCTGCCACGGCGCTCTGCAATCGAGTGAAAACTGAAGCGGATATTGAGCCGACCCTGGCTTTTGCAGAGACGATTGAACGAATTCAGGGAGTGGTAATTATTATGGACGATCGCCTTGGCGTGTGGGGGGCAGTTGAGCTGGTTAAACCCGGCGCAGAGTAGGGGCACGCTGCAGCGTGTCCCTACAAACACCCGAACAATTATTGAAAATTCACTAATCCGTCCCTATCGCTATTTTGTCATTTTGTAGAGGCAATTCATGACTTGTGCGCCTCAGGTGTAATTGCCCCTACGTTGGTGGCACGGTCAATTACCGCATTTGGCGCGAAGGCGAGATGCATCAAAAATAGACTTCAATCGCCTGCGTAGGGCAAACCTTCACGCACGCCTCGCAGGCAATGCACTTCCCGGCATCGTAGTCTACTTCCATTGTAGCGCGGTCAATCGCCAGCGCCTCTGTCGGACAAAACACTGTGCAGACGCCGCAGTGCGTGCATTTCTCATCATTGCGCTTGATATCCTGCGCCAGCGGGTCAATCTGGACGTTTAACCTGTTAAGGTATTCAAGTGCGCTCTCGACATCTTTCTCTTTCCCGCTCACTTCGAGAATCAGCAATCCTTCTTTGTTCGGTATAATGTTCGCCTTGAGAATGTTGAATGTAATTCCGTAATCCTTCACCATCTGACAGATAATCGGCTTATCAATAATTGCCAGTGGAAAATGTAGAACCAGGCGTCGTGATATCATGGCCAGAGATACTCCTTCTTTTCCGCCTAAGATGTACGGGCGGTTCGCGAATCGCCCCTACTGCTCCACCTTGTTTACCGGACGCTCCACAAAACCTTTAAACGTATATCCACTTCCAACGGATGGAAGCAATTGCACGGGCTCGCCCAGCAAAAACTTGCCTTTTTGAATCCTTTCCTTGAGTGCCAACGCGACTTTCCGCGCCTTGGGATAACTTGAAAGCGGCCCCGTTGGAACGGTTTTCCCATTAATTGTAATCTTGCCGGTCTTCAGCTCCTTATAATTCACCTCACCCAGCGTTTTGGGTTCGCGCTGTGGATACGCAATACTATAATCCATAATTGGAGCATAAATCTCCTCGTCGCGAATCGCAGTATAGCGCACAATCTCCTCGTTGAGAATCGGAATGGGAATTCCCAGGCCTACGATCAACGTACATCCATAGCCAATGAAACTCGCACCCATGAGCCACTCAGGCTTCATCTGCTTAAGATCCCCAAGCACCGAAATTGTTCCGCCCGGCATGCGCACACAGCCATTCTCCGACCGCGGCACTTCTGGATTATGCTGCGTCCCTTGCCAGACAACGTATCCCGTGCCGCCACCGAGAAAAATTCGCGTGCCAATCCCAATGGTCTTAAACAGTGGATCATTCAGCAAGGGGCTAAGCTGCCCGGCGCTGCAGTAGTTAGCATTGCCAAAATTGGGCCTCAGCACACCGAGGTAGGTATAGATTGTGCGGTCGTTGCTCGCATTCACCGCCACGTTATAGTTCTGATAAGCATTGCGCGGATTAAACAGAAACGCTTCGTTTAGATCCTTAATGTTGAGCCAGCTATCCAGCTTCTTACGCGGATAGCAATCCGTTCCGTAGGCTTCAGCCTGCAGACGAATGTCCTTGCCCGCCACTAGGTCGTGGATCACATGCCCACCACCGTACGAGAAGTTGCCGGGAAATACTTTATTCAACGGATCTTCTACAGGGGATTCGGTGCATCCAATGTACATATCCACAGCCGCCAGTCCGCAGCACGCCATCACCTCATTCAGCCATGCCTTCTGGATCTTCAGCCGAGGTTTCGTGTGGCCGATATTCAAAAACGCTCCTGATGAACACATCGGTCCAAAGGTTCCGGTGGTGACGACATCCACCTCTTCGGCGGCTTTCTTCGCACCTTTCTGATCCACGATGTCAATAATCTCCTCCGCCGTGACAACGACTGCCTTGCCTTTACGAATCTTCTCGTTAATCTCTGCGTACGTCTTTGCCATAAGTTCCTCCTCCAGTGTTCTGAGACCTGTCTGCCAACAGACATGGATGAAGTGAGCAGAAAACGAAAACCGCTGGGAAAACCAGAAGCAATCTGAGTAGGGGCGTTAAATTTAACGCCTCTTCAAATCAGAGTCAGGTATATCCTGAGGCAAGGAGAGCAAAAAAATACCCTTTCCGGCTAAGAAAGGGCTTGCGTGCAGCATTTACTCTCATCTTTCGGACCTGAACATGGTCCGCAGGAATTGGCACCTGACGTCTTGCTCAGACCGGTTGCCGTGGCTTCACCGGGCCCGTCCCTCTGCCACTCTTGATAAGAGCTTTCGAAAATAAATTTCCGAACTCTTGTTTGTCAAAGAAGTGCTCTTGTCAAAGAAGTACTCTTTTTTATAACATCGCGGTCTCCCTGTCAAGTCCCTTTTTTTCGTAAGGGCAGTTACGCCTGAGGCGCACAAGTCGTGAACTGCGTCGAGCATTATCGTGGCCACGAGGCTCATTCCGCCATAAAAATCCCGCGGCTGTGCTGTTCATTTACGAAACAACGCATCGCAATAGAATCCTGGCAGCAATGTCTTTCAATTCAAGGTATTTCTTCATCACTGTCTAGCAATTAAGCAATTAGACAGTTTAGCAATGTAAGCGGAAGCGGAATAAAAAAAGGGGTAAATAAGATTACCTTATTTACCCCTCAGAATTACTATGCCAGGCAGCCTCAGTAGAGATCCCAATCAATCATCTCATTGTGCCCATAAGAGAAATTGTTATCAATGATGATGCTGTCCACTAATCCGCCAACCAGGGCAGCACCAGGGCGCGCCTCTCTGAAGCCTATCCCAACATAGCCGCTCGTAATATCGGTATCGGTGACCTCCGAGAATTTCACACTGTCGACGTAGGTTATCACGTACGTGCCGTTGGCGAAGATGCGCAGATGATGCCAACCGGGGGCATTGTAGCCTGTAGAGTCGGCCGCAAAGTAGGTCAGGCTATCATCAGCAACTAGCATCTTGATCGCTCGCAGACAAGTGCTCGTGCCATCATCGTACCATTCAATGGCATAGCAATTCTCATACCCTGAGCTGCTGCCTGCGGATCGCGTTGTAGCCCGCCATCCGGTATCACCAACACCACGGACGAACAAGCCGATTGACTCGAGCTCAACACCCGTGTAGACCCAGGCCTGGATATTGATGTTGCGCTGCGCAAAGTTATGATCGCCGAGGAGATTTATCTGGCCACCACCAGCCGGATCATCGCACCGACCAACTGAATCGGCTGATGGGGACGGCCACCACCAATACCACCACCAGGAATCCTCAGGCGAATCGGGCGCGCCGACAGAATCTGGATCAATCGAACGAATAGGGAAAAAGTCGCTTTTCCACGGCAGCTCAGGTCCTGCAGCCGGGAAGCTATCAACATACGGCATTTCGGAAGACCAGAGGGTGAACTGCCTGTTCTTCTCGCCCGGCGTGGGCCACATCACATCGAAGTCCACCTGGTTATTATCCGTGTCAACCGCATCAGCCTTTCTCCCGAGCGAAAACTTCGAGCCGAAGTTGTCGCCACTTTTGTAACCAGCGTCTTCGTACGACCATGCCGGAAGCGACGCAGCTCCACCAGAGCCACCCATCTCGTAGCCCAGCGCGTCAATCACCGTGCCACCTGGATAATCCCTCAGCACTACGGCATCCGGCGCACCATTCTGCAAGCTCTCGCCCACAACCAAGTCAACATTGGGCACACCAGCCATGCCAATCACGTAAAATGCGTCGTCGGGAATTGTCGTTCCCGGCGGGATCGTGGCTACCGCCGTCTCCGATCCATCGGCACCATTGACAACCGACAGGGTGTAGCTCGAGATGTCGGTGCCTGGCACGCCCCAGATCTCCACAAATTCCGCAGTGTCCGGGCTGCCCGCCTGATCGTAGTCAACCTCGTTGATCACCGGCTTCGGCTCAGTGTAGGTCAGCTTGCCAAGCGCGCCATTATAACCAGCATTATACAGCCGGGAACCCCAGTAAACGGTGTTGTTGGGTGCGCCGCCTTCCTCGGTAATAAGACCGCCGTAATAGAGAATCGCGGGCTTACCCCATGACAGGTACCCCCATGTCGGAACGGGCATGCTGGCGAGGATCGTACCATGCACTGCATCGTATGCGACAATCCTTGCATCCCAGTACAAGAGAACCCAGTAGAGTCCGTCAGCATAGTCGCCACCTATGGTGTTAGACCAGCCACCCACGGTAGCATCTTCCGGGTTGAACACGTCGTCACGCACCCAGTTGGCGTACGCCCAGCTACCAGGATTCCTATTCCTACGGACATCCGGAAATCCCAGAGCCGGACTCGTGTCGCCGTCGTCCATCCAGGGCCCCATGCCGAGGAGTGTGTCTCTATCCCTAACAGCGATGCCCGCTTTGCAGAAAGGTGCGGGAATCGTGCTCACCACACTCCAGGTGGTCAATGTGGCGTCTAGCTGCAGTATCTGGCCCTTGTCAAGGTCACTGCTACCACAAGCCATGTACAGTGTAGGACTGGTGCTGGTGCCACGCACATTGGCGCCACGGCTGAACGAAAGCCCTGGAGCCGGCATAAGCACACCCGGACTGGTGTTCTCATCAGCCCACATCTGAACAACCTCACCAATGCTGAGATCGGCCCCATACAGTACGCCGTCAGTCGTGCATGTGAGACTGAATGGGCTGCTCCCATCAGCGAAGGCAGTGCCTTTGATGTACGAGCCGTCAGCGGAACTCCAAATACTAAGTTGCGGGTTGTATCCTATAGCCTTTTCGAAAGTGCTGAAATATCTGTTATTCGTGATGATGTGCCCAGTGGATGGATTGTACGCAGTGTTGTAATGACGGTAGGGAGTCTGTGACGTATACCAGTCAATCGTGGGATTGATGGGAACTGCCGAAGCAATTGAACAAACCATCAATGCCAGCACAATAAGCGCTAATCGTCTCATGTTCATACCCCCCTTTGGACATTACAAAAACTCGAGCCGGTTCATCTCCTTTCGTTGCCCTCCAGAAAACGGAGTTCATCTAATTAACCAGCTAATAAAATCTAGCGTGAGTGGTATCGGTTAGTCAATCCCTATTTTGCTTAAGAAGCCAAAGTTTTCTGTGGGCTGCGCCTCCCGCATATCTACTCCGCATGAGTGTACCTTCAGTCCATTAAAACGCCTAACATTGGATTCTGGACAAACCGCTTACGAACAGGTCAAAAACTAGCAGCAGTTCATGACTTGTGCGCCTCAGGCGTAACTGCCCATACAATCCATAACCAATCGCCTATACGCGTCCATTGTTATGCTTGATCGGGAAACATGCATTGTGATAACTAATTGAACCGCAGCCAGAATAGGGACGTTCAATCGAACGCCCCTACAATCAGTAACAAATCATTCATACGCACCTATTGTTATGCTTGATCGGACAACATATCAATGAAACGAAAAATCGGCATCACCACAACTGTCCCGGTTGAAATCATCCTCGCTGCGGGCGACATTCCCGTTGACTTGAACAACGTATTCATCACTTGCGATGATCCGAACCACTGGGTCAACGTGGCTGAGGAGCACGGCTATCCGCGTTCGCTGTGCGGGTGGATCAAAGGGATTTATGGCCTTGTGATTGAGCGCCACCCCGTTGATGCGGTGATTGTCGTCACGCAGGGCGATTGCAGCAATACCATTTCAATGATGGAAACCTTCCAGCTCGCCCCTTCGCTCCCGCGGTGTTCTCCATCTGCCCAGGGTCACGCGGAGTGCGCAACAAGTTCTCAGCCGCCCGAGAATTCTTCTTGTAGGGGCGTATTGCAATACGCCCCCACCACAGGAGAAATTCCGGTAATTCCTTTTAGCTATCCGTACAATCGCGATCCTCAACAGCTGCGTATTGAAATGGAGCGGTTGATACAGAAGCTAGGAACAAGCTGGGATCATGTCAACGATACCATGCGGACGCTGAGGCCTATCCGCCAGGCTCTACAAGAGCTGGACAGGCTAACATGGGAGGATGGCGTGGTCTCGGGTAAGGAAAATCACCAGTGGCTTATCAGCAGCAGCGATTTTAACGGCGACCCTGATGCGTACTACGATGCGCTGCAGCGTTTTCTCAATGACGCACGAAAGCGCAAGCCCGTCACGGCACAGTTCCGTTTGGGCTACATCGGCATTCCCCCGATCTTCACCGACTTCTACGACTATCTCGAAGCCAATGGAATTCACATAGTGTTCAACGAAGTCCAGCGCCAATTCAGTATGCCCTTCAACTGCGACGACCTCGTCGAGCAATACCTTCGCTACACCTACCCTTACGATATCTTCGCGCGCATCCGCGATATTCAGACGGAAATCACCCGGCGACACGTTCAGGGCATTATCCACTACACCCAGGCGTTTTGCCATCGCCAGATCGAAGACCTCATTTTTCGCCAGCACCTGTTCGTTTCAGAGTCACGACGCGATCCAATTCCGATCCTCACAATCGAAGGAGATCGCCCGATTCCTCTGGACGCCCGGACGCGACTGCGGCTCGAGACCTTCATGGCTCTGCTCTCAGCCTGACCGCCGATCACTGTTGACAATTTAACTCGTAGGGGCAGGTTTAATACCTGCCCTTACTGCCTCTCCTAGATCCCCGCAGCCTCGACCCAAGCTTGACTCCCTTGAAGCTATTCATTAAAAGTTAATATTATTGCTTCTGGAGAAGCGAAAGACAGAATAGAATGAGGAGGATTCTATGCCACTAGCAACAGAACTTAACCCAATTCCGCGGTTCTTGATGGGGCCTGGACCGAGTGATGTACATTCAAGGGTGCTGAAGGCGATGGCCACGCCGCTCATCGGCCATCTGGATCCACAGTTCATCGTCATGATGGACGAAGTCAAGGCGATGCTCCGGGAGGTGTTTCGCACCAAGAACGAGATGACCTTTGCTGTCTCGGCGCCGGGGAGCGCGGGCATGGAAGCTTGTCTGGTGAACTTGCTGGAGCCAGGCGATGAGGCACTCGTTTGTGTTAATGGCGTGTTCGGCAATCGGATGAGCGATATCGTGGAACGCTGCGGTGCAAAGCTGCGTCGAATTGACGCCGCTTGGGGGACCGCGATCGACCCAGCGCAAGTGAAAAGTGCTCTGGAACAGGGCAGCCCGAAGCTGGTCGCCATCGTTCACGCTGAAACGTCGACGGGGGTGCTCCAACCCCTGGACGAAATCGGCAAACTCGTCCATGATGCGGGGCCGCTCTTCGTCGTGGACGCCGTCACTTCCCTAGGAGGCGTCGACGTGCGGGTGGACGATTGGGGCATTGATGCCATCTATAGCGGTACCCAGAAATGCCTCAGTGCGCCGCCGGGTTTATCCCCAGTCTCCTTTAACGCGCGAGCAGTGGAAGTAGTAAACCGTAGAAAGACTAAAGTACAAAGCTGGTTTTTGGATATCGGTTTGCTGCGCAGCTACTGGGAAGGCGCAAAAAGGGCTTATCATCACACCGCACCGATTTCCTCAGTGTATGCACTCCGGGAGGCACTGCGGCTGGTACTGGAGGAGGGATTGGAAGCACGCTTTGCACGCCATCGCAGAAATCACGAGCTGTTGCGAGATGGTCTGGAGGAGTTGGGCTGCGAGTTCATCGTGGCACCAGAGTATCGCCTGCCACAACTTAACACGGTCAAGCTCCCCAAAGGGATGGAAGACGCAAGCGTACGTTCTCAGCTGCTGAACGACTACAACATTGAAATCGGCGCAGGGCTGGGTGAATTTGCCGGTAAGGCTTGGCGAATCGGCCTGATGGGATGCAGCAGTACAGAGAACCATATCAACATGTTACTGTCCGCATTAAAGAAGATCAAACGCGGTTGATTGAAGAATCTGAGTGACGTGGTGCTCATCACGGAACATCCTTAGAGCACCTAACAAAAAGAACTATCAAACCACCACGGCACGACGCGGTTGCGCCTTAGGCGCATTAAGAATGTTGGGGCGATCCGGCGGGTCGCCCCTATTCCCGTTGTGTACGTTGTGTCGTTGTGGTTAGAATTTCATTTTGATAGTGTCTCTTAGGGGCTTTGCTGTAGATCGGTGACTTCCCCTGAGAAATCAGCAGTCGAATCGCAAGTTCTTGGAGTAATTCCGATGGAATCCTCAAAACTAAAATCGTTCGAAAAGAATCTGAAGGCCCGGGTTCGAGGTCAGGTTTCCTTTGACGCCTTCGCTCGGGGGCTCTATTCCACAGATGGCAGCATCTATCAGGCCCAACCCGTAGTCGTAGTCTTGCCACTGGATGAAGCCGATGTCAAAGCAGCCGTAGAGACCGCAGCCGAATACAAGGTGAGCATCCTCCCCCGAGGAGGCGGGACCAGTTTGGGAGGGCAGGTTGTGGGAAAAGCGATGGTGATCGATTTCTCCAAAACCATGAACCAGATCCTTGAAGTAAATGTGGAGCAGAAGTGGGTCCGGGTCCAGCCGGGAATCGTCCGGGACAATCTCAACGCTGCCCTTGCCAGGCATGGCCTGCATTTCGCACCTGATCCAGCCACCTCCAGCCGGGCCACGGTAGGTGGCATGATCGGAAACAACTCCTCGGGTACCAAGAGCATTATCTACGGCAAAACCGTGGACCATGTGCTGGAGACGAAAGTCCTGCTGCCTGACGGAGAGATCCTGGAGTTCAAAGAACTCACCGCGGAACAATACACGCGCGAGATGGTTTCCAAGGGCCGGAAAGCAGAGATCCTCGGTGGCTTTCGCCAGATCATCGAGGCTAACCGAGAGGAAATCGAAGCGAGGTATCCCAAAGTAATGCGTCGCGTGGGCGGCTATAATCTGGATGAATTCATTCACACCGATCAATGGAATCTCTCCAAACTAATTGCGGGCAGCGAGGGGACTTTGGGAACCCTACTTGAGGCCAGGATCAATCTGGAGCCTTTGCCGAAGCATACTGCGCTGTGTGTTGTACACTTCGCCAGTCTTCAGGAAAGTATCCAGGCGGTTGCTCCGATACTGGCCCACAAACCTTCCGCCGTGGAGATCTTTGATCAGATTGTAATCGAACTGGCACGGAAGAATTTATCTATCGCTCCCTTGTGCGACTTCATCGAAGGAGATCCCGGGGCCATCCTGTTTGTAGAGTTTTTCGGGGACTCTCCCGAAGAAGCTGAGGACAAAGTGAGAACGATGATCTCGGATATTCGGAGTCAGGGACTTGGCTACGCTTACCCTATCCAGCTCACTCCAGAGGATCAGAACCAGGTCTGGACCGTCAGGCAGAACGGCTTGGGACTCATGCTCGGCATAAAAGGAAACCGCAGACCGATTCCTTTCATCGAAGACGCCTGCGTGCCAGTGGAGGTGTTACCGGAATACATTGATCAGGTTCTCGACATCTGCAAAAAACATCAGACCGAAGTAGCCATGTATGCGCACACAAGCGTTGGTGTGATCCACGTCCGTCCGATTCTCGATCTGAAGAGGCAAAGCGACATCGAGAGAATGAAAGCTATTGCAAACGAAACGTTTGAGCTGGTTAAGTCGTACGGCGGTTCCTGGAGCGGCGAACATGGCGACGGGCGGGTCCGCAGCTCCTTCATGGAAAGATTCTTTGGCTCTCAGCTATATGGGGCTTTCAAGGAAGTGAAACGACTCTTTGATCCTGCCGGCTTAATGAATCCCGGCAATATCGTGGAATCCCCCCCAATGGATCAACACCTCCGGTACGGGACTGCCTACCAGACCCCCTCCTTTCCCACCGAATATCATTATCGAGAAGACGGTAGTTTTGCCTCCGCAGTAGAGATCTGCACGGGAATTGGTACCTGCCGGCAAACTCTGATTGGAACGATGTGTCCGAGCTACCGTGCCACCCAGGACGAGGAACACTCCACTCGGGGTCGGGCGAATGCCCTGCGGTTAGCGATGTCAGGTCAACTGGGTCCTGGCGGTTTAACAGACAAAAGGTTGTTCGATATTTTGGATCTCTGTCTGTCCTGTAAATCGTGTAAATCTGAATGCCCCAGCAATGTCGATCTGGCAAGGCTGAAAAGCGAATTCCTTCAAATCTATCACGACCGCCACGGGCTCTCGCTTCGCGATCACTTTCTTCGGAGATCCATCCAGATGGCGAGTTTTTTCTCCGGTTGGAAAGCTCCCCTGGTAAATTGGATTCAGAAAACGCTATTGTTCCGCGTAACGCTCGAGAAATTAGCAGGGATCGATCGTCGGAGATGCCTTCCGGATTATGCAAGCAAGCCGTTTCATCGCTGGTTTAGGAACCATCCAAAGCAGAATTCGAACATCGGCAACAAGGTTGTACTATTTGATGATACATATATTCATTACTATGAGCCAAATGTCGGAATATCCGCCATTCAACTGCTGGAGTCCTGTGGATACGAAGTGATCCTGGCCCGGGCGGGATGTTGTCAGCGTCCCCAGATCTCTCATGGGTTCTTGCGGGACGCGAAGCGAGAGGGTGAGAAAACCCTGCGAGCTCTAGATGAATATATTCAGCAGGGAATGAAAGTTGTGGTCTGTGAACCAAGTTGCGCTTCTGCCTTAACCGATGATTTGCCAGACTTGATTGACGACGAGGCCCTTGGCCGTAGAATCTCCGAGAATGTTATGATGATCGATGTCTTTTTGGCCGGTGAGATTCAATCAGGAAAACTGAATTGCGATTTTACCTCACCGTTGAAAAAGATTCTGATCCACGGGCACTGCCATCAAAAGTCCCTTTATGGTACAACCGCAATGAACAAGGTGCTGGCTAGGGTCCCGGATCTTTCAGTAGGAGAAATAGATTGCGGTTGCTGTGGCATGGCGGGTTCGTTCGGCTACGAGAGGGAGCACTACGATCTCTCCCTCCAGATTGGAGAAGACCGGTTGTTTCCCGCAATCCGAAGTGCAGATGAGGAAACCTCGGTGGTTGCCTGTGGGTTCAGCTGCCGTCATCAGATTCGCGACGCGACCGGAATTCAGCCCATCCACTGGGTGGAAACCGTGCGAGGGAGAATGTAGCGGGCTCGGTTGCTCTCATTGCAGGAACGCTTCTCTGACTAAGCGGCCGACGACCGGCCCTTTTTTTTGTGTATTAGCAGGCGATGAGGCTAGTATCTTGCCGTGCATAAAAAAGTACTTGACATTGCAAAGTGAATGGATATACTTTTTCTAGATTCGTCCAGAAAAGCGTTGGAGAGGTGGTCTTATGCGGATCGATAAAGCTTTGGAGCAGATTTCAGAAATCCACGAGCATCTGGCAAAGAGCCAGATGTATCGCGGTTATCGAGCTGTTCCGGCGGTTCTATCGGGCGTCCTGGCTATTGTCGCGGCGTGGATTCAGCCCTTTATCGCCAGAGGTGTCGATCCACGGGTTTTCGTCCTATATTGGACCATAGTCGCAGTTGCGGCGTTTCTCATCATTGGGGGAAGAGTGATTTACGGCTACCTCCGGGAAGAGGACCCTCATGTTAGACGAAGAACGGCCGTGGTCGTTGGGCAGTTAGCCCCAAGCCTGGCGGTCGGCCTCATCCTGACCCTCGCTTTTCTTGTCCCGGAAGATAGGCGTCTAATTTCTTTTCTTCCGGGAATCTGGGCTTTGCTATATGGACTCGGATTGTCCGCGTCCAAACCGTTCCTGCCGAGGATGATCGGCTGGGTGGCCCTTTTCTATATCCTGTGCGGTTGCGTACTGTTGCGAAGGGCCGTCGATCTCGATCTCGTAAGCCTTTCGCCTTGGGAAATAGGAATCCCTTTCGGAGTCGGTCAGATCCTCAGCGGCTTGATCCTCTATTGGAACCTGGAAAGGAGACGCAATGACTCGCAAGGACAAGAATAAAAAGGAATCCGGTCGATACGCCTACGAGGGCCTTGACCGCATCATGCACGAAAAAGCGAGGCTGGGAATTCTGACTTCCCTTTCGACCCACCGGGAAGGGCTTTTATTCAACCAACTGAAGAACCTTTGCTCCTTGAGCGATGGAAACCTGAGCCGCCACATTCAGGCCCTGGAGAAGGCTGGCCTGGTCGAGGTGTGGAAGGGATATCATCGCAAACGGCCCCAGACCTTGTGTCGCATCACGCCGGCAGGACTCAGGCGTTTTGAAGCGTACCTTCACGAACTGGAAAAAGTCGTAAAGGACGCCGCCCATGCGAACAAAGAGGCGCCGGCCCGCGACAAAACCAGAGCGCAAGGCTGGGCGCCGGCGTAAGAGGGGTCTTTTTTTGCATGTTTACTTGGTAATGTAAAGCGCTTGTTAGGGACAAGCGTAAGGAAAAACTAAGATTATGATTAATTTTGCCGGAGAACCGACGGTGTCTTAGATGAACAGGAAATCAGAATTCCGCATCTTATGCGGATCAGTCTAATTATTGTTGGACCGACATAGAAAGGAGGAATAATCATGCGCGCAAGGAAACTAACCCAATTCGCAGTCTCTCTTTTCGTCACTATTCTTGTTAGCACGGTTGCTGCTGAGCAACCACAAGAGAACTCTCAGTTGTGTCTCGCGCTTGACCTTTTTGATGGTTCGCACATCAGAGGCATCCCGAGAATTAAGTCAGTTCCCGTCCAAACGTCCTACGCGAAGATGGACATCCCCTTGGAAGAAATCGCGAGTATTAAGATCGAAAACGGTCACGAAACAGCATCCTTTGAACTGCGTAATGGGGACAAACTGACGGGGGCTCTGAACCTCGAGTCGATAGAACTTCAAACAGTCTTCGGGGAGGTATTATTCAAAGTTCCCCATGTGAGGACCGTCTATGTTTATCCAACAGGTAAAACCGACCAATGTCTTGTTCTTTACTACTCGTTCGACAAGGACGAAGGCGGCAAAGTAACTGACCTGAGCGGACGGGGGAATCATGGCGAGGTCCATGGCGCAAAATGGACAAATAAAGGCAAGGTTGGTGGAGCGTATGAGTTCGACGGGCGAGCCCACATTGCCTTAGAAAACAAACGATTTCTTGATAGCTGCACTGACACTACAATCAATGCTTGGTTTAACTGCCACCTGCCTCCGGGACAAGGTGGGCAGATTATTGCTTCCGGTGACGAACGTGGCGGCAAGGATCCCACAACCACTCGGATTAATACTGCAGGATTTGAGGATTTCGGACTTACTGATACGAATAAGGGCGTAAGAATCACTACCCGTTACGGCCACGGTGTCGATGTTAATCCAGGCTCCTGGCAAATGCTCACCATTACGCTGGAGTCTGGTCCAACCAATAGCTCTTACAAAGTATACTTGGATGGCATTGTCATTGATAGCCAGGAATACCCAGACCACTTCTCGATTTCCTATGATAGGGATATGCCCACTCAAATTGGCGCCATACACGGAGTCCAAGGCTGGGTCGGACTTATTGACGAAGTAATGGTCTTGAACCACGCACTATCAAAAAGCGAGATCAAGCAACTGTACCGTAGCCAAAAGTAGATTGGTGGGGAAGTTTGGCAGGGGAATCATAACCACCGGACGGAGAAGACACGGCAGGCCGCGCTCCTCATCATCCTTTACAGTCTCAAAGTGCTCGGGAGTGGAAGGCGAACTGTAATTATTGCGGCGGCATTGCTCATTATCTACGCGTATCTGTACGTGGCGCTCCAGTTGCAGAACTACTCCTTGCTGTTCGGAACGGCAGGTCTTCTCATCGTATTGGGAATCGTGATGTATTCGACTCGTAACCTGGACTGGTCGGCGCGGAAGTGACGGCATGGGGAGTGTTCCCGGCGCTGATCTGCTCGGATGGACAATCCATGACTTTATATGCTGAGGATATCGTGCGTTTCTTTGTCGCGAACGTTCCTGACGCGACTACTCTCGCCGTTGCAGGCCCGGTGGCATTGGCATGGGCTGCAGCATGCCTGATTTTTGCCGGACTTTTGAAAACACGCAGGAAGTTCAAGACCGGGTACACACGGAAGGTTTTTCATTTTCTCATCTTTGGCACAGTCGTGGTAGTCCACTGGTTATGGGGAACTCCCGGCGTATGCCTGTTTGGTGGCATGACGAGTTTGGTTATCGCGTATGCGCTTCTAAGGGGCAAGGGCCACGTCATGTATGAGGCAATGGCCCGGGAGAAGGATGCGCCAAGGCACACGTATTATATAGTCATAGCCTACTTCGCGACGCTTATAGGAGGTCTGCTGAGCAACATTTTCTTTCCCGCCACTGCCGTCTTCGGCTATCTTGTGACCGGGTTTGGGGACGCTGTTGCAGAACCGATTGGGACACGCTTCGGTAAGCACGAGTACAAAGTACCGGCCATCAGTGGAGTCAGGGCAACCAGGAGTCTGGAAGGTTCTTGCGCCGTTTTCATCGCGTCGGTACTGGCTTTGACTCTATGGTTTGCCCTTTCACATCAGTTTGAGCTGTCCGGGAGATCATTGCTTATAGTTGTGCTGATATCCGCTATTTCGACACTGGTCGAGGCAATCTCGCCCCACGGATGGGACAATGCCACGCTGCTGGTAGTCCCCGCCTTCCTCGGGGCCATCTTGCTGTAAACGCGCAGCGCAAAAACGCACAATCCGGTGCTGCGTTTCTTTCAGTGGAACGCGGACGTTATAGTGGTTTCAGAAAGTTTTGTCTCCTTCGAATCCTCTCCCCTTGTGGGAGAGGGTAGGGTGAGGGGGATGATGAGGACAACACTTTAAAGAGCATCTCTAGAGGTTTGAAAGAATTCCTGGTTGAAGGTGACTGGGAGCTAAAGCAAGATGCTGAACTTCTGTCTGCAAAGTGTTTTCAGAGAGTACGGATGGCAATTCTTCAGGCGTGTAGCTGTGCCGCATCCTGTAAGAACAGCGAAGGCTTTGCTCTATTACGGCCATCGCGACTTCTCGGGCGACATCATCACAACGTCCGACGAGGAGCCTGACCGAAGCCTTGGAGGCCGGCGATCCATCGTTGGGGTCGGCTTCTGCTTAAAGCCGATAGATCCACCTTGCCCCTCAGGACGTGCGAACCATGACTGCCATTACCTGGAGTGCCTGTTGCATTCGCCAATCCCGGACACTCCCGATTGTTGCACACAATGCGCGATCAAGGAGATAGGGATCATGACCTTGCAGGCAGGTGCTGCCTTCTACATCATGACTTCCGCCAAGGACGTTCTGTTAGATCTGTTTACACCTGCCATTAACGAGGGCCGATTCTCCTCAGGACTCTTTTTGCTTTGTCGCTATTCCCTTAGGCCATTTGCAGTAGGTCTGCTGGCATCGGGCATTCGAGGGTGGTTGTTACCGTTTGAGCGGGGCGATTGCATGGATTACAAGACATGGCTTCTGGCAGATCGCGGAGTCAAAGACGAACAGACCTCAATCAGCAAACAGGGCCGAAAAATTATCAGAGAACTCTTCGGGAACGTGACGAAAGAGCCAGACTCCCCCAAGAAATTCAAAAGGCAGGGCTATATACTCTGTCCCGAATAGCGGCTAATAACTCATTGCTAGCCGCCCCGCTCATCCGCTAACCGGCCGACGACCGGCCGTTCTTGTGTATTAGCAGGCGATGAATCAACCCGTGCTGGCCGTGGTCCGCCGAGGCGGAGGTGTTCCCCCAGGAGAAACGGTGGAAGAATA